>JBBQBE010000017.1:0-46008 GCA_038317225.1 Tepidisphaerales bacterium | reverse complement strand
GCCAGCTCCCGGTAATCCGGGGGTTGCTTGGGCGGGGGCTTGCTCGCCCATGAGTACAGCGCGAGGGGATTATTATTTAATGCCATCTCCCGGTAATCCGGGGGAAGGGTTGGGCGGGGGCCTCCTCTCCCATGAGTACATGGGCGAGGGGATAATTGCTCTCCCGCGCGCAGGCGAGCTTCTTTTTCTTTGCCCTCTCCCACGTACTCGTGGGGGAGGGTTGGGTGGGTGCTTCCTTTTTCTTCCCCGGAGCGGTGAACAGTTACGCATTTTACTCAATATGCAACTGGCACACCTTGCGATAGTGGTAGCCGGTGATCGCCAGCCTGATCGCCGCGGGCATCATGCGTGGACGGCGCAGCAGCGTCCAGAGCATCAGTTTCCAATATTGCCCGCGCTCGCGGCCCAGGATGCCCAGGCGGTAGAGGGAAGTGAATATGGCCAGCAGAGCGTAGCGATCGGTCGGCGTGGCGATGGTCGGCCGCTTGTAATGGCGCAGCAGCGTGCGCACCCGCTGATAATAGGGCTTGGGGGCGTAGATGTGCCGCAGAATTCGCTTGTAGCCTTCATGCAGGGCTTCGATTCCCATGTTGGGGATGATGTTGGTCGAGCCGTCGGCGTTGTCGCCGCTGCTGTGCCCGCGCAGGCGGCCGGCCTGGAAGAGCCGCTCGTACAACTTGGTTCCCGGAGGGGCCTGGAGCATTCCCACCATGGCGGTAACGATGCCGCTGTTCTGGATAAAATCGATTTGCCGCTGGAAGATCGAAGGGGTGTCGCAGTCAAAGCCGACGATGAATCCGCCTTGCACCTCCATGCCCGCCTGCTGGATGCGGCGCACGTCGGCGATCATGTCGCGGCGGCGGTTCTGGGTCTTGTGGCATTCGGCCAGCCCCAGCTCGTCGGGGGTTTCGATGCCGATAAAGACGGTATCGAATCCGGCCTTGGCCATCAGGCGCAGCAGTTGCTCATCGTCGGCCAGATTGATCGAGACCTGCGTGTTGAAAGAAAACGGTTGGTTGGTGCCCTGCCACTGGATCAGTGCCGGCAAAAACTGGTCCCTGAGGAACTTGGGATTGCCGATCAGGTTGTCATCCACGAAAAAGACGGGGCCGCGCCATCCGGCCTGGCGCAGGGCGGTCAATTCCGCCAGCAACTGCTCGACGCCCTTGCAGCGCCAGGTGCGGCCAAACAGCGAGGTAACGTTGCAAAACTCGCAGGCGAACGGGCAGCCGCGCGTCAGTTGCACGCCCACGGTGGCATAGCGTTTCAGGTCGGCCAGATGCCACAGGGGAATGGGCGTGGTTTTCACATCGGCGAACTGCTTGGCCCGATAGACGGGCTTGACCCGCCCGCCGGCCAGGTCGGCCAGCAGCGGGGGAAGCGCCAGTTCCGCCTCGCCCAGCACCAGGTGGTCGATTTCAGGAAAATCAATGGCTTCGTAGGCGAACAGCGGCCCGCCGGCCACGATCTTCACCCCCGCCGCGTGGCAGCGCTGGATCACCGTCAGGGCCGATGCCTTCTGTATGGTCATGGCACTGACAAACGCATAGTCCGCCCAGGCCAGATCCTCGTTTCGCAGCGGGCGCACGTTCAGATCCACCAGCCGCTTATTCCAATCCTCCGGCATCATGGCCGCCACAGTCAGCAAGCCCAGCGGCGGCAGGGCGGCGCGTTTGCGCACGAACTTCAGGGCATGCTTGAAGCTCCAGAAAGTGTCGGGAAATTCCGGGTAAATCAGTAGAATATTCATGATCGCTCCCAATTAACATCGCAGGGAGCCTGTCATGCGCGGAGGCATCAAAGGCTCGGGACGCGGCACAACGCCGCTGGGCATGGAAATCCATGCCCGCTATGGTGCATAGTAACACTTCGCCGCGCGGCGCACCACAAAAAAAACGCCCCTGTCATCCCCATGATGCGGGGCAATCGCATAGAGCGCTTTTCACGGCCTCTCCCATGTACTCCCACGGGCGCGCTGTTTCTATTTATGTCCAGATCGGCAACGTCCCATTTCAATGCCCTCTCCCACGTAGTCGTGGGGGAGGGTTGGGTGGCTTCCTTTTTCGTCTTTTTTGATAACCGCCGCCGCGCCTAGGATGCACACCTGGCATCCGGAGCTAATGTTATCCTTTCTTCCCACCGAACGCTGCCGCCAGGCGACCTAACGCCAATCCGTTCAGTGGCCGGGGCGGCCGGGACGTTTCGGCCAAAGCGGCCCCAACGCCGGGGCTGGTCCACCGCGGCGGGTGGTTATGCGGCGGTGGGTTGCGGGCGCACTACCACACTACCGGCTTGCCCGATGACGATGAAGGCCATAACCATGCCCGCGATGCTCGTCCCGATGCCGGCAATCTGAAGCCACATGTAATAGTCAGGGTGAATATCCCTCGGACCAAACAATGGGGACAAAAGCATCAGCGTGCCGCAGATGATGGTGATGAGCGTAATTGCCGCTTTCATAACGATCTCCTTCAGAGGGAACGTAGCCGCATAACGACCTGCCGCGCAGTTGCGAGTCGCGTGCGGGGAAGAACCGCGCAAGGCTCGATGAAAACTTCCAACGCACGCGTACTCGTCAACTGCGGCGGGTGGTTAGGGCGCCGTTGAGGGAGCAGGGTGCATCGGATCGTACGGAAGGACGACAATTCGAACGGGGCGACTGAACCCAATATGACGTTCAATTTTCCATGTTGATACTTTCATGCTCACCTCTGTGAAGTCATCCACTGCCGATGTGTCAACTGGAATTGCAATTGCTGGCCGATTCAAGCCACCCGATGGCGCTTCGATTGTCAGGTACGTGACGCCGATGTTTTCACACCCGAAGCAGAACGTTAGTAGCGAGATCGTGAAGAGGAAGGTAAATCACATGATCGGTTCGCCCTAACGCAGAGGTCAGCGACCGGAGCCAGTCGGCAATGATGTTGAATTTGTCTCAAGTTGAACCGGTTGGCTCCGGTTTGCGGCACCGTCTGGTTGGCCATCTGCTTTGAATCCTTCGTGGAACACGACGGTGCCCCGCGGAGTACGCCCGTGGAAAGACAGCGCGAAAAAGACTTCCTGTGGCACGCCCTCATGCACAAGTCCCGACGTGTTTTTGAACCCGAATTTCCTGTAGTAATCCGGGTGTCCCACGAGACAACATCCTTGAGCGTTCATATCTTTCAGCCGTGACTGTCCTTCCCGTATCAGGGCTTTGCCAATGCCCTGCCGCTGGTACGCCGGCAACACCGCGACAGGTCCAAGGCCGTACCAGTTCTGCGTGCCGTCCGAAATGGTTACGGCAGAGAAGGCAATGTGCCCTATCACCTGGCCAGCCACTTCTGCAACGAGCGATATCGTGAGGGCCTTGGCATCGCGTAGTGCCGCGATGATGAACTGCTCCGTGTGGTTGCTGATCTCCAGGTTCATAAACGCGGCGACCGTCACCTCGGTTATCGCGTTCACATCGACATCGGTCTCGCTCCTGATCGTGATCTTCGGATTCATGGGTTTCCTGTTCCTCTACATTGCTGGCCAACGACAGTGATCCCCGGGCCCGCCAAGCCGGCTCCGGCGCATCGCCTGGTTGAGCTGACTTTATAAGAGCAATTATTTTACCACAACTTCAAATGTTCCTGAGTCTTTTTCGATTAGATATTTTCCAAATGAAGTGTGATTGAACTCAGTCTCGTAAAATACAGTGATGGTTTCACCAGACATTTTCCTCACCATGTATCTTGTATTAGAATGGTCATCGGCAATACCATAGGGAACACCGATTAATAGTTTGTGATCTTTACATCCAAATAAATACACATTGCAATTCCCCCTGACCGAGATTCCACCTTCAATCAAAGTTATTTTGTCGGTCCCTTGATTGAAATGTCGTTTCATCCACTCGGTTTGTTTATTGACGGTAATGACCGTTTTGACTTGAGGCGCGCGTGCACATGAGATCATTATTACTGACAGCATTGCTGCTACGACTATTAGATATTTCATTGACCGGCCTAACGGAATAGAGGTTAAGTTTTTTGATTGTTTCGTAAGTGGATGAAATTATTTACGACCATTTGCGATAAGTTAATCATTGATATTCATTCATCATTGCATTCTTGTCAGCCCAACAATGATTGGACAGACTGTATATTCCGGCAAAGGCAGGCTGTCCGCTTCCGCCTAACCCGACCTACGCTTGAACCGATTTCCAGCTAAATCACGGTATCACGAGGCCTTTCTGCCTGCAACGCCACTCACGCCCCCCGGGCGCTTACGCAGATTCTAGTCCCCCATCCCACTAGCTGCGTCCCCGTTTTTTTCCTCCCCTATTGGAAACGGGACGGGGTCGCAGCTTGTGATATTAGAACCACTAGCTGCGTCCCCGTTTTTTAGTCGGGCGATTACGCAGATTGTAGTCCCCCATCCCACTAGCTGCGTCCCCGTTTTAGTCCCCATTTTAGTCCCTGGGGGCAGAGAATGTACATCCGCAGCGGAAACCGATCATCCTCGTCGCCGCGTCGGGTGATGTCGCCCGTGACCACCTTGCGGCCGTTGTCGAAGGTGACAGATATTGGTGCCGGATCAGACCTCACCATCTTCACGCCTTTGATGTTGCCGTATCGTTTCGTCGCGGCCACAAGATCGACGCGACCGTCGCGAGTACCAAGATCACCACCACGACCCCCAGCGACACAAACGGGTCGATCTTGACCGACTGGCGTTTCACCAAGCCTACCACGTCCAGGTACGGCGGCAGACTCAGCAGCAGCAACTTCACTCCGACGAACGCCAGGATCAGGATCAGCGCCGGCTTGAGGAAGCGGAACCGCGCGATCAAGGCCGCCAGGCAGAAGTACAGCGCCCGCAGGCCCAGGATCGCGAAGATGTTGCTCGTGAACACGATGAACGTATCGGGCGTGATCGCGAAGATCGCCGGGATTGAGTCCACCGCGAAGACCAGGTCGGTTATCTCCACCATGATCAGCGCCAAGAGCAGCGGCGTGACGAACAGCTTTTTGGAGAGCGTGCCCGGCGGAGGCGGGTCCTGCACCAGTTTCCCGGTGCGCGGGTCTGGGGTGTAGGTGGGCGGCAGCGTCCGGTGTGTGAAGAACCGCTGGCCGTCGAAGAACGTCGTCACGGGGTAGAACTTGGTAACCAGACGCACGATGGGATTGCGCGATGGATCGCTCTCGCTTCTTATCACCACCATCTTGAGCGCCGTCAGCAGCAAAAACACCCCGAAGATGATCAGTATCCACTGGTAGGCCATGATCAACTCGCCGCCGATGCCGATCATCCCCCCGCGCATTACCAGGGCACCGATGATGCCCCAGAAGAGCACGCGGTGCTGGTACTTATTGGGGATGGCGAAGAACCCAAAGAGGATGGCGATGACGAAGATGTTGTCCATCGCCAGCGATTTCTCGACCACGTAGCCGGTAAGGTACTGCACCGCCGCGGTGGACCCGCGGACCTCCCCGTAGACCATCAAGGGTTGGCTGGCGTCGAGGGCCGCGGCGGGGTTGAAGATCCGGGTATTCAGTCCCAAGCCCAGCCAGTGCTGTTCGTAGGCGAAGTAGATAAACGCCGTGAAGGACGATCCGATGGTGAGCCAGACCACGCTCCAGGTGACGGCCTCCTTCATGTGGACCTCGTGGGCCTCGCGGTGGAACACGCCCAGGTCCAGCACCAGGAACCCGATGACCAGAAGAAGGAAAAGTCCATAGGCGACGAACTTCATGTCGCCGCCGGCTTCGGCCAAGGTGAACAGTGGAGTCAGGTCGAACATATCATCTCCTAGTGAGCGTCGCGGGCACGCGGGTTCTCTATCAGACCGCTCCCTAAAATATAGTCTGGCGTACTCCGCAGCAACGGTCGGCGACTGCGGGCGGCCCGACAACCTTTTCGCACCGGCTGCCTGCGGTCTCACGGCAGAAGCCTTGGCGGCGCGCTTCGGCACAAGCCCAAAGAAAGGGCCCGAACGCGTTGACCGTCGGGGCCTCGATCGATTCAACTCGCGTGAAGGAGTGTTTACGGAAGCAAAACGGTATCGATAAGGTGGGGACATCGGCAATCCCGATGGAACAAGAGACGAGCACCAGCATCAGGGCCATCCAACCAGCGTGTAAACTAATGAGTTTCATCGCTTGACATCCTTACATCCACGAGATCCGGTCATGTCTTTCTACCCGTGATCACTGCGGGTAAATTGCTCTACAGTATAATCTATGCACCAAAACCGGCGGCAGGTGGAGTTCGCCGGCTTGAACAAAGGCGTGAAAGATTATGAAGAATAGACTGTATCTTGTGTTCTGGGAGATGGTGCTCATTTTTGCTTCAGTCCTGGTGTTTCGAGGCGGGTGGCTGCTTCTGGACGGAATGGAGTGGATGAACCGTCCCGCGGGCCTCTGGGCATCTATCGGGCTCGGCGCGATCGTCGCGATCGTGGCGCTTAGTCGCTGTCAACAAATTAACGTTGTACAGAAATAGAACTGTCATGCTATCCGATGAGCAATGGAACGGGGACGTGAATAGCCTCTGGGCGTAACTGTTTACCGCCCCCTTAAGTTGTCGCGGAAGACATCCAAAAGGGGACATCCCACATTATGCGCCCGAGAATAACCGGAATGTGGGATGTCCCCTTTTATTCACCCCTTACCTGGCGGTCGGTATCCATGCCTTGAACCCCTTTTGTTTGAGTTCAAAACATCGCCGCCGAATCCCCGTTCAACCGGGGAATTCTAATTGTCGCTGACGGGGAATTTTAATTGTCGTTGATCACGCCAAAACAACCCAGTGGAATGCTTTTACTCGAACTCATCGCGACTCCGAACTGCCCGCTGATCTGACCACTGTCGTGCCGCAGATTCGCGCCTTCCTGGAGCCGCCGCTGACGGCGCTTGCGGCGGGGAAGGATTTCGCCATGAACTGGGCTCCGGGCGGGCCGTGGAGATGACATGCCCACGGGCGACCAGCTTATCCGCTACCCCATCTACACCCGCCAGTCATGAGCATTGGATGAACCCGCCGCTTGCGTCGGGGGCTGGGCTGTTTACAATCCGCATCTTCGATCGCGGTGATCGAGCTGTGGAGAGTGAATGTTCAATCTGCTTCCCAAGGACACGGTATTTTTCGATCTATTTGAAGGTTTGTCGCGCCACATGGTTTCCACCTGCGAACACCTGCGGCGGCTGGCCAAGAATTTCCCGGAAATCCAAGCCGATATGCAATTGATCCGCCGCGAGGAGCATGAGGCCGATGAACTGGCGCACGCGGCCCTGGAACGGTTGGACCGCACTTTCATCACCCCTTTTGACCGCGAGGATATTCATACCCTGGTCAGCGAACTGGATGATGTGGTCGATGCGGTCGATGCTTTGGCCAAGCGCTTTGCCTTGTATCACATCAAAAATATGGAGCCGATGTTCCAGAAGCAGACGGATGTGCTGGTGCAGGCGGCGGTGGCCCTGGCCGAAGCGGTGCATCGGCTGCGCCAAAGCCGCAAACTTTCGCAATTAAGCGATAAACTCATCGAAATTCACCGCCTGGAAAACGAAGGGGACGACAACAACCACGCCGCGGTTTCCCGGCTTTTTTCCGGGCAGATCGACACCCTGGAAGTGATCAAGTGGAAAGGGTTATACGACCTGATCGAAGACGCCATCGACGGTTGTGAAGACGCCGGCAACACGCTGGAGCGGATTGTTTTGAAAAACGGTTGATAATCCCGCCGCCATTGGCAAGCCACCATGAATTGTTTACTGGCCCAAGCATCCACCATTCCCGTCAGCCTGGCGCTGATCTTTCTGATCATTGGCGTGGCCCTGGTTTTTGATTTTCTCAACGGCTTTCACGACGCGGCCAATTCCATTGCCACCATCGTTTCCACACGCGTACTCAGCCCGCGGACGGCGGTTTTGTGGGCGGCGTTTTTCAATTTTATCGCGGCCTTCGTCTTCGGCACCGGCGTGGCCGCGACCATCGGTTCGGGACTGCTGCATGTGAACTTTGTCGATGTCTATGTGGTTTTCGGCGGATTGATGGGGGCGATTGTCTGGAACATCATTACCTGGCTTTTGGCCCTGCCGACCAGCTCGTCGCACGCGCTGGTCAGTGGCGTGGCCGGGGCGGCGGTGGCCAAGGCGGGGTTTGCGGTGGTTATTTTCAGCGGCTGGGTGCCACTGCTTTTGTTTATCGTTCTGTCGCCGCTGATCGGGTTTTTCCTCGGTTCGCTGAACATGATCCTGGTGAGCTGGATTTTTCGCCGGGCCACGCCGCACAAGGTGGATGTGCTGTTTCGGCGGCTGCAACTGGTTTCGGCGGGCATTTACAGCCTGGGCCACGGCGGCAACGACGCGCAAAAAACCATGGGCATCATCGTGCTGCTGCTGACGGCCGCGGGGCACCATGAGTGGGCTTACTGGGGCGCGATTCATTTGCCTTGGATCAAGCATGAGCTGGGGATGCCAATTATTCTGTCCTGCCACTTCGCCATCGCGCTGGGGACGATGTTTGGCGGCTGGCGGATCGTCAAGACCATGGGCAGTGGAATCACGCGGCTGCAACCGGTGGGCGGTTTTTGCGCCGAACTGGCGGCGGCGTCAACCATCATCGGTGCCACCATCGGCAAGATTCCGATCTCCACCACCCACGCCATCACCGGCGGCATTTTGGGCGTGGGCACGGCCAAAGGCGTGCGCTCGGTACGCTGGATCTGGGGCCAGCGGATCGTGCTGGCGTGGATATTGACCATTCCCTGCTCGGCCTTTGTGGGCGCAGTCGCCTACGGGTTGGTGAAAGTCCTCGCCAACCTGCTTGGCTGATCCGGCCGCGGCAGCGGACGGGACACCTTGGCTATTGCGCGTATACTGTTGAGCCAGGCGATTGGGATCGGCTTTGCCATCGTGTGATGGGAAAGCCGACGGGCTGATTGACTATTTTTATGTCACATCGCATTGCTATTCTCGGCTCCACTGGCTCCATCGGCGCTGCGGCGTTGGAAGTGGTGGAGCATTTAGGCCCGCCGTGGACCGTGGCGGCCATCAGCGCCCATCGGCAAAGCAAAAAATTATTACAACAGACGGCCCGCTATCGCCCGGCGGCGGTGGCCATCACCGATCCGGGGCAATATGCGTCCGTGCGCGGTCAATTAAACGGCGATGTGGAAGTGTACGGCGGCGCTGACGGGCTGGTGGAGATGGTGCAGCGGCAGGATATCGACATGGTGCTGGCGGCGATCGTGGGGTCGGCGGGGTTGCCGGCGGTGCTGGCGGCGGTGCGCTGCGGCAAAAAGCTGGCCCTGGCCAACAAGGAAGCCCTGGTGGTCGCCGGAAGTTTGCTGATTCCACTGGCGCGGGAAAAAAAGGTGGACATCTTGCCGGTGGATTCGGAACACTCGGCGATCTTCCAGGCCCTGTGCTGCGGCAGGCATCAGGAGGTGCAAAATCTGGTGCTGACGGCCAGCGGCGGGCCGTTTCGCAGCGCCACGGCGGAGCAGATTGAAAATGCCACCCTGGCCGATGCCCTCAATCATCCCACCTGGCGCATGGGCAATAAAATCAGCATCGACTCGGCGACCATGTTCAATAAAGCACTGGAACTGATCGAGGCCTGCTGGCTATTTGATCTGCCGGCCGAGCGGGTGAAGATCATGATCCATCCCGAATCGATCATCCATTCGCTGGTGGAATTTATCGACGGGTCGGTGATGGCGCAGCTTTCGGAGCCGGATATGCGGACGCCCATACAATATGCTTTGACCTATCCGCACCGCGCCGCGGGCATCAGCCGCAAGCTGGACTGGTCGAAATTGCATACTCTGCATTTGTCGCCGCCGGATTTTCAGAGATTTGCCGCACTTGGCGTGGCGTACAACGTAGCAAAGCAGGGCGGAACCGCCGGAGCGGTCCTCAACGGAGCCAATGAAGCGGCGGTGGCGGCATTTTGCGAAGGCAAAATCCGCTTTGGGGAGATTTCCCGCACCGTTGAGTTTACAATTGCCCAACATACGGTTCAGCCCCAGCCCTCGCTGGACGATCTGATGGAAGTAGATCGATGGGCCAGGCGGCAAGCTGAGCGGGTGATGAACGATTTTGCCAAGCACCGGAAAAAATAATGATGGAATTACTTTCGCAGACCTGGGCCATCGCGCTGTTGATCTTTGGATTCGGCTTCGTGGTTTTTTTCCACGAGTTGGGGCACTTTTTAGCCGCCAAATATGTCGGCATCCGCGTCGAGCAGTTTGCCGTGGGTTTCGGTCAGGCGCTGTTTTCCTGGCGCCAGGGGCTGGGGTTTCGCCTAGGCTCCAGCGCTAAGGAATATCAAGCGCGCCGGGAAAACGCCACTGGCGGGCAATTGGGGGAAACCGAATATCGCATCAACTGGATCCCTTTAGGCGGGTACGTGAAGATGCTGGGCCAGGATGATATGAAACCCGGCGCCACCGCCGATGATCCGCGGGCTTTTAACCGCAAAAGCATCGGGGCGCGGATGCTGGTGGTTTCCGCTGGCGTGATCATGAATGTGATCCTGGCGGCCATCGGCTTCATGGTGCTGTTTTTGATGGGATACAACGCCCCGCCGCCGGTGGTGGGCGCAGTGGTCCCCGGCTCACCGGCGGCGCTGGCCGGGTTGCACGTGGGCGATCGCGTCCTCTATTTCAACGACAAGTGGCAGCATGACTTTACCAAAATCGCGCTGAATGTGGCTCTGGTGCCGGCTGGCGAACCGATCCCGGTTTACATCCGCACGCCCGAGGGCCGCGAAATGAGCCGCACCATCATGCCCCAGCGGCGCAAGGGCGATTCCATGAGCCTCTTGTCGCTGGGGATCGGCAAGCCGGTCTCGCTGGCGGCGGCGACGGAAAAAGAGGGAACGTTGCCCGAGGAGGCGCGCTCACCGAAATATTACCCGGCGCAAACCCTGTCGATCGCGCCGGGGGATGTGATTGTGTCGGTTAATCAGCAGCCGGTGAAGATCAATGAGTATTACAAACTCGACCGGGCATTGCAGAGTTCCGACGGCAAGCCGGTGACTATCGGCATTCGCGCCGCCGACGGCAAGTTGCGCCAGGAGGAGCTGACGCCGCGGCTGGAGGCGGGATTTGAAGGCGGATTTGATCTGGCCGGGTTGATCCCCCGCCCGATGATTCACATGGTTCCCCCCGATTCGCCGGCGGCGGGCAAGCTGATGCCCGACGATGTGATTTTGGCGATCGCCACCGCCGGCGGCGAGGACCGGCGCACGGATCCGACCTTTGACGAATTTGTGCAGTACACCAACGCCGCCGGCGAACAGGGCCAGCCGGTGAGCATCACCGTTTTGCGCGAAGGCAAAAGCGTCGGGCCGATCAGCGTGGCGCCGACGGTCAAATTGCGCAACGGGCGCTGGGGATTTGATATGGCGATGGACTGGTATGATCCGGCGGCGATCGTGGCCGGGACCGCCAGCGGTTCGCCGGCCGAACTGGCCGGCATTCCCAAGGGAACCAAAATCACCAGCGCCAACGACCAGCCGGTCAACTCCTGGTTTGACCTGCGAAATATTTTGCAAAAGCAGTCGCCGGGACAGGCGATCAGTTTGACCGGTCAAAGCGAATCCGGCGAGCAGCGATTTTCCCTGAAGCTCAACCAGCAGCAGCTTAGCGAGATTGCGGCGTTGCGCTACGCCAATCCACTGATGATCTCGGAAATGGCGTCGCTGCTAAAGGATCAAATCGAGCCGCGCAAGACCTCCAACCCACTGGAAGCGGCGGCGTGGGGCGTAACCGAAACGCGGGAAATGATCCTGCAATTTTATGTAACCATCAGCCGCATGTTCCAAGGTTCGGTCAGTTACAAGAACATGATGGGGCCGGTGGGGATCGTCAAAGCCGGGGCGCATTTCGCGTTTCGCGGCACCGATTGGCTGATCTGGTTTTTGGCGATGATCAGCGCCAACCTGGCGGTAGTGAATTTCCTGCCCATTCCGGTGGTGGATGGCGGACTGTTCCTCTTTTTGATCTTGGAGAAGATCCAAGGCCGGCCACTGAGCCAGCGGGCCCAATCCATCGCGCAGGTGATCGGCCTGGCGCTGATTCTAGGCGTGTTTCTGCTGGTAACATATCAGGACATTGTGAGACATTGACTGGTCAGTAGTCCGTGGTCAGTGGTCCGTGGTCAGTAGTCAGTAGTCCGTGGTCAGTTGATTGTTGAATGTTGAGCGTTGATTGTTGAGCGTGGAGTGTTGAGTGTTGAGCGTTGAGCGTTGATTGTTGAGTGTTGAGTGTTGAGCGTTGATTGTTGAGCGTTGAGTGTTGAATGTTGAGAGTTGAGTGTTGAATGTTGAATGTTGAGAGTTGAATGTTGAATGTTGAGAGTTGAGTGTTGATTGTTG
Source organism: Tepidisphaerales bacterium (assembly GCA_038317225.1). Lineage (GTDB taxonomy): Bacteria > Planctomycetota > Phycisphaerae > Tepidisphaerales > Tepidisphaeraceae > JBBQBE01. Next base: position 33,654 of record JBBQBE010000017.1, on the reverse strand, counting down.
AGCGTGGAGTGTTGAATATTGAGAGTTGCATTTGCATTTGCATTTGCATTTTTCAACAATCTACATTCAACAATCCACAATCGATAGGGCGTTCCTCCGCCCGTCCAACAATCCACAATCTCCAATCTTCAATCTTCAATCTACAATCTCCAATCCACAATCTCCAATCTCCAATCACTGTGGCGCTAACTACTGACCGTTTAACGTTTCGCGCCCTCCAATTATCTTCGATCGCGAAAAGTATTGAATAATGGAACTTCTAGAAGGTCGTCAATCCGTGCTGGCCGCGCTGTTGGCGCGGCGGCGGAAGTTTCAGATGGTGCTGCTGCGCCAGGGGATTCACACCGACAAAATTGAGCAAATTGTGCAACTGGCCGAGGAAATGAATATCCCCTGCCGCTTTGCCCCGGCCGAGGAACTGAGCGCCCTGGCCCACGGCGGCACGCACGGCGGCGTACTGGCGCTGGCGCAGGCCAAACCCAAAACGACGGTTTGCGAGTTGATGGACTTGCTGGACAAACTCACCGTCCCCCCGTTGTTGCTGCTGCTGGAGGGGATCGAGGATGCGCGGAATCTGGGGTTTGTGCTGCGTTCGGCCGAGGCGCTGGGTGTTCATGCCGTGCTGATCAAAAAACACCTGTGGGACTTGGACGCGGTGGAGATCGCCCGGCCATCCAGCGGGGCCTATGAGCGGATGCCGCTGGTGCAACTGGAAGATGTGGCCCCCCTGCTGCAACTGCGTAAGCGCGGCCTGCAACTGATCGGCTGCCTGGCGGCGGCCAAGCGGCCAATGGACCAGGTGGATATGACCCTGCCCACGATCCTGGCGGTGGGCGGCGAAAAACGCGGCCTCAGCGGCGCGGTGCGAGAACACTGCGACCGCCTGGCCCACATCCCGGCCACCAGCCCCGCCGGCTCGCTGAGCCTCTCCCACGCCACCGCGATCCTCATGGCCGAAGCACAAAGACAACGGCTTGCGAGCCAACTATCCGGCGATCTGCCCGGCAATCATTGAAAACGATTTTCCCCTGCCCTGTAGCAATTCATAGAACTCGCGCCGTTTGAAGTCCTGGAAATTCATAAGCGGTTATCTTTGAAAGTAACCATTCAATGCGGCGATGGCTTTCAAAGAAAAGTATCACAAAATATTAAAGCGCCCGCCACAAATGAAAAATCCTTTCAAAGTCGCGTGGGCTTTGAAAATTAAACCGCACTTACTTTATATGCTCCCCCCATTTCGCCTTCTACTGGCCGACAGGGCCGCGGAGCAATCGATTGATGTGGCGTTTCCCGCACCGCCCGCCCGATCCGGGAAGCGATTTTGCATTACTTATAACACGCCCATGTTGAGCGCAGGGGAGCAGCATGCAGCGAATTGGCCCGTTTTGGTCCGTTTCACCCTATGCGCCGCCGGGGTGGCGGGCGTATGATGCGCCCAGTGGAACGGGCGAGCCGATGGATGTCCGCCGCCACATTGTTTGGTTTGTGCAGCAGGGAGGACGCATGATGTCCGATACACCTCGCAGAATATTGATCGTGGATGACAATCCCGTGGTCGCGCGGGCTTTGGGGGTGTTGATCCGCCAAGCCGGCTTTGAGCCGGTCATCTTTCACAGCGCCGAAAAAGTGTTGGAAAATCTCGGCAAGGAAGCCCCGGCCACCGCGGTGATCGACATTCACCTGCCCGGCAGCAGCGGCCTGGACCTGAGCCATGAATTACGCGCCGCCTACGGCTCGAATCTGCCCATCATCATCGTCTCCGGCGACACGTCCATGCGCACGCTCAACAATGTTACCAACGCCGGGGCGACACACTTTTTTTCCAAGCCGGTGCGCGCCAGCCAACTGGTTCAGCGCATCCGCGAACTGACCGGCAGCCCTGTGGCGTAGCGCCTATTTGCCGGCGCAAGCAGCGCGGATGCCGGGTGGTGTTATTCAGGAGCCGCGATTTTGCGGACATGTTTCACTCTCAGGCCGCCGCGCGCTAAAATTGCCCTGACCGGACAATGGAAAACAGCATCAAGGAGTTCGTGGGTCTCAATTCGTCGCCTCCCGGCTGGTCGCCGTCGGGCTTGGCGTCGGTGGTGGTGCGCGGGTTGTACTTGCACGTGCCGTTTTGCCATAGCAAGTGCCACTACTGCGATTTTTATTCCATCATCGGCCAGGATGAGGCGCGCAAAGAGGCGTTTGTGGATAATGTGCTGGCGGAACTGGACCTATGGCGCGACGCCGGGCCGACGCTTGTGCCGCACACCCTTTTTTTCGGCGGCGGTACACCCACGCTCTTGCCGGCGGCGGCGATGGAGCGACTACTCACGGAACTGGCCCGGCGCGTGGATTTGGCGCACGTCAACGAATGGACCGTGGAAGCCAACCCCGCGACGGTGGATACGGAATACTGCCGGATGCTGCTGGATAACGGGGTCAATCGTATCAGTTTTGGAGCGCAAAGTTTTGTGGAAAGGGAACTGGCTTTTTTGCAGCGGTTGCACCAGCCCCAGCAGGTGGCCAAGAGCGTGGCCGCCGCCCGCGGCGCGGGCTTTGGGCGCATCAATCTGGACCTGATCTACGCCATACCGGGCCAGACGCCGGCCACCTGGGAGTATTCGCTGGATTGCGCTCTGGAGATGGAACCGGAGCATCTTTCCTGTTACGGCTTGACCTACGAACCCAATACGCCGCTGGGGGTGAATCTGGCCCGCAAAAAGTTTCAGGCGGCGCCGGAACAACTGGAACTGGACCTGATGCGCCAGACGCGGCAAAAATTATCCGCCGCCGGCTACGAGGCGTATGAAATCAGCAATTACGCCAGGCCCGCCGAGGCGTGCCGACATAATCTGCTCTACTGGCGTGGCGGGGACTACATCGGCCTGGGCCCGGCGGCGGCCTCGCATATCGCCGGTAATCGCTGGCGCAACGCGCCGAACCTGAGACAGTGGGAAAGGGCTTTGGCCGCCGGGGCGGTGCCGCGGATCGACGCCGAGCAATTAACCACGGCCCAGCGGGCTGGGGAACTGGCGATGCTGGAATTGCGCTTGGCCGAGGGAATCGACCGGGCGCAATTCGCCGGTCAATTCGGGCGCGATCCGGTGGATTGGTTTGCCCCGCAGGTTCGCCGGCTGGAAAAATTGCAACTGCTCATCGTCGATGAGCGGTCCATCCGCCTGACGGAAAAAGCACTGGCCGTGGCCGACGCGGTGGCCGGGGAATTTTTGTAAACGACCGCCCGATCCCGCCCGCGCCGGCTAGAGCATTCTCAAACCAAGCGTGGCGTGAACCAGAGCCGCACCGGGAAGTAAGCGGAGGGTTTTCCACGTGCTGACGCGCGCGGCTCTTTGCCAACCGCTACGAACGGCTTAAAAACGCTCTAAGCGGCGGCTTATCGGCGGCAGTCCGCGGCCGCCCGCCCTACCTGCGGCCGCCCGCGCCGGCTAAGCGGCGCGCGACGGCTTATTGGCCGCAGTCCGTGGCCGCCCTCGCTGGCCCGCGACGGCTAAATGGCGGCAGTCCGCGGCCGTTTAGCGGCCGATGCCAATGACGAGGGTTTGCAGCGGGATCGATACACCGGCCAGATCAAGCGCGGCCTGGGTCAGCCGCTGCAATCCCCCGCAGCAGGGAACCTGCATTCGCGCCACGGTGATGGAGCGAATGGAATTATGGGCAAAAATCCGCGCCAGTTTTTGAATGTAAGGCTGCACCTGGTCCAATTTAGGACAGGCCATGACCATGCGGCGGCCGGCTAGCAATTGGCTGTGAAACTGGTCATACGCCGCCGGCACACAGTCGGCGCAGATGAGTAAATCGGCATCGTTCCACATCGGCCCCTGTTCAGGTACCAGCGCCAATTGTACGGGCCACTGTCGCAGCGCGCCGACGCTGGCGAGCGGCTGAGCTGCGACGGACGGCGGCGCTGCCCCTGTAGGCACAGTCGCCGCGCCAGGCTGCGCCGTAACTGTTTGCTTGGCCGAGAAGGTTGGCTGAGCCCCCGCCGGGAATTGGGCCGCAATGGGGGTGAGCGGCGTTTGCATAGGCAGCACAAAATTTTGCTGACACGCCGGAGCGGACATGGCTGCCGCGGGCTGGGCGAACGCGGTAGGGGTTAAATGGGCGCTGGAATTACCGGACAGGCCAGGGGACAAATGGGCGCTGGAATTACCGGACGGGCCAAGGGACAAATGGGCGTCGCAATTACCGGACGGGCCAAGGGACAAATGGGCTTGCACCGCCATCTCGTCAAAGGCCTCGGCGGGACGCTGCTCGACGCTGATCGCTCCCCGCGGGCAGTGCCCCAGGCAGGCCCCCAGGCCATCGCAGAGCCGATCGGCCGCCAAAACCGCTTTGCCATTGACCAGGCGAATCGCCCCCTCGGCGCAACTGGGGACGCACTGGCCGCAGCCATCACACTTTTGCGAATCAATATGAACAATATTGCGAGTCAGCATAGTTAGTATCATACGCCGCCGGGCAACACGGGTGCTTGATGCAAATCAAGCGGGCGGAGAAATCTTCCTTGGCGTGCGCGCCGGGCCGCTCTTGAATTTCCCGACAAAGCGAATCGAACCATGCGATTGCCCCTTTACTGGAAAAGAAGCTGAATTTTTTAATTGAAACTCAGTCTCAACGTGCTATTATTGCATTATGGGGATCCGTGTTGCGAGTTTGGTCGATGTACAAATCATGAGTTTGCAGGGCAAATCCCATTCGCCGACCTCCTGTCCGCTGAGCCGGTTGCCGGTGGGCGGGCGGGGCGTGGTCTACCGGGTCGAAGGGGAACGCGACGTGCGCCGTCGGCTGCTGGAGATGGGGTTTTGTAATGGCGCGATCGTGCAGGTGGTGCGAAAAGCGCCGCTGGGAGACCCGATTGAATATGAATTGCGTGGCTATCATTTGTCGTTGCGGGCCGAGCAGGCGCGGCTGGTGCAGGTGCACCCCCAGGACGGATAAGCGAACGGCCCGACGGGATTGGACGTAAAGGGATCAAAGGGATCATGGCCAGTTGCTGCACACCCACCCAGGATCGTACCGCAAGCGGCGTGCTGACCATCGCCTTGGCCGGCAACCCCAATTGCGGCAAAACCACTCTGTTTAACGGCCTGACGGGCCTGCGGCAGAAGGTGGCCAATTACCCCGGCGTAACGGTTGAGAAAAAGACCGGGCGCTGTCGCATGCCCGACGCTTCATGGGCGCAAATCATCGACTTGCCCGGCACCTACAGCCTCATCAGCCGCTCGCCGGATGAACTGGTGGCGATGGAGGTTTTGCGCGGCTTGCGGCCGGACACACCGGTGCCGGATGTGATCGTGGTGGTGGTTGACGCCAGCAATTTGCAGCGGAATTTGTATCTGGTCAGCCAGATTTTGGAATTGGGCCGCCCGATGGTAGTGGCGCTGAACATGATGGACGTGGCCCAGCGCCGGGGCATCCAGGTCTGCCCGGCGGTGCTGCAAGAGCAGCTTGGACTGAGCGTCATTCCCATCGTGGGGCACAAAGGCCGCGGCATTCCAGAGCTTAAAGAGGCCATCGCCACGGCGCATTCAGCGCCCATGCCCGACTGGTCGCTGCCGGGGGCGATGCTAGAAGAGCTGCTGCTGGTGGGCGGCGGGCTGGCGATTATCGATAGCGAGGAACATCTGCCCGACCAGGTGGGCGGCGTGGGATATTATTCAGCCGGAAAAGCCGGCGAGGGCACTGCGCGATTGGCGCGGTATCAGGCCCTGGCCGAACGATTGCTGGTGGGCGATCGCGCGGGGGATCTGGATGAAATCAGCCGGCGCGAGCCGGTGGGCAGCCTGCTGGGCGCGGCGGCGTCGCGCATGGCGCAACTGGGGATCGACCCCATGCAGGCGGATATCGAAGCGCATTACCGCTGGGTGGAGCAGGTGGCCAAACTGGCCATGCGCCACAGGGAAGAGCATGCCGCCACCGATGCGCCCATGCGGCCGCGGCGAAAAAACCTCTCCGAGCGCGTGGATGCGATATTCATTCACAAAATCTGGGGCCTGCTGGTATTCGCCGCGATCATGGCCTGTTTGTTTGTAACGATTTTTTACCTGGCCCAGCCGATCATGGAGGCGGTGGCCGGCGGGATCGACGCCCTGGGAATCTGGACCACCGGGTCCATGAACGATGGGCCGCTCAAAGCGCTGCTGGCGGATGGGCTGTTCGCCGGCGTGGGCGCGGTGGTGGTTTTCGTGCCGCAAATCGCGCTGCTTTTTATGTTTCTGGCGATCCTGGAAGACAGCGGCTACCTGGCCCGGGCGGCGTTTTTAATGGACCGACTGCTCTCGAAGGTGGGACTGCACGGCAAGAGTTTTATTCCGCTATTGAGCAGTTTCGCCTGCGCAATTCCCGGTATCATGGCCACGCGCACAATCGAAAACCGCAAGGACCGGCTGGCGACGATTTTGATTGTGCCGTTTATGAGCTGCTCGGCGCGACTGCCGGTGTATATGCTGTTGATCGGCACTTTTTTCGTCGGATATAGCGCCTGGACGCAGGCGGGATTGATGCTCAGCTTGTATGCCCTGGGGATCGCGATGGCGGCGCTGATGGCGTGGGTTTTTAAGCGCACGCTGCTCAAAGGCCCGACGCCGGCATTTATTTTGGAATTGCCCAGCTACAAAATTCCCCAGCCCTCGCAGGTATTGCGGCAGGTGTGGAACAACTCGGCGGAATTTCTCAAGCGCGCCGGCACCACCATCTTTTTTATAAGCGTGCTGCTATGGGCGATGACCTATTACCCGCGGGCGGCGAAGATTCCGGAACTGTCGCCGGCGCGGCAGGCGGCGGCGCAGCGGGAGCAGTCCATCGCCGGGCGCCTCGGCCACGCGATGGCGCCGGTGCTGGCACCTTTGGGATATGACTGGAAGATGGGCGTGGGACTGGTGGGCGCGTTTGCCGCCCGCGAAGTGTTTGTCAGCACCATGGCCATCACCTACGCGGCGCAAAGCGATGACCCGGCCAACAGCACCAGCCTGGCCGAGGCGATGCGGGCCGATCGCTATCCCGACGGGCGCATGGTGTGGACGCCGCTGGTGGCGGTGAGTTTGCTGGTGTGGTTCGCGCTGGCGATGCAGTGCATGAGCACCCTGGCGGTGGTGCGGCGGGAAGCCGGGGGCTGGGGCTGGCCCATTTTCATGCTTGTATACATGAACACACTGGCGTATGGGGTGTGCCTGGGGATATTCCAGATCGGGCGGCTGCTGGCGCCGCCGGGGGCGCTATGAGCCACTGGATGCAAACGCTTATTGTGGTGGTGGCCATCGTACTCTGTGGGGCCGCGCTGTTGCACCAGCTTTACGCGGTTTTGCGCGGCAAACCCAGCATCGTGGGCAAGTGCTGCTCCAAAGGATGCGGGCAAAACAATTCGCCGCGGCAAGCGGGCGCGCAAAAGAATGACGCCGCCGAAACCCGCACACATTTTATTCCCCTCGATGCCCTCAAAAAGCATTCGCGCTAAGCCGGCGGTTTGCGGATAAAGTTTTTTTTGGCTCTCCGCGAAAGACGCTGGTAAACATACCTGCCATGTCCTAGAAACCACGTTCTGGGCGAAATATCGCATGTCCGAGCTTGGCAGCTTGGCATCCATCAGCGGGTTCCGCGGAGAGCCGTTTTTTTTCATGCCGCTGCAATGCCAGGGAGAGCGCAAATGCCGGATTGTCCCCTCGCCCGGTTGGGCAAGCGCATTTTCTCGAAAGTCCCCTCGCCCATGTACTCATGGGAGAGGGCCAGGGTGAGGGCCGAGTGGTGAAAATGCCTGCTTTTTCAGGAGTTTTCAAAGACGCCCACCTCGCAGTCCCCCGCGCGTACGCGAGCGCGGGAGCGTTAATCACCAAGTGTGATTACCCGAATGGCATGAGGCAATAGCCGACGGCCAACTCGACTTGTCCAACTTTGTGTATCACAATGCCTCTCGTGGCGGACGCATCGACTCAGTGGCGGGATGCTTTGACGGCGCTATTTTCGCGTCGCCGCGATCGCGCCGCCGCGGAGCGGGCGGTATGGCTGGCGGATCAGCGCTGGCGACGATTGCGTCCGCATTTGTCGCTGCTGAATCACCCCCAGCCCGGCGAGCAATTGCCGATGGTCTGCTGGGCGTTGCAACTGCCGGTCGCGGCTGGCCAAGCGGCTGGGCGCATCAAAGATCACTGCCAACAAGCCGCCGAATTGCTTTCGCCATTGAGCGGCCAGGAGGCTCTGCAGCCGCTGGTGGAGGCGGCAACGCACCTGCTGGGCCAAATCCCCCTGCCCGCCCCGCCGTCGCCCGAAGCGCGACTGCTCTTTGATTTGCTGAACCTGGAGGATTTCGGACTGCTCGGCTGGTTTGACCAATATCAGCGCCTGCTGGGCGCGGGCAAAGAACTAACGGCCCTGGCCTTGGGCCTGCGCCGCCGCGAACAATATGGCTATTGGACGGCGCGGCTGGAACATTTTCATTTCCCCCAGATGCGGCAACTGGCCGAAAAACGCTGGCGGCAACTGTTGCCGGTGTTGGATCAGTTGGAAGAGGAATTGGCGCTGGCGGGGACTGATGAACACTCGGGGTCAATCGAGGGATGACTGCTGGAGGATTTGGGCCGCGCGGGCATGAAAAACCGGCAGCTTGACGCGCCGCAGCGGACTATGCCTGGTGGCCTGGAAGTAGTCTGTTTGCGTCCAATGGACCACCTGCCACAAATCCAGCGACGAGAAACGCTCGGCCAAGCGCGGCTCGCCGCCCGGCGGCGCTTGGCGATTCCACGGGCAAACCTCTTGGCAGATGTCGCAACCAAAAAGCCACCGCCCGCTTGGGCGCGCCAATTCGTCAGGCAAAATCGTGCGCGATTCGATCGTCCAGTAGGAAATGCAGCGCCGCGCATCCAGCAGGCGGCTCTCGACCAAAGCGCCTGTGGGGCAGGCGTCCAGGCAGAGCCGACAGGTGCCGCAATGATCCGTTTGCGGCGTATCAGGCACCAGCGGCAGATTTAAAACAATTTCCCCCAGCAGCAGCCACGAGCCGACGCGGCGATGGATCAGGCAGCAATTTTTACCGATCCAACCCAACCCCGCTCGTTGCGCCAACTCCCGCTCCAATAGCGGCGCGGTGTCCACGGCGCAGCGCGTCAGCGCCGCCGGCCAGCGCTGTTTGATCCAGTCCGCCAGGCGGCGCAATTTTTCAGTAAGAATCTGGTGATAGTCCTCGCCGCGGGCGTAGCGGGCGATGAGGCCGGGTTGCTCAGTCGCTGGGGCATGCGGTGAAGGCGCCGCAGTCGGTGGCATATGGGACGATGGCGCGGGCGGCGCTTGCGCCGGCGGGGTTGGCACGGACGGCATTGGCGCATGCGGGGATTGAGCCAGCGGCGCTGGCGCGTCAGGCCATGGCGCGGACGACGGAGCGTGCGGCGGTTGCGGCGGTTGCGGCGGTTGCGGATTGTAATTCATCGCCACGCACAGCACGCTTTGCGCGCCGGGAAAATATTGCCGCACATCCAGGCGCTGCTCGACGCGCCGGGTCATCCACGCCATATCCGCATGCATCCCCTCTTGCAGCCAGCGGTGAAAATGCGCCGCGTGCGCCGAAGGCTGTGCCGAAGCGATGGCCGCCAGCGTAAAGCCCAGCGCCGTCGCCTGGGCTTTGATTTGCTCGGCGCAAGCGGACAAGTCCGCCGCCGTCATAGGTGGGATCGTTAGCTGGCTCATGACAATTGGCTGATCACAACGACCGCGCCGCCGCACACGAAAATTGACGCAACTTCGCCGCCGAACAGGCAAGTGGCGTTTCCCTCGCCGACGGATAGGCAAGCGGCGCATCCCTCGCCGCCGGATAGACAATCGGCGCATGCCCCTCGCCGCCGGAAAGGCATGCGGTGCCTGCCCCTCGCCGCCGGATAAGCAAGCGGCACCTGCCACTCGTCTGCGTGCCGCTAATCGTCCAACTTGATCAGCCGGTAATTTTTCTTGCCGCCGCGCAGCACGATCGCCACGTCGGCCGCCAGGTCTTTTTCCGTCAGCATCATGCCCAAATCGCTGACCGGCTGCTGATTGAGCGACAAGCCGCCTTGCTGCACCAGTCGTTTGGCGTCGCCCTTGCTCTTGGCCAAACCCGCGGCCACCGCCGCGTCCAAAATCGACCAGCCGCTTTGCAATTGCTTGGCGCTGATGCGCACCACCGGCACGCCCTGGGTTTCCAGCGCCGCGACCTGCGCCTGGTCCAGCGCCGCCGACTGGCCGTAGAGGGTCTGGCTGGCGGTTATCGCCGCGTCGGTCGCCTCTTTGCTATGCACCAGTGTGGTCATCAACTCCGCCAGACGCTTTTGCGCCAGACGCTTTTCGGGCGCTTGGGCATGGCTGGCGGCCATTTGGCTGATTTCATCCAGCGGCAGGAAAGTGAAAAACCGAAGATAGCGCTCCACGTCGCTGTCCTCGGTACGCAGCCAGAACTGGTAAAAATCGTACGGGCTGGTCTTTTCCGCCGAAAGCCACACCGCGTTGCCCTCGGACTTGCCGAACTTGGCGCCGCTGGCGGTGGTGATCAAAGGCAGCGTCAATCCAAACGCCTGGCCGCTTTCACCTTGCAATTTGCGGATCAGATCGATGCCGGCGGTGATATTGCCCCACTGGTCGGAGCCGCCCAGTTGCAGCACGCACTTTTGATCTTTGTACAAACGATAAAAATCATAGCCCTGAAGCAACTGGTAACTGAATTCGGTGTAGCTCATCCCCTCGGCCCCAGCCTCCATGCGGCTGCGCACCGAGTCTTTGGTCAGCATGGTGCCGACGCGAAAATGAATCCCCACCTGCCGCAAAAAGTCGATAGCGCTCATCGAGCCGAACCAGTCCAGATTGCTGACGAGCCTGGCCGGGGCGGTGGGATGATGAAAATCCAAAAATCGTTCCAGTACCCGCCCGATCCCCAAAGCGTTGGCCGCGACGGTCTCTTTGCTGAGCAGTTGCCGCTCGATGCTTTTTCCCGACGGATCGCCGATCAGGCCCGTCGCCCCGCCGACCACCGCGATGGGCGACAATCCGGCCCGCTGGGCGTACATGAGTCCCAAAATGGCCACGAAATTGCCCACATGCAGCGAATCGCCGGTGGGGTCGAAGCCGGCGTAAGCGCTAATCGGCCCCCGCCGCTTTAAGCCTTCGAGTTTGGCGTCCAAATCCGGGTCCGACACCTGTTGAAACAGACCGCGGGCCGATAATTCCTGTAGTAATCCCATGTCGCTTAGTTCCAGCCGACTGGCGCGCGCCGGGCGATTGCCTCGCCGGCCAGCGGCTTTAGTCGGCATTTGCTAAAGATTGAATCACGTCGCGCACCGGCCCGATGGAACTGATCTTCAGTCCGAAATTTTCACCCACTTTGACCGTATCCCCCTGGCCGATGACTTTGTTGTTGATCATCAATTCCAGCGGCTGATCGCTGCTTTTGGAAAATTCGATAATCGCCCCGGCCCCCAGGCGCATCACCTCGGCCAGTGTCAACTTCCGCTCGGCCAGGCGCACAATCACCGGCACGCGTAAGCGCAGAATTCTCCCCAACTCGCCCGGAGACTCGGCGGAATGGGCAGAATTGGCCGAACGCATCACCGGCATGGCAAACCCTCAAAAGCGGACCATCCGCTGTAAAGTATTATCGGCCCAAATCGTGTTAAGACAAGAACCGGGTGCCCAGAAAGCGCAGGCCCGGTCGAGCCCACGAATTTTTGCACGGGCTTAGGCCGCCAGTCATCATGGCAATTAAGAAACCGCGTTTTGCCCTCAAAAACCGCGAGGAGCAAAAAATGACGGACACACCCCGGCGGGCAATCGGCGGGGCTGAATGGATTGAATCATCCACCCGCGCCGCTATGATGTTTTTTGGGCTCTCCGCGGAACCCGCTGATGGATGCCAAGCTGCCAAGCTCGGACATACGATATTTCGCCCAGAACGTGGTTTCTAGGACATGGCAGGTATGTTTACCAGCGTCTTTCGCGGAGAGACGTTTTTTGCTAAGAAAACATTTTTACCAAAGGTGATTGTGGCCGCCAGTTCCCGCGAGCGACGCGAAAGAGTTCTCAAGCGCATCTTCGAGCGCCGCCATGTTACCGCGCGCGATCTGGCCGAAGAGCTGGACGTCTCGGAAGCCACCGTGCGCCGCGATCTGAAGGAACTGGCTTTACGCGGGCAAATCGAGCTGGTTTACGGCGGGGCCACATTGCTGCGCAACGCCGATTTCTCCTTCCACGCCAAGGGGCGGCGCTTCGCCGAGGCCAAACGCACTATCGGCAAACTGGCGGCGCAACTGGTGGCCGACCGCCAGCAGATTTTCCTGGATTCGGGCACCACCTGCTTCGAAATGGCCCCGTTTCTGAAGGAAAAGCGCGGGCTTTCAATCATCGTCAACAGCGCCCGCATGGCCCTGGAACTGGATTCACCGGGATTGGAAGTGATTCTTCTGGGCGGCCAGTATCGCCCGCAGCGCATGGATTGCATCGGCCCACTGGCCATCGGCACACTGGAGCAGTTGCGCGGCTACACCGCCTTTTTAGGCGCGGACGGGCTGAGCCGCGATTTTGGCCTGGCCGCCAGCGATATCGAGTCGGCCCACCTCAACCGCCTGGCGGTGCTGAACAGCCGTCAATCAATCCTGCTGGCCGACCATAGCAAATTTCTTTCCCCCTCCTTGTATAAAATTGTGGACTGGTCCTCGATCAGCAAGGTGGTGAGCAACCAGCCGCCGGATGAGCCATGGCGGAAGTTTTTCCACGACAGCCATATTGAATTGATCACGCCGGATAGTCCGCCGGTCAATGAGTGAAGCGGGCAAACCGCGCGGGCCAGCCAAGGCGTTACTTCTCATGGCGCCCGGCCACATTTTATAGGCTGGTTAACTTGACGCGCCCGGCTTTGCCGATAGCGTAGATGGTTTGACGTAGGGTATTTGAGCGTGAGCAGCCAGCAGGTCGCGCCGGCCACAACTTCAGCAACCAAGAACGCCGCGGAGGGTCCGGCTAGCGGTGCGCCCGATGGCGGCGCGCCAGGTGGCAGTGCGCCCGGTAGCGGTGTGCCAAGTAGCGGAACGCCCGGTGGCGGTGGGCCAAGTGGCGGTGCGCCCAGTAGTGGTGCGCCAGGTGGCGGCACGCCCGGTGGCGGCAAGCCCGGTGGCGGCAAGCCGGCGGGCCGGGCGGTGCCTGTGCGCGACCGCGTACTATTGAAATGGATGTTCGGGTTTTTGCGCCCGGTGGTGGGGATGGCGCTGCTGGCGTGCTTGTACTTGGCCGTGGCCGTGCGCGTGGAGGTGCTGGCGGCCAAGCAACAGGGGGATGTGGTCAACAGCATCCAAATGCTGGCCCAGGGGCATAGCGGCGGCGGCGGGTTTTTCGCCTGGCTGCAAAGCCCGGAGTCTAACGCGGTGATGATCCGCCATTCGGTGGGTTTTCTAGCGATTTACACCGCCCTGATGCTCATCTTGCGCTATCTGCGCGACGTAACCAATAACAAGCTGACCATGCAGATGGTCTACTACATGCGCGAGGCGGTCTACGACAAGCTTCAGCACGTGGGCTTCAGTTTTCACGACACCGTCTCCACCGGCCAGTTGATCAATCGGGCATTGACCGACCTGCAAAACGTCCGCGTTTTCATCAACTCGGCGGTGCTGACGACGCTGGAAATTGTGCTGATCCTCATCGGCTACATTCACCTGATTCTGACGCGCAATCCCTGGCTGGCGCTGCTGGCGATAATCCCTTTGCCTTTTTGGACCTGGTATATCCTCAAATTCAGCCGGGCGGTGCAGCCGGCGGCCAAGGCGGCGATGGTCTCGGAAGATCGCAACGTGGCGCTGATTACGGAAAACATCTCCGGCGTGCACGTGATCAAAGCGTTTGCCACCCAGCAACAGGAGATGGAAAAATACGGCCGCAACTGCGATATTTTTTATCGCCGGATATTGCGGCGCATACGCCTGTGGGCCAATTTCACTCCCATCATCCGCTCCATCGCCTCGGCTTCGCATTTGTCGCTGTTTCTGGTGGCCGGCATTTTGATGGTTAAGCGCAAATTGCTGGTGGGCGATTTTATGATCCTGGGCGCGGCCATGGGCGCGATCCTGGGCCGTTTGCAGGCGGTGGCCACCATCAACGAGCAATATCAAAACGCCATCGTTTCAGCCCGGCGATTGTGGGAAGTAATGGCCGTGTCGTCGACGGTACCCCAAAAGCCGGATGCCAAAGAGCTGGCGCCGGGCCGGGGCCAGTTGGTCTTTGAGAATGTGTCATTCGGGTACGACCCGGCCAAGCCGGTTTTACAGAATGTCAGCTTCACCGTTTCCGGCGGCAGCATGGTGGCAATCGTCGGCCCGACCGGTTCGGGCAAGACCACGCTGGTGAACCTGATTGCCCGCTTTTACGATCCGCAGTCGGGGACCATCCGCATCGACGGCCAGGATGTGCGCGATGTGAAACTGGCCGCGTTGCGCTCGCAGGTGGCGTTTGTGTTCCAGGAAACCTATCTGTTCAGCGATACGGTGGAGGCCAATATCGCCTACGGCCGGCCGCATATTCATGGCGGGGAAGTGGAAGCGGCGGCGCGGCTGGCCCAGGCGCATGAATTTATCGAAACCCTGCCGCTGGGATACCAGACCATGCTCGGAGAGCGCGGGGCATCGCTGTCGGGCGGACAGCGGCAGCGTTTGGCGATTGCCCGGGCGATTTTGTTTGATCCGCGCATCCTGGTGCTGGACGACGCGACGGCGGCGGTGGACCCGCAAACCGAGAAACTGATCGTGCGCGGGCTGGAACTGGTGCTCCAGGAGCGCACCACTTTCCTGATTGCCCATCGCATCAGCACCGCGCAAAAGGCGGATATGGTGATCGTGCTGGAGCATGGCAAAGTAACGCAGATCGGCCGGCACCGCGAATTGATGCAGCGGCCGGGATATTACCGCGATGTGGCGTTGGCGCAACTGGCCGATCAGCCGCCCGAAGCGCCGTCGCATATGGATCGGGTGAACGATCAGCGGCGGGCGGCGGTGTAAATCGCCGCCGGCAACACTGGATGGGATGTTTTTGTGGCATGGAAGTTACCGACATTTTTTCGCAAGCGCCCCCCGGTGCCCATCACCCCACAGGTTAAAGAGGGCGAGCCGGAGGAGGAGAGCCGCTACCACGCCATCGACTGGGCGCTGATCCGCCGGCTGCTGTCACACCTGGCGCCTTTGAAGCGACGGTACATGCTGGGCATCGCGGTGGGACTGGGCAGCACGCTGCTGGACATGCTGTCGCCGAAATATGTACAGGCGATTATCAATTCGGTGGACGGCTTCCTCACCGGCAAGGTCGGGGCGTTAGCCAGCGAAAACCAGGTGATCTGGCGGGTAGTGCTGATCGTGGGCATCTGGGCCTTGACCATGGGCGCGGCATTCATCCTCCAGCGCTGGCAGATTTTGATCATGACCCGCGCCGGCGAACAGGTGCAATTTACCTTCCGCCGTGCGGTATTCGCGCATTTGCAGCGCTTGTCGATGAGCTATTTCGACCAGACCAAACTGGGGCGGATCATCAGCCGCTGCACCAGCGACATCAACGCGCTGCGCGAGGTGAATGTGTGGGGGATACACCAGGTGGTGGCCAACTTGATCATCATGCTGGTGGCCGCGGGCATGATGATCAGCACCGATTGGCGCTTGTTCGTCTCGGTCTGCTGGCTGGCACCGATCCTGTTTGTACTCAACCGCCACTACATCCGCACGCAGGGTCGGCGCTGGCAGGTAGTGCGCGAAGGCTTTACGCGCGTCTCGACCAACCTGGCGGAAAATATCACCGGCATGCGCGTGGTTACCGCCTTTAACCGCCAGGTGCCCAACCTGCGCCGCTTCGATGAATTGCAGGAGGATAACACCGAGAACAACGTAACCGCCACCCGCTCCAACGGCATTTACCAGCCGCTTTTGCAACTGGTGGGGTTCGTCGGCAAGCTGATTATCCTCACACTGGGGGCGTACCTGATCGTCAGCGGGCGCATCGGCGGCAAAACCTCCAGCGGCGTGGGCGCAGTCGTCGCCTGCTTCATGTACTGGGACTGGTTTATGAATCCGATCATGAACCTGGGCAACTTTTACAATCAGCTCATGATGTCGCTGGCCGGGGCCGAGCGCGTCTTTAATCTGCTGGACATGCGGCCCCAAGTGGCCGATTTGCCGGACGCCGTGGCTCTGCCGCGCATCGAAGGACGCGTGGAGTTTGAAAACGTTACCTTTGGTTACAACCCCGATCGTCCGGTTTTACACGAGATCAATTTCACCGCCCAGCCCGGGCAGATGATGGCCTTGGTGGGACACACCGGCAGCGGCAAAAGCTCGATCATCTCGCTATTGAGCCGCTTTTATCTGCCCCAGCAGGGACGCATCCTCATCGACGGCCACGACATCGCCAAAGTAACGGACGTGTCGCTGCATCGGCAAATGGGGCTGGTATTGCAGGTCAATTACCTGTTCAACGACACGGTACTGGAAAATATCCGTTATGTGCGTCCCGAGGCCTCGGATCAGGAGGTAGTGGAGGCGGCCAAGTCGATCGGGGCCTATGACGCGATTATGAGCCTGCAAAACGGCTTTGACACCGAGGTGGGCGAGCGCGGCGGGAATATGTCGCTGGGCCAGAGGCAACTGATTTGCTTCACCCGCGCGTTTCTAGCCGACCCGCGCATTTTTATGCTCGATGAGGCGACCAGCGCCGTTGACACCACCACCGAGCTATTGGTGCAGCATTCGCTGGAACGGCTCTTGGCCGGGCGCACCACCTTTGTCGTGGCCCACCGCCTGAGCACCATTCTCCGCGCCGACGCGATTTTGCTGATCGATCACGGCCGCATCACCGAACGCGGAACCCACCAGGAACTTGTGGCGATGGATGGAACTTATGCGCGCTTGTATGAGCAATTTTCCAACAGCAAACATCAGGAAGAATAATAAAGGGGACACTAGACATTATTTGGCTGCGGTATTGTCTAGTGTCCCCTTATTGCAGACAAGGCGGCCCGCGCCGACAGTGCTTTCTGATTCAACGTTCCAGCAGGCGGACCAGAATCGCCAAAGCGGCGGCGGCGGCGGCCATGCCCGCCAGGATCCAAAAGAAAATGATTGCCGCTTCGCGCGGAACCTGGCGCATGTGGCGGCATTTGACCGATTTGTAGACGATGCTGATGGCTGCGCACAACGGCAGCAAAAGCCAGTACCACACATTCCACAACGGTGCCGGATGCACAAAGGGAATGCGGCTTTGCAGCAGCGGCAATAAGTCGCTCATGGCTGCTCCCGCCGGCCGGCGCGGTAGGAACTGTCGATAATCGCCAGCAAATTCAGCATCCCCGCCACCGCGGTATACAGCGTGCCGATCTCCGCCAACCGCCCGTGACTGGCGGCGACCCCCTCCTGCCGCGGATTGTCGGGCCGGGGACTGGCCGCCTCCAGCGAGGCATAGCTGCCGATGATGCTGATCGGCCCGGCCATAATCTGCCCGATAAACCAGGGTTTATTGAGAACTTCCGCCACCGGCCGGGCGACCAGCGCCCATTGCGGCCCACCCGGGGTCGCCAGAAGCACGCGGCGGCCCAAGCTGTCATATCCCGGCACATCCATGACCCGAATGCCGGCGATATAGACCCCGCCGATAAACGTCAGCAGCACCGTTACCCCAACGGTGATGGCCCGGTTTTTTTGTCCCAGCAGCCAGTAGCCCAGCCCCGGCAACAACCAACCGGCCACCGCGATCAGCGGCGGAGGAACGGCGGATTGAGCGGCGGTTGAACTCATCAATCGGATACTGTAGCGTTTTGGCATCGGCAAACAAGCCGACCGGACGGCGCGGCGGGAAGGGGAGGGAAAATAGCAGAAATCTCCTCGCCTATGTACTCATGGCAGAGCAAAAATCCCCTCGCCCATGTACTCATGGGAGAGGGCAGGGTGAGGGCTTCCTCATCCCGCAAGCGCACGGAATAAGGAAGCCCCCACCCAACCCTCCCCCGCGAGTACGCAGGAGAGGGCATTGAAAAAATTCTCCCTTTTGCCACTGCGACGGGAGGGGAAATAGCAAAAATCCCCGCCTCCGTGTACACATGAGAGAGCAAAAATCTCCCCGCCCATGTACTCATGGCAGAGCAAAGATTCCCTCGCCCATGTACTCATGGGAGAGGGCAGGGTGAGGGCTTCCTCATCCCGCAAGCGCACGGAATAAGGAAGCCCCCACCCCGGCCCTCCCCCGCGAGTACGCAGGAGAGGGAGTAAAAACCGTCCTATGCGGTTGTCCTGCGGCTCCTCCGCGAGTACGCAGGAGAGGGAGTAACAACCGTCCTATGCGGTTGTCCTGCGCCTCCCCCGCGAGTACGCAGGAGAGGGAGTAAAAACCGTCCTATGCGGTTGTCCTGCGGCTCGGCCGCCAAGGGGGCGTTATTTTTCGATGCAACAATATGTTCTTAGGCAACAATCGTTATCGCGTGGGAAAGATCATCGTGGCCGCGGCGATAGGCGGTGCGCTGTGCGCGGCTGCAAAGGGCGCTTCGGTGCGGCTCACCTGGTCGGCACCGCCGGCCCATGAGCCGCGGCTGGCGGTGCGGCTGGAGGTAACGGGCATGGGGCCGGACTCGTTTATCATGCTCCAGTCTCCCGCGGCGCTGCCCACGCGCGTCGCGTTGCCCACAGGCGCGTGTGATGCGATTGTTCCGCTTATCGCCTTGGATTCTTATCCCGCGCCGCTGACCGGGCGCGGGCCGGACGGCGTGCCGCTTGCCCAGTTGCCCGCCGACGCCGCCGCAGCGGTGGATTTATCCCAGTGGCTTAGCCAAAAACTTTTGGCCACGGCAATCCCGCCGCAACCGGCGGGCTGGGCGGCCTCCACGCGCCACAGCATCGCCTTGCTGGCCGCGACGTGGATCATACTGGTGCTGATTTTACCGGCGCGGCGACGATGGCTCATGGCCCATGGCGTGCTGGCGCTATGCTTAATGGGTGGATTGATTTACTGGCGCGGGCACATTCCCCCCACTCTCCAGAGCTACCCCATTCGGGGAGGCGGCCAACTGCTGGCCCTCAGCCACCCCGACGCGGCCCAGACTTTTCTGGCCGCCCCGGCCCCCACTTATCCGCTGTTTGCCGCGGCCGAGCCAGATCATCGGCTGATCCTGCGCTGCGGCGATGATGGCAGAATCATCGGCTGGCAAGTGAAACTCCAGGCCAATACGCCGCGCTATTTTTATCAGCCGTGAAAAAAACCGCTGCCATCTGGTATGCCAATATGTTTATACATTCCACCGTTTCTAAGCGGGATACACGGTTTGTGACTGGCCCTGAATGCTGATTTGCTCAACCCGTGCAAAAATCCGTGGGCACCCCCCGCCCTTGGCGAGGATTCACGCAGCCTTTTTCTTTATCACCACCACCGTGCGCGCCGCCAAATCACCTAAGCGCTGGCGCAAGGGAAAATAAAAGACCGTCAGCAGCGTGATGAGCATGGAAACGTCGATCAACCGAAGCAGGTTGCGAATGACGATCGCCCCCGGCCGCGCCGGCTGGCCGTCCAAGCCGACCACGCGCAGGCCGAAGATCATCTTGCCCAGCGAGCGGCCGGTGAGCAGTTCCGTAACCAGCGTGTGGCCGATGTAAATCGCCGTGGCAATCGCCAGGGGCAGTTGCGCCGCCGGCTCGCGGACGCGCACAAACGCATCGGGGCTGGCGCTGTATTTGCTGGCCACATAGAACGCGGTGATCCAGATGGGCGCAAAATCGATCATTCCCGCCATGAACCGCGCCCCCAGCGGGGCCAAAGAAAATTCGCCCAGGTTCACCGCCAGTTCCGGGCTGCCGCGGCGGCGCTTAAAGGTGCCGAGCATCACCGCCAGCAACATCCCCATGCTCAGCCAGGTGATCCAGCTATTGGGCGCCGCCGGCGGCTGGGGCCGATTGATCGCCATGTCGGTCAGGCCCTCGATGGGCTTGCCGCTCTGGGCGTCATAGCGTTGTTCGGAGACTTTGCCGTCCGCCAGCGCCAGCACCCGCAATCGTCCCGCCGCCAGCACCGCAGCGCGGCGTCCGGCCGACGGTGGCGGGCCGTTCCATGCCAGTTCCACCGGCTCGGAACCGACCTGCATCAACCGCCCGGCCCCGCGCGCGGGCGCGGCCCACAAAACCGCCCGCCGGCTATCGTCCAACAGTTCAAAATCCGCCGCGTCAAAGGGCAATTCGGTTTGCAGCAGCACGCGCCACTTACTCTCAGACTCGGCGACGCGCACGTTTACTTGCCGGCCGCGCAATTCCGCCACCACCGCCCGCCCGTCCAGGATACCCAGCGAATAGCGGCCGGCCGCCTGCGGATCGGCGGGCAACTGGCCCTGGCTTTTCCACTGGTTTTCCTCCAGCTTCCATATACCAATAACCGTCTGTTTATCAGACGGAGCGCTCGTCGCCATAGCGGACGACGCCAACTGGCCCAAGGCCCATAAATGTTCCCGGTCGTTGGCCAGCGCCAACAAAATCGCGCCGCCCGGTAAAGGCTGACCGAAGGAGGTGCCGTAATCGCGGATCACCAGCCATTGGCCATCGGCGGCCACGCCGGCCAGTTCGATCCCTTTGCTGGCCAGTTCCCGCAGCCCCAGCGGCATGGTTACCAGCCAGTGCCACTGGCCGGGGTCGCCTTCATTGCGCCAGTAAATTTGCGTCGCCGGCTTATCGGTCGGCCCATCGGCCAGGGCGATCCAGAAGATACCCTGGGCGCTATGGGCCAGAATTTGCGGCACGACGCGCGGCGAGGGCGCGGCCGACATCTGGGCGCTAGCCGAGCGCGTGGTCTGCGCCCCGACCTGCGCGCAGCAGCAGCACACCACTATCAGCAATGACAACAATTTACTTATCACAAGGTTCATCGACTTGAACAATTCGGTTGACCCCCGGTTGCTGGGGAAACTCGAAGGCCCGATCGTCGGGCGCTCCGCGGCGACTGAAGGCCATTTCCCTCAGCGTGATCCACATTGTGCTGCCGTTGTCGGGGAAATACAAGCGATAGTCGCTGGCCAGCAGCGGCGCGACCGCTCCAGCAGCGCTCGCCTGGCCCACCAGTTGATGCTTGGAGAGCTGGGCCCGCAGCAGCACCCGGCCGTTTTCGTCAAACAACAATACCAGCCGCGGCAACAGCGTTTGGCGGTCGTACCAGATTTCCTTTTGCGCCGTCCATCGCCGCGGACCGGTCCCGCGATTGAGCGCTATCCAGGTCAGCATGTAGGCGTCGGCGTCATTGTTAAAGCGCATGGTCGGTGCCGGCTCAGCCAGAAAATCTTCGCCGATGCGCCCCACTCCCAGCACTTCCAAAAGTAAATCCGGCCGCAACGGAATCTCGCCCATGCACGGTTTGCCGGCGTTGGCGTGGCGGCCCCACCACATGGTGTCGCTTTGGGGGATCAGTTGCACCCAGAAGCGATCGCGGTTGGAGCCGATCTCGAAGATCTTGCCCGCCACATCCTTGTTGCCGCGAAACAGCAGATCGCGCGGCGGACGATACAGCAGCACGCCGTCGCCATTGAGAAAATGCTTCTTGCCGTCCTGGTCGATCAGATCGGCCTCGAAATTGTGCCGGCACCACAGCGAGGGGATTTGTTGATTGTTGGCGTTGATTGCCCGCACCACCTGGGCCATGGTTTGCGTCGGGCCGTTGTACACCCGCTGGGGCGGCGGCAAATGTTTGCACCCGCCTAGCAGCAGCGTCGCCGCCAGTACCGAGATGGACAAGGCTCGGCTCATGGCCAATCTCCGCTGAGAATCGCGTCCAACTGTTCGCTGACCTGGCGCAGGTTCGATTCATCCAGTTGCGGATCCAGCAAGCGCATCGGCTCGGCCCGCCCGCGCAGACGCACCGTCCACCAGGAGCGACCGTCGATCAGTTCACTGGATTCGTAATTCAAAAGCCGCTTGCGCATCAAGATCAAGCCCAACACGAAACCAAAGGCCAGCTTGGGCGCTTGGTCGCTCTCTTGCAACTGCTCGAAGATCGAGCAGAGCGTGGCATCATCGACAAACACGCGCTTTTTTTCATTGGGATGCGGCATCGTCGCCTGCCAAAAGCCCAGCAAATCCTGGCGGGCAAAACCCTCCCAGTGTTCCAGGCGGATATCCAGCCGCTCAAAACCCGCGGGCGTGTCGCGCAGGGCCGCCATGAATTTCTCGCCCGGCGCGATGGGTTGGCCGCTGACGGCGCATTTGCCGCCGGCACGAGCCACCTCGTAGCCGCTTGCGGGTTTGGCGCTGCGCGGTGCGGGCATGTCAACTGACCTCAAAAAAACGCTGGTCGGTGCCGTGGGAGCCGACCACGAAACGCACCTGCCGGCCGCAGCGCGGGCAGCCCCCGCGGTAGCCGCGCTCGTCCAGGTCGCGGTAAATGCGCTGGTACACATTACAGCAGCGAAACAGCACGCGCACAAACGGCCGCCCCGCCGCGGCCGCCGCCGGACGCGCGCTAGCGCCGCCGCCGCCGGATAAATCCAGAATATAATCCCCCTGGCTCATAATTCGGCCACACGCTTCCAGATGCGCGGGCTAAGCCGCTGGATGGTCAGCACCGCCTCACTTAATAGTTGCAACGCGGCGTTTTCAAAGCCCACCCGGTCCTGCATATCGGGCATCTGGGAAAGATTGACCCGCACATTATAAAGCCCGCAGCGCACCGTCGCCATCGCCAAATCCGCGCACACCGCCAGGTCCGACAATAGGTACACATTGACCTTCTCCACCATTTGCTCGGCCAAGCGCAGCACCGCCAGCCCCGTCGCGGCGATAGTTTGCGGCACGCGCACGCATGTCAGCAGCGCCGGCGCCCAGCTCGCCGCCCGCTGGTCCGAATCCTCCGGCAATTTGCGCACTTGGGTCATCGCCTCATAGGCCATCTGGTCCTCGACCATCAGCCCCAAAAGCAGTTGCCGCGCCTGGTGAAACTGCGCCAACGCCGCCTGGTGCTGTGGGGAAAACTCCGCCAGATTCTTTTTGCCGACCGAGTAGTTCACCACCATCTCGCCCATCGACGCGGCCAATGCCCCGGCCAGCGCCGCGACGCTCCCGCCGCCGGGCGTCGGTTGTTTGGCCGCCGCCGCATCCAGAAAAGCCGCAATCGGTGTGGTCGAATCCATCAAAAGCTCCCATCCAAATAAAACCGCTACCCCGGGGGGAAAGGTGAATGTTGAACGGGCGGAGCAACGCCCTGTTGATTGTTGATTGTGGATTGTGGATTGTTGAAAATGCAAATTCAACATTCAACATTCAACATTCAACACTCAACATTCAACATTCAACATTCAAATTACCGTTCTTCGGCGCGGATTACCGTCTCGTAATCATACACCCCAACCGTCTTTTGGCCCGGCGGGACGATCAAAAAATCCTCCGGGTTCCACTGGCCGTGAATCAGTCCGCGGATCAGGCGAATGTCCCCGTCCAGGCGCTTGACCTCTTTGCCGGCCGCCCTGGCTTTTTGCTCAAATTGCTCGGCGAATCCCAACTGCCGCGTCTGCGGCAGGTCGATGAATACCGCCGTGCGCAGGTCCTGTTCCGCCGGCGGGTGCATCTGCTCCCAGATATATTTGGCGTTCTCCTCGCCATACTGTTTGACATACTCCTCAAACGCCGAGCCGTATTGCACGCTGGAGACCCCATCGTCGGTGCGCAGGAAATAATCGCCCCGCTCCATGTACCCGCTGGAACTGAAGGGCGTGGAGGGCGCGGCCTGAAAATGCTCCTTAAACGCCTGGCGGCTGCCCAGCAAAATCGTGCAGCAGTCATGGGCCCGCGGCAGGACCAGTTGCGTGCTGCCCGCCCGCAGCCCCACCGCCGCGTTGCCGCATAAGCCGAAGAGCACCAGGATCGCGTCATACTTGCCGGTGGCGTCGGCGGTGTCGATCTTGCCTTGAATGAGCTGGCGCAGCGAAGCGGAATGCACATGCTCGCCCAATTCCGTAAATTCCACGTCCACCACGTGCGGCGAATCGCCCACGCAAAGGCACGCCTCACGCTGAAACACGTTGCAACTGATAAGCTTTAGGTGCATGGGATTATTTTACGGCTCAATGGGGATGCGGGTTCATGGGCGGCTGGTATTGGAGCCAAAAAGTCCGCCAAAACATTTTTAACGGGTGTGCCCAGCTATTTTTGTACTGCTTCGTTTGCGAGCGGGAAAAACCCGGTTTCTGACTGGCCAGCAAGACTGATTTACCGACCCGGTGCAAAATGCAAAATTCGTGGCCACGCCCTTTTTAATGCGTCCCGGACTATTTCAGGAATTTTTCAAAAAATCCCCTGGCCTCGGCCACCACCTCCATCGGCGGCTGGCTTGCCTCCTCATGTTCCACAATCAACCACTGGCTCTGGCCCGGCCCGCGGCAATAGTCAATCAGCGGGCGAAAATCGATTTGCCCGCGCCCCGGCGCCACGCCCGTGGGATATTCCTTCACATGCACGGTATACGCCCGGCCCGGAAAACGCCGCAATTCCGTCAGAGGGTCCGCCCCGCCTTGAATGCAGTTGTGCGTGTCCATCTGCATGAACACCTCCGAACCCACCGCCTCGCCCAGGCGCGCCCAGGCGCTTTTGCCTTCCACCTGGTGAAAATCATGGGCGTGGGCGTGATAGCCCACTTTCAATCCCATCGGCCCGGCCACCGCCGCCGCTTCATTGAACAGCTTGGCGATTTGCGCGATCTTGGCCACGCTGTCCATCCGCTCGGCGGCGATCCACGGCACCACCAGATAGGCGTTGGCCAATGTCAAACTAAATTCGCAGGTCGCTTGAATCCGCTCGGCCGCCAGTGTCTCCAGACCGGTGTGCGTGCCGCAGCAGCGCAAATGCAAGCGGTCCAGCAGCGCCCGCAGCTCGGGGGCGCTGCGCCCGTAATAGCCGGCAAATTCCACCCCGTCGTAGCCCATTTGCGCCACTTTTTCCAGGCTGCCGGGAAAATCCGCGGCGCATTGATCCTTAATCGAATAAAGCTGTAAACCCAGTGGAAGCGCGGCGGTCATTGGTTCCTCATCATCAAAATTCCCGGCCCCTATTGGCACTTGCAGCACAATACCAGCCGCCGGGCCGCTCTCCAACCCATCGGCCATCGGCAGGGCAATTGCAGTGGGCGGATGATGGGTCCACCGCTGCCGCGGCGGTTATCAGGAAAGGCACAATAAGGAAGCCCCCACCCAACCCTCCCCCACGAGTACGTAGGAGAGGGCAGTAAAATGAGACGTTGCCGAGCAGGCCGTTAATAGAAATAGCGCGCCCCCCAGGAGTACGTGGGAGAGGGCAGTAAAAAGTAAAAACCGCCATATGCGATGGCCCTGGGCGTATCGGCGCGCCAATGCCGCCGTTTTCATCGCGCCGCTTTCACTGCGCCACTTTCACCGCGCCGCTTTCCCCTCGCCACTTTCAGCACGCTGCTTTCACTGCGCCGCTTTCACCACGCCGCTTTCACCGCGTCGTTTTCACTGCGCCGCTTTCACCACGCCGCTTTCACCACGCCGCTTGTATCGCGCCGCTTTCACCGCGTCGTTTTCACTACGGCGCTTTCATCGCGCAGCGTTCACCGCGCCGTTTTCATCGCGCCGCTTTCACCGCGTCGCCTTGGCGCGCTCGATTGCCGCCAGCCAATCCCCGGCGCTGTAAATGCCTTCCAGGATCAAAGGCTCGCCGCCGTCTGGCGGATAGATCGCCGACAAGGGAACCGCCCCCACTTTGCTCAAGGTGCCCAACAGTTCCCACCCGCTGGCGTTTTGCCGGGTTACATCCGCCCGCAGCGGCACAATTTTTCCCCGCTTGATCGTCGCCACCACTTGGCGGTCGTGAAAAACCGTCGCTTCCAGCGCCAGACAGTTGCCGCACCAGTCGGCGGTAAATTCCACCCACACCATTTTCCCCTGCTCCCGCGCTGCTTGCAGCGTTTGCGGGGAATAGGCTTGCCAAGCAATCGCCGGCCGCGCCAGCCGCAGCGTCAAGCCCAAGGCCGACCCCACCAGCGCCACCGCCAGCGCCAAGCCTATCAGTTTGCCAAGCCAACTTCGGCTCAGCCGCCCGCTTTGCACCGCCAGCCACGCCCCCGCCACCAGCGCTACGGCGAATAGCGCCCACCAGTAGCCATTGGCCCCCAGCCAGCCCGCCAGCCAGCGGCGGGCAAAGTAGACCGCCGAGCCGATGAGCAAAAATCCCATCATCTCCTTGACCAAAAGCGACATCGGCCCGCTGCGCGGCAGGTTCCGCGCGATTTGCGGCATGCCGCTTAATAAAAGATACGGCAGGGCCATCCCCAGACCCACCGTCATCATCAGCCCCAGGCCGATCGCCCCCGGCTGCTGCGTGGCCCATACCAGTAGACCCAAAAAAAGCCCGAAGGTGCAGGGCGTGGATAATATGGCCGCTAAAATACCAAATAGATAATTACCCGTGGCCGTGTCGTGCCGCGGGGCGAAGCGATACACCCCGGTCGGCAAATTGACGTTAAATAGTCCGAACAAACTCAAGCCCATGGTGCCCAACAGCAGCACGATCGCCCCTAAAAACCAGCCATTGCCGTAAAGCTGCCCCCAGGCGAGTGTGCGAAAGACCACCACCAACAGGCCGAGGATGGCAAAGACGGTGATGATCCCCAGCGAAAAGACCGCGCCCAAAAACAGGCTCTTGCCGCGATGGTGTTGCGACACTTCGTAAAAACCCATCGCCTTCAACGGCAGCACCGGCAGCACGCAGGGCATCACGTTAAACAGCATCCCCACCACCAGGGCCGCGGCAAATGCCAAGCCATAGGCGTTGCTCCCAAGCTGCCGGCCCCAAATGGTTACCGGCGCGGCCTTGGCGGCGGATACCGTTGCCCCATTGGGCGGGCCGGTGGATGGGTTGTCCATCACAAACAGCGCCGAGCGATCCACTTTTATCGCCTCGCCGGCGGCGGCCACTACGGCGGCCGTCAGTTCAAAGGGCATTTGTGCCGGCGCAAAACAGGCCGTGTCGTTGCACAACTGGTAACTCAGTTGCCCCTTGATCGTCAGCGGCCCCGGCGGAGCTGTCGCGTCCATGCGCAATTTCACGCGCACTACCACTTGCCCGCTGTAAACGCTTAATTCCCCCAGGGCCGGGTAATTCACCAGGCTGGCCGGCGGAAAAGATGTTTGCTGAGCCGACAGACCCGCCGGCAGAGTCAATTGCAGGTCAAAGGGAATGAGCGATTCATTGCTCGGCCAGTGCGACTGGGCGTGCAATCCCGCCGGCACTCGCGCCACGATCGCCAAAATTGCCTCGGACCCCGGCGACAGCGCCGAGACATTCAGCTTGGCCCGCACCTCTTCCAAGACCGCCCCTGGGGGCACCGCGGCCCCCGCGCCATGCGCCAGCCACAAGAAAAGCGATAGAAATAAGAAAATCCGCTTCCGCGCGTTTATGGTCATATTATGCCTGCCGCGTCAAGGTACTGTTAATCCTTCTTCAGTACCAAAGCGACGGAATTCAGGCAATAGCGTAAACCGGTGGGCGGCGGGCCATCTTCAAAAACGTGCCCCAGATGCGAGCCGCAGGTGCCGCAAACCACTTCCGTGCGCTCCATGCCGTGGGCATTGTCGACAACGGTTTTAATCGCCTCCGGGCTGATGGGAGCAAAGAAACTCGGCCAGCCGGTGCCGGAATGAAACTTGGTTTTCCATCCAAACAATGGCGCATCGCAGGCGGCACAATGATAGACCCCCGGCTCATCGGTGTCGTTATAGCGGCCGCTGAAGGGCGCTTCGGTCCCCTTTTCCCGCAACACGCGATACTGCTGGGGATTCAGACAATGCTGCCACTCCTCTTGGCTCTTGGAGATCGGCTGGGTGGAAGCCTGGGTAGTGGCCGGCTGGGTACTGGGTTTCATATCATCCTCTGCAAAACCACGGGACAAAAACACCATCGCCCCGGCAAACAAAACCAGGGGCGCGATCCATAAAATGCGGTGATTTTTCACAACCAATCGTAGCGCCATCCCCCGCCGCCGACAAGCGGGCACAAGCGAAGGGCTTTGGCGGGGCCGGGCAATGGCATATGAGCCATTGCGTTTACTTCCCGCTACGTCGCGGCAAGGGCCGATTCGTCAAGCTACGCAATGGCGAACGCAAGCGCCCCTTACTCCGCGTCTCCGCGGCTCTGCGTGAGATGGGTCTTGTGCTGAATATTGAGGGCGAAAAGCTGGGGGCAAAAAGGTGTCGGGTATCCTTAATTCATGGTGAAAAGATTTTTCGCAACAGCATTAAGCCCGCCATGGCCAGCCCGCTGCGCGGCGTTCCTTGACGCTTTTCATCTGGGCAAATGACGCAAGCGCATCCGGCCACGCTTACCCATGCGTAAACGCAATCTTCTGAAACAGCCACACCCACGCCGGGACCGTCGCCAGGCTTAAAAATGTGGTGTACAGAATTGTCTGCGCCGCCAGTTGCGAATCCTGGTTAAAGCGCTGGGTTAATACCGAGCAGCTTACCGCCACCGGCATGGCGCTGATTAAAAAGAGGATCATCCACGCCCGCTGGTCCAGGCCCAGATCGCCGCGGCGCAGCAGCCAGATGCCGCCGAGGGTTAACAGCGGCACCACCCCCAGCCGCAAGAGCGTAACCCCGCTGATCGCCCGCCAGCCGTGGCCGCGCAGCGGCAGGCCGCCCAGTTGCAGGCCGATCACCACCAGCGACAGGGGGATCGTCGCCGCCGCCAAAATCACCATCGCCTCGCGTATCCCGCGCAGACCAAAGGCCGCCCAGATCGGCAGCCCTTCGATCCAGCCGCCGGGAACCAGCAGGGCCGCGGCGATCCCCGCGATCGTCGCCAGCAAGCCCGGATTGGTTGCCAGGTTCCCCAAGGCCCGCCGGTCCAGTTTCCCGCCGTGCAATATCGCCACCCCGGCCGTCCACACATACACCTGCACCGCCGCGTTGCACAAAAGCAGCAAGCGCACCCCCGGCGGTCCAAACAGCTCCTCGATGATCGGCAGCGGCAGATACACCCAGTTGCCCAGCGTTACCAGGAATATAAAACTGGGCGCCTGGGCACGGGTGGCAAACAACCGCCAAAACGCCCAGCCCACCAGATGCCCCAGCCCCACCACCGCCACCGCGCCCACCGCCACCGGCCAGGACTCGGCCAGCGAAGCGCGATCCAGCGTCGCAAGCATCTGTGTGAAAATCAGCACCGGCAGCGCCACATCCGTGGTAAAGACGCCCAAAAATCCCGTCGTCTGCCCATCCACCCGCCCGCTTTTGCGCGTAACCCACCCCACCATCATCACCAGGAACATGGCCAGGGTTTTCATTGCTACCACTTGCGCGGCGGACATATTTGCCTTTATGAATAGCTATATCATTTTCATCATTTACCGCGGCGGCGCCCGCCGCATTCAGCCGGCCACATACTCCACGCTTCCGCCGGCCGGCACGCTCACCACCGGCCAGTTGGCAAATGACAACTGCCCCAGCGGCCGGGCGCGTTGTTTGGCACCCTCGGCCAGCAGGCGCACGCGCGCCTCAAACTGCGTGGGATTGGTTAATTTCAATCGCACCCCCCGCCCAGCGCGGCCTAAGACCACCGCTTCCACATGGTCGATGCAGGTTGCCGCGCCGGCGTCCAGGTCCACATACACCCCCGGCACTTCGATATAGCTGAGCATAAAGCTCACTTCGCACCAGCAGCTTCCGCGAAAAACGTGCCCCGGCGGGCACCAGTTGTATTCCCAGTCGCAGGTGTTGACCCGCTCGCACATCCAACCATCGGGCAAATCCTGTATGGGCCGATCCGTCCGGCTGAAATATTGCGGCGTGCCGTGAACAATGTCCCGGCATAATTGCAGATACCACCGATCCCCCGTCGCCCGATAGAGCTTCAGCAGGCTGTCGCCCGACAGTGTGCAAATCCCCGGCGCGGAATGCTTGTTTTGCACATTGGCCCACACCGAGCCGTTGCTGCGCATATCCAATTTGCCAAACGGCGACTGAGGCGGAAAACGAAAATCGTACGAATGTACCCAGGTGCAGCACTGGCGGGCCATCTGTCCGGCCCGATCCAGCCACAGGGGCTTTTGGGTCTGTTCCCATAGCACCACGTAGGATTCCAATAAGGCAAAGGCCGATTCGCTGTCGGGTGCGTTGAGAATTTCCCCCGGCCCGCCGGTGGACAAACCGGCCCGGGTGTCGCGCTGATAAAATTGCTCGGCGATTTGCCCGGCGACCTGTACATACTCCGGTCTGTGGAAATACGCCCCAGCCAAAGCCAGCCCCGCCGGCGCGATGGCCCCGGCGGTGGAGTTGCCCACGACGATCTTTCCCGTTTGGTCATTCAGAAATTGACCCAACTGCCCATATTCGCCCCAGATCGCGCACAAGCAATCCGCCAGGCGCATCGCCCCCTCGCGCCACAATAGCGGCACCGGCAAAGCCGACAACGATTCCAGCAGGTAAATATGTTTCAGCACAAAATACAGCCCGTCGGCCTGCCTGCGCGTCATAACCCAATTTTGTGTGCCCGGCTGGGTAAATCCGTCGCCGATACTTTTGCCGCCGCTGATAATGCCGGCGATCAGCCCGCTGTGCCGCTGCGCCTGGCTAAACATCCAGTCCAGCGTTTGGGTGGCCCGCCGGCGACTTTCCGCCGTGCCCACCGCCAAGAGCGGCAGCGTGTTCATCGCCCCGCCCACCCAGCCCAATTGCCAGTCCTGATACAAACCCGTTCCCGGCGTCCCCACCGCGTAATACCCCTCCTGACGCCAGTTATCCCGATTGTATTTATTTTCCACCAACTCCCACGCCGCCGAGAACGGAATCTCTGATTTCACCGGCGGCGTGCCGCTCAGCGCCTGGCGCAGGTGGGCAAACCGATCAAACAATCCCTGCACCGACTCGGCGGCAAACTCATACAGCCGGAAACGAAAATCGATCCGCTTGCCCGCCGGCCAATCGGCGGCCCGGTCGATGGTCGGATGTCGGCTGTTCATATTATGATACATGCCCTCAGTGCGCACGCCCGGCGCTTCCAGCGTCAGCGTGCAAGTGCGCCGATCCTCCGACTCGCGCAACTGCAAACCCAGCAGCCCCAGCTCGCAGCGGTCTTGCGTGAGCAGTATCAGCGCCTGTTTTTGCACTGGACAAAAAATCCCCAGCGCCGGCGTGGCCATGTCGCCGCTGTTGAGTTGTATTCTCGATACGCCCCCACCCTGTTCCAGATGCGGCACATCGCTGATGGTGAGCGGCGCATCCAGCACCCGATCCTCCGCCGGCGCCAAGGGCGGATACGCCTGCTGGCGCACCGCAAAGCGATTGCCGCCGTACACCGCCGCCGGGATCAGCAGGTAATTTTCCCTGGACCAGTCGGCCAGATCCATTTCCACCGCCAGCGTGTAAGACAGGCCGCTTCCCGAGCGCAATTCCGCCGACACCCGCCCTTCCAACCCCCCGTCCGCCGCTGGCGTCCAGCGTAAATCGACGAAAAACGTCGAGCCGTCCAGTTCCAGCGCCATCTCTTGATCTTGCGCTTTACCGATAGAAACGCGGCGCTGCGACAGTTCCCTGGCCTGCTCAAAATGCCGCAATGTTAAATAAAAACCCGGCGCCTCAGCGCGACTGCCTGTCTGTTCCATCGCCTATTTCTATCAGAGCCGCCAAAGCGTGTCGATTGCGGCCAGAGGCGCATCGCCCAAACCCAACGTGCCTACCCCTTGCTCCCGCCCGCCAGCAGGCGAATCTCCCGCCAGGAGCGCCTCGGCGAGCCTAGCTAAGCGGACACTCGACGATACGGCGGTTTAACATTGTCTAATGTCCGAATGCCATTCGATTAAGCCATCAAATCCGTAGTTATCGCCACTTATGGAACTTTTGTATTGGATCGCGCCAATCGTGATTCTTCTAAAATCGCCGCCAGCGCCGGCAAAGTTGCTTGCACAATTCCCTCCGATTGATCCGCAGGGAATGAACGCATAGCATATATTATGGCTTTCCTGGACGACATTCGGGACAAAATCGTCCGGCGGCAGTATGAGTTTTCGAAGCACGCCGTGGATCAGACCATCGTTCGGGGCATCAGCGTGGCGGAACTGGAACAGGCCCTGTCCAACCGCTGCGAAGTGATCGAGGACTATCCCGAGGACAAGTATGGGCCGAGCTGCCTGATCCTGGGTTTCACCCGTGCGGGGCGGCCGCTGCATGTTCAGTGCACCCGCCCGGCGCGGCCGCTGGTGAAGATCATCACGGTGTACGAACCGGATGCGGAGCTTTGGATCGACCTGCGGATTCGCAGGACGGATTGAAGAGGTAAGACCATGAAAGAAACGATGATTGACACGGAAGTAACTTACACCGTCCAAAAGGACGGGAAGTTCTTCATCATTGAGCATGTGCCCGCGCGGGTGTGCCACGAGACTGGCGAGCAGTATTTCGCCCCGGAGACAGTGGAGCATATTCAGGCGGTGATCAAGAACCGCAAAAAGCCCGTCCGGGTGATTGAAACGCCCGTCTACAAATACGCCTAAAGCCCAAACCGGAAGAACCGGCCAAGAGGACGCGATTCGATTTGCATGCGATCCGTCCCGGCGGTTGCCGGCGCCGCAGTGGATGTTCAGGATGGAAACGAGTGTTAGAGCCTTTTCTTTGCCGGTGATTTTGCCTTGTGTCGCATAACGGATCAACATTCACTGGCCGGGGCCGACGACCAGCGTTCGCATCACAAGAACCGCCGTGGCCCCGGTCCAGTGCAGTGTTTGGTTAGTCGGCCCGGCGGATGGCCGCGCCCTCAATGCTCACCTTCAAGATCCAAGATTGGCGTCGTCGTCGCCACGCCGAATCTCTCAAGCAAGCAACGCTGCACCCAATCTGCAACTTGGACACACTCAAGGCGAATATCGGTCACCGCCAGTTGACGAAGTTGAGCCGCAGTTAAGCCAGGGAAGAGAATTCCCAAGCGGTACAGTACACGGTTGTTGTTCGGGTTCGAGCCAAAGTGCTGCCTGATACGCTTGTGGATGTTGGTGGTTCGACCGATCGTCAAGAGAACTGGTGGTTGCATTCCGTGAAGGTCAAGCTGCCGATCGGCGACTCTCAAAGAGGCTTTCACTGGAAGCGATGGAGCCGCTTGCGACCATGATGCGCCAGTCCAAGTCATCCGGTAGAGGCCCGGCACCCGTGGGGCAGTCGCAGCGGTGATCGGCCTGTTCTTACACGCCGTCAACGAAAGCGCCGCCGTCGTCCATTGGAGCGCCGACCAGAGCTGCGACGTAGATTGCGTTGGAATCGTTGCCATGCCTAACTCGCCGGGCCGGATAACGTAAATCGGCTCAGTTGCCGGCCGCCCGCGGAAGCAGGCGTTCAACCGACAACCCAATTATCCATCGCGGGCGTCGCCGGTCAACTGCAGGCGGTGGTTAGCCCGCTCCAGCAAACGCCAGGAGGGAACAAAGGGGGGAGGGAACAAAGGGGACATCCCACATTATGCGCCCCCGCGCAACCCAAATGTGGGATGTCCACTTTTATTAACCTTAATAACCGGCGCAATCCCGAATGCCATTCGGTTAACGCCAAAACATGATTTCCCTTCAGGAAAACGCTTAAAAGATCACGATCTTGCGCTGCCTGACAACGACCGGTGCATGTCAGTCATGCAGAAACACCGCGAATTCGAAAGAATCACGATTGGC
>JBBQBE010000016.1:0-47821 GCA_038317225.1 Tepidisphaerales bacterium | reverse complement strand
ATGAAAACAATGAAAACGATGATAAAATAGAGAAAAACGCTTCATCTCCCATCCTGCGGGAAATTGAAAAAACCGCCCAGCGCATCTTGCGTGAGCTTGAGCAACGCGCCGCCCGCGAGGCCCACGCCCCCCACAGCGATTTTTCCATTACCAAACTCCTGGCCGGAATCACCCAAACCTTGGTTCTGGCCATCTTGCTTTTGAGCTACCTGCGCAGCGACACCAACGACGTGCGCAATATGTTGCTGCTGGCCCTGACTTTGCAAACCATGACCATCTCCCTTCTCATCATGGGGCGCCAAAAGTGATAAGGCGTCTTCCCGATCGCTGGGCCTATGTGCTGCCCATGGCCCTCTTTTTGGCCTTCGTCGCCCTCGGCGGACAGGGGCCGCGCTGGGTCGCCCCGGCCTATGTTGCCCGTACGCTGGGCGCTGCGGCCCTGTTATGGATATTCCGCCGCCATTACACGCGCATCAACTGGCAATACTGGCCCCTGGGCGCGCTGGTGGGGGTGCTCGGCATCTTTCAGTGGGTCGGCCAGGAAAAATTCCTCGCCCATCTGGCCGCCACGGCCGACGGCTGGCGCCATGCCTTCCCCGGCGCCGCCGTGCTGGCCGCTTACCTGCAACACTACACCGCCGTGGGCACGATTTACGATCCCACCCAGCAGCTTTCCCCTGGCTTGTGGCTCTGGGGTTTTATCCTCATCCGCTGGCTGGGTCCGACCCTGGTCGTCCCCTTTATGGAGGAACTGTTTTGGCGCGACTGGCTCTGGCGGGAACTGATCAGCCCCAACGATTTTCGCCTCGCCCACGTCGGCGAATGGGACCGGCGCGCCTTCTGGATCGTCGCCGCCGCCTTCGCCTCCGTCCATCCCCAATACCTCACGGCCATCGTCTGGGGCCTTATGATCGGCCTGCTCCTGCTGCGCACCAAAAGCCTGGGCGCGTGCATCGTCGCCCACGGCGTAACCAATTTCCTCCTGGGCGCTTACGTCCTGCTCTGGCGCGACTGGGCCTTTTGGTAACCCCGCGCTACCCCTTCACCCACCATCATAATTACCCTCGCCCAACGTTCATTATGCTGACCCCGCGCCAATAAAAAAACTCCTCTCCCATGTACCCATGGGAGAGGCCGGGTGAGGGCTTCCTTATTCCGCTTTACCAGTCCGCGCAGTGCGACAGAGCCACCCAACCGCCAGAGCCCATCAACCTGATAAACCAACGCTTGTCGCCATAACCCGTCTGGCAAAAATCAAAATTGCCAGTAGATAAACGCGCTCTGCCCGCGGGTCAGGAAATTGGCCCGTAAACACAGCAGGCACACAAAAAACAGTCCCGCCGTAACCCACGCCTGCGCCGGCCTCCACATCTGCCGCTGCGACCACTGGCGGCTGGTGGGAAATGTGTTCACAAAACCCAGTAGCAGCAGCAGAATGATGATCTGGTTCCACCCGCCCGGAAGGGTGGCCGCCCGCATGTCGCCCAGCCCGCCCACCGCCGCCATGGCCGACAAATGTCGCCACGCGCTGGAAAAATCCGCCGCCCGAAAAAACACCCACCCGATCACCACCGCCAAGAACGTCAAAGCCCGCGCCAGCCACATCGGCAGCGGGCGGTTGAGCGATTGCCATTTGTGATTTGCCGCCAACAGCGTGCCGTGATACCCGCCCCAGATCACATACGTCCAGTTGGCCCCGTGCCACAGGCCCCCCAAAAGCATGGTGATAATCAAATTGATATACCGCCGGGCCGGGCCTTTGCGGT
This sequence comes from Tepidisphaerales bacterium, assembly GCA_038317225.1. Taxonomy (GTDB): domain Bacteria; phylum Planctomycetota; class Phycisphaerae; order Tepidisphaerales; family Tepidisphaeraceae; genus JBBQBE01. The sequence goes on along the minus strand of JBBQBE010000016.1, from coordinate 46,055 downwards.
TGCCCCCCAGCGGAATGTACAGATAGTCCCGCAAAAAACGCGACAGCGTCATATGCCATTTCTGCCAGAACTGTACGATGCTCGCCGCCCGGTAGGGCGCATCAAAATTTTCCGGCATCCGCACGTTAAATAGCAGTGCCAGCCCGATGGCCATGTCGCTGTAGCCTGAAAAATCGAAATACAACTGCATCGTATACGACAATGCCCCCGCCCACGCTCCCAGGCAGCCCAGCGGCCCGGCCGTGTTAAACGCCGCGTCCGCCCAAGGCCCGCAGGTGTCGGCGATCAAAACCTTCTTGGCCAAACCCATCACAAACAAAATGATCCCGGCGTTGAAATTCTGGTCGTGTAAAAGCTGCGCCCCCGGCCGGGCGAACTGGCTCATAATGCTTTTGTGATGCACGATCGGCCCGGCAATCAAGTGCGGAAAAAATGTGACAAATAAAATGTACCGCCACAGGTTCAGATCATTGGCCAAACCCTTGTAGGTATCCACCAGAAACGCGATCTGCGTAAAGGTGAAAAAGCTGATCCCCACCGGCAGCAGCACGCGCCACAAAGGCAGGTTCCAGCTTCCCATCTCGTTGAGCGAGCGCAGGAAAAAATCGAAGTACTTGAAGTAGCCCAAGGCCGAAAGATTCCCCACGATCCCCACCACCAGTAGCCACCGCCGGCCAGTGCGCTTGATCAAATGCCCCAGCGTGTAGTTGAAAAAGATGCTGGCCAGCAGAATTAAAATTCCCCGCCAGCTCCCCCAGCCGTAAAATACCAGCGACGAGCCAACCAGCGAGATCGTCGCCAGGCGCGTCAACCGCCAGTGCCCCAGCAAAAAATAAATCACCAGCGCCGCGGGCAAAAACCAGAAAATGAAAGTGTAGCTGTTGTAAAGCATGGGATCAGTTGTCATTCGGCGGGACGTTTTGCCAGGGTTCCAGCGTCCATTCAATCACCGGCTCGGCCAGTTCCACGTTTACCGGCAGATCGGCCGCAAACCCCAGTCGCGTCCACTGCTGAGCGGTGGCCCCAAACGGCTGGCGAAATTCAAATCCCAGCCGCACTTGATGCCACTGCCCGTCGCAGCGCAATTTTTCACTGCCCGGCTCATACAAAAATTGCCCCTCGGCGCTGCTCATCAGCCGCGCGTTCACGCTTGCCTCGCTTTGGGCTTTATAGCGGCAGCGGAAAAATCCTCGCCGGCTGGGCAGCTTCCCCTCCAGCGCCATCGCATACACGCTGTTGCTGCCGCTAAAGTGGACGGTGGCCTGATTATCATGCAAGCTGGATTGCGGCGGCGTTACGCCCGTATTGGAAAATCGTGAAAAATTCACCACTTCGCTGATGCGCGCGTCGCGGGTCGCGGCCACCGCCCGCTTCAGCGTCCAACGCGCCTCCGGCTGATCGCACGAGCCAAAGAACTGGGCATCCACCACCACTTCCAAAACCGGATCGATCGCCGCCGCCCACAAACCCACGTCGCGCTGCGCGAATTTCACGCCGTTGACCACCACCGGCGAGGGAAACGGCACCGGCTGCGTCAGCGGCTCACTGCAAAGTCGAATTTCCAGCGCCGGCCTCAGCCCGCTCATCAGCCGCGTCCGATAGCCGATACGCACCTGCAACCCCTCGGCATTCTGGCTCGGGCGATGAACCGGCGCATATCGCCCCGTCCCCAACAGCGCCACCCGATACCCCGGCCCCTGGAGCCAGGACGCAAACGGCTCCGGCAGATGCGCCGCCGAACCCAGCGGATGATCCACACCATAACGCGACAGGGCGATCAGGTGATTGGGATACCGCGCCAGCCACTGCCCCAAGCTCTGCCGCCCGCTGGCCACCTCGATTCCCACCAACCCCGCCTCGGCGATCAGCGGTTCCAGCTCAGGCTCCTCATACAAAATCTCATGCCCCCCGGCGCGCAGCGCCGCCACCTGCGCCGGCCGCAGCACGTCCGGATGGTCCGGCAGACTGCTGGATAAAATGGCATAACGCACGGTTCGATCGGTAAAACAATTGGCGTCGTTTACCTCGTGGTGGTGATCCGGCATCAGGTAAATCGCCTCCGCCGCGTTGGCAACGGCGTCCTTGGTGGGGGCAGACGCGGGGGCAGACGCGGGAGCAGAGGCGGGGGAAGCGGCGGAAGCGGGGGACGCAACGGGAGCGGCGGAAGCGGAGGATGCGGCTGGAGCAACGGAAGTAGCGGAAGAGGGTGAAGCGGTGGAGGAGGCGCCGGCCCCGGCGATTGATGCGACAGAAGCGGCCAAGGCGACAGCGGCGGCGGGGGACGCCGCCCCGCCAGCGGCGGGAGGCGCCACAGCGGTGGGGGGAAAACTCAAATGCCCGCGCAACTGCCTAATCAATTTCTCCGTACGTATCCGCCTGCCGGAAGGCGCGATGTGGTACGCCGTATCCATAAACATCGCCGCCGGATATGAGCAATCGATCGGGTCGCCCAGCACGCCGACGCCGAGTTGCCGGTATTTTGCCCGCAGCACCTCCAGTCCATCGGCATGTTCCCCGGCCGCCGGCCCATCCCCCAGCCAGGTATTGGGCCAGGTGGCCAGCAGCCGAATGTTGTGCGCCTTGGCCCAGCCGCAAAATTGCTCCAGCGACTCAAAATAGCTGTCGTAGCGCATCCACGAATACGGGCCACCCGGCAATAGACTTACTGCGGGAAATTGCCGCATGAGGTCGCCGTTTAAGTCCAGATACACCGTCCCATCGTCGTGAAAACGGTAATGCTCCTTGCGCAGCCGCTCATACCACCCTTGCAGTCCGTCGGCCAGTTCCGACAGCGGCAACTGGTACAAAAGCTTAACCCCGCTTATCAGACCGTTTTCAAAAAGACGCAGCTTTTCATACGACAACTGGTAATTCCGCGACATCGGCGGATCCTGAAATGGCTTGGCAAACAGGTCGTATTCCACCGCCAGCAGCGCAATGTCCCCCGACCGCAGGGATCTTTGGGCGCGCTGTAGCAGGTAATGCGGCCCCATCCCGGCGTGAACCGCGAAATTGATCGTCGGTATCTTTAATTTGGCCTCCATCAGCGAGGCATCCACCCCGTACAACGCCCCCGAACCGCCAATGATAAACAGCCGCGGTCCCAGGTCCGCCGCCGCCGACCGCTGGGCAATCTTCTCCTTACGCTGATACAATGCCTTCACCCAGCGCAGGTCCGCGGAGTGAAAATCATTGACCACCAGCCACGAGCCAACCGGATAGATCACCAGGGCCCACAACCCGCAGAAAAAAATAAACCACAGGCTCCAAAATCGGCTGGAGCGCACCCCCTCGGCCGCCGCCTCCACGAGCGGGGTTTGCGGTGCGGCGGATGCCGATGAAATACCACTCATAGGATTGAACAACCATTGCCACGGCGGGGGATCAATAAACTTATGACACTATTCATGTTATTATTTAGTATCCAATCCACCGCATCGCCCGATACGCCCATACAATCTTTTCAATATTGACCCGATGCGCCACGCGGCTCACCCAGTCGGCCCCCAGGTAGCGGCGGGCCACCTCATATTGCTCATAAAACTGCCGACGATCCACCCGACCCGATTTACTGGTCGGATACAGCCGAAACTGCGCCAAAATCCGCTCCATCACCGCCGGCCGCGCCCGCAAACCCATCCGCAGCCATAAATCATAGTCCATGGTGTAATGCAGCGATTCATCCAGCGGGCCGATTTGCCCACCAAAGCCGCGCCGCCAAAAAACCGCCGGCTGGCAGATCATATTTTCCCGCAACAGCGCCCGGTAGCTGTAGTACCGCAAATGCCGATCCTTGTAACTGCTCACCCCCTGGCGGATGATTTTTCCCTCCGCGTCGATGATCTGGCAATGTCCCGCCAGCCATTGCGCCTCCGGCCGGGCGCTGAAAAACCGCCGCACCGCCTCCAAGGCGCCGGGCACATACAAATCATCCCCGTTCAGCCACGCCACCACCTCCCCCTCGGCCATGCCCATCCCCCGGTTGATCGCCTCCGCCTGCCCGCCATCCGCCTGACTGATAAACCGCACTCGCTCATCGCCAAGCTGGCCAAGATACTCCACCGTACCATCGCGGCTGCCCCCGTCGATCACCAAACATTGCAGCGAAAAATCCCCCTGCTGACTCAAAATGCTTTGCAGCGTCAGCGGCAGATACTGCCGGCAATTCAGCGTGGGCGTTACAATGGTGAATTTCATTGCGGGTTCCGCCGGCTGAGCTGCGCCATAGCGCGTTCGGCGGCATCGACGGTGCGTTCAATGATATCCGGGCTGTGCGCCAGCGAGATAAACCACGCCTCAAACATGCTGGGCGCCAAACACACTCCCTGTTGCAGCATCGAATTGAAAAAGATCGCAAACGCCTCCGTGTCGCATCCCTGCGCCTGCTCAAGATTCTGCACCTGTGAACCCGCCGCGGCGGTGAAAAACACCGACAGCATCGACCCCACCCGATGAATGGTTACCGCCACGTCCGCCTCCGCGGCCGCATGCGCCAGCCCCTCCTCCAGCAGCCGCCCGGCCTCCTCCAGAGTTTCGTAAGCCCCCGGCTCGCGCAAAATCTCCAGCGTCGCAACCCCCCCAGCCATCGCCAGCGGATTGCCCGAAAGCGTCCCCGCTTGATACACCGGCCCGCTGGGGGCGATTTGTTCCATCAGCGCCTTGGACCCGCCGTAGGCCCCCACGGGCAGTCCGCCGCCGATCACTTTGCCCAGGCACGTCAAATCCGGCCGTACATGAAACCGCTCCTGCGCCCCGCCCCAGGCCACGCGAAACCCCGTCATCACCTCATCAAATATCAATAGCGCCCCATACTGATCGCACAACTGGCGCAGCAAGCGCAAATACCCCGTCGCCGGCGGCACCACCCCCATGTTCCCCGCCACCGGCTCGACTAAAAACGCCGCGATGCGATCGCCATATTTTTCAAATAGCTCCTTGGTGCCCTCCAGATCGTTATACGCCGCCAAAACCGTATTGGCCGCCGCCGACGCCGGCACCCCCGGACTCGACGGAATCCCCAACGTCAAAGCTCCGCTCCCCGCCGCGGCCAGCAGCCCGTCGGAATGCCCGTGATACCCGCCCAGGCATTTTACGATCAAATCCCGCCCCGTCGCCGCCCGCGCCAGCCGCACCGCGCTCATCACCGCCTCGGTCCCGCTGTTGACAAAGCGCACCATCTGCACCGCCGGCAACGCCCCCACGATCACCGACGCCAACTCCACTTCCGCCTCGCAGCAGCACCCATAGGTCGTCCCACGCCCGATCGCCTTGGACAGCGCCGCCACCACCCGCTCATTGGCGTGCCCCGCGATCAGCGGCCCATATCCGCCGATGTAGTCAATGTACTGATTGCCATCCAGATCGATCAGCGTGCAACCCTCACCCTCCCGGATAAACAAAGGATTGCCCCCCACGGCCTTAAATGCCCGCACCGGCGAGGAAACCCCACCGGGCATCAACTGCCGAGCTTTCAAAAAAGCCGCTTCCGATTGCGCGATAACACGTTGAACCATGAACAAACTCCAGTGGACGCATCATAAAAGTGATCCGCTTGGGAGGCAAATCAGCCAAGTCCCCAGCCCGCCGCCAATTCCATCCAGCCGAGCTTCGGGCCGGGTTAGTTTTGAGTGTTGAATGTGGAGAAAGTCAGTAGTCCGTAGTCCGTTGTCCGTAGCAAATGCTACTGACCACTGACTACGGACCACTGACTAATGTGCAATTGTTGCACCACACTACCCAGCGCCTGATGCCCGCGATACAACATCGGCATGGGTGAGCGAACATTGAACCTGGCGGTGCTGCTGAGCGGATCGGGGACGACGCTGCAAAATCTGGTCGACCAAATCCGCCATAACGCCTTGGCGGCGCGGATCGTCTGCGTGGTCGGCTCGCGCGACGGCTTGGCCGGCCAGGGGCGCGCGGAGGCGGCGGGTCTGGCCTATCGGGCCATTCGCCGCGGCGATCACGGCGACGTGGCAAGTTTCAGCCAGGCGGTTTTTGCGCATGTGCGGCCGCACCAGGTGGATCTGGTGTGTCTGGCCGGCTGGCTTTGTCTGCTGGATATTCCCGATGATTTCAGTGGCAGGGTGATGAACATCCACCCGGCGCTATTGCCCAGCTTTGGCGGCAAGGGGATGTATGGCCGGCGCGTTCACCAGGCGGTGCTGGATCACGGATGCAAAGTCTCCGGCTGCACGGTGCATTTTGTCGATCAGCATTACGACAGCGGCCCGATTATCGTGCAGCGCACTTGTCCGGTAGTGGAGGGGGACGACGCCGACGCCTTGGCTCACCGCGTCTTTGAGCAGGAAAAGATAGCTTATCCGCAAGCGATTAAGCTCTACGGGCAAGGCAAATTAAAAGTCGATGGCCGCATCGTGCATATTGATCCGTAAAGGCTGGGTTGCCGTCGGGGCAACTGAAGCAGTCGCATGTTCCGCTTGCTTAACGCCGCGCAGTGGCGGGAGTTGGGCGCGGAGATCGTCCTTCCGGTGCGACTGACAGGCACGCCCAGGCGGTCAGCAGTCAGCAATCAGCGGCCCGCCGCCCGCCGCCGTCGGCGGACCACCGACCCGAATCCAGCAGCGGACCACCGGCCCGAATCCAGCAGCGGACCACCGGCCCGAATCCAGCAGCGGACCACCGGCCCGAATCGGGCGGCGGACCACCGGCCCGAATCCGGCAGCGGACCACCGGCCCGAATCCGGCAGCGGGCCACCGACCCGAATCCAGCAGCGGACCACCGACCCGAATCCGGCAGCGGACCACCGACCCGAATCCAGCAGCGGACCACCGACCCGAATCCGGCAACGACATTTTAGACGCCTTGCACCTGTTTTTGCGGCTCGGCGACCGGGGCGTTGCGCAGCCGATTAATCGCCCCCAGGTAGGCCAGGGCGCTGGCTTCCAGGATGTCGGTGCTGACGCCGCGGCCGCGGATTTTTCGGCCCGAATGATCCATCTCGATTTGCACTTCGCCCATCGCCTCTTTGCCCTTGGTGATGGCGCGAATGCGATAGTCGCGCAGTTGCACGTTGATGCCTGTCAGCCGTTGAATGGCCGAGTAGATCGCGTCCACCGGACCATCGCCGATGCTGGCGTCGGTTACGCTCTGGCCGGCGGTGTCGCGCAGGGTAACGGTGGCGGTGGGGATGGTGGTTGAGCCGCTGGTTACCTGCAATCCGGCCAGCGTCCACAGCGCGTGATTCAAATCCAGTTGGCGATCGATCAGCGCTTCCAAATCCTCATCGAACACCTCCTTTTTTTTGTCGGCCAAAGTCTTGAATTGATCGAAGGCGCTTTCCAACTGCTGTTCGCTCAGGTTGTAGCCCAGGCCGGCGATGCGCTGGCGGAAGGCGTGGCGGCCGGAATGCTTGCCCAGCACCAACGATGATTGGGGCACGCCCACCATGGTCGGGTCCATGATTTCGTAGGTTTCGCGGTGTTTCAAGATGCCGTCCTGATGGATGCCCGCCTCGTGGGCAAACGCGTTTTGCCCGACGATGGGTTTGTTGCGCTGCACCGCCAGGCCGGTGAGGGTGCTGACCATGCGGCTGGCGGGATACAGTTTGGTGGTATCGATGCGCGTGCCGATGTGGAATACGTCGGGGCGCATTTTCATGGCCATGACGATCTCCTCCATCGCCGCGTTGCCGCCGCGCTCGCCGATGCCGTTGATCGTGCATTCAATCTGGCGGGCACCGTTTTCCACCGCCGCCAGCGAGTTGGCCACGGCCAGTCCCAGGTCATTGTGGCAATGGCTGGACAGGATAATCTTCTTTTCAGTCAAAATAGGCAGTTTCTTCAGGAGGTGGGCGAACATATCGCCGTAGCCGCGCGGTGTGGCGTAGCCGACGGTGTCGGGCAGATTCACGGTGGTGGCCCCGGCTTCAACCACCGCCTGGGTGATCTCCTCCAGAAAATCCCACTCGGTGCGGCTGGCGTCCTCCGGGCTGAACTCGATATCGCTGACATACTGGCGGGCCTGTTTTACGGCATCAACGCTGATGCGGATGATCTCCTCCTTGCCCTTTTTCAATTTAAATTCGCGATGGATTTTGCTGGTGGCGCAAAACAGGTGGATGCGCGGATGGGCGGCGGGCTTGACCGCTTCGCCGGCGCGGGCAATATCCGCCGGCACGCAGCGGGCCAGTCCGCAGACGGCGCTTTGCGTAATTTCCGACGCGATAGCGCGGACGCTTTCAAAATCGCCGTCGCTGGTGATGGGGAATCCGGCCTCGATCACGTCCACTCCCATCGATTCCAGGAAACGGGCGATCTCCAGTTTTTCCGGACGGCTCAGCGTAGCGCCGGGCGATTGCTCGCCATCGCGCAGCGTGGTGTCGAAAATACGAACGGTGGGATTGGTTTCATGCGTGTTGTTCATGGTTGCCTCGGTGTTGCGTTCCTTACGTCAGTTAAAAAGTCAATAAAAAAACCCGCGAGCCAGTCGCGGGGTGGTATACAAACAGAGTGAAACGGACCCGCGATCAGGCGCAGCAGATGGTAAGCTCGCTAAGGAGCAGTTGAGCCATCGGCAGTCGCGGAGTCGGGCGCTTCATGGTGGCTGTAGCATAGGCGCTGGCACACACGCTTGTCAAGCGCGGACATTTTTCACCCCAGCGCTGGAGGTGCGCCGCCGGCAATTCGACTTTCGCCCCGTCGAATCTATTTAAACCACTCCAGATACCAGCGCATCGTGCTGGGGACCGGGCGGCCGGATGCGTCTTTGGCCGGCTCGATCCACCAGTCATACAGCGCCACGCGGCAGGGCTGATCCACTTCGTTGCTGCCGCTGGATTTTTCAATTTGCACGTTGGTTACCTTGCCGGCGGCGTCGATCCACACGCGCAGCACCACCGTCGGATCCGCCAAGGCCAGCAGATCGTATTGCCCGGCCAAGGTTAAGCGCGGGCGGACGGTGCGCACTTTCCGGCCCAGCCGCGCTTCGACCCGTCCATCACGGAAATGCGCACTGCCCAGTGTGCTGAATGGGTCGGACTGCGAATCGGATTGACGTCCGGGGTCTGCCGCCGCAGCGGATGGCGGCGGGGGGGTAGGCGCTGGCGCGGAAGGCGTGGGCGCTTGCGCCGAAGATGCCGGCGCATGCGCGGAAGGCGTGGGCGCTTGCGGCGAAGGTGCGGGCGCTGGTGCGGAAGGCGCCGACGCTTGCGCGGAAGGCGTGGGCACATGCGCGGAAGGTGCCGGCGCTTGTGCGGAAGCCGCTGGCGATTGCACGGAAGGTGCCGGCGCTGGCGCGGAAGGTGCCGGGGTTGGTGCGGGCGGCGGGGTGGAACCCACGGCGGCGGGCGTTGCGACGGGCCGTGGCGCGGGGGCCAGCGCGTCGCGCGGCAAAGACAAGATCGCCGGACTGCCCTGGGCCGCAGCAAAAAGCGCCGGCGTGGCTATCGGTGGAGCGGGTAAGGATGCTACGAACACCTCGGTGCTATTGGATCGTCCGCCCGCGCTCGTCCCGCCGCCGCCATTGCCGGGAGGATCCAAACTCAATAGTGCCTGATCCACCTCCGCTTGCCGCGCCTCCATCGGCGCCATGCCGTCGATGGCATTGGAGGCGTAGCCGCGTCCATGGAGTGCGCCCAGCGCATCTTTTTCAGGTGGCCAGGGGGGAGCGGCGTCTATCAAGCGCTGCCGCGCCATGGAAGCGGCCCCGGCGAAAAGTTCGCCGGCCGACTGGGCGTAGCGCCGCGCCAGCCAGCTTGCCGCCGCGGCATGCAAAACCAGCGACAGACATAACGCCGTCGCCGCGGAATGATCGACACGATGTTTCATCAATGCGCCACCGCCGATTTCGACCAACGCGGCCAAAATCTTGAGCGGCCAGAGGATTGTATTGCGCCGGCGCGGCAAAAGGGACGGCGGATTTGGTCCGCCGTCCCCACGAAAATTGTTGTATAAAAATTACTTCCTGGCCGCGACGGCCTTGGCGGCGTGGCGATGCTTGGCGGCGCGATGGTGCTTGTTCGTGTGATGCTTGGCGGTCGCGTTGGCACCTTTGCCGGCGTGCTTAGCGGTCGCCTTGGCGCTTTTGGCGGCATGCTTGGCGACGTGCGCTTTGACGGCGGCCGGTTTGGTTGGGGCGGCGTGATGCCGCGCCATCGCCATCGTGGGTATGGAAAGCGCAACCACCGCCGCCAGAGAAATCAAACGCTTGCCGAACATAAGTAACTCCGTTGCCTGCAACATAAAAAACTCGCCGCGGCGCGTCTCCGACGCCCGCGGTCGATGGCAATACAGCACGGCCACGATCCATCATGGCTCCGCTAATGGTTATCGGACGCACCGCCGCGGAATCTTGAGAAGAAAATGCAGTGCCCCATAGTGGCTTGCTACCAACAATCGGATCGGCCGATGGGCGCGGGGGTGATGCGACCCAATATCACGGGGCCGGTTGCGCCGGTTACGGCCGGTAAATTGGCCGCACATCCATCCAGCGTCGCCGCCCCCAGCAGGGCAAAAGCCATCGCCTCCCGCGCCGCCGCGGGCACGCCCAATTCATCGCTGGTGCCGATGCGCGTTTGGGGCAATTGCCCGGCCAGCCTCTTCATCATTGTGGCATTGAGCGCGCCTCCGCCGGCGACGATCAGGCTTAGCGGCCCAGGGCCGGCCAGTTGCAGCGCCCCGGCCGCGATTGCCTGCGCCGACCAGGCGCAGGCACAGGCCAGTTGATCCTGCAAATTCAACGGCGGGTTGGAGTTTAAGCGCGCTAGCGCCTGATCGAACAGGCGCATCATGTACGGCCCGTCGGTGCTGCGCGGGCCGGCGATTTTGAAAAAGTCATCCTCGCCGAGCAGTTGCAACAGCCCTGGGTGGACATTGCCCCCGGCGGCCAGCGCGCCGCCCTGGTCAAAGCCCGGGCCGGCGGGGTCGGCCCGGCGCATCAGTTCATCACTGACGCAGTTTCCCGGCCCGCAATCAAACGCCCGTACCGCATTGAGTCCGCCGCGGCTGGGCAGCCACGTGAGGTTGGCGATGCCGCCGATATTCAATAGCAATCGCGATTCATGCGCATCGGCAAACAAAAGGTAATCGGCGAAAGGCACCAGCGGCGCGCCTTGGCCGCCGACGGCGCAGTCCGCCCGGCGAAAATCGTCGATCACCCGGCACGCACACAAGTGCGCCAGCAGCGGCGCGTCCAGAATCTGCATGGTAACCGGCGGCTGGTGATAGATCGTTTGTCCATGCGCCGCCACCGCCTCCAGCGGCTTATCGCCCAGCAAATGCAGCAGCGGCTGGATCGCCGGCAGATGTGCAAAACTAATTTGCCGCGCCAGTTCGCCCAGTTCATGCAAGCAAACGCTTGCGCCGGTGCGCACTGCAACAATGCGCCGTTTCAACTCCGCCGGATAGGGATGATGCTGATGGGCGATCAGCCGCCCGCGCATCGATACGCCGTGGCCCTCAATGGCCACCAGCGCCGCGTCCACCCCATCGGCGCTGGTGCCGCTCATGGCACCGATCAGGTGGCGAATCGCCGGGCGGCTCATAGCTGCACCAATTGACGCATGGACAAAAATGCCAGGTAGAGCGCCCGCACTTCCCCGGCGTTCCACGACCGGGCCGCCTGGCGGTAGACCTCCATTTGCCCGCGATACTGCTCGGCTTTTTGCGCCAGATGCGCGGGATGGAAGCGGTCGGTTTTGTAATCCACCAGCACCAACCCCTGGGACGTCGGAATCAGCAGATCGATTCGGCCGCGCACCATCACCCGGTCCAGCGGTTGATCGGTCGCGCCCACGCCGCTGGGGGCGGCGAAATAAAAATTCACTTCCCGCTGCACCGGCCCCGACGCCTGGCGCAACTGATCGGCCAGCGGACTGGCGAGCAACCATTCGATGGTCGCAAAATCCAGCGCCTGGGCGTCAAAATCGCACAAAATCCGCTTATGCAGCAAATCCGCCACCTGGGCTTGCAGGTCGGCTTGATCGCACCTGCGGGCAAAATCCACATGTTGCAAAAACAGGTGCGTGGCGGTGCCGCGCTCGGCCGCGGTGGGCTTTTGCTCCTGGAGCATAAATCGCGGCTGGGTCAGTTGCCCGCCGGTATCTGCGGCTCCTGGGGCCAAGGGCAAAGCGATGGGCAAACCCTCCGGCTTACCCCGCTGCGTGGCCGACTGTTCGGCGGCCAGCAGGGTATAAGGTAAATAGAGGTATGGGTATGTCAAATCGTCAATTAAATCCCCCGCCCCCGCATGTTGCGCCGGCGGCGGATTCAGCGGTTCCAGCAGCGCCCGTCGCTTTTGCCACTCGCTGAGCTTGGGACGCAAAAAATCCGGCGCGGCCCACTGCCCAATCTCGCGTTGGTCGTGTCGATGCAAGGCGAAGGGTGCCGCTTGCGCCCTTGCCGCCGCCGCCGCCGGGCCGCTATCACCTGCAACTTCTTGCCCTCCAAGGGCCGCTTGCGCCGCCGCCGCCGCCAACAGGGGAACCAGCCACTCGGCAAAGTTCTGGGCTTTCAGAACCATCGCCGTCGCCAGCCGCTGGTTGGCGTCGAGCCTTTCTCCGCGTTGGACCAACTTTTCCAGCGACTTAGCATCAGCGCTGCCCACCAGCACCAGCCGCTCGCGGGCCCGCGTCAAGGCCACGTAGAGGATGCGAATTTCCTCGGCAATGCTTTCGCGCTGGACAATATCTTTCACCAGGCGATACGGCGCCGTCGCGTAGTGAATGCCCCATTGGGGTTGCACCACGCGCAAGGCCAGTCCGCCCGTTCGGCTCAGCAGCACCTTGCCCTGGCGGTCTTGGCAGTTGAACTTGCGGCCCACCTGCGCCAGGTACACCAGGGGATATTCCAGTCCCTTGGCGCTATGCACGCTGGTGATGTGTACCGCGTCCAGCGGCTGGGCCGCCGGGGCGGGGGTGCCCAAATCCTCCTGCTCCTCCAGCACATCCAGGTATTGCAAAAACGCCGACAACCCCTGGCGCGACTGGGCGGCGAATCGCCCGGCCCGCGCGTGCAAGTCCAGCAGATTGGCTTGACGCTGGGCGCCATCAATCTGCCCGGAAACAAACGCCAGGTAGCCGCTTTGGTCGTAAATCGTCCAGATCAATTCATCCAGCGGACGATTGAGGGCCAGTTGCCGCCAGTTTTCCAGATCATCAAAAAAATCGCGCAAGCGCGCCGCCAGTTCATCGTCGCGCTGCTCGGCATAAAATCGCACCGCCTGGTGAAACGATACCTTCGACTTAGCCGACGCCGGCGCTGACTGGGCCATCGCCCGCTGCGCCTCGTCAGACGCCAGTCGGGCCTCGGCCATCACCCGCTCCGGTTCGGGCAAATTGGCCAGCGGACTTCGCAACACCGCCGCCAGAGAAATATCGCGCAGTGGATTGTCCAAAAGTCGCAGCAGATGCCGCATATCGGAAATTTCAGTCGCCTGGAACAATCCCGATTTTCCGTCGCAGACCACCGCAATGCCCGCCGCTCGCAAGATCGAAGCAAACTGGTTGGCCGTGTGCTTCATGGCTCGCAGCAAAATCGCAATGTCGCCATAGCGCAGTTCCCGTGTCGCCAAAACTCCCTGCGGTCCCTTGGCTGACACCAGCGTTTTGCGGCTGATTTGCTCGGTGATCGAGCGCGCGATCCACAGCGCTTCCCGCTGGGCCAATTCCAGGTCCGCCTCCTCCCCTTCGGCCGCATCCTTTGCTTCCCCCTCATCTCCCGCGTGTCCGTCCTCCTCCTCCTCTTCCTCAGCGGAAGTGGCGCCGCTGGATTCCAGCATGTGCAACTCGATGGGCAGCGGCGACAGCGATCCTTGCACGGCGGGATATTGGGCGCCGGAGCGCAGCCGTTGGGTATGATCGTAGTCCAGTTCAGCGCTCTGGCGGGTCATCAAGCGCTCAAACAACCAGTTGATCCCCTCCAGCAATTCGCCGCGGCTGCGAAAATTGTGTTGCAGGTCAATAACCTTCCCCTCGCCGGATGCCTGCCCATAGCGCTGGCGACGAGCCAGAAATATCGTGGGATCGGCCAGGCGAAAACGGTAGATGCTCTGCTTGACATCGCCGACGCAAAACAGATTGGACACCGCGCGGTCGGCGGGCGGGGTTTCCGCCAGGCATTGGCGGCTGATCAGCCGCAACAAACGCTCTTGAATGGGATTGACATCTTGATACTCATCCACCAGTACATGACTGAATTCCTCATGGCACTGCCGCGCCGCCGCCGACGGTTCGCCGTTGTCGTCGCTCAGCACGCGCAACGCCAATTGTTCCTGGTCGGAAAAATCAACCCGCCGCAGCCGGCGCTTGCTTTGCTCGTAGCGCCGCTCAAATTCCTCCAGCAATTCCATAAAAAGCCGTGCGTGCGGCAAGGTTTGCTCCCCCTCCCGCTTGCGGGCTTCGGGGTCGGTGGATAGCGAGTTGTCCAGCCACCCGCTGCGCAAGTCATCTTTGATTTGTGTAATCCAATCGGAAAAATGCTTTTTCCCGGGCGTGTCCTCGGCCACCCGCGGCATTCTCGGCGCCTTCCACTCCCCGGCCGCTCGCAGCGTCTCATGCAGCCCTTTTTGCTCCATCGTTTGCGTTAATTCAGCGGCCCACGCCAGCAGGTTTCCCACGTATGCAACGTACGTTTGCAGTTGTGCTTGAGTTTTCAGCGCGGTCAGACATTGGCCCGCCTGCTGCCGCACATCCACCAATTGTTCCATCACGCGCTGCTGCCACAGCTTCCCCAGTTCACTCTCTTCCAGCGGCTTATCGGCAAATTCACTCAACTGTTCCAAGGCATTGCGCCGCCACGCCCCGGCGTCCGGCAGGCTCAGCATCAAATCGTGCGCTGTAAGTAGCCGCTCGATCAGTTCCCCGCGGTCGCCTTTTTCACTGCTGTAGCGCTCCAGCAATTGCTCCACCTCCTCGGCCCGCCCGCTTTCCTCCAGCTCCTGGAGCAGGCTTTGCAATACTTGCCGCTGCAACAAATTCGCCTGCTCGGCGTCCAGCACCGAAAAACCCGGATCCAAGCCCACCAGTTGAAAGTGCCGCCGCAGCAGCCGCATGCAAAAACCGTGCAGTGTGCTGATATTCGCCTGTTCCAGCAGCGCGATCTGTCGAGCTAGATGATCCGAGTGCGCCGTTGCCAGCCGCCGCAATAACGCCTGCTCGATGCGCTGGCGCATCTCCGCGGCCGCCGCCTCGGTGTACGTCAGCACCAACAGTTGATCGATGCGGCACGGCTGGGGCGCATCACACAACAAATACACGCAGCGCTCGGCCAGCACGCTGGTTTTGCCCGAACCGGCCGCCGCCGACAATAGCAGCCCACCTTCGGGGGCCGTGATCCCCGCTTTCTGTTCGTTGGTCCATTGCATCTCGATCCTGGTTATGGGGGCCTGGCTCATTGCATCTGCTCCAACTGCTCGCGCACGCCCTTGGCATTGATGGATTGCAAAACGTGGTATTGATTGACCGACCGCTCAAATCGGCACACGCCGCGTAACTGGCAGTAGGCGCACGGCGTTTGTTTGCCCAGTAAATACGGCGAAATGTCGATGGCCCCGCCGATCAGCCGCTGGCCCAGCTTACGCATGTTATCCCTGGCCAGTTGCAACAGCCTGGCAAAGTTTTGTGCCGAAATTGGATCGCTATTCTGGGCATTGACCTTGCCATCCTTATTGAGCTTCAGACGCACCACCGGCGAGGTTAGGCCCGGCTCAAGCTGCTGATCAAACTGCCGGCCGCTCTCCTGAACAAATATTCCCCGCGGCCGCAGCCGCTGGCGCAATTGCTCCATAGCCTCCTGTTCCTCCAAAGGACCGTCGCTCGATTCAATCGCATGCAGCAATTGCGAATAAAACGCTCCCACCGGCCTGACCGACCCGCCAGGCATATCCTGGCCGTAATCTTGCAGTACCAGTAGATACGTCAGTAATTGCAACGACAGGCCATGCCACACCTTGGGCCACGCCAGACTCGCTTGCGATAGCTTGTAGTCGTACACCGCCGCCGCCCGCGAGCCGTCCGGCTCCTGGGCTTTGCTAAGATCAATTCGATCAATCTTCCCGCTGATAGACAAGGTGCGGCTATCGTCCAAGCTGATTTTCAGTGGCTGGATCGGCGAATGGTCCATCCCAAAACTCATCTCCACCTGCGCCGGCGCAAACGCCGTGCGCTGCTCATTGTCGCGCTGTTGGATAAACCATTGCGCAACCACCTGCCCCATTCGATTCAATAGACGGCGGTTGTGTTGGCTGGCCAAAAACACTTCGCCGCCCAACTCCTCGGCAACCGTTTTTTGCAAATTCGTGATATTGTTTTGCAGCGTTTTATCGTCCACCTTGGCCAGTTCTCTGCCGGCGGGGTTCTCCATCGCCACCTGTCGAATCAACTGCTCGAGCATCTGATGCGCCGCGTTGCCCAGGTCCAATACCGATAGTTCCTGCTCCTGCTCCTGGCGCACGCCCACCACGTATTTGATAAAATATTGAAAGGGGCAGGCCGCGTACGATTCCAGCCGCGTTACGCTCATGCGCAGCTCCGCGCCGAACAAACGTTGTACCAGTTCCGCCGGCAAGCGGGCGGAATTGTCATACCGCAATGCCCGCCAGCAGCGGTAACGCAACCGGTCCACAGTGTCCCCGCGGCAGGGATGGGCCGTCAGCCATTGATACAGCCACGGACGCGGATCGTCGGCCGGATCGTCCCTCTCATCTTGCCGCACCCATTCCATCAGCCATTGCAACAGCCCCCGCGCCGAGCCGATGTGGGCAAGCTGCTCGGCGGCGCCGCCAGCGGAGGCCGCCGCCAGCGGCGTTACATCGTCAAATAGCTCCACTACCCGCCGCCACCATGGCGAAGCGGTGGTCGGTTGACCCTTGGCACCGCACACCCGCCGCGTCAGGCACAAATGCCGCGACGCCCGCGTTAACGCGATATAACCCAGTAGATTTTCATCCAGCAGTTGTCGCCGCGTGTCCGGTTCGATTTGCAATTGCACTTGCGGCAGCCATTTACGCTCAGCGTCGGAAAATAGCCCGCGCGGGGCGCACACTCGCGGGAATTCTCCTTCGTTCATCCCCACCACGACCACCGCCGCCGCCTCGTCGGTTCGCGTGCGGTCCACCTGGCCCACCAGCACCTGGTCCAGCGTCGGCGGCGTCAACGCCAAATCCAGTTCCTCCAATTGCTGGTCCAGCAATTCGGCAAACTGCCACGACGTTACCGCTTCCTCGCCCAGTATGTCCACCAGTTGATCCAGCAGCTCCACCAGTTGCGCCCACGCCTGCTCATGTTCCTGCCGCTGCGGCAAATCCTCCGCGGCGGCGTCGATCCACTCGCTCAAACGCCCGCGCACTTGGTAACGCTCCATCAATTCATACAACCCCACCACCCAATGGCGCAGCGGCGCGGCCTGGAGCTTGGAAAAGCGCTCGACAAACGGCAATAGCGGATCAATGAATTTCCGTCGCAGCGGCTCGGCCTCCTGGTCGGGCAAATCGCTGGAGGCTTGCTCCCGCTCTGGATCGCCCGCGCGGGCGCGATATTGCCACGGCGGGTCGCTTAGCCATGCGGCGGCGATCAGCCGGTGCTCGCGGGCGTAATTTTCCAGCCCGTCGGCCTCCGCCAGCGTCAGCGCCGCCAAGCCGCACTTGAGCAAACCGCTTAGCCCCTGGGCATCATGCCGGTCGTAGGCCAGTCGCAATGCCGCCCGGCAAAACCGCACCAGTGGATGGTGCGCCATGGTCCGACGGCGATCGATAAAATGTGCGATTTGCGCCTCGGCCAGCGCCGCCCGCAGCGGCTCGCCATACGTCTCCAAATCGCGCGCCAGAATGGTGATCTGCCGCAGACGCAACCCTTGCCGCATCCACTTGCGCACCTGCCGCACCGCCGCTTGGGCTTCCTGGCGAACATCGGCGCACTCGACTAATAGCGCCTCGCCAGCGGCCTTGACCCCGTCCGCCGCGCTGACAGCGCCAATTAAACCTTCTTCGATGCGCCCCAAAGCCGCGGATTCAAATCGCCGCCGCTCCCCCAGCCGCACCGGTGGCAGCAGTGTTACCTGCGCCTTGTGACAGGCAAAATACAATTTGCGCCAGGTGTGCAGCGTGCTGTAAAATAGTTCAAAATCATCCGGCAACTCGTGTGGATGGTCCAGCAAACCCGCCCGCTCGTCCATCAGCAGGGTAATCGACACGCCGGCAGCCACTTTGCCCAGTTGCGCCAGGATCTTTTCCTCCTGCCCGCTGAATTGCGTAAACCCATCGACCAGTACATGCGCGCGCTTGATCGACTCGCTGTTTTGCAGGGCGTGGGTCAACCGCTCCAGCCGCCGCTGCGGGTCCAGCCGCTCGTTGCCCAGGTAAGCTTGGTATTGGTTATGCAATAGCAGCAGATCATGCAGTTTGTCGGCCAGTCCGCCGGGGTGCTGCTCCTCGGGCGTCTGGCCCAGGTGATTGATGGCCGCCTCCAGCGATTGCTCGTCGGCACCGCTTCGCTGCAATTCGCACAGGGCATCATCCACCTGCCGCGCCAAACCCACCTGCCGGGCCACGTTGCGGTAATAGCGCAACTGCTCCTGGTTGCGGCGCAACAAAAAGCCAATGATGAGTTGTCGGCCGCGCCCGTCGATCTCCGCCCCGGCGGCCCCGCCGCACTCGGCCAGCGTTTGTCGGGCCAGCAGGTCAAAGGACAACACATCCACGCCGCGAAATCCGCTTAATCCCGACTGACAGGTCAGCAGCCGCTCGGTTTGAAATGTGGCTTGCCGCGGCACCAGCCAGATGACCCGCGCTCGCAGCGGATCTTGTCGCAGCAGTTGCACCGTGTGCTGGACGCACCAATGCGTCTTGCCGCAGCCCGCGCGACCCGCCACCAATTGCACCGCCATCAATACTCCGGGACCAAAACCTCACCAAACATTACCCCAACGGCAGGCAAATCACAAATATAGGATGGCTGAGAAAAACTGCCGGCACACGCACCAAAATCCGAACACCGCCGAACCAAGCCTGGGACCGCCGTGCACCAGGCTGGAACCGCCGCTCGCTAGCCTGGAATCCCCGCGCACCAGCCTGGCACCGCCGCGCACCAGCTCGGCGTTAATTAATTCTCGCAATCGCTGCCGAGCCACTGCACACACAAGTCCCCGGTGCCTGGCTGCTATCCGCAGATGCCATGTTCTAAAATGGCCGACACGTCATAACCAGTATTTTGTTTGTTATAATAGCTAGTCCCCAGCAGCGCTTATAGCGCCCCAAACGGCTCGGTTCCCGCGCCGGCACTGGGTTGCGGCGTTATTTCCGCGGGGTGCGTTTCCCGTAGCAATAAAGGCTGGGCCAACTGGTGAATGTGCTGCAAGGCCCCCTCAAAGTGGGTTACCACCTGCGTATCGGTCAGGCGCATCAGCGTCGCCGATTTGGCCGGGTCTTTTTTACTGGTCCATAGGCCCACCAGAATCTTGAGTTGTGGACTCTGGGCCTTGAGCCGCTTGTACAGATAGCGCGCATGCGACATCGCCACCGGCGGCAATGCGCAGATGCATACGATATCCGCCTTCGATTGGAGCACCTCCTGCACCATCTCCCCGGCCAGCGCGGTATGCGCCGGCACTTGCACGGTGTATCCGTTTTGCCGCAACAATTGGCCTAGCGCCAGCCCGGTCAGTTCGTCGGATTCATCTCGCGCCGGCAGGCAAAATATGGTAATTCCTTTTCTACGTTCGGCGGCGCTGCTCTGCTGCTGCTGTTGCGGCGTCGGCTCCTCAACCGCCTCCTCCAGTTCGTCCAGTTGCTCGCGCACACTCCGGCGCAGTAGAGCCATACGCTGATCATCCAGCGTTCCTTGCCGGTAATCGCTTTGCGCCATGCCCAGCGCCGGCAACAACACCTGGTCGTATAACTGTAGCGGCGACTGTGTTTCTAAAATTTCCTCAGCCACCTCCTGGGCTTCCTCCACATCTCCGGCCGATAAGCGCTGGTAATAGCGCGTCTTGGGATCAAACACCGGCTCATCGCCCAGCAGGATGTTGAGAAATTCCAGTTGCGGGACATATTTGCCCAAAACCACCAGGCAGACCGTCAGCGGCGTGGCCAATAGCAAGCCGATCCCGCCCCAAAGCCAGGCCCAGAATACCGCAGCCACCAGCACCGCCAGCGGCGAAACGCCCGTACTGGCTCCGTAAAGCCACGGCTCCAGGATCATGTTGGTGGTAAATTCCAGCACGATGAACATACCCATGGTCAAGATCGGCGGGGTCCAGGTGTCAAATGCCGCCAGCGAAATAAAGATCGGCAGCGAAGCGCCCAGCCACGGCCCCAAATACGGGATAAACCGCAGCGCCGCGGCGAGCAGTCCCCACAAGGCCGCGTTGGGCACGCCTATGAAATACAACCCAATGCCCGCGCCTAAGCCGTAAGTGCCGTTGATAATCGTCTGCATCAGCAGATAGCGGCTGACGCGGCCGGCGGCATCGTCCATCGCCTTGGTGGTCAAACTGACGCGACCCTGACCAATCAAACAGATGATCCGATCGCGCAAGTCCTCGCGGCGCAGCAAAATAAAGATCACCAGCACGATCACCACAAACGCCTTGGCCAAAGGGTCAAATAAAGGCCCGAAGGTTTGCAGGACCAAAGTGGAAGCCGTGGGCGGCGGCTCGACCGTTTCCACCATCATCGGATTGTCGCGCGTGCCGCTGTGCGGGGCCGCATCCCGCTGAGCTGGCGAGCCGGTGGCTGCGGTGGGGTCGGCGGGGTCGGCTGTTTGAGCCGCGGCCGTTGTTGTCGGCTGGCTGGTCGGGCGGGTGCTGGCCAGTTCCCGGTTGATACTCTGTAAAGTCTGGGCGGCATTGGAAAGTACTCCGCGGGTACTGCCATGAATCAGGCTGATCTTATGTTCGATATTGTCGCGGTAGGTCGGCAGCTTGGCCGCCAGGTCGGTGACCTGGCGGGTCATCATCCAACCCATCCCGCCAATGACGCCACAGGCCAGCACCACCACCGTCATGGCCGCTGGGATCCTCGGCAGCCCCCATCGCTCCAGCACCATCACCAGGGGGGTGAGCAAAAAGCTGATAAGTAGCGCCAGGGCAATGGGAATCAGCACCTGTTGGGCAAAATAGAGGGCCGCGACTACGACAATAGTTCCCGCCAGCAGCAAAATCCGTGAGCCGGGGGTTGGAGGGGTTGGTTGAGTCATAAATGCCCGCAGGCTTGCTGGACATAGCAATTTTTGTTCCACGGTTGAGTCCGATAACCTGTCGCCGGGGGCGGCAGCATTCATAATTCATCCCATTTGGCCAAATAACCGACGAAATCAGCGATGGCGGCCGCTTGAGCGGCCGATATTCTTAGGGAGAATCACATGAAAATCTGGACCTACATTTTGGCATGGTTCCTCGGGTGCATTATGGCCGCGTCGGGTCTGTGGGGACAATCCGCCGCCCCGGCGGGACAAACCACCCCACCGGCCGAGTTTGGCTGGCCGAAATTGGTTACCGCCTATGCCTATTGCCTGACGCAGGCCAACGTCCAGACGGATATGCCGGCCCCAACGCAACTGACCCGGTTGGAAGCCCAAGCGCCCGCCGACTGGCTGCTCTTGCAACAGCGCGGTGGCAAAGCCACGCTTTTGGGTGCCCACGGCTACATTTACCCGCCGCTGGTTTTGGCCGCGGACCTGGCTGCCGATTTCAAAAACGCCGCCAATGTGCCCGAAGAAATTAAAAAGCGGATGATTCCCGAAGATGAAGCGGTGATGCAGCGGGCCAACGCCGTGGCCGTGCAGTGGATCGGCCAGGCGCTGGACGCCAAGCCCGGCGATCTGGTTGGAGTGATCGTGCTGTGGACCAACATCAACACCGATACGCCGCGGGCCAGCCGCCAATTGCTCTTTGTGCTGTTCAAAGGAAGCACAATCGGCCAGCAATTCCAGGTGGATCAGTGTGTGTGGGGATTTCCCGAACACGTCGATTTTTAACAGCGGATTGCCTCCCGCCCGTCGATGATTTAGCGCGACTGCCCGCTACTCATGCCCAATCAAGTGCTGGCTCTCCGCGCAACCCGCTGAAAGCCGCCAAGTTGACAGACTTGGCCCCGGGATATTTCGCCCACAACGTAATATCCTGGGTATGACAGATAAGTTTACCAGGCTCTCCGCGGAACCCGCTGATGGATGCCAAACTGACAGGCTCGGACCTGCGATATTTCGCTCAGAACGTGGTTTCTAGGACATGGCAGGTATGTTTACCAGCGTCTTTCGCGGAGAGCCGTTTACCAATGTCTTTTGCGTAGATCCTAAGCCGCTTTACCGTCCAATCAGGCCGGTGCTAGGCCGTCCGATCAGGTTCATAATCCGCTTTTCCAAGGGTGGGTGGGTCATAAACAGCCCGGCCATGCTCCCCATGGCATTGAGCGGCTCGGCGATGAACATCGCGTTAAAAGACGGATTGACGTTCATCGGGATCCGTGCCGCCTGAAGGTGGATCTTCTCCAGCGCCGTGGCCAGGGCCATGGGATCGCCGGCCAGTTCAGCGCCTTCCTTGTCGGCATTAAATTCGCGCGAGCGGCTGATAGCCGCCTGGATCAAACCCGCTGCCAGCGGGCCGAGAATCAATACCAACAGGCCCGCCAGCGGGTGGCCGCCTTCCTGGCGGTCGGAGCGTCCGCCGCCCCACATGAACATATATGCCAGGTAGCTGATAGCCCCGCCGATGGTTGCCGCCACGGTTTGAATGAGAATATCCCGGTGCTTTACGTGCGCCATTTCATGGGCCATGACCCCGGCGATTTCATCTTCGTTGAGCATCTGCATAAGCCCTTGGGTGGCGCATACGGCGGCATGGCGCGGATTGCGCCCGGTGGCAAAGGCGTTGGGCGCGCTGGCGGGGGAGATATACACCCGCGGCATGGGCAACCCGGCGCGCTGGGCCAGCCGCTCGACAATCCCATACAAGCGGTTATCCGGCCCCACTTCCTGGGCTTTCATGCTCATCAGCGCGATTTTATCGCTGAAAAAGTAGCCGACGAAATTCATCATGCCGGCCAAAACCAAAGCCATGATCAATCCCTGCCGTCCGCCCATCAACTGCCCGGCGACCAGGATCAATCCCGTTAATAGCCCCAAAAACAGGGCGGTCTTCATATTGTTATAAAACTGCGACATTGCTCAGCTCCGTAATCAAATTCCATGCCACCTTTATTCCACTGATGATACGCGCCGCGGCCGCGTTTGTCGCAAAAATCGGCCCGGCCGACAACGGATTTTAATTTGGCAACCGGCGTAATGCCGGCAACGTGGACTTTGCGCCGCCGGTCCACGGATGGAGACAAACTTGGAAAATGGCTGAGTTGGCATGCGACTACGTCAGTGGCAGCGGAATATGGCATTGGCGTACCAGTTGCTCAAGAGCGGCCCGGTCGCCGCGGTGGGCGCGCCGGGCCAGTTGCTCTTCATCGGCCAGCGCTAGGGCAAGCGGTTGCTGCATAGAAAAGCCGCCTTAGGGCTTGGTGGTCGGGGCGGTGGCGCTGGGATCGGCCAGTTGCAGCAGCGTGGTGATGGGTACGGCCCAATTCAAGTTTACACGGTTTCCCGTTTGCGCTAGCGTCGCCGACTGCACCGCCTGGGCGGCGATTTTCAAACGCGGGTCGGCCGTATCCGAACCGCTCATCAGCATCAGCATTCCTTTAAGTCCTTCCCCAGACACTTTTAATTGCTGGGCGGTTTGCTCACTGGTGGCCAGCACATCGCCGACCAGGTGCATCTGGTCATTAACCTGGCCGATGGCCAAGACGGCGGCGGTAATCTGCTTCAACACCGGATTGTTGTCCCCGCGCTCTTTGAGCATTTGCTGCACATTGGCGCTGGCGGCATACAAAATCGGGCTGGCCGGTGGGGTGGTGAGTTCCGGCGTCTTGGCAACGTTTTGCTTGGCGTCGATGGCGTCCAGGGCCGCGCTGACCCCTTCTTTGCTTTGGGAGATAATCAGTTCGCCGGGCGTGGGGAATACGCCGAAAAGGGTTTTGCCGTTGTCCTGCCAACTGACAACATTGTAAATGCCGTGGGCTTCGGCGGCATAGGAAGGACTCATCTGCACCATGGTCAGCAAGCGGGTTTGATTCATGGTGGCGTGAATGACAATGACGGCATTGCGCTCGCCGTAGGCGCTGCCAAAAAGCGTGAGGCCTTGCAGGTCTTCGGGGAGGCGCATTTGCGCCAAATCTTCAACCTGCTGCACCTTGGCGAGAAATTCGCCGTTGCCTTCGAGCTTATCCTGAATGTACTTCCAAGATTCGGTGCCGCGGGCGGCGTCCATATCCAGGTGCAACACCCACTGGCAATCCGCCGGCAAGGTTTTGCGGTCCAGCGGCGCGGCGGACAATGTCGTGGTTACGGTTACGGCGGCGGCGGCGCACAACAAAGCAAACTGTTTCATACCAGCTCCAGAAAAAAAAGTTATTGAGTCAGTGGAGTGTACGCAATACCCTGCCGGAAGGTTACCGATTAAAACGCGTGGTGGGTAAAATGGGCGTGCCCACGGATTTTTGCACGGGTCCAGGAAATCAACATTCATGGCCATTCCCAAAGCATGTTTTCCACTGGGAAACGTGGCAGTGCAAAATATCCGGGCACGCCCGATTAAAATCGAGGACTTTGCAGATGGTCCAGCAGCAGTCCATAGACCTGCGTGGGGGCGATGCGCTGGGTCAGGGCAATATCGCGGCGAGAGGTGATCAGCAGTGGGCTTTGCTGAATGGAGCGCGGGGCCACGCCATGCGAGCCTTTTACCAGTGAGCCATCCAGCGGGATGACTTTCATCAAGTAGCGCAGGTGCAGGAATTTGCGGGCTAGAATGCCGGCGATTTTGAGTTTCGGGAAGCGCAAGGCCGGGTCGATGAACAATTCCGCCGGGTCGTAGCCGGGTTTGCGGTGAATCTCCACCATGCGGGCAAATTCAGGCGCTTGGGCATCCTCCAGCCAGTAGTAATAAGTAAACCACGAATCATTTTCCGCCAAGGCCACCAGTTGCCCACTGCGCGGATGGTCCAGTCCGATGGATTTCTGACTCTGGCTGTCCAGCACCCGGGCCACGCCGGGAGTGGTAACCAACAGCCGCCGCACCTGGTCCAGGCACGTTGGATCATTCAAATACACGTGGGCGATTTGATGATCGGCCACGGCAAAGGCGCGGCTGGCTCCGGCGTCCAGCAGTTCCCCGCCCTGTTCGCGGCGCACCTGCAACAGGCCGTGGCGGCGGAGCAGCCGGTTCAAATGAATCGGGCGATTAACCGGCTGGATGCCGTATTCCGACAGCACAATCACCTGGGCCTGACGTGAGGTGAAAAAGTCAATCAAATCGCCGCATACCTGGTCGATTTCAGCCAGGGCGGGATAAATCGCCTCGGAATCCGGCCCCAGGCGTTGCAGGGCGTAATCCAGATGCGGCAGATAGATGAGTTGCAGCGTCGGCGCGTGCCACTGCTCGATCCGCTTGGCCGCCTCGGCGATCCAGCGCGACGAGCGGATGTCGGCAGCCGGTCCCCAGAAATGAAACAGGGGAAAGGTTCCCAATTCCTGTTGCAAACGATCGCGTAAATCCGCCGGGTGGGTGTAGATGTCCGGCAGCTTACGTCCATCGGCGGTGTAAATGGGCCGGGGCGTAACGGAAAAGTCCGCCGCCGAATACATGTTAAACCACCAGAACAAATTGGCGCAGGTGAAGGAGGAATCCAGCCGCTTGGCGGCGTCCCATAGTTTGGGCTTTTGCACCAGTTGGTTGGACTGGCGCCAGAATTTGACCTGGCATTCCTCGGTGTCGTACCAGCCATTGGCCACGATGCCATGCTCGCGCGGCAGGGTGCCGGTGAGATACGTCGCCTGCACCGGACAGGTAACGGCGGGGATGACCGGCCCGATGCTGGTCCAGCGTCCCTGGTCGGCGAATTGCCGCAAGCGCGGCATATGCTGCGCTTGCATCAGCGCCGGGGTCAAACCGACGACATTTAATACCACCGTTTTACGCATCGCTCATCCATCGGCCGGGCAGTGCCGGCAAAATCCCGTTGGCCCCAGCAGCCGTGCCAAGATGCCGGCGGGCCGCGTCGCGTCGGCCCAGGCAAAACCGAATCAAGGCTCGCGCAGGCGCGACTGCAAATTATCCAGCACATTCATGAAGTTGATATACCCGTCATATGGGCTTTCGTAAGGCGAAAAGTATTTATGCACCTCGCCGTCGGCCCAGTGCTTGGTGCACATGTAGTACACATGGTCGGAACTGCCGATCTTGCGCCAGTCCTCCAGCAGTTTTTCGTCACCGGATTCGAGGATTGGTTTTTCCAACTTATAAAGTTCATGCAAGGCGTTGGTCTGCATGGCGTTGCCCATCCAGGCGCTCAAATCGCGTTCGGCGTCGGCCCAACTGGTGGTTTTGACCACGTCCATCGCTTCGACGGCTGGATAGCGGTCAACCACCTGAGAGCAGGTGAGAAAATCATTGTCGGGATGCTTGAGTATTTCCTGGGGCAGGTGTTCCAGAAATTGGAAGATGCCGGTGTCGGCCCACTGATGTTCGCCGAAAGTTTCGTAGTCCATGAACATATTGCAGACGGTTCCGTGGCCGTTGATCTGGTTGACCCAGCGGGCGAATTTATCGGCCCGCAGCGGCCACTGTTCCCAGGTGCGGTTGGAAAAGCGAAACGCGATGTCATCGCTGAGCCGGTAATTTTTCAGTAGTAACTTTAACTTGGGGCTGGCGGGGGGGTGATAGACGAAATTAGGGCTGCGGTTGCCCAGCATTTGGTCGGCGCCCTCGGCCAGCACGCCGTCGTAGCCCATGTGGCCGACGAATTGGGCCAGGTTGTTGTCGTAGATCAATTCGGTATTGCAAAAGACCCGCGGCTCCTGGTCAAAAAGTTCCTTCATCAAGGCCCGGTGCATCTCCACTTGCTTGCGAAACTCCTGTCGGGAGTAAAGAAAGGCCAGCGAGTGGTAATAGGTTTCATCCAGAAATTCCACGCACCCGGTTTGCGCCAAATCCTGAAAACTCTCCAGCACTTCGGGGGTATACAATCGAAACTGTTCGATCACCGAGCCGCTGAGACTGAATGAAACGGCAAAGCGCTGGTCGTGGCGCTGGATCATCTCCAAGAGCAGGCGATTGGCCGGCAGGTAGCACTTATGGGCCACTTTGCGGCAGATTTCCGCGTTCTTAAATTCATCAAAGTAGTTGCGGTCGGTGTCGAAAACGCTGTAGCGGCGGAGTCGAAAGGGCTGGT
This sequence comes from Tepidisphaerales bacterium, assembly GCA_038317225.1. Classification (GTDB taxonomy): domain Bacteria; phylum Planctomycetota; class Phycisphaerae; order Tepidisphaerales; family Tepidisphaeraceae; genus JBBQBE01. Next base: position 18,832 of record JBBQBE010000016.1, on the reverse strand, counting down.
GTACTTGAAAATAAAAACAGACCGAAGCCATAATTAAACCCTGGGTGGGAGCCGCGGGCATTCTACCCGCCGGGCATTGGCAATTCCATGTTGGAAATTTTCCGCAACATCTGGCATAGCTGGAATTTGAAGAAAAATGCCGCCGGCTTCGCCCGCCGTGGAGCATGTGGGCGTGAAGCGAATTTTTTTCACTTGCACGCAGGTAGGGCCAACGGGTAGGATCAAGTTGTCTGATTCCTCTCTAACCGCGGGAAGGCCATGCTGGCGAAAATACAGAGCTTCATTCTCAACGGCATCGATGCGATGATGTGCGAAGTGGAAGTGGACGTGGCGGCGTCGGGTTTGGAAAAGACGCAGATCGTCGGGCTGCCGCAAATGGCCGTCAAGGAGTCCATCGAGCGCGTCCGCCGGGCGATTGTCAACAGCGGCTACGGCTTTCCCAAGTATCGCCAGCTCATCAATCTGGCCCCGGCGGATGTGAAAAAAGAAGGCCCGGCTTTGGACTTGCCCATCGCCATCGGTGTTTTGCGCGCCGGCAATCTGATTCAAACCGATCGGCACAAAAAATTTCTCATCGCCGGCGAGCTGGCGCTGGACGGGCGCTTGCGGAAGATCAAAGGCGGCTTGTGCATGGCGCTGCTGGCTCGCCACAAGGGTTTTCAGGGGGTGATCCTGCCGGAGGAGAACGCGCGCGAAGCGGCGGTGGTGGAGGGGATCGAGGTCTATCCGCTTACCACGCTTTCCCAGGCGGTATGTTTTCTCAATGACATATTGCCCCTGGAGCCGTATGAACTGGACGGCCAGCCGTACCAGGTGTCGCAGGTGAGCGAAGATTTGGACTTTGCCGACGTGCGCGGGCAGGAATCGGTCAAGCGGGCCATCTGCATCGCCTGCGCTGGCGGGCACAATCTGCTGATGATCGGCCCGCCGGGCACGGGCAAAACCATGCTGGCCCAGCGCATGCCGGGAATCTTGCCGCCTTTGTCGCGTGAGGAATCGCTCCAGACCACGCGCATTTATTCGGCCCTGGGACTGCTGCCGGAGGGGATCGCATTGATGGATCAGCGGCCGGTGCGCACGCCGCATCACTCCACCACCGCCCAGGCGTTGATCGGCGGCGGCTCGATCCCCAAACCCGGCGAGGTGTCGCTGGCGCATAATGGCATTTTGTTTCTCGATGAACTGCCGGAATTTTCCCGCTATGTGCTGGAGATGCTGCGCCAGCCGTTGGAAGGGTCCAATGTAACCATCGCGCGGGTGCATGGCTCGGTGAAGTTTCCGGCGCAATTTATGCTGGTGGCCGCGATGAACCCCACCCCCAGCGGCTATGCGTCGGACAATACCAAGGCCCGCGACAAATACATGCAAAAACTTTCCGGGCCGCTATTGGATCGAATTGACCTGCATGTGGAAGTGCCGGCGGTGCCCTATCGGGAACTGGTGGCCAGTCAAAACGGCACCGACAGCGCCGCCATGCGCCAGCGCGTGAACGATGCCCGGGCCATTCAGCGGCAACGCTTTAGCAACCAGACCACCAACGCCCACCTGGACAGCAAGCAGATGAAAAAATACTGCGAGATGTCCGAATCGTGTTTGCTGCTGATGAAACAGGCGATGGAGGAACTGGGACTCAGCGCCCGCGCTTATGACAAGGTGCGCCGCGTGGGCCGCACCATTGCGGACATGGAGCAATCGGAAAAGATCACCGAGGCCCACATCGCCGAGGCGGTGCAGTACCGCCTGCTGGATCGAAGGTCGTAAAGCCTGAGGTTTATTCGCGCTGGTGCCTGCCCGGCAATGGCATGTTCCAAATGCCATTAACTGGAATTGAAACCGCAAAGAGCGCAAAGAGCGCAAAGTCAAAAAGTAAATACCATGGGTCAAGAGCTTCGTATGGACTCTGTCATTACATATCAATTGCTTTGCGCCTGGGCACCCTGGCGGTGTAATTAAAAACCGCAACCGGGCCAGGCGACGGCCCGGCACGCTGGTCGGCGAAACAGAAAAGGTCCCAGGGATCGTGGAACAACCGCCAATGAGTCTTCTTGGTCTTCTTAATCGCTGCCGCAACCCAGGAAAAGAAGCTTGACTGCGGATTACGCGGATCACGCGGGTGAGCACGATTCTGATCCGCGTCCATCCGCGAAATCCGCGGTTCAAAGATCTTCTCACGCTGGCATCGCTAACCGAACCGGAAAAGATCGCGCGATTCGTTCGACGCGCATCCTGAACGTCGGGGATGCAAGAGAGAGTTTGAACAGGAGCAAGCAGAGATAGCAGAGAAGAGGCAATTGGTATTCTCCGCTTCCTCCGCCACCTCCTGTTAAAAATGATTCCGTCATTTTGGTTGAAATAGGCCCCGGATAATGGGCCTTGCGGATTACCACACTCAGTCATTTCCCCTGAATCTCGTCGGGAGTCATGGTAAGAATCATGCTGATCCTGAAACAGGAAAGGTTCCAGGGATCGTTCTTTGAAACAGGAAAGGTTCCAGGGATTGTTCTTTGCGGCTAGGGATAGTGGAGTAACCCGGCGACGAAGATTATACCGCAAGAATGTGGCCAAGGGACGCAGCCTATTGAATCGCATCCTGTTTCCCGGTTTTCATCCGGGTCGGTTGGCGCCAGGCTGGGGTCTTGTTACACGCAACTCATGGCACGTTGCTTCGTATTGCCGACGTGCGTTCTCAATGAGTTCGGACGTGAATCGGAAGCGAGTCTGCGTTGTAAGCGTCAATAGAGTGGCTTCAAAGTCGAGGTGTCCGCAGGCTCCGGCGCGTGCGATAACGCCCAGCGTGCCTCGCGGTTCCAGCCCCAGGCTGCGCGCCACTTCGCGGCCGGTGCGTTCGTCCATGAGAATGACTGACGCATGAAGATCGCAAGCCAGTGAGAGGGCGGACGCTTCGCCGTCATCCAGACGGTCCAGAAAACGAAGCGTAGTTGGGGCCTGTATGTGCAGCCAGTTTGGCGGGTTGTCGGCCCATTGGCGCACGGTCTCAGGAAAATGTCCGAGTTGAAGTTCCGAGATAACCTGGGGAGTTGTGTAGACCGGAGCGTACAGTTTGGGCAGTACGTCCACTGCGCGAACTTCGACCAGATAACGCAGAGGGCTGGTATTGGAGACCACAAGCATCAAGCACCCAGACGACGGATGGATTCAAATTCCTTGTCGAGTTCTTCTGGCGTCATATCCACCACGCCGTAATGGCTCAGGACATCATCCGCCTGGCCTCGGCCAATGCCAAGAAACTTCGCCAGTTTCCCATGCGAGAGTTTGCCCTGTTGATACAAGCGCACCCCCACCAGTTCGCGGGCCGCATGGTCCAGTTCTTTGATGGTGGCCGGATCAAGATTATCGGGGATGGGGATGCTCAACGTCATATTCTATGATGATAACACAAAATCGCCGATGTCAAGCCATGAGATTGGGCGAGAGCGGGGCCGGTAAACAGTTACGCTGCAATGGCATGTTCCAAATGCCATTGGCGGGAATTGAAACCGCAAAGAGCGCAAAGTCAAAAAGTAAATACCATGGGTCAAGAGCTTCGTATGGACTCTGTCATTACATATCAATTACTTTGCGCCTGGGCACCCTGGCGGTGTAATTAAAAACCGCAACCGGGCCAGGCGACGGCGCGCCCCGCTGGTCGGCGCGCTGCTACTTGCCGCGCGTGGCCCGGACTTTGGCCCGCAATCCATCGTTTTCAAAGCTCAAACCAAATTCGCCCAGTTGCCATTGCCGTAGTGGCAGCGCCATGGCCGGGCCGCTTTTGGGCTGGCCGGGATGGCCGTACACGGTGGACTCCATGGTCTGATAGCGGTCGTTCCAGACATATTGTCCGCCGCCGCCATCTTGCAGCGTTACGCCCCAAAACTGCGCATGGAGTTTGACCGGGTCCATTTGCGGGAAGCGCCGCCTCCACTGGTTGAGGATGGGCAGATTGTCCCAGGCGCGGTTTTGCGACAGCGCCTGCCAGTCTTTTCCGCTGAGGGCCGTGAGCACATCGACCAATTTTGGCGTCGCCCGGCCGGCCAGACTCTCGCCGAGCCACTGGACGGCGGGGCGGCTGGTGGGCTTAGCGCCCGCGGTGGCGGCGGCCGGTGGTGAGCCGGCTGGCGCAGCGCCCGCCGGTTGCGAATTGGCGACCGGCTGCGCGCCGGGTTGCGTGGCGGCAACTTGGCGGTCGATGGCCCGATGCAGCAAATCCAGGTTCAACGTAAGCAGAAGCGAATCAGGCAAAATCGCATAGTAAATCGCGGCATTCTCCGCATTCATATCGCGCATGTCGCGCTGGGCCTCGGCGGTGGGCGTGATTTTCACATAACTTCGCCCGTGATATTCCTCGGTTTGCCAACTTGTCATATTCGGCGCGGATTGGTCGATAAAGGCGTGGGCGGTGGTGAGGAACACCGCCAGTTTCAGGCCGCTGGCCACCTGGATTTCCAAACCCACCGGCAGCGACCAGATATTGTGCTCGGCATAGTTTTGCGGGTCTTTGGCCCCCAGCATCTTGTCCCAATACGCATCGGCATCGGCAAAAATGGTGATCCAGCCGCCCATCCACGCCAGCGGATCAACCCTCAAGCCGGGCACCAGGCCGCGGGCCAGCGTGCCCCAGCCTTGAAACGGCGGACTTTTGGGATTGATCGCCATGGCCAGTTGCGCAATGGTCTCATGTGGGTCGGCGGCACCGGGAGCAAGCCGGGCGTCGCGCGTCAGATCGATAAGCGTGCGGTATTCGCTAACGACGATCAGCGGCATGATGGTCAAATCGGCGGTAAAGCTATCGCCGGTGGAGGCCAGCCGCAGCCCGATCGGGTCAAAGGCCCAGCGCCAATTGCGCTGGTAGCCATCGCGCCACTGGCGGTAGGCGTCGGCCTCGCGGGCCGAGACTTTTTCCATCGGCAATTCCGCGATCGGGGTCATAAATTCCAGCGTGTTGTAAACCGCGGAGTCAATGCCTCGGCGGGTGAAGTGCAATTCGCCCACGGCGCTGTTGGCCGGGGCGGTGGCGGGGGTGGGGGCGGTGTGTTCCTCGATCATTTCGTCCAGATGCCTGGCCTGCACATCCATCATCACCGCCGCGGCGCGCACCCGCCGTGAATCGGCGATGCGCCAGCGCGGCGAACACCAGCGGCGGATGGTCGCATCGCTAACAAATAAAAATCCACGGTCGTCGGCCTGGCCCAGCGGGTAGCGGTCGCGGAAAAACAGATATTCGGGCAGGGAGTCGAGCGTCGGCGTCTTTTTCCGCGCCGCGTCGATCAAACGTTGCAACTGCGCGGCGGAATTGGTTACCACCACGTTGTCGCCCACCTGGGCCAGATAGCTGCATACCGAACGCGTGGGCGTTTTCCAGAGGGTAAAGGGCACCTCGGCCAGTTTGCCTTCGGTCAATCGGGCATGCTCATCGCTTTGGGCTTGCAGGGCGATTTGCGTTTTCAAACCCGCCAAAAGCGCCTCACTGTTAACCGGCTGGTAGACCACGGCCACGTCGGTGCCCATCCGCAAATAGGGATCGGAGCCGGTGATGGCGATGGAGCGGATCAGTTGCGGGCCAAGCAGCCGGCCGAGTTGCGTTAAATCCAATCCGAGCTGCTTTTGATAGCGCTGAGGCAACTGCGAATCCTGACTTGACGGCGCAAAGCCTTGATAAATCGCCAGACCGTTTTCCCGTACCTCGTCCAGCAGATTTGTCATGGCCGCAAACGATTGAAAAAACAGCGCGTGTTGATCGGCCGGCACCGCCGCGGCCAGGGGGTCCAGCGCCGGATGCCGGCCTTCATTGAGTTTGGACCAGTCCATCTCCTTGATGGTGATGCCGCCGAGCGATTCCACGGCCACGGTGTCTTGCGCCGCCTGCGTCGAGGGGGGCAAAACGCGCTCCAGTTGCAGATTTTCCGCTAATGCCTGATTGCCGCTGAAAAGGTCATAGGTCGCCTCCAATTCATTGCCCGCGGTGTTGTTCATGCGCGGGCGCAACTGGGCATCGGTGGCCTGCATTGTGTCGGCCTGGGCGCGGAACCAGGCGCCGCCCGGAATGGCCCGGTTCCATAGCGCCAAAAAGTAATCGCGCCGGGCATTGTCAAAGCCTTGGCGATACTCGGCTCTGGCCGACGCCGCCGGCAGTTTAAAACGCAAAATATCCATGCCGCTGTCATCCGGTCGCGGCACATACAAATGACCCGTCAGATCGGTTGGCTCATCGGATTTAACATAGAGCGTGCCGCCCAGCGTAGCTTCATATGGCTGCCAGGGGTTCATGTTGCTGAGGCTCACATAGGCTTCGCCGCCGCCATCGATCGCCGCATAAGGTGCCGCGGCCTGGCGCCAGACATATTTGCCCATGTCATAGCGCTGAGTGGCCGGCTGGGTGGCGGGCCAGCGGCCTTCCACCAGAGGCAGCTCGGCCAGCGCGACGCGATAATATTTTTCAGCGGCGGCCAAAGGGGTCAGGCAGAGAATCGTGAGCAAAAAAACGACAAAACGCTGCGGCATGATGATATCCTTCCCAATGCGTAACCGGTGTATTGTCGCCGCCCCGGGATATTTGTGCAATGTAGCTTACAGCGGGCGACATGGCACATAGCCGCTGGGCGGGTTGATTTGCCGGAAAAGGCAGATGCCAACATGCGATGGCAACGCACCCGCGCTGGCGAGCGAGGCAAAAGGATGGAGCGCGGGCAACTTCGGCGGTATGGTGTGATCCGGTGAGCGATGCCCATGGACAGCCGAACCAAAGCGAGAGTGCAACTGCTGCTGCGCGGCGAGCGGGCCTGGGGCCTCAGTCAAGCCCCTGCGGCGTGGACCAAGGCCCTGGCCGCGGCGCGGCAAGCGGCAAGTAGCGCTGCGCGACATACCGCGCCGGCTACCGCGCGGCCGCCAACGCCGGCGCCGTTTCCGGTCAGCCAGGCGAGGCAGCGCGTAGTTGCTGCCTTGGCCCAGCCGCCGGCCGATTTACCGCCCAAGCCGGCCAGCCCCAGCGCCGCCGATATGGCGGACAAGGAATTTATGCGTTCCTTTGAACCGACAAAGAGTATGATTTCCGCCGAGGAAGGCACACAGCCGGATTGGCCGCCTTTTGCGGGGCCGCAAATGTCCGACGAGCAAAAAGCCGCGGCATTGGCGGAACTGGACCGGACGCAGGTAACCGGCTGCACACGTTGCCCGCTGTGTCAGACGCGCGATAAGACGGTGTTTGGTGAAGGGGCCGTCAGTCCCCGGGTTTTATTTATTGGCGAAGCGCCCGGCGGGGATGAGGACGCCACAGGCCGCCCGTTTGTCGGCCGGGCCGGGGGGATGCTGGATCGCTGGATCGTGGGCATCGGCTTGAAGCGACAAGATGTATATATCACCAATATTGTTAAATGCCGCCCGCCGGAAAACCGCGAGCCCGAAGCGCTGGAAGTGAAAACCTGCACGCCTTATCTGCTTAAGCAACTGGAGATTATCCGTCCGAAATTCATCGTAACCCTGGGCATTCCGGCGGCGCATTACATGCTGCGGATCCGAAAACCGATGGGGCAGATGCATGGGCGCTGGTTTAATTGGCGCGGCATCCAACTGCTGCCGACCTATCATCCCTCCTACCTGCTGCGGACCTATACCGACGTCAACCGCGCCACCATCTGGGCGGACCTGCAAATGCTCGCCGAGGCGCTGGGCCTGCCGCGACGCGCCGGCAAGGCGGGGGAGTAGATGATGGGGCGGGCAGGTGCCATTGGCGGGAATGTTGAATGTTGAATGTCGATTGGGGAATGTTGGGCGTGAATCCTGCCGTTGGGTATACTCTTGGGATTATGAACGCGACCGCAACCACGCCCAAACCTCCGCCGGCAAACACCCTCTATTACGGCGACAACCTGGAGGTTCTCCGCCGGCACATTGGCGATGAGTCAGTTGATCTGATCTACCTCGATCCGCCCTTCAACTCCAACACCGACTACAACGTCCTCTTTGCCGAAAAAGATGGCACGCAGGCCCATGCCCAAATCACCGCATTCGAGGACACCTGGACCTGGGATTTGGAGGCGGCCAGGGAATATGCCGAGGTTCTGCGCTCGGGGCTCGACCGCGTTGCCAGGTGCCTCAAGGGGATGCACGATTTTCTCGGCGGCTCGGACATGATGGCCTATCTCTCGATGATGGCCCTGCGCCTGATCGAACTGCGGCGGGTACTCAAAGTCACCGGCAGCATCTATCTGCATTGCGATGCCACGGCGAGTCATTATCTCAAGCTTTTATTAGATGCGGTAATGGGGCCGGACAACTATCGAAATGAGATCATCTGGGAACGCACCACGGGACGCAAAGGTCTTCGGCAGTTTGGTCGAGTGCATGACGCAATATTGTTCTACAGTCGAAGCGGTTCCAGCATCTGGAATCCACCCACCACCCCGCAGACGCAAGCAACCGTTCGCGGACATGACCTGGTGGAGAACGGCGCTGGTATATATCGCATGTCTGATCTGTCCGCGCCGGGGAAAGGACCTTTGCGGCAGTTTGGTGATCGCCTCATTGCGCCGCCACCAGGACGCCACTGGCAATTTGATCAGGAGGGAATCAACTCGCTACTTGATGAAGGGCGGATCGCCTATTCCAAGTCAGGCAGGCCGCGGTTGAAGACGTATCTCACGGCACTGCCCGGCGTGGCGGTGCGGGATATCTGGACTGACATCCACCCGATAAACGCGGCGGCGGCCGAGCGACTGGGCTATCCAACGCAGAAACCCGAAGCGCTGCTGGAGCGGATCATCTCGGCGTCATCGAACGAAGGCGCTGTGGTTCTCGATCCCTTCTGCGGGTGCGGGACGAGTATCGCCGCGGCGCAGAAGCTCGGGCGCAAATGGATCGGCATCGACATCACCCATCTGGCGATCAACTTGATCAAAGTGCGATTGGCCGACTCGTTCGGCGCCAGGATCGCCGGGCAGTACCGCGTCGTCGGCGAGCCGCGCGATCTGGCCAGTGCGCAGGCGTTGGCCAATCAAGACAAGTACCAGTTCCAATATTGGGCCTTGGGACTGGTGGGTGCCCGACCGCTGGCCAGTGAGCATAAGAAAGGCGCCGACAAGGGCATCGACGGCCGCATCTACATGACCGACGCCGCCGGACAGACCAAAAGCATCCTCATCAGCGTCAAAGGCGGCCATGTAACCGTCGCGCAGGTGCGCGACCTGCGCGGGGTGATCGAGCGCGAAGAGGCCGCCATCGGCGTGTTCATCTGCATCGACCAGCCCACCGCTCCCATGCGCAAGGAGGCGGCGGATGCGGGAATGTTCCAGACCAAAAGCGTAGCCAACAGCAGCCATCCGCGCTTGCAGATACTCACCATTGAGGAGCTTTTAAGCGGCAAAAAAATTGATATGCCCGCCCAGCAGGAAATCCGTTCATTCAAACAAGCCCCCAAAGCTAAAAATAAACAGGTAAAAGACCCGGATCTTTTCTGATGGCCGCCGACGCGATGGAGCCGATGGCAATCCGTGCGCTGACCACCTGCGCGCCGGCGCAGCCAGCCGCCGCCATTGCACAAAAGGAGTCATTATGTCCTATTGTGAACATAAAGACATTCTTCATTGCGTTTAATTGCCCGCGACAGCTCTGGCGGGCAGCATCGGCTTGGGTGTGCCTAACTATTTTTGCACTCTATCGTTTCAAAGCGCAAACACGGTTTCTGACTGGCCATGAAGGCTGATTTCCTGAACTTGTGCAGAAATCCGTGGGCGCGCCCATCGGCTTCATCCGGCGGGCTGGCGGTGGCCAGTGGGTTGGGTTTTGCCTACAATGGCCCCAGCAAAATTCACCGGATAACCGCCATGAGCAATTACACCCGCAGCGTGCAGAATTTGATTGATGAGCTGGCGCATCTGCCCGGCATCGGCCTGCGTTCGGCCGAGCGGATCGCGTTTCACCTGCTCAAGCAGTCGCCGCAGGAGGCGATGAAACTGGCCCGGGCGATTCACGAGGTCAAAACCAAGATCAAACATTGCTCGGTCTGTTTTAATCTGACCGAGCAGGACCCCTGCGCCATCTGCGCCGACGAGCAGCGCGATCATGGTCTGGTGTGCGTGGTCGAGCAGCCCAAGGATCTGCTGGCTTTGGAGAGCGCCGGTTTGTATCGCGGGGTGTACCACGTTTTGCTAGGCCGCATCGCGCCGCTGGAGGGGGTCGAGCCGGGGGATTTGACCATCGACGGCCTGGTCAAGCGGCTGGAGAGCGGGCAGGTACGTGAAGTGATCATGGGCACCAATCCCACACTGGAAGGCGACGGCACGGCGCTGTACTTGCAACAAATACTATCGCGCTTTCCCGATGTGCAGCTCACGCGCCTGGCCCGGGGCCTGGCCGCCGGCAGCAGCATCGAATACGCCAACCGCAACATCCTCTCCGACGCTTTAAGCGGCAGACAAAAGATGTGATGCGGCTCCAGCGCGGCGACCTTTACACCGCAGCGATGCGGCGATGCGGCGGGGTGCGGGCAAGGCGATGCCAGGCTTTTGGCTCATAGCGCACAAGGCTAGAACATATTGCGGTTGTTGTTCCCTCTCGCTGACGTTCCGCCGGAGTACCGGGCGAGGGGACACACAATCCTCCTCGCGGACTCTGCGACCGATGCAACCGCCTCATACGCCGCCACGACGCGGTTGCTGTACGCCACCGCGATGCGGCAGTCTATTACACCACCGCGGCGATGCGTCTGCGGTCGTCGAAGGGGAGGTGATCGGCGGGGTCGGCCGCTGGGGTCAGGCGGACGCGCACGGCCAGCACACAGCCGTCGGCGTCAAGGATCATTGAGCCGCCAGAAACAAATTCCCGCCACTGCGTGGCCGGATCAAAGTCCACGATTTGCGGCACGTTCATTTCAAAGCGTTGGCCGTCGGTCGGCAGTTTGCCCAGCAGCACACCGCAGGCGACGTTGACAGTCTCGCGCAGGGCGTCAAGTCCTTTGGCCTGGGCTTCGGCGTCGGCGCTGTCGATTCCCAGCACGTTGGCCGCCAGCATGTTGCCCAGTTGTTGGGGGCCGGCCAGTTCCAGTACGCCGCGCATCGGCCCGGAAAATTCGATGCGGGCCACAATCGCCGGAGCGGTGGGCAGCGCATCAGGCTCGGCGGGCATGGGGGCGACAAAGGCCATCGTCTCCAGCGCCTCGGCCACCGCTTCGGTCGCCATCATTTGCAATGATTCAGACATTTTTGCCTCCCATGAATTGTTGAACTCTGTGCGCGACAGCTTGGTGGACACGCAAGCACGGCGATTGCGGCATCACAGGCGCCCGCGCAATATGGGGCCATCCGCCCCAGCGCCAGACCATCCTTGGCGGCGATTTACACATCGCTGGCTCCCATAAATTGTTGGACCATTTGCTTGACCGCTTCAGGCGTGAAGGGTTTGCGAATGCAGCCTTTGACATTGCTATGACGGCTGGCGAATTCCGCGGCGTTGGGCTCGGCGGAAACCAGCACCACCGGGATGGCGCTGGTGGCCGCGGCCGCGGCCATGCGGCGGGTCAGTTCAAAGCCGTTCATCTCCGGCATGTTCAAATCCGCCAGCACCAGGTCCACCTTAAGGCATTCCAGCAAATCCAAGGTCGCCTGGCCGTTGGCCGCTTCGTAGTAGCCGCTCACCGGCAGGTGGCTTAGTTGCAACGTTCGGCGGATCAGCGCCCGCGTGGTCGCCGAGTCATCCACTATCAGAACATTAAAGGGCATGATCACACCTATTGAGCAAAATTTCTTCCAAACGCAGAGCAAACGGGGAGCAAGTCATGATTGTAGATTGTTGGACGGGCGGAGGACCGCCCTAGGGAATGTTGATCGTAGATTGTTGATTGTTGAAAATGCAAATTCAACACTCAACGCTCAACGCTCAACATTCAACGCTCAACAATCAACACTCAACACTCAACATTCAACATTCAACCTTCATCACACAATATCAAACCCAGTGCCACAGCGAAGCGTTCACATCGTTGTGCTGGTTCCTCCAGCCTTGATAGACACCGTTCCATCGGCGACGTTAAGGTACAAATTGCGCGGGCGGCTACCGCCCACTTCCTCGGCCTCGATGAGCAGTCCGGTCTGCCAGAGGATTTTGCGGATCGCCGCGTGATTGCGGCGGCCGATATTGAACAAATTTCCGTCGGCCAGCATTTGCGCCCCGCCGGCCATTTTCACTTTCAGCCGCCGCGGCTCAGCGCCCAGGCGGGCCATCATTTGCGTCAGTTGTTTCATGCCGCTGTCGGCGAACATCATGGGATTGCGCTGGGCCTTGTCGGCGTCGAGGCTGGCTGTGGGAAGCTGAAAATGCAGCATCCCGCCCACGCGGGCCAGCGGATCATACAGGCTCACGCCGATGCACGAGCCTAGCGAATAGGTGGCCAACACGGCCGCCGGATCGTTGCTGGCGCGGGCATCGGAGACGTTGACCACAATGGTCATAAAACACCTTGCGGCTTACGCCTTCTGGTAAATCGTCGGCTGCACATAGCGAAATGGATGACTGATTCCCGTCAGCGATTCGCTATGACCGGTAAACAAAAGTCCGCCGGGCTGGAGCACCTGGTGAAAACGATTCACCAGTTTTTGCTGTGTTGGTTTGTCGAAATAGATCATCACATTGCGACAGAAGATCACCTCAAACGGGCCGGTAAAGGGCCAGTTTTCCATGAGGTTCAAATGGCGGAAAGTGATCAGGCGGCGCAGGGCGATCCCCGCCTGGCATACGGTTTTGCCTTCCATGCGGTTGGCCGCGAAATATTTGGCCCGCAGCGCCGGGGGCACCGACTCGACGCGGGCTTTGTCATAGACGCCGCTTTCGGCAATCTTTAACACGCGAGTGGATATGTCGCTTGCTAATATTTTGACATTCCACTCTCCCGCCTCTGCGCCCAGGGCTTCGCTGAAGACCATGCCCAGGGTATAAGGCTCCTCGCCGCTGGAGCAGCCGGCGCTCCAGATGCGCAGGCGCTTGTGGCCCAGCTTGCTTTTGCGGGCCAGCAATGCCGGCAGATGCGTCTGGCTCAAATATTCAAAATGGCGGTTTTCCCGGAAAAAGCTGGTCAGATTGGTGCTGATGGCGTCGATCAGCAGGGTAAACGACTGGCCGGTGGTATCGGCCTCCACAGCGGCCAGGTAGTCGCGCACCTGCTCAAAGCCGCCTTGGCGCATCAGCTTGGCCAAGCGCGCCCGCACCAGCTCCTTTTTGCCCTCGTGCAGATTGATGCCGCAGTGCCGATACACCAACTGGCTGATGAGTTGAAATTCCTCATCGCTGAGAATGTCATGTTCGCTGGTGAGCATAAAAGGTTACCCGCTGGGCGGCGCGATTTTCGCCGCGCGTTTAATTAATCGCGGCATCCTCGTTGCCCAGCACCCGGTCAATGTCCAGGAGGATTTTGACCGACTGGCCGATTTTGCCCATACCCAGGATGAAATCGGTGCAGACACTGGTGCCAAATTCCGGGGCATCCTCGATATTCTCGGCGGCGATATTCAGCACTTCCGAAACATGATCGACGACGATCCCGGTATTGAGCTTGCGTCCGCCGGCGGCGATCTCCACGACGATGATGCAGGTCTGCTCGGTGCGCGCCGCTTCCTCCATATCGAATTTGCTGCGCAAGTCCACGACGCTGATGACCTGCCCGCGCAGGTTGATCACGCCCTTGACGCAGGCGGGGGTTCGCGGCACGGCGGTGATCTCCATAAAGCCGATGATCTCGCGGACCTTCAATATCTCCAGGCCGTATTCCTCTTTGCCCAGGGCGAAGGTCAGGTACTTGCCGCCGCGCGTGGTTTTGACCACGCGATCCAATGTTGCGCTGTCGCTCATAATCAACTCCTGTACGCCGCGATTTTTTGCGGCACAAAAAAACCTACTGTTTGCTGGCCAGGTCAATCAGTCCCGGAACATCCAGGATCAGACTGACGTTGCCGTCGCCGAGTATCGCCCCGCCAGAAATTCCCTTAATCGAACCAATCCCCTCTCCCAGAGCCTTGATGACCACCTGCTGCTGGCCGAGCAGTTCATCGACCATCAGGCAGCAGCGCCGCTCATTGTCCTGGGCGATGACCACCAGGCATTGGGTGGGATCGGTATGTTGCGGCTGGACCTTAAAAATTTCATACAAGCGGAACAAAGGCAACAACCGGTCGCGCACCATGCACATCTGCCCGCGGTTTTGCACGGTGGAAAGCTGCTGGGCCTTGGGTTGAATCGATTGTTCCACGCTGGTCAAGGGCACGATGTAGCGGTGGCCGCCAATGCGCACTACCAGTCCATCGATCACCGCCAGCGTCAGTGGCAGGCGCACGCAAATGGTGGTGCCCGTGCCGACTTTACTGCTGATGTCGATGCGGCCGCGCAGGGCATCGACGTTGCGCTTGACCACGTCCATCCCCACGCCGCGGCCGGAGATATCGGTTACTTTTTCCGCGGTGGAAAGCCCGGCATGGAAAATCAGCTTGAAGATTTCCTGTTCGCAGAGCTGCTCATCGGGACCGACGATTCCCGCAGCGCGGGCCTTGGCGAGAATTTTTTCCTGGTCCAGGCCCCGGCCGTCATCGGCGATTTCGATGACGATGCTGCCGGCCTGGTGATAGGCTTTGAGCGCCACCTGGCCGACCGGATCTTTCCCGGCGCTGGCGCGCTGTTCAGGGGTTTCGATGCCATGATCCAGCGAATTGCGGATCATATGAACCAGCGGATCGTTGATCGCCTCGACCACGTTGCGGTCCAGCTCCGTTTCGCCGCCGGTGATGGTCAGTTCGATCCGCTTGTCAGCCTTGCGCGATAGATCGCGCACCAGCCGAGACATTTTATGAAACACGCCCTGAATGGGGACCATGCGCATCGACATGGACAATTCTTGCAACTGGCGGGTGATCTTTCCCAGATGCGAAAGATTGCGCGCCAGGCGCGGATTGCTGCCGCCAAGGCCGGCGGTGTCCTGCGAGACCATCGCCTGGGCGATGACCATTTCGCCGACGGTGTTGATCAGATTGTCCAGCCGCTCGGTGCTGACTTTGACGGAATTTTCCGAGGCGGATGCCGAGGCGCTGGCGGGCGAATTAGTGGACGCACTGGCCGGCACATTGGTGGTGTTACCAGCGCTGGGGGCGGCTGGCTCGTTGGCCGCGGCGTTGGAGCAAGCGCTTGCCGGCTCGCTGGCCGGTGTGCTGCTCTGCGCGGCGGTGGGGGACTGCGCTATGTCCTGCGGCGTAGCGCCTGCCGGGGCGAGATCGGATGCATTGGTGCTATCTTGTGTTGGTAGTGCGGCCGAGGGGGCGGCCGCCGGCGGTGTGGGCGCCGCCGCCGCGCGGGCTATCGGCGCATCTTGCGTATCGGCCGGACCACTAGCGGCGGGCTGACTTTGGCGGCTTGCATCGGCAAAGGCCCGCAGGCGGTCGAGCATCCCCGCCAGCCGCGGTTCCTTGTCGATCTGGCCGTCGCCCTGGGCCGCGGCCCGCACCGCGTCCACCATGGTTTTCATCAAATCCACCGCCGCCAAAACCAGGTCCACGGCCGGGGCGTCGAGGGTTAACTGTTTTTTACGCGCCAAGTCCAGCAGGCTTTCAGCGCCGTGCGCCAAAGCGCCGATCTGGCGCAAATTGAGGAATCCGGCCACGCCTTTGATGGTGTGAAAGGCGCGGAAAATTCCGCCGATGGTCTCGACGTTTTCCGGATCATCCTCCAGTTGCAAAATGCAGGCTTCGGCCTTTTCCAGGTGATCGCGGGCCTCGCTGACAAATTCCCCCACCAGCGGCAAGTCCTCGCATTTGAGCTTGTCTTCGGCGCTGCCGGGGGCGGCCGACGCGGCGGACTTTTGCAACACCACCGGCGCGGCCAACGGCTCTGGATCGCGCCCGCAGGCCAGCATTTGCAATTGCCGCACGCTTTGAGCCAATTGCTCCATGGCGGCGGCGGTATCCTCCACCTCGCGCAAGATGATTTGCTCAACGAGTTTTTCGCCCGTCTGGGCTAACCGGCAAACCGCCTGGGCCGACGGCCCGGCGACCATCTGCCGCCCGGCCTGGCCGAGCACTTGCAGTTGCCCATGCACGCCGGCCAGCGAGGGCAAATCCTCCGCGTCCATCAACACCATGGCGGCGGCCAATTGTTCAGTCAATTGCGTAAGTTGTTCCATAATCGCCTTCCGAGTTTCGGCGCACAGTCAGCCGCCATACCTATTGTCGGAAAATCAAGCGGCCCAGTTTACCTGCGGAGTAGAATGTCTGGATTATTGGTCAGTAGAACGGGCGGAGTACCGCACTTTGGTCCGTTGCACGGGCGGGAGTAACGCCCTTTGGTCCGTAGTCAGTTGAACGGCGGGAGTACCCGCCTTTGGTCAGTAGCAAAGATGATTGTGGATTGTTGATTGTGGAATGTTGAAAATGCAAATGCAAATTCGACACTCAACATTCAACATTCAACATTCAACACTCAACGGGCATCAGACTACGTACTACGCACCATAATGTCGTTTCCGTCTATCATCCCCAGCCGCAGACTACGTCGAAGAGTTTGCCGCCGAGCCACTGGGCGGTTTTGAGGTCTTTGATCATCGCCAATTTCAGCGCATCGCAGCGGAAGCGCGCCCGTAGATTGCTCTCCACCGCCCGGCCCATGCCCTCCAGGATCACCAGGTCCGCATCGGCCGCCGCGGCGTTAAGCTCCGGCCCGACTTTCAATAGATCGATCAGCGGCTCGGCGGTGCCGGTGCTGACCATCTCGATGGGCAAATTTCCCAGTGACGGCTCGGCCTCCAGGATCCGCCCCCACCAGTTGCGCAAATCGCCGATGGTCATGTCGTTAAGCGTCGGCAGTTCATTGGCGGCCAGCACCACCCGCGTGCCGCGCTGGGCCAGGTAGCGGGCCAGGGGCGTCAGGCCCAGCACAAAATCCCCGCCGGCGTTGTCGATGAAAACAATCGCCTTGCGATGCGCCGGGCCATGCAAAATCCGCTGGGCGGCGGCATCAAATCCGTCCACCAGCCACGGCCGCGGCGGGATGGAATCGCGTGTATGCAAAAAAGAAATTTTCTGTTCGAGAATCCTTTTGGCCGTCGCCTCCACGCCCATATCGAAAATGTTGCCCGCAAACACGCCGCGCAAAATCTCGGTCAATAGTTCCCTACCGCTCAACGCATCCAGTTGCCGGCACACCTCAGGCAGTAAAGGCAAAGCGGCGCGGTTTTCGCGGTTTTTCAGCGGCAGGTAGGGATCGACAAATCCGTGATGGCGCAGGGCCTGATCGCGCCGGGCATCGACCATCAACAAATCGACGCGCCCAAACTTGCGCGGGTGTTTTTCCAACTGTTCCCAAAAGCCGTAAAAATCCTGTCGCGCCGCCTGGGCGCGGGCCGGGGCGTCGCAGCCGCCGCCGTCTGCGGCCACTTCACTGTCCACCGCGATATTCAGCAGTACTTCAAACTGGCGGCGGAAAAAATCGCGCCAGTAAGCGCGGATGTCGGCGTCGGGCACCAAGTCCCAGGGACATGCCTGGTAATTGTCCGGCTCGGCCAGCAGGCAAAAGGGAGCCAGCGCGCTCATAAGCCGCCGTCAATAAAAAGCGTCTGGCCGGTGATGTAATTGCCGGCCTCGGAGCAAAAGAGCAGCGCCGCCCCGGCGCAGTCGGCCGGCTCGCCGATGCGTCCCATGGGCACGCGTTTGCCCAGCTTTTGCACAGTTTCGGCGTCGGTTAACTGCTCGCGGTTGCGGAGGGTATTAAACCATCCCGGCGAGATCATGTTCACCGTGATATTGTCCCCGCACAGGTCGCGCGACAACCCGCGCGTCAGGTGCGCCAGCGCCTCCTTGCTGGTTGAATAATCGAGCATATGCATATTGGGCCAGCGCTGCTGCACCGAGCCGATATTCACAATGCGTCCCCAGCGCTGTTGCTTGAAGATCGGTGCCGCCGCCTGGCAGAGCATCAGCGGAAACATCCAGTTGGCCGCCAGCGTGCGCTGCATATCCGACGGTTGCATTTTGGACCAGTGGTAATGGGTCTGCACCGAGGCGTTGTTCACCAGGATATGCAGCCCACCGAGTTGCTGGGCGGTCTGCTTCACCATCGGCCCGGCCAGTTGCAGATCGCACACGTCGCCGCCCAGAGCGATCGCCCGCCCGCCGTCGGCGTTGATGGCCTCGGCCTCCTTTTGCGCCACGGCCAGATCCAAATCCTGAATCGCCACCGCCGCCCCAACCCCCGCCAGAGCCTGGGCGATAGCCAAACCGATTCCACGCCCCGCCCCGGTCAGCAATGCCACTTTCCCAGTCAAATCAAAAGAAACAATCATTTTCATGGAGCGAATATGCTAGCGAGCCGCTTACAGGAAACAAGCTGCGACAAGGCCGTGTCGTGTCCAAATAGAAATGTCATGGTTTCTGGTCTAAATAGAACTGTCACCGCCCTGGCCCGTCCTTGTCATTACCCACATTTTTGTTTTGCTATAATCAGCGATTTGACCTCGTGGACGGGGTTTTAGGACGGTTTTTCTTGCCAAGGACGGCTATGGAACAGGCACATGCGTTGGATTGGGCGACCGAGCAGTTTGGCGGGGCGCCCTTGGGCGACCACCGGCGGGTGAAGCGTTTGATCCGCTACGCCGCGGCCATATTGATCAAGCCCTCGGCCAGTATTCCCGCCCAGTGCGAAGCAAAGAAGGATTTCTCCACGGCGGTGAATCGCATGTTTCGCGGCGACAAGGTTACGTTCCAATCCGTCAGCGCCGACCCCAGGCGGCAGACCATTGAGAGGGTATTCGTGTCGGTGGTTGATCGAGGAGTATCACAAGTGCCCCAAGAGCGGCTGCGCGGTGGAGAGTCGGCAA
>JBBQBE010000015.1:0-48805 GCA_038317225.1 Tepidisphaerales bacterium | reverse complement strand
CGCCCGCGGCGGCGACTCGGCCCGGTGCGGCGGTACCCGCGGCGGCGGCTCGGCCCGGCGCGGCGGCGCCCGCGGCGGCGACTCGGCCCGGTGCGGCGGTACCCGCGGCGGCGGCTCGGCCCGGTGCGGCGGCGCCCGCAGCGACGACTCGGCCCGGCGCGGCGGCGCCCCCCGCAGGTGCCAGTGGCAATAGCGCCAACCTCCCCGCGGGCGGCACGGCCCCCGCCGCCGACGGTTCCTCCATGCCTCCGGTCGATCAACTGCAAGGCCGGCCCATCGGTCGCGTGCTGACCAAGATGGGCAAGGTAACCCGCGAGCAGGTCGTCGAAGCCTTGACGTTCCAGAAATCCAAGGGCGGCAGCCTGGGCCGCATCCTGATTGACCTGGGATATATCAAGGAAACGGACATGAATATCGCGCTGGCCGCGCAACGCGGCTACGCGCTGGTCAGCCTCGAAGGCCGGGAGATATCCAAGGTCGCCATCGACGCGGTTCCGCCGCAGATCGCCACCACCAGCAAGGTGCTGCCTCTGGAATTTGATCCGGCCACCAAAAAACTGACCGTGGCCCTGGCCAATTATGAAAATTTCCGAGCCTTGGACGATCTGCGCTCGCTGATGGGCTACACCGTTAAGGCAGTGATCGCCGACCCCGATGAGATCGACAAGCTCATCGGCAAATACTACAAGGCCGCGGCCGAAAGCATCGGCGAAATCCTCGGCGAGTTGCAGAACGACAGCACGCTCAAAGACCTCAAAAATCGCGGCGAAAGTATCGACCTGGACAGCCTCAAGGAAGCGGCCGATTCCAACCCGGTGCGCAAGCTGATCAACCTGGTGTTATTGCAGGCGATTAAGGACAAGGCCTCGGATATTCACTTTGAGCCGTTTGAGGATGAATTCAAGATGCGCTATCGCATCGACGGCGTGCTGTATGAAATGATGCCGCCGCCGAGTCATATCGCCCCGGCCATCAGTTCGCGTATCAAGGTGATGGCCAACCTGGACATCGCCGAGCGGCGTATGCCCCAGGACGGGCGCATCGAGCTGTCGGTGAACAATCAGCCCATCGATTTGCGCGTCAGCGTGCTGCCGACGATGTTTGGCGAGAGCGTGGTGATGCGCGTGCTGGACCGCTCCAATGTGCAGCTTGATCTGGACAAGGTGGGCCTCCGGGACGACGAGTTGGACACCATGCGGCAACTGATCCGCCGGCCCAACGGCATCGTGATCGTTACCGGCCCCACCGGCAGCGGAAAAACCACCACCTTGTATTCGGCCCTGCGCGAATTGAACGATACCAGCAGCAAATTGATCACCGCCGAAGACCCGGTGGAATATGACATCGACGGCGTGATCCAGTGCCAGGTGCGGGCCGACATCGAAATGACCTTCGCGCGGATTTTGCGATCCATGCTGCGTCAAGACCCCGACATCGTGCTGGTCGGCGAAATCCGTGATAAAGAGACCGCCGAAATCGCGGTGCAAGCGGCCTTGACCGGCCATCTGGTCTTTTCCACCCTGCACACCAACGATGCGCCCAGCGCCGTCGCCCGACTTTTGGACCTGGGGCTGGAGCCGTTTCTGGTTACCGCCACCATGGAGGGAATCGTCGCCCAGCGATTGGTTCGCCGCATCTGCGCCCACTGCAAAACCGAATACACCCCCTCCGAAGAGCAGCTCATGGAACTGGAACTGCGGCCCGACGATGTGGCCGGCCGGGTATTTTATTACGGCAAGGGCTGCGAACAGTGCAACAACACCGGCTACCGCGGGCGGCTGGGCATTTACGAGATCATGCTGCTGGATGATGACATGCGCGACCAGATCATCAAGCACGCCAGCACCCAGGTGCTTCGCGCCGAATCGCGCAAGCGCGGCATGCGCACGCTTCGCCATAGCGGCCTGCTGGCCATTTACGACGGCGTAACCAGCATCGAGGAAGTGGTCCGGGAAACGATTATGGAAGAGTAAAAAGCGACCGCGCGCTTCAGGGCAATCATATTTGGCGAATTCTTTGCCTCGCCCGCCGCTACGCGCCTTGGGAAAGTGCGGAACATCCCATTGGCCCAGAGGTTTGATCGCAGGGGCGGCTCGCGGCTACGCCCCGCAGAAAGTGCCGAACATGCCTTGGCCCTGGCCAAGCCACATGGAAGCGGCACTTGGCGTTGGCACCGCGTTATTTGTGCCACGCGGTTTATCGCATCATTCTTTGGCCGCGCCGCCGGCGAAGTTGTACGGCCCGCAATACGGACCTTGCTTCTCCCCTTCGCCCCGGTAAAGCGCTTGTAAAACCGAGACCGCCGGCGCGGGATAGCGTTTCAAGTCCGGCTTGAAGGTAATGTGAAAAAGCGTCCAGTTGTCATCGCGGTTGCGGGCGGCGCGGGTGCGAAGACTTTGTGCTTCGATGGTTTCAACGCCTAAAACCTGTTGGATATACGGCTCCTCCAGCCGCCGCGCCACCACGTAAACGCTTGATGCGGCGATCTTTTGGTCGCGCAAAAAAGTGATGTTGTGGATCAATTGGGCATCGGGACGCGAATAATACTCAAACCGGAAAAAGTCCAGCGAATCTTTGGCCACGATGTATAAGGGCTGATCGGCCGGGACTATGCGGTTGACCCGCTGGATAAACTCCAAATCGGTGGTGCGATATTCATCGTGCCGCGCCAGCACGCTTTGGCCCCAGGCGGAGAAAAATAAAAATCCAACAAACGCCGCGGCCACCGCCCAGTTCCAGCGCCGCCGGTCAATCGCCCAGGTGAGCGCCGCGACAACCGCGCAGAAAACCAACCCCACCCCCGCGGCTGCCCATAGCGGGCCGGGAATTTTTCCCGCCGCCACCGCGATGGTTAATCCCGCCAAAACCGGCAGGCCAATCAGCAGCACATTCCAGCGCACGGCGTTTGGCCGCCGCGGCAGCGTTTGCAGCCACTCGCCCAGCCATTGAATGCCCACGGCGGCCAGGCAGCTCCACCCCGCCAGTAGCGGAAGCAGGTAATGATGATGCTTTCGCGCCGGCAGGGAAATCAGCAGCAGCGGTGCCAAGGCCCAACAAAAAATCCAGCGCTGGGGGCTTTGCGGTTGCCGCAGTGCCGGGCCGCGCAATTTCCACAAGCCCACCAATGCCAGCGGGGTCCAGGGCGCCATGGTCCACAAAATCGCCGCCAGGTAATACCACCACGGCTGCTTGCCAAACGGGCCGGTATAGTCGTAGACCCAGTTGTCCCACACGCTGGGATAAAGGCTGTAGGCGTAGAGCGGCCAGGCCAGGGAGATTGCCAAAAAAACCAGCCAGCCCCAGGGACTCAGATAGCGCCGCCAGAGCGAAAAATCGCCGCTGAGCAGGATGAAAAGTCCCCCCGCGGCAAAAACCTGCGACGCGCCCATGAACGGGCCTTTCACCAGCCCGCTGAGGCCCGCCACGATGAAAAACGCCCACACGGTCCACGGCCGGCGTCCCAGCCATTTTTCCTTTCGCAACTTCGGCTCACCCTGGGAAGAAAATTCCCCGGCGACAAAAAGCGCATAACACGCCGCCGTCAGCAGGGCCAGAAAAATGTCATCTTCGGCCTGGCCGGCGTAAAAATAAAATTCGTACATCGTCGCCAGCGCTAATGCCGCCAACATGCCCAGATTCCTGCCCAGCAGGCGCGCCGCGCTCCAGCCGGCCAAAAGCAGTGTGGCCGTGGCCGCGAGAATGGAAGGGATGCGCACGATCCAAACCTTGTCCAGCGTGCCGGTGATGTGCCCCAGGGTTATCAGCGTCCAGTGCGGCAGTGGCGGCCGCTCCAGCCAGGGCCGCGATCCACTTTGCGGCAAGAGCCAGCGGCCCTCGTGCAACATTTGCCGCGAGGTTTGCGGCAGACGCCCTTCGTGCATGGTGAGCGGTTTGCCGCTGAAAGCGCAGTAGCCGAATAAAAGCAGCCCGGCCAGCAGCAATATCACCCAGTCGCCGCGGCGCAAGTTTCGCGTTGGCCGCTCAATCAGTTCCAAGGGTTGGATAGGCATAATCAATTATTGCAAAAACGGTTTACTGACTAGGGGCTAGACCAGCCGGTTCCGCGCCGTCGGTCGCACCCGCCACTACCGTGTCATCGGCGGCGGCGGTATAATAACCTTTTAGCGATCAAACCGCGCCAGGTTGCATGGCGCGCGACCGCCTTTAAAAGCATTCCTGGGGCGATACGCCGCGGGCGCGCGATCCAACCAAAAGGTATCTGATTCATGGCCGACGCAAGTAAAATCCTGGTGGTGCAGCCCAGTTGGGTGGGAGATGCCGTGATGGCCACTCCCACGTTGCGGGCCTTGCGCCAACGCTTTCCCCAGGCACACATCAGCTATCTGATGCGCCGCTACGTCAAGCCTTTATACCTGGGGATGCCTTGGGTGGATCAAATCCTCACCTATCGCACCGGGCGCACACGCAAAAAAGCCGGCAAGGGACTGGTGGACCTGGCCGGGCGACTGCGCTCGGCCCATTTTGATATGGCGATTGTGCTGCCCAACAGCTTTAAGATCGCCCTGGTCTGCAAGCTGGCGAAAATTCCCCGCGTGGTTGGTTACGAACGCGACGGACGGAGCATGTTGCTCAGTGATAAGCTGCTGGCACCCAAAGATCAGGGCAAGTATCTGCCAACGCCGATTTTGAACTATTACCTGGGATTGGCGCGCTATCTGGGAGCGGCCCAGCGCGACATGCGCATGGAACTGTTTGTTACCGAGGCTCAGCGCCAAGCCGCCGAGCGGATTCTGCGGGATGCGGGATTGGATGGGTCGATCGACCGTCCCGCCGGCAGCGGCGGCGGGCCGCTGGTACTGCTTAATCCCGGCGCATCCTACGGCGCATCCAAATGCTGGCCGGCGGAATATTTTGCCCAACTGGCCGATACGCTGGTCGAGCGGGATCAGGCAACAATCCTGCTCAGCGCCGCCCCGCGCGAGCGCGGGATCGCCCAGGAGATCGCCCGGCAGATGAAAAATCCGTCAGTGGACCTTTCGGCCCACGGGCTGACGCTGGGAGCGCTCAAGGAGCTGATCCGCCGCTGCGACCTGGTGATAACCAATGACACCGGCCCGCGGCACATCGCCGCGGCCATGAATACCCCTGTGGTTACGCTTTTTGGGCCGACCGATCCGCGCTGGACGGAAATTAACTTTGCCCGCGAAACGCAGGTTGCGGTAAAAGTGTTTTGCGGACCCTGCCAGAAAAAGGTTTGCCCGCTGGATCATCGCTGCATGACCCGTCTGACGCCGGCGCTGGCGCTGGCGGCGTGCCGGGAACAATTGCCCGTGGGGGCGAAAGGATGACTCATGAGCTGCCGCACAAGCGATATGATGGGCATTTTGGCGGCTGGGACCAACGGGACCGATAATCCATCGAACGACTACCTGTGGATTTTCGTATGGTCTATAGCCCTGGTGGCGATGGTGGCGCTATTGTATCTGGCGATCATCCGGCTGCGGCGGTGGATGAGCGGCCCGGAAGATCTGACTCCCGAAGGATTTACGCTGTCGGATCTGCGTAAACTGCATGACAAGGGGCAATTGACCGACCAGGAGTATGAGCGGGCCAAAAGCCAGTTGGTGCAGCAAAGCCAGGCGGCGATCAACCGCATGGCAGCGACCGATAAAAAAAATCCCCCACGTGAGGGACTTTAGGGTATCATCCATTAAGTTGGCGTTTTATCCGGACCTTTTAACCGGTTCTTTGTTGCCGCCGCAGGCGGTATACTGGATAGATTCGTCGCTCAGGCAGCGCACGGTTAAGTCAATCGTGCGGAAGGTTCGATAGTGGATGGAGCCGAGTACGGCTGCGGCCGGCGGATGAACTTTGACCGATCGCCCGATGGCGGTCCTAACGAAAGGCTGGCCGATGGCCAATATGAATCGCACCGGCAACGGAGGCGGCACCAACCCGCCGTCTTCCGGTGGAACCAATAACCCTCCCGGGGGCTTACGAGGACGACGCGTGACCACTTGCTCTTTTTGCGGCAAATCTTCCCGCGATGTTGGACCCATGGTCGAAGGGCCATCGGATGTCTACATCTGCTCCAACTGCGTGGACCTGGCTCATAACATTATCCGCCAGGAAAAACGCAAAATGGCCGGCAGCCAGCCCTTATTTAACAATATTCCCTCCCCGCGGAGCATCAAGGAATTCCTGGATCAATACGTAATCGGCCAGGAATACGCCAAAAAGGCAATGGCCGTCTCGGTGCACAACCATTACAAGCGGCTCAGTACCGTGCTGGTGGAGCCGGGCAAGGAAAAAGAGGCCGGCGCGGATGTGGAGATCGATAAAAGCAACGTGCTGCTGATCGGCCCGACCGGCAGTGGCAAAACCCTGCTGGCCAAGACGCTGGCCCGCGTTTTGAACGTGCCGTTCGCCATTGGCGACGCCACCACCTTGACCGAAGCCGGCTATGTCGGCGAGGACGTGGAAAACGTACTGCTGAAATTGCTGCAAAATGCCGACTACGACCTGGAAAGCGCCCAGCGCGGCATCATCTACATTGATGAAATCGACAAGATCGGCAAGACGTCCAATAATGTGTCAATCACCCGCGACGTGAGCGGCGAAGGCGTCCAGCAGGCACTATTGAAGATGCTGGAGGGGACGGTGGCCAATATCCCGCCGCAAGGGGGCCGCAAGCATCCCGAACAGCAATACATCCAGATGGACACCAGCCAGATTTTGTTCATCTGCGGCGGCACGTTTGTCGGCTTGGAGGACATCATCCGCAAGCGCCTGGGCAAGCGGCAGATCGGCTTTAATGCCGAATGCTCCCCCGAAACCTCGGTCGATCAGCGGGCCCAGGTGTTGGAACAGGTGCAGCCGGAAGACCTGATCGAATTTGGCATGATCCCAGAATTTGTCGGGCGCCTGCCGGTGTGCGCGACCCTGGAGCCGCTGGATGTGCCGACGCTGATCAACATCCTCACCGAGCCGAAAAACGCCTTGGTCAAGCAGTATCGCAAGTTTTTCCGACTGGAAAACTGCGAGCTGGAATTCACGCCCGAAGCCCTCAAGCAAATCGCCATGCGGGCGCTGAAGCGTGATACCGGGGCCAGGGCGCTGCGGGCGGTATGCGAGGAGATCATGCTGGACTTAATGTACCAGTTGCCCGACCAGCCGCCGGGAACCAAGTACGTGATCACCGAAGAGATCGTGCTGGGACGCAAACGCTTGTTCGACAACACCCCGCAGCGCCGCCGAGAATCGGCATAATGGTGAGGGTTGAATGTGGAGTGTTGAATGTTGAACGGGCCGAGTACGGCCCTTTGGAATGTCGATTGTGGATTGTTGATTGTTGAATTTGCATTTTCAACAATCAACAATCCACACTCAACACTCAATCCTACTGACCACTGACCACGGACCACTGACTACGGACTACTGACCACTGACCACTGACCACTGACTACGGACCCGCTCCGCGCCATTATTCTTGACACCTCCCATGCGGCATTCCATACTGGCTACGGATTTTTCAGGAGTCGGTTTGTTTAAGCGAGCGGTTGGTCTGGTGCTATGCGCGGGGATACTCAGCGGTTGCGTTCCCGGCGGCGAGTCGGGCCGTGCGCCGGCGTTGCCGCCAGTCTCCGGCGAGCAAAACCTCAGCGCGGAGCAATCGCTGGCCGTGGCGTATGTCGGGCCGATCACCATCACCCGCCAGCAATTGCAAGCCCCGCTCATGGAGGCTTACGGGCTGAATGTGCTCTTGAATCTGGTGCAATTGGAACTGGTCAAGCAGCAGGCCGCCAAGGACGCCGTCGCCGTCACCGCCGAAGATATCCGCCAGGAGCGGCAACAAACCCTGGCCGGCATGTTCAAGGAAGCCAATCAGGCCTTGCAGGAGAAGCTGGACAAAGCTCTGAAAAATAACCAGCCCGATGAGGCCCAGCGCCTGCGCCAGGAGATGGCCGGCGGCAACGAGCAGGCCTTGGAGCAACTGCTCAAGCGCGAAAATATTTCCCGGCCGGAATTTGACCTGGTGATGCAGACCAACACCTATCTGCGCAAATTGGCCGAACCGATGATCGCCAACAAAATCAGCGAGGAGAATCTGCGCGAGGCCTTCCGCACGCTCTACGGCGAGACGGTGCAGATTCGGCATATTCAATGTTCCAATTTGCAGGAGATCGCCGAGGCCCGGCGGCGCATCGCCGGCGGGGAAAGTTTTGCCGCGGTGGCCAAGTCACTGAGCCGCAACCTGCGTACCGCACCCTTGGGCGGGGAGTTGCCGCCCTTCAGCCGGGAAACCACCGGGCTGCCGCAGGCCTTCAAAGACGCCGCGTTTGCCCTGAAAGTTGGCGAGATTTCCGATCCGGTGCAGGCCGAGGGCGCTTATCACCTGCTGCAACTGGAGCGGCGCATCGCACCCAAGGCGGTGAAATTCGAGGATTACAAAGACTCGGTGCATCAATATCTCACCGAGCGGCTGTTGACGGCGACGATTAAGGATTTGCGTAACCAGATGGCGCAAAAGGCCCTGACGGATTTGAAAATCCAAGACCCGGTGCTGAAGCTGCAGTTTCAAAAGCGGATGCAGCAGCAGCAAAGCGACGTGCGCGACCGCGACCAGGTGCGCGCCGATCTGGAGCGGCAGCGTCAAGACTCCGCCGCCAGCGCCCCCGCCACGGCGGCGGCGACCCAGACGGCGGCCTCGGCCGCAACCACCACTCTCCCGGCCACCACGCCGGCCGCCAAATAATACTTTTTTGCTTCACACAAGGTATATTCGCTGCGCCACGCCACCGTTGCGGCGGGGCGCACGCATAATTTGAGAAGGTGTAATTTTATGTCAACTTCTGAATTTAAAATTGACGTTTCCCAGCGCATCAGCCGTCTTCCCCCCTACTTGTTCGGGCGGATCAACAAGATGAAATACGACCTGCGCGTGGCCGGGGAGGATGTCATTGACCTGGGGATGGGCAACCCCACCGACCCGACGCCGGAAACAGTGGTGCAGAAGCTGGCCGAGGCCGCCCGCGACCCGCGCAACCATCGCTACAGTGCGCCCAATGGCGTTAGCGGCCTGCGCCGCGAAGTGGCCAAGAAATATCGCCAGAAATACGGCGTGGAACTGGACCCGGAAACCGAGGTGATCGCCACCATCGGCTCCAAGGAGGGCTTCAGCCATATGTGCCTGGCGCTCTTAGGGCCGGGAGATACAGCCATTGTTCCCGATCCGGCTTTTCCGGCTCATTTGTATGCCGTGGCCATGGCCGGGGCTAACGCCATCCGCGTGCCGCTGGGCAATGACCAGGCCTTTCTGGATCGTGTGGAAAAAATGATCGAGGGGCTGTTTCCCACGCCCAAGCTGCTGATTTTGAATTACCCGCATAACCCCACGGCCATGACCATCCAGCCTGATTTCTGGGAGCGGGCCATTGAAATGTGCCGGCGGCGCAACATCATGATCATCAGCGATTTCGCCTATGGCGAAGTCTGCTTCGACGGCTACAAGGCCCCCAGTTTTCTATCGGCCAAGGGGGCAAAGGAAGTCGGGGTGGAATTCACCACCATGAGCAAAACCTACAACATGGCCGGCTGGCGCGTCGGCTACTGCGCCGGCAACGCCCAGATGGTCAAGGCCCTGGGCACCATCAAGGGCTACTACGACTACGGCCTGTTTGCCCCCATCCAGATCGCCAGCATCATCGCCATGCGCACGTGTGCCAAGGATAACGAAAGGCAAAACCTGCTTTATCAGCAGCGGCGCGACGAGGTTTGCCGGCATCTGGACCGCCTGGGCTGGACGTATGAAAAACCGCTGGCCAGCATGTTTATCTGGGCCAAGATCAATCCCGATCATTTCCAAAGCGGCGAGGGGACGATTGAATTTTGCCTGCGTATGATGAGCGAAGCGCAAGTAGCCCTGGCACCTGGCAAAGCCTTCGGCGACAACGGCGAGGGATTTGTGCGTATCGCGGTGGTGGAAAACGAACACCGCTTGCGCCAGGCCATGCGCAACCTGGAGCGCGCGCTGCTGCCCAAAAAGGTGCGCAAGGCGAAAGTTAAAGGATGAGCATGGACCTTTCGCGGCGACATTTCGTGGCCCTGGGATCGGTTGCGGCCTTGAGCCTGCTATTGGGTCCGACTCTCGGCGGCGCGGCGGGGCCAAGTGATGACGGCGCTGTAGACGCCGGCCCACTGAGCGAATTTGACCACGACGGTGTTTATCCGCGCTTCCGCGCCCAGGGATTTTTTATCGTTCGCCGCGGCGGGGCGCTGGTGGCCCAATCATCCATCTGCACGCACCGCGGCTGCAAACTCGATCCGCGGCCGGATGGTTCATTTCACTGCAAATGCCACGGCTCCAATTTTAATGCCGAGGGTAAAGTGATCGATCCGCCGGCGCGGCGGGATTTGCACCGTTTGGGCATCAGCGTCGATGCCAGTCGCCATGTGCTGGTTGACCCGTCCAAACACTTTACGCAAGATCAGTTTGATGATCCGGCGGCCAAGGTGAAATTGGAAGATTGAAGCCCGTCGGCCAGTCAGCCTTCAATCCTCCGCTGTTACCTCCAGGCCGCCAGCAGCGCCGCGATGCTGATGAATCCCCATAGCATCACGCCTTGCAGCAGCGGCCGGACGCCCACGCGCTTGAGCATCTTCAATGACAATCCCGCGCCAATGAGAAAGAGCGTGAGGGTCAGGCCGCTTCGGCGCGATTTGCACCTGGTTCGCCGCAGCGATCACACCCGCCCCCCCGCCGCCGAGGCGTTTTTGCCACTGGTCGATCAATACTGCGCGAAACTCAAAACCTAGCGATCGGTCAGCTATAGCCTTCTCAAACCAAACGTGACGTGAACAAGGGCTAAGACGGTGAGCGAGCGGGAGGTTTTCCGCGTGCTGACGCGCGCAGCTTTTCTATAACCGCTACAAACGGCGTGGAAATGTTCTAATCGAGTTTCAACCCTTGCAAGCGGGCAAAATGCAGGTTGGTTTTGAGCCAGTCCAGCGGATTGCCGATGTCGTGGCGCTTGCCTTGGAGGACCAGGCCATAAACCGGTCGGCTTTCCATGAGTCGCCGCAGCGCATCGGTCAACTGGATTTCCCCACCCTTGCCCGGCGGGGTTTGTTGCAACCAAAAGAAAATGTCCGGCGTCAAGATATACCGGGCGGCGATGGCCAAACGGCTGGGAGCATCGGCGACGGCGGGCTTTTCCACCAGTTGATCCAGTTTCCACAATCCCGCCGACAGCTCTTTTCCCCCGGCGATGCCGTAGCGGCCTACCTTCTCGGCCGCGACCTCCTCCAGGCCGATGATCGTGCAGCCAAGTTGCCTGTACGCCTCGAGCAATTGCATGGCCGGCGATGGGCCGCTGAAAAGCGTGTCGCCCAGCAGGCACAAAAACGGCTGGTCGCCCACATGACGCTGGGCCTGCAAAACCGCGTGGCCCAATCCCAGCGGCGCCGACTGGCGCACACTGTGAATCTGCACTTGATTCATCAGCTCATCCAGCGATTGCAGCAGCGCTTCTTTGCCCGAAGCGGCCAGCCGCCTCTGCAAGTCCGGGTAAGGATCAAAATGATCCTCAATAGCGCTTTTACCGCGCCCGCTGATCAGCAGCACATCGGCAATCCCGGCGTCGGCGGCCTCCTGCACCACATACTGAATCGCCGGCCGATCCAGCACCGGCAGCATCTCCTTGGGAATCGCCTTGGCCGCGGGGAGCATGCGCGTCCCAAACCCCGCCGCTGGAATAACTGCCTTGGTGATGGGCGTCATGGGAGCCTATCGCAATGGGCCACAAAAAAACGCCACCCAACTGGGATGGCGAAAAGACCCTAAAAGAAATGGGCGTTACAGGGCTCGAACCTGTGACCCCCAGCGTGTCATGCTGGTGCGCTAGCCAACTGCGCCAAACGCCCGATGATTTAGTTGTAGCCGCGTCTCCGGTGAAGTCAAGGCAAGTGTCCGCAATATGCGGACTGGCGTGTAGGCGCTGCGGAAAACCGCTCTATTTGCAAACTCTTGTTTCATTGATTGTCTGACAAGTCTGCACTTGGCAACGCTTGTCCCGCTCACTGGGGAAAAGAGGTTCACTGTGGAAAACCGGTGCACAAACTGGCGGGGGCCGGGCGGCATTTGGGGTGGGCCGGGCGGTTGGCTATAATGCCACTGGAAGCGGGTCGCCGATACAACTCATCAAGAGATTTCGCGAAGTTGGCCAAAGGATACGTCTGGGAGTGCTGGTTGCATGAGTCAGTTAATGGATTCCACCGCCGGGCAGTTTGATCGCCTGCCGCCTCATTCGATTGAGGCGGAGATGTCCCTTTTGGCCAGCATGATGCTGGACAAGGATGTCATCGGCCAGGCCGTGCAACTGGTGGACCGCGAATCTTTTTTCCAGGCCGATCACCAGATCATTTTCGATATGCTGCTCAAGCTCTTTGAGCAAAACCGCCCCATCGACGCTTTGATTCTGCGCGAGGAACTCAGCAAGCGCCAATTGCTGGATGAAGTGGGTGGCGTGGCGTACCTGGGCCAGATTCTCTCCTCGGTTCCCTCGGCGGCGCACGGCGAGCATTATGCCGGGATCGTGCGCGAAAAAGCGCTGTTGCGGCGTTTGATCAGCGCCTCCAACGAAACACTGCGCGACGCCTACGCGCCGCATGAAAAGGCCGACTGGGTGGTTGATGAGGCGGAAAAACGCATCTTTGAAATCGCCGAGAAAAAGGTGGGCGGTTCGATGGTGCCGCTGGAAAAAGTGCTGCATGAAGTGTTTGAGGCGATTGAAAATCGCGGGCAGCGCGGGCTGGAAACGCGCTATTTCGAGTTGGATGACATGCTTAACGGCATGCAAAAAGGAGAGATGATCATCGTGGCGGCGCGCCCGTCGATGGGTAAAACCGCCTTGGCGATGAACATCATCGAGGCCGTCGGTGCCGATCAGCGCATCCCTTGCGCGGTCTTTTCACTGGAAATGAGCAAGCAGCAATTGGCTCAGCGCATGTTGTGCAGTCGAGGGGATATCGACAGTCACAAGCTGCGCAAGGGCCTGCTGCAGGCCCATGAGTATCAAAAGCTGGCCAGCGTGGTGGGCGAGTTGGCCAAAGCGCCGATTTTCGTGGACGATTCGCCGGGGCTGACGCCGCTGGATCTGCGTGCCAAGGCCCGTCGGCTCAAGCGCCAGCACGACATCCAGTGCGTCATGGTTGACTACATGCAGCTCATGGACAATCCCGGCCCCGAAAGCCGCCAGCAGCAAATCAGCGAAATCTCGCGTGGCATCAAGGCGGTGGCCCGTGAACTGGCCGTGCCGGTGCTGGCCTTGTCGCAGCTCAATCGCGCCAGCGAGGGGCGCGACGGCCACCGGCCGCGGATGAGCGACCTGCGCGAATCGGGCAGTATCGAGCAGGACGCCGACGTGGTGATGCTCCTGCACCGCGAGGATTATTACAAACAGTCCGAACAGGATTTTCAGCCTGACAATATCGCCGAACTGATTATCGCCAAGCAGCGCAATGGCCCCACCGGCACGGTCAAACTGATCTTCGACAAACAAAGCACGCGCTTCCGCAACCGCGCCGCTGACGCCGAGGGTTTTTAATCTCCCCAGCTCTCGTCGCGCCGATACGTACTTCCCCGCGGTTTTTTACCTGCTCCGCCTCCGTCGCGCCGATACGCACGTCGCCGAAATTTCTAACTCCCCCGCCGCTATCGCCCCGACACGGATCACGTCAAAGTCCTCATCCCTCCAACCATCGCACAAACAACAACGACAATGCTTTCCTATCCGCCACCCGACTTGGCGCATCTGTTTCCAGCGCGCAACGACCGGCGGCCGCAAGGTTAAATCCCCCGCGACCGCCGGCCGTTCTTTCGTTTCCGATGCGCTTATGCCTCTTCGATCAGCGTCGCGCCGCTTTCGGCGTAGGTGGCCGAGTAGGCATCTTCCAGGTTGTAGCCGGATTCGCCGTGCTGGCTTAAGTCCAGGCCGCTGTATTCGTCGGCCTCGTTGACGCGCAGGCCCATGATGGCCTTGATCAGCAGCAGCAAAATCAGCGACCCAACGCCGGCGATCACCCAGGTAAATCCGGTGGCCAATAGCTGGTTGACCAGCGTGCCGCCGTAACCTTCCAGCAGGCCGGTCTTGGTCAGGCCGTGGCGCTGGTAGTAATAGGGAAGATTGACTGCGCCGACAGCAAAAACGCCGGTGAGAATCGCACCCAGCGTACCACCGACGCCGTGAACGCCGAAGGCGTCCAGCGAATCGTCATAGCCCATCAGGTGCTTCAGCGAGGTGGCCGAGAAGAAGCAGACAACGCCTACAATCAGCCCCATGAGAATCGCGTACATGGGCGTGGTAAAACCGCAGGCCGGAGTGATCACCACCAGCCCCGCCACCGCGCCGGAGATCGCGCCCAGCACCGTGGGCTTGCCGGCCTTGAGCCATTCAATAAATATCCAGCCCAACGCGCCCGCGGCGGCGGCGAAGTGCGTGGCGATCAGCGCGCTGCTGGCCAGTCCGCCGGCGGATAAGGCGCTGCCGCCGTTAAAGCCAAACCAGCCCACCCACAACAAGGCTGCGCCGACAACACTCAACACCACGCTATGCGGCGGCATGGGATGGGTCTTGTAGCCGCGGCGGTGGCCCAGCACCAGCGCGCACACCAGCGCCGAAACGCCGGAGCTGATATGCACCACCGTTCCGCCGGCAAAATCCAGCGCCGGCAACTGGCCGATCACCGCGCTGCCCAGGTCCAGACCGATGCCGGAATTGAACAATCCGCCGAGGCCCCAAACCATGTGGGCCATCGGGCAATAAATCAGCACCAGCCACAGCACCGAAAAGATCACCATGCTGCTGAACTTCATACGCTCGGCATACGCGCCGCAGATCAGCGCGGGGGTGATAATGGCAAACATCAATTGAAAGATCATCCAAGTCGTGTGCGGAATGGTCTGGGCGTAAATGCTGGGCGCAGCGCCGACGCCGCGTAAAAATGCAAATTCAAAGCCCCCGATAAAGCTATTGCCCGGCGAAAAAGCCAGCGAATAGCCGATAATGGCCCACAGCACACTGATAACGGCCATGAGAATAAAGCTCTGCATCATGGTCGCCAGCACGTTTTTGCGCCGCACCAATCCGCCGTAAAACAGCGCCAGTCCCGGCCCGGTCATCATTAGCACCAAAGCGCTGCTGGTGAGCATCCACGCGGTATCGCCGCTGTTGATCTGGCCATTGACCAGGTTGATTCCATCCGGTGCCAGCGTAACGGGTAGCGGCTCGGCCGCGGCGGCCCAGGCTGGCAGCAGCGCCGCGATAAGCAGGGTAAAGACAATCAGCAGCGCCTTGGATGGCGCGGTGGGTACAAATCGCATGGTTGGTTCCTCAAAAAACCGCGGCGGGTGGGCCGCGGGTGTTTTACTTCTTACAGCTATTTACAAGGCCGCATCGTCGGTTTCGCCGGTGCGGATACGCACAACTTGCTCAACTGGCGAGACGAACAATTTGCCGTCGCCTACCTGTCCGGTTCGGCCGTTTTCCACGATCGCCGCCACGGCGGCGGGACAATCGGCGCTCTTGACGCAAATTTTTAACATAATCTTGGGAATGAATCCCACATCCATCTTGGCGCCGCGATAACGCTCGGTATGGCCCATCTGCCGACCGAAGCCTTTACACTCAATCGCGGTAACGCCCAGGATGCCCAGTTTGGCCAGCGCGCTTTTAACCGCTTCCAGCCGATGCGGTTGAATGACCGCTTCAATCATGCGCATGAATCTGCTCCTAACTGGCCTTATCGGCCGAACAGTACCCCGCGCACCTTTAACAATTGCTATGCCACCGGGCAAAAGAGCCGTCGCGGCCCGGAAATACCGATCCCACCGCTTATTTGCCAGTCGGCGGACGGAAGCGAACCGTGCGCAAAAAAAAGGCAATTGTCCCCTATTGCGGCCCGCCTGCGCGATTTTTAATCGGTCGCGGCGATGGAATGGACATAGTTGAAATTGTGATGCAAGTAGCCAACAATTGCCCCGCGGGCGTATACAATGGTCCGCGTGATTGCCAAGGAGAACATGAAAAAAATATTGGTTGCCAATCGTAGTGAAATCGCCACCCGCGTCTTTCGTTCGGCCACGGAACTGGGACTGCAAACCGTCGCCATTTATAGCTACGAAGATCGCTTTTCGCTGCACCGTTTCAAAGCCGATGAATCGTACCTGATCGGGCCGGCCAAAGGCGGCGAGCCGGTGAAAAGCTATCTGGATATCGACGCCATCGTGCAGGTAGCCGTGGAACACGGCGTAGAGGCGATTCACCCCGGCTATGGGTTTTTATCTGAAAATGCCGAATTGGCCCGCGCCTGCCAGCGTGCGGGGATTGCGTTTGTCGGCCCCAGCCCCAAATTGCTGGAGGAATTTGGCGACAAGACCGCCGCCAAGCGCCTGGCAAAAAAAGCCAATGTGCCCACGCTCGGCGGCAGCGAAGAGGCTCTGAGCGACTTGGCGCAAGTCAAAAAGGCCTGTCAGCAAATCGGCTTTCCGGTGATGATCAAGGCCAGCTTCGGCGGCGGCGGACGCGGCATGCGCATCGTCCGCAGCGCCGAAGAACTGTCGAGTAAACTGGAGGAAGCGCAGCGCGAAGCCCAGGCCGCTTTCGGACGCGGCGACGTGTTTGTCGAACGTTATATCGCCCGCGCTAAGCATATTGAAGTGCAAATCCTCGCCGACACCCACGGCAACCTGGTGCATCTATGGGAGCGCGATTGCTCGGTGCAGCGGCGGCATCAAAAAGTGGTGGAGGTGGCACCGGGTATCAATCTGCCGGAAAAACTTCGCCAGGAAATCTGCCAGTCGGCGGCCCGGCTCTGCCGCGCCGCCGGCTACACCCACGCCGGGACGGTGGAATATCTGCTGGACGTGGAACGCCAGGAATTTTTCTTTATCGAGGTCAACCCGCGCATCCAGGTGGAGCACACCGTTACCGAAGTGGTTACCGGCATCGACATCGTTAAAAGCCAGATTTTGATCACCCAGGGCCACAAGCTGCATGAAGCGCCGCTGAATATTCCGCAGCAGCCGGACATTCACACCAGCGGCGCGGCGATCCAATGCCGCATCACCACTGAAGACCCGCAAAACAGCTTCATTCCCGACTACGGACGCTTGAGCACCTACCGTTCGGCCGGCGGATTCGGCCTGCGCCTCGACGGCGGCAACGGCTTTGGCGGCGCGGTCATCACCCCCTATTTCGATTCGCTGTTGGTCAAGCTCACGGCTTTCGGCAGCTCGATGGAGGAGGCGGCGCGGCGCATGGACCGGGCCTTGCGCGAATTTCGCATCCGCGGGGTTAAAACCAATATCCCGTTTTTGGAAAATCTGATCCGCCATCCGACCTTTCTGGCCGGCGACGCCACCACCACTTTCATAGACACTACGCCGGAACTATTTGAATTTTCCGTGCGCCAGGATCGCGCCACCCGCCTGCTGAGCTACCTGGGCGATGTGCTGGTCAATGGCCGCTCCGACGTGCGCGACCGTAAAATCGCCGGCAAGCCCTTGCCCGAACCGGTCGCCCCGGCGTTTGCGCGTTTGACCGAGCCGCCGGTGGGCCTGCGGGCCAGGCTTCTCAAAGATGGGCCGGACAAATTCTGCGCCTGGGTACGCAGCCAGAAAAAATTATTCATCACCGACACCACCCTGCGCGACGCCCATCAATCACTTTTGGCCACGCGCCTGCGCAGTTATGACATGCTGGCCGTAGCGCCGGCGTATGCCCATCACGCCGCCGATTTATTCAGCCTGGAGATGTGGGGCGGAGCCACCTTCGACAGCGCCATGCGCTTTTTGCAGGAAGACCCCTGGCAACGCCTGGACAACCTGCGCGAAAAAATCCCCAATATCCCCTTCCAAATGCTTCTGCGCGCCAGTAACGCCGTGGGTTACACCAATTATCCCGACAACCTGGTGGAAAAATTCATTGTCGCCGCCGCCGGGCACGGCATCGATATCTTCCGAATTTTTGATTCGCTCAACTGGGCCGAGAATATGAAAGTGGCCATGGAGGCGGTGCGCAATCAGACCAGCGCCATCTGTGAAGCGGCCATCTGCTACACCGGCGACATCCTCGATCCCCGCCGTGAAAAATATTCCCTGGATTACTACGTGAAGTTGGCGCGGCAACTGGTGAAGATGGGCGCGCACACGCTGGCGATCAAGGATATGGCCGGACTTTGCCACCCTTACGCGGCCTACGCCCTGGTCAAAGCCTTGCGACAGGAGGTGGATGTGCCCATCCACTTCCACACCCACGACACCAGCGGCATTAACGCCGGATCGGTTCTGCGGGCCGCCGACGCCGGGGCGGATATCGCCGATGGCGCACTGGCCGCCCTCAGCGGCACCACCAGTCAGCCCAATCTGAACAGCATGGTACTGGCACTTAGCCGCACGCCGCGCGATCCGCAACTGGATTTGCAGGCCCTCAATCGTCTCTCGGATTATTTTGAGCAGGTGCGCGAGTTGTATTATCCGTTTGAGGAGGGAATCAAAGGCGGTTCGGCCGAGGTGTATCACCACGAGATGCCCGGCGGGCAATACACCAATTTGCGCCAGCAGGCCAAGGGGCTGCACCTGGAGCAGCGCTGGAACGAAATCGCCGACATGTACGCCGCCGTCAACCAGCTTTTCGGAGATATCGTCAAGGTAACTCCCTCCAGCAAGGTGGTCGGCGACATGGCCCTGTTCATGGTAACCAATCACCTGACGCCGCAGGAAATTTTAGAAGCCAAACACCCGCTGAATTTCCCCAAGAGCGTGGTGGAGATGATGCAGGGCTACTTAGGCTGGCCCCAGGGCGGCTGGCCCAAGCAAATTCAAAAGATCGTGCTGGATGCCGCGGGCGTCAAGCCGCTTTCCGGCCGGCCCGGCGCCACCATGGCCCCGATCGATCTATCGGCCAAGCAAAAGGAACTGGCCGAAAAGATCGGCCGCGATCCCAGTGAAACGGATCTACTCAGTTATTTGCTTTATCAACAGGTATTTCTCGATTTTGAAAAACAGCGCGCCGACTATGGCGACATCAGCCTGATCCCCACCGCGCCGTTCTTCTATGGCATGGACATCGGCCAGGAGATCAATATCGAGATCGAAGCGGGCAAGACCCTGATCGTCAAATACCTGGCCCTCGGCGAGGCCCGCGAAGATGGCATGCGCACGGTCTTTTTTGAACTCAACGGCCAGCCGCGCGAGGTCGATGTGCCCGACCGCTCGCTGGAAAAGACGCTGCATCGCCACCCCAAGGCCAATAGCGACGACCCGCGCCATGTGCCAGCGCCCATGCCCGGCAAGGTCTCGGCCGTCGCCGTGGCCAAGGGCCAAAAGGTCAAGAGCGGCGAAAAACTGCTCAGTATCGAGGCGATGAAAATGGAAACCGCGGTCTACAGTCCCGCCGACGGCAAAATCGCCGAGGTGCTGGTCAAACCCGGCTCAGTGGTCGCCGCCCGCGATTTGCTCTTGACGCTGGAATAAGCGCGGGCCGCGTGCAGGGCGCGGCCCAGGGGTTGCCGTTCATACCACGGTAAGCGAGGAGGACGTCCGGGCATGAAAACAAGCAAATGACCCGCCATGTAGTGCCTGGTATTTCTGGAGATAGGCCTATTTCGGGCAAATATGCCAATGAGCGCCGCAGTCGGTAGGGGCGCGCCAGCGGCACGCCCCCACCGCCTTGGCGTTGTCGCCGCAATAAGCCCGGTTCGCGCCAGCGGCGCAGCCCGCGTGCATTGGTGGCGGTTTTTTGCTCAACGCCAGCGCTGACGCCAGCGCCGGCAAGGCAAGCCCATCTTCTGACTTTTATCTCCTCTGGCGCGTCATCGCGGGGAGGCCGAGGGAAGGGGCTTGAAAATCTCTCGACAACCACAGGCTCTTGCCGCGCCTGGCCCTTGGGCTATGGGAATTCAGGGTGCCGCCGCGGGGACAATTCCCCCACAGGCGCGGGCCTTGCGGGCGATGGTTCTACACCCGCACTTCCTTGCCCGCCTGGTGGCTGCGATACAGCCCGTCGAGGATGCGGATGACGTTGAGGCTCTGCTCCGCCGGCACCGGCGAGGACTTTTTGTTCAATATGGCGTCGGCGAAATATTCGATTTCCCGCTGATGGCCGCCCAATCCATCGTCGGCGTATTTGAGCTGGGTATCGGTGGTGCTGCCGGCCTCTTCGCCGTGGATCGTCAAATCCGGCCACTGGCAGCCTGCCTCGGTGCCAAAGAGGGTGATCTTCTGCAACTCCTGCTCCTGCTGGTTGGCCAGCCAGGAACATTCCAGCGTCAAGGCCGCTCCGTTTTTGAAGCGCACAAACCCGGCGGCGAAATCCTCCACCGAAAAGGCTTTGCGGTCCCACTCGCCCCACCAGCCGCGAATATCGGTGCGCTTGGCCAGTTTCATGGGCGTAATCGCACTGACCGACACCGGCTGGGGATGGCCCATCAGGTGCAAGGCCAGGTCCAGCATATGCACGCCCACGTCGATGCATGGCCCGCCGCCGCTGATCTTCTTATCAATAAAGCCAATGCGCGTGGGCAAAAACCGCCGACGCAGATATTGCGCCCGGCAATAATACACCTCGCCCAGCCGGCCGTTATTCACATAATCCGCCAAGTGCAGCGCGTTATTCATAAAGCGCGTGCTTTGGGCGCACATGAGCAGTTTGCCCTTGGATTTGTCGCGGGCCGCGATCATTTTTTTCACTTCCGCCGGCGTGCAGGCCAGCGGTTTTTCGCACATCACATGCTTACCGGCCCCCAAAGCTTCCACCGACACCGGGCAATGCCCGGAGTTATTGGTGCAAATATCCACGGCATCAAACTCGATGCCGCTTTTGAGAATATCCTTCAAATATGGAAAACGCGCCTCGGCGGGCAAGCCAATCTCATCGCCCCGGCCATGGCGGCGATCTTCAATGGGATCGGCGCAGGCAACGATTTTGGCCGTCGGATTCAGCCTTTTCCACCCCTCGATATGCAAGCCGGAAATCCCGCCGCAGCCGACCAGGGCCACGCGCAATTTCGGTTTGGCATTGGCATCGGGCTTTTTTCCATCACCCCATAAATTGACCATTCCAAATGTCGCCATGTTTATAACTCCTAATTCCACCGTCGGTGGAAGCAAAATTAACCGTCAGCCTAAGTCAGCGCACAAAAAATCATAGCAACCGTGCCGGAGAATGCACGCCAGGGCATGAAGGCAAGCGTTGATAGGGTACTGCGGAGTCTGGACTATTATTGCTTGATCAGTGCACTGCCATATTCGACACGCTGCAACAAAACCAAACCCCTCCGAGCCACCGCTGACGCGATCGCTCGGAGGGGTTGATGCTGTGGCAAAAAAGCCGTTTACTTGCCGTCGGACTTGGCCATGTGCTTGAGCAGGTCGATGACGCGATTGGAGTAGCCCCATTCGTTGTCATACCAGCTCACAACCTTGAAGAAGCGCTTTTCGCCCTTGAGGTTGTTTTGCAGCGTCGCCAGGCTGTCATAAATACTGCTGCGGTCGTCGTGAATGAAGTCGGTGCTGACCACTTCCTCGTCGGTAACGCCCAGATAACCCTTGAGGTAGCTGCCGGCGGCCTTCTTCAAGGCCGCGTCGATTTCCTCGATGCTGGTGTCCTTGGTGGTGCGGAAAGTCAGATCGACCACCGAGACATCCGGCGTGGGCACGCGGAAGGCCATGCCCGTCAGTTTGCCCTTGGTTACCGGCAATACTTCGCCCACCGCCTTGGCCGCGCCGGTGGTGCTGGGGATAATGTTGATCGCCGCCGCCCGGCCGCCGCGCCAATCCTTTTTGCTGGGGCCGTCCACCGTCTTTTGCGTGGCGGTATAGGAGTGGATGGTGGTCATCAAGCCGGTTTCGATGCCGAAACCTTCCTTGAGGATGGTGTGTACCACCGGGGCCAGGCAGTTGGTCGTGCAGCTTGCGTTGCTGACGATGTTGTGCTTGGCCGAATCATATTCGTTTTCGTTGACGCCCATGACGATCGTCTTCACTTCGCCCTTGGCGGGAGCGGAGATGATCACTTTCTTAGCGCCGGCGGCCAGGTGGCCCTTGGCCTTTTCGCTGTCGGTGAACAGGCCGGTGGATTCGATGACATAATCCACGCCCAGTTCTTTCCATGGCAACTGGCTAGGCTCTTTGGTGGCCATGACGCACTTGATCTTGTGGCCGTTGATCACCAGCATGTCGGCCTCGGCCTTGGAAGGATCGCTCTTGGCGGTCTTGACCTCGTGTTTAAATTTGCCGTGTACCGAATCATACCTGATCTGGTAGGCGAAGTAGTCGGCGTCGGTGGAGATATCCACCACCGCTACCACGTCGATGCTCTTGCCCAGCAGACCTTGATCGCACAAAGCCTGGAAAACCATGCGGCCGATGCGACCGAATCCATTGATACCAACCTTCAACGCAGCCATGACAAGCTCCTTTCAGCCTGTTAATAGTTTTGGAAAATCCTACGTTTTTCCCGACCGGGGGCGGTGGCTCACCATCCGCCGGCCTTGTGATAAACGAGGTTGGAACGATACGGATGCGCCGGCGGGCTGTCAAGTAAACCCAACCATAATGGGCCGCTTCATTTTCACATTTTTTCATCCGCGCCGTTGAATAGGGCCGATGCCAACGATAGATTATCGGTCTAAAGAGCATGATTTTACGGAGGGCGCGGGCATGAAGAGCATTATCCAACTGGCGGCGGCGATCGCTTTGGCGACCCAGGCAACCTGCCTGGCGGCGACCATGCGGCTTAATACGGGCGCGGTCTCGCAAAAAATTGATAGCAGCACTCTTGTGCAGACGCCTCCCTTCGGGCCGACCTATGCGTTGACCACCACCTACGCCGAGACGCTGCCGAGCGATCCGGTGATCAGCCAGGCGTTTTTGACCCTGCATATTCAGCAAAGCGCAATCAATGGCAGCGCCGCATATTATCTGCCGCCGGACCCACTGGAGCATTTTGGGCCGCAGAGTGATTCTTATACAGGGATTCAGGTGGCCCTGAGCGATGGAGTAACCGCATCGTATCCTGAAGTTCCTTATTACTTTTGGCCGGTGCTTACCGCGGGCTTTTGGCGCAGCAACCCCCACGCCGATGATCGCGATTTTAACCTGCGACTGACGAATCTGCCTGGATACAGCTATCCCATGGATCCGCTAAGTGGCCAAACCTATACCGTTACCTCCCCCAGCCTGATTGAATTGCTCAGCAATGCCACCGCCCCGCTGGGCCAGCGCGCCTGGACCGTGGGAATGGTGGCTGGCGGCAGGGATTGGACCTTCGCCGGCGCGGAATTGGAACTGATCATCGACCAAGGCCCGCAAACCCCTGAGCCGCTGATGCTGGGATGGATCGCCGCGGCGGCGCTATTGCTGCGGCGAACGCGCTAAATTTTTTTTTGCGGTTGCCGCATCATCCAATCCAAGCGGCTTGGCGATCAGGGCGCCAGTTTCCACGAGATCACGTTCACCGACGTGGCCGTCATGGCAGCATAGAAATCCATGGCCCGGTTGACCCCCGCCGTGATAGTAATAAGTGATTTACACTGCGGGCTGATGCCGTTGTTGCCGCCACAGTAGAGCGCGCCGGAGATATTCAAGGAGGAATTGCCCGACGTTTCGCTGCCGTCGCCGCGAATCTGCCCGCCGACGTAAACCGGGCGCGAGTTGACAGTTATCCCGCTATTGCGTTTGAGGATGATATCCCCGTCGCAGACGATGGCCGGCAAGTCGCTGCTTTGGTTCACGCTGTTCCAGCCGCCGCTGATGGTCAAATTTCCGCCCATCACCACCAGGGTGCCGTTGATGGTCGCCATGCCGCGAATATCCAGATCATCATCGGTCCAGAAAACGCCCAGGGGATTATTGGAACTGGAGCTATACCAGGCAAACCAAAGTGTGGAGCGATTGAGCTTTTGTCCGTAGTAACGCCGGCCATTGTATTCGTAGGCCAAATAGTGGTTGACCGTGCGGTTGGTCGGCAGGTACAGCGGCGTGGAAGAGTAGATGATCGGCAGCGCAATATTTCCTTGCTTGATCACGCTGGGCGCGGTCAGTAAAGTCAGATTCAATGGAGGCTTAAGTGTTACGGTGCCGGCGGCCTGGGCCTGGACGGCCAAACTCAGATTGTTTCCGCTCAGCTCAACGGTTCCATTGAAATTCAAAGTGCTGTTACTGGTAAACACATCGCGGCGGACGCGCACGCGGGCGGTGGCGGTGTGGGTTACGGTTCGGGTTCCATCGACAATGGAGGCGGTGGCGGTGATGTCGTAGCTATCAAAATCCAGCGCCGCGACGGCGGGATTGCCGATCCAGATGGTTGCCCCATTGGCGTCCAGCAGTGGTGCGCGGGCGATGGCGATGGCCACGGTGCCGTCGCCAATGCGATAGGGGTTGTTTCCCGTGCCGGTCCAGAAACCATCCTCGGAAATATGCGGCGACTGATACGGCTGCTGTAAAAAATACGCGCCGATCTGCAAGCCGGACTCGGCCAGATATTCCGCGGCCGCGGAACATTTTCCCTCGCGGCTGACGGCCGATTCTAAAACCGCCGCCTGCAGCAGGGCATAAGACATGATCACGCAGGTGGAGAGCACGATCATCACCATCAGCAGCGCCATGCCGCGGCGGCGGGGAATTTTCGGCCTGGGTCGCTTGCTCATGGCGTGACACTCCCCGGCGCCCGCAAAGCGGCTTGGCCGAAT
Organism: Tepidisphaerales bacterium; assembly: GCA_038317225.1. GTDB lineage: Bacteria > Planctomycetota > Phycisphaerae > Tepidisphaerales > Tepidisphaeraceae > JBBQBE01. The sequence goes on along the minus strand of JBBQBE010000015.1, from coordinate 24,097 downwards.
AGCTCCGCCAGGCCGCTGGCGGGTGTGAAGGCAATGCGGTATTCCAAAGCCGGCTTGCCGCCTGCGGCCGCGGCCAGCCAGTTAAAACGGGCCGAAGCCACGGAGGTCAACAGGGTCTCCGGGCCGACGTAATTGAGTCGCTTAAAATCCTCCGGCGCGGTGGTGGAAGTTAAAAATGCGTAGCTGTAGGTAACATTTTTTTGCGCTCGGGCGCTGGCGCTCAGCGCCACCGGCCAATGCGCCCGGTAAAAGCAGAGTTTTTGGTTGACCGCGTCAAACTCGATCAAACCCATCTCGTCCAGTTCGATACTTCCGTTGGCGTTGTCGTCTGCCCGCCAGAGCATTGCGGCGGCGCGCTGGTTGGGATTGGATAAAGAGCCGGCGCGGATCAATCCCAGCACCCGGGCGTCGCGCAGACGATTGAGCAAGCGCGCATTGCCCAATTGATCGGGACGAAAAAGAGTGCCCGCCGAAGCGCCGCCGGCGGGAAAGACGCTGTTCCAGCGCGTGGAAACCGCCAGCGTCAGCGACGCCATCGCCGCCATCACCAGCCCCGTCAGGGCCAACCCCAAAAGCAGCTCCACCAGTGTGAAGCCGCTGCGGGAAATTGTGCGCGGGCTGACGTTCATGGTTTGAAATTAGTGTTGGCAAGCATGGTCGTCAGTCGATGACTTTGCCCGCGCGGCGTGGTTACCGTAACCGTAACCAAGGCAAAATCGCCCGGCCCCGGCTGGGCGGCCGGCCCCCACAAATATTGCACGCTGACCGAGCGCGTAAACAAACCCTGATTCTTCGGCCCAGCGCTCTGGTTGGCCGAGTCCTTGAGCGACTGCGTGGTGTCGCTGTACTGATTGAACGCCCCCACATGATCGAAACTGGCGCGGTTGTTTCCCTGGCCGCTCAGGGTCTTGCGGCCCTGCGGATCGGCAAAGGGCGTGGCGATGATCTGTTCCATCAATTGCCGCGCCAAATTCTGGGCCATGGTCTGCTGGCCGCATAATTGCGACTGGCGCACCGAGGTATTGACCGCCGCCACCACCGCGCCGACCGATAAGGCGACGAACATCGACGCCAATAGCCCCTCGGCTAGGGTAAAGCCGCGGCCTTGGCGTCGAATCCGCCGGCGGACACGCTGGCCCGCCCCGGCCCGACTAATATTGCGCGTACGGGACATTGTCGTTCCCCCGTCCGGTGAGATTGGGGATGATCTGCTGGGTGGAAGCGTCGTAGAGCCAGCCGTAATCCTCGGTGCCCGTGGGGACCATCTCCGCATTACTGGCGACAATTTTGATTTTCGCCCCTGTCGTGGTGTCGTGCATCAGCGGATTGGCCGGCATACGCGACAGGTACGGTCCAAAACGATAGCGGCCCGTGGCCGTGGCGTTGGTGGCACCGGCCTCGTCGCTGTAATTGGTCAGTTGCGCCACTATGTTGTCTTCGGTGGGCGCGACGGTGGGCGCTTCGGCCGTTACGCCCGGCGGCATATCATGATGCTGGGCTTTATAGACCGTTATTTGCGTGCGCAGATATTGCAGCACTTCCTTGAGCGTGTTTTCCTTGCTGGTCTGCGTGGCGTTGGAAAATTGGGGCAAAACCATGGCGGCCAAAATGCCCAGGATCACCACCACCAACAAAATTTCAATCAGCGTGAATCCGGAGGCGAATCGCCGGCCGGCGCTGCGGCGCGGGGCGATGCGACGGCAATCCATGCCCAAGCGTCCCAAGCGATCGAGCCGCTGGCGGGCGATGCGTCGAGTTGGCTGATTCACTGGATACATGATGTTTATATCGAATCAATTTGCCGGGTGTTTTACGTCCCACCGTTTTTTATTCCGGCCCCATCCGGCGCTCGGTTCGACCTCACTGGTCGCCACCGCGCGCCGGTTGGACATTTCATGTCCTGGCGGCTGACGAAGCCGCCGGCCGGATCATGTCAGTGAGACTTAGTCGCCGATCCACGACCAGGTGCTATCGGAGGCCTGGCTGGCGCCCCACAGTTTGCCGGCGCCGCTGCCGCTGGTGCCGTAGTCGAACATAAACGCCTTGGTGCCGTCGGGCGCGGTGCCGGTGGCGCCGGCGTTGAGTACGCTGGAGCGGTTGGCCGCCAGCGGAATCATCGGATTGGCCGGCGTGGACTGCATGTACGGGCCGCAAGAGTTGCCGTTAAAGGTCGAAGCGGCGATCATGGGATCCCAGTTGGCCGTCAAATCGGGCAACTGATCGCCATGCTGCAACTTGTACAACTCAATCTGCGCCCGCAGCGTCTGCACCGTGCTGGAGAGGCTGGAGCGACGCGCATCTTGCGACGCGTTGGTGAACTGGGGGATGACGATAGCCGCCAAGATACCCAGAATGATGACCACGATCAGAATTTCCACGAGCGTGAAACCACGCTTAACCGAACGATACGCCTTCATAACCGACTCCTGTGAACAGTTCCTCAAGACCGCTTCCCGCGAACGTCGCGGAAATGCATAATCTTCTTGTCAACCAGCCCGGCGTTCATCCGCACTGCGGGCGTCTCCCGGCCGCTTGGCTATTGCTATCATCGGAGTGATTCACCGGCGACTTAAGCCCACCGCCCCGCCGCCAAGACAATGGCCAGGTCGGGTGCGCTTGCTCGTCGGCGCCGGCCCGCGCCGGCGTCTTGAGGATCTATCCCACAGGTTCCGTCTAAAGATGCGGATCGACATGATCCGTCGCCATGCCCGACAGGCGGGCAAGGCCAGCATCCTTTCGGCAACGTCCTCGATCCGTCGGCCCGAAAACCTCGGGCCGGATGGGACCGGACGCTTTGCGCATTATCGACTGAGCCGATAAGCCGGCGACTTTCCTCGCCGCGCGCCGCTTTCCAGCGGCTTAGCCTTTGTCAGGGATCCTCACGGCACACAACTGTGCGTGCCGGGAAAGATGTACGATTGCTTTGGCCAGGTGGCAAATTTTTTTTTCGAGTTTTACCGTTGGGATAAAATAGGTCAGTGGATTGCGGTGGATGCCAAACAAACGCTATAGCGAAGGGCAAGCGATTTAGATTTAACAAATAGTCGTTTCCCCAAGGTATATATCGTTTTCAATGGGAGGTTTTAGCTGAGGATCATACCTTCTCTTGCCGCCACAATAAAAGATATTATAATTTTCTAAAAACAGGTCAAAGCAAATGGCACAACAAGAAAATACAAAGACAGTGGTTTGTCGCCGTTGCCAGCATGGGTTTAAGGCTGATGTTACCAAGCGTATACGTTGTCCCGAATGCAAATTCGGATGGTTTCCCTGGGAGACAGACCAAGCGGTTACGATTGCACCCTCCGGCTTGCCAGATCAATTCAAGGGGATGGGGACACTTTTGATGACCACGCCAAGCGGCAGGAGCGAACGGTTTGTAATCACGGCAAATTCATTCACGATCGGTCGAGTCTCCACGAGCGACGTGGTCATCGCCGACGAGAGCATTTCCCGCCAGCATGCGGTCATAACCAGAAAAGGTGAGGATTTTGTCATACGAGATACCAGCAGCCAGGCGGGCGTGATTTGCCGGGCAAACCGTATTTCTGGTGATTTTGTCCTGCGCCATGGCGACCGCTTCAGTATTGGGCAGTACACTTTCGACTTTTACATTGGCCAGCACAACGACCCGTCGATAAGCGCCGCGCGCACGGGAGTCGCCAGCGGGGTTTGGCGCAGGGGAAGCGAATGGATCAAAGGTGCCACGGGGGATATGTGGAAGGGAATCAAATCGATACCTGAGATCGCCGGGTTGCGAAGCGAACGCCGGCATCTAGAGCGGCTTAAAAGCAAGTTGGACGGTGAACAATCGGACTTGCTTGCTGAACTGGCGCATGAACTGCATGGCAAAGGTTGGAACGACGGGCGTGTCTTTGATCAAATCCACGCCACCATGCAAAGCGTGTCGGCGTCGCGGGAGCAAGAGCAAAAGGTGAAGGCGTCGCAGCTTGAGCGAACAGCACATTTGCATGCCAAACGTCAGCAAATGTCGCCGGAGATTGAGTCTATATCGGCACAGTTCCACGCCGCCAGAGAGCAACACGCATTACTATTGACACAAATTCAGGCTCTGGAAAATGCGGGCAAACGCACCGAAAGACGGCTGGCGCAATGTGCAACCACGGCGGCAGCCACAGAAGAGGCATCCAAGCCGGCGGCATTGCAGGCAATGGATCAGGCTCGTGGCGAATTATTCAGCATTCAGACCCAACGTGTTCAGACTCGCGGCAAACTTGAACAGACGACCCAGGCTATCGACTCGCTTGGCCGGCAACTCAAGCAGTTGGAAGATCAGCGACGCGAGGCGCTGGCGCCAATTGAAAAAAACATCGAAGCCGCCAGCGTTACCCAACGTCAAGAGCAAGCCTCTCAGGCAGCTCTTGCGACAAAATTGCGGCAGTTGGAGCGTGAATATGGAGTGATCGCTTTGCAACAAGGACTACCCGCATGCGTCAGCGCTGATTTGGCACATCGCATCCACGAGGACAAAGAGCAGGAAAAGAGGATCGCCGACCAACTTCTGACGACCGAGGACAAGCGGCAAGGGGCCCAAAGCCGCATATGGCAGGGATGCCGCGGCGCGGCTGCGATCGGCGGGGTCGTCATTTGCCTGGTCGTTTTGGGTTCCGCGCTGCTCCATGCCACGGCGCGCACGCCCGTAGCCATGCCACCGCCGCAGGAAAGCACTTACGCGCGAGCATGTGAGCATGTGGGATTGGTGATCGTTTATTGCCAGTACCGCTCAGCATCAGAGGAAAATCTATTTGAATGTCCGTTGAGCACTGGTACGGCATTCGCAGTGGATGCAAATGGATTGATGATGACCAACAGGCATGTCGCAAATCTAGATGCCGACGATGTAAAATCCTTAGATGCGCAATTTAAGCAATTAGGTTGGCGCCGCACGGGCGAGCCGCGATTACGCGTGTGCTTTGGTAAAAACATGTCCGATCGGTACGATGCTTCAGTCATTTATGTCAGCAGCCGCATCGATGCCGCACTGCTGCGCATCCAGAAAAGGTTTGGACACCCCTATGCCTGGAATTCACAAGTGGAAGAAGGCGCGGACCTGTCGGTAATGGGATTTCCCGGAACCGCGCTCGACATAGGAAGGGCTTTTGAAAGTGACTCGCAGATTTTCGCACGGTGGAAGGCAAATCAATTCCGGTGCGAAAGCCTATTACCAGAATCCGCATTTGAGGTCTCGATGACGCGAGGGATCTTGAGTGCTAAACGAACGATGGGAAATACACGCTGGTTGCAGACCGATGCCACCGTCAACCACGGAAACAGCGGGGGACCGATGCTTGATCGCGAGGGTCGATGGGTCGGGATGGTTACAATGGGTTCTAATATGGGCGAAGCCACCAATTTCGGCATAGATGCTAAAGAAATTATTTCGGAATTTACACCATGGCTGAGCAACCCACCCAAGTAGCCTGCGCAAGCCACACCAGTCAATCGGCCGAGCAGATGCTGCTGACGTTGGACCAAGTTGCGCCCAAACTTCGCCTGCCAGGATTGAAATTGAGCGCCAAGATCGGTTCCGGCGGGATGGCGCGTGTGTACCGCGCCCGACAGATATCCCTGGACCGCGAGGTGGCTGTCAAGATTGGCGTAACCCCTGGCGGGCAGGCTACTAACGCCAAAGCAGTAACACCGCTGGAAGGTCGATTACTGGCGGCGCTGCGCCACCCCAACATTCTTCAGGTTTATGACGCCGGTGTCGCCTCCGATTATCAATACATTGTCATGGAGCTGGTCGAGGGAGTGAGCCTGCGGCGACTGATGGCCTCGCAGGATATCGAAGTGGAGAAGGTTTTGTGGATTATGTCGTGCGTCTGCCAGGGCGTTCTGGCCGCCCATAAGGCGGGGGTTTGCCACGGCGACATCAAACCGGAAAACATTCTGGTCGGGCGAGGCGGGCAGGTGAAAGTCGCCGACTTCGGAATTGCCGCAAGAAGGTCCAAGGATATGTCTTGCCTGAACACGAATCATGGATCCTCGGCGGCGACACCGTTGTATGCCGCACCGGAACGGCGTAACGGGGCGCCGCCGGACATTGCCAGCGACATTTACTCTATAGGGGTCATTTTTTACGAAATGTTGACGATGCGTTTGCCCGCCGAGAGGCACACCCACCCGATTCAATACAATACGGAGTGTCCGGCCTGGATAGATGATGTGGTGGCCCGCTGCCTGCAACCTGAAACCCGCAAGCGGTTTGCCAATGTGGCCAAGTTGCTGGAGGTTATTGATAACGCTAAACGCAATGAAGCGGATCGGGACGTGCGGGAGCAGGTACAGGCTCAAACGCGGGAAATCCTCGCGGCCATCACCGGTACCAGATTAACGGCCACGGCCTTCATGCTCCGTCGCCTGTTTTCACGCGGATTGGGTTTACTGGCGGCCGGCTGCTTTATTTCGATTCTTTTCTATCCGCTATACGGCGACTACGCCAATGTGTTTGAGTGGCAAGAGGCTTTGCGCGGTGAGGGAACGCGGATTCCCATTGCCACTGTCATTGTGGGCTGCGCGGGGGCGGCACTCTATACCAGTGCGCTGCAAAATGACGAGGTGCGCGGACTACTTCAGGCATTTTTATCCGGCGCGACCATGGTGCTGGGGGCGTGTATGATATTGAGCTATTTTTCCACATCGCACCGAGCAGTGCCATCTGAGCAGTGGCGCATCGGCCTGCTGATCAATCTGGCAGCGGCCGTGTGGCTGACACTGGGATGCTTGATCAGTCCATCACCGGGGTTTCTAGCGCGCGTCATGACCCTGGTGGTTGTGATGTCGATAGCGGTCGGACTTGTCATTGCCTTGCCCAAGCTATTACTCCAGCAATAGAGGGCTGATCAGAGAGGCTGTGAGGCCGGAGCAAAAGCGGTCGAGAGTTTTTTTTCTGCGGGGATCAAGCGGACTGCATATGCCATGTAAACGGGGCTAAAAGTGTGAAGCCATTTTCGCCCTCTGCAGCATAAATGCCCCCGGAACCCTGGTAATGAGGTGATAAAGCCTTATGACCTGCTCTGTCTCGGCCTTACCCAATGGCAGTTGAATCCGGCGATCGCGCCCACGGGTTTCGCGAGAGTTACGGATAGTCGCCGGACCATATGCGACTCCGAAAATGAGGGCTGAGACAGAGCAAGAAGCACCCAATTTTATCTTCTTCCCGAATATCGCTTTAAGTTTCAAGGCTTTTTTGTCGCGCCCAGGCGTTTCCCCGATGATGACACAGGCTCACGACGGTGCTATCATCTGGCGTCTGGAGACCTTGGCGTGTCACATAAGCAACCACGACTCAAATTGTCATTTACCGGAGAAGGTTTTCCGCAAGGAGCGGTGCCTTTGACGGTGGTGGCGGGCAAGCTCCAGGCATTGCAGCAGGCGCTGTTTCATGCCGCCGCCGCCGCATGCGGACACGCTGGCGAACGCCGGGGGCTTTGGTTCAACCGTTACCGTTCCGCGGCCGAGCTTACCTTTGCCTCGGCCCATCACAGTGAACTGGTGATCGAGGCGGTACTGACTTGCAACCCGGTTCTTGCCGAAAGCTACGACATCGGCATCCAAGCGGTTGACCTTCTTTTTGACGCGGCGGTGGCTGTGCAGGAAGGTCGGGTTGATCAGCTCAAGCTGCAACGCTTTGACCGCGATTATCTGGTCAGAGCGCTGGAGGGACTGATGCCCAACATCGGCGACCAGTATCACATCCGGTTGGAAAACTGCCGGGCTGACGCGCACCCGGCGGTAACCTTTGACGCCAACACCCGTCGTCGTCTTCGAAGCTATATACTTGATCAGGAGCAATCCTTTGACGCCGAGGAAGCGGTGATTGTCGGTGAACTCATCAAAATCCATGTCAATGCCGGCGAGGACAAGATCACCGTGCGTTGCGATCAACGAGATATCGACTGCTTTTACAGCGATGCCCTGCGCGATCAGGTGGCGAACTTGATTGCGGGATCGATTGTCCAAGTAACGGGCCTGGCGACCGTAGACGCATCCCGTCATGTGGTCAAATTGCACCGGCTGCTTGATGTGGAACCGGTCAGCATGGAGCCTCTGCGAATCGGGCGTTTTGAACACGATGGACGTGTCTTTGAGCTTAATAATCCCATTGCCGTCAACCTTGAATACACCGATGGGCTTTGGGTTTACCACCATCCGGACCTCAACTTGTGGGGGTATGCCAACCGCCGGGAAGATGCGCTGCACGACCTGCATCAGTCGTTTGCGTATGTTTATCGCGACATTGCCGAAGAGTCGGAGGAAAATCTCGACGCCGTTGCACAGATGCTGCGCCAGCGCCTGCGGCGACTGGTCAGCAAAACTTCGGGGGAAGCCGTCCATGCCTAAAGCCGCCAAAGACGTTGCCGCCAGCCTGCTGAAAAAAGGGTTCCAAAGGCGAAACAGCGGCGACGTTTATTACCGGCTCTATGTGGACGGCAAAAAAACGATTGTCTACACAATGATTAGCCACGGCGAGAAGGAAATCCACGACGGCCTTCTGGGTGCAATGGCGCGGCAGGTCAAATTAAGCCGCAAGCAGTTCAATGACTTGGTGGACTGTCCGCTGGCTTTGGAGCAATACATGCAACTGCTGCAAAAGCAGGGCGTGGTGCGGGCGACGCAAGCCTGAGCGATGGCGTTGGTGCTGCCATACAATGCCTCGGTCGATCAAGCCACACGGCCCACAACGCATCGCGACCGTGCGACCAGCGGACCCGAATAAAAGCGACGAAAAGCGCATAAAAGTGGCCGCAAATAAAATCGAATCGCTTCCGCTCTACCGTATTTCGCCGCCCTTTACCGCACCACGGGGCAGACCAGCAGCACGTTGCGTTGCTGCAGCATTTGCGCCAGTTGAAGCTGTCGCCACAGCGGCCCGGCCAGGTTGGCAGGAAGCATTCGCCAGCCAGCGGCCGCGGTTTGAAGCTGATACGGCCAGCGCGCTTCGGTCTGGCCGCTGATAACATCCGCCAGGGTGCGCGAGGCGGGAATCACGCGGATTTCGTATCCACCCCAGCCCATATGCACGCGCCGCGCCGCCGCGTCCAGCGCATCATCCAGCCCACCGAGCCGGTCCACCAAGCCCAGTTCCACCGCCTGGGGTGCCAGGAAAATACGCCCCCGCGCCACCTGGTCGATGTCGGTGATTTTGTTGCCCCGGCCCTGCATCACGCGCCCGGTAAACTGGCGATAGGTCAGCTTCATCCAGTCGGTCAACTGCTGGCGCTGGCGCTGGTCAAATGGCTGGGTGCTGCTGAACATGGCGGCGTTTTGCCCACGGCTGAACGATTCGGCCTGCAAACCCAGCTTGGCATACAGGTCTTTGACCACCAGCTTGCCCCCGACCACGCCGATCGAGCCGACAATCGCGGCCGGGTCGGCGATGATCTGATCGCCGGCGCATGCCAGGTAATAGCCGCCGGAGGCCGCCATCGCCCCCACCGACACAATCAGCGGCTTAATCCCGGCGGCCTTGCGCGCCGCCTGCCACATGGCTTCCGACGCCAGCGCACTGCCGCCGGGCGAGTCGATGCGCAGCACGATCGCCTTCACATTCCCATCGCGCTCGGCCAGGCGCAAGGCCCGCCGCACATCCTCCGAACCGCAGGAGGCCCCGCCCAATAAACCGTCGCCCCCCTCGCCGTCCACGATCAACCCTTGCACATGAATCAATGCGATTTGCGGCAGCCCGCTGCTATGCGGCTTTTTCATCAGCAGCGACAAAATCCCAAACGGGCTGGAAAGATCCACCTGATCGCGGTCGCCGGCGGCGTATTGATCCTCCAGTTCCACCTCTTTGCCCAGTTCAGCGCTCAACAGCTTGCCGAGAGATTCCTTATCCCCCAGGTGATCCACCAAATGCCCCTTGAAAGCCGAGGCGGCGTCGATCATGCCCAGATCGATATATTTCCGTACGTCTTGCGCCGGCAATTTGCGGGCCGCCGCGATGGAATCGATCAACTGGCTGTACATCCCGTCCAGCAGGCGATTGAGCTCGCCGCGAAGCTGCGGGCTGGCGCTGGAGCGGGTCATCTCCTCGTCAGCGCCCTTGAATTCCCCGATCTGGATCGAATCGGCCTGCACCCCCACTTTGTCCAATAACCCCTTGGCAAACGTCGCCTCCAGCGACACGCCCGGCAGCATCAATTCCCCTCCTTCCAGCAAACAGATATCGCTTGCCCCGCTGGCGGCGATATACGTGGCCGTGTCATAACTGTCGGCGTAGGCGAAGGTGCGCTTGCCGGAACGATTGATCCGCCGCAAAGCGTCGCGCACTTCCATCGCCTGGGCCAGATTCAGCGTGTCGCCGGCGAAAGTAACCAGCACCGCTTCAATCCCCTTGTCGTCGGCAGCCAGGTGCAGCCGGTGCAAAAGCGAATGCAGCGCAAGCTGGTTTTCATAACCAAAAAAATCATATTCCGGCGGCTTTTCCAATAGCGGCCGCTCCAGAGCAAACACCGCCACCTGCGCCGCGGCCGGGGCCGGAGGGTTTTGGTCGCCGGCCAGTCCGGTAATTTTTTGCAGTGCTTCCAGCAGCGATTCAGCCGACTGCGCCTGCGTTGTCGCCGCGGGGGCAGGGGTTGCGGCGACGGCGGCGGCGTCTGCCACCGCAACCAGAGGCAAGGCAAGCATCGCGGCGGCCAACCAAGAGCAAATCATGCGACGGATCATGTCAAACTCCTTAAAACATCGGCGACAAAAGCGGCCAAACGGGCGATTGTGCAACCCGCCGCCAGCCTTTATAGTTGCCCCGACGAAAGGACTGTATGCAGACTACCATCAAAGGCCAAGCCTACGTGCTGGGCGACAATGTGGATACCGACCAGATTATCCCCGCGCATTTTCTTTCCTATAACCCCTCGATGCCGGAGGAACGCAAGTTTTTCGGCATGTACGCCCTCAGCGGCGTGCCCGAAGCCCAGGCCGGCTTGCCCGGCGGGCATCAGCGCTTTGTGCCCAAGGACCAGTTTAAGAGCCAATACAAAATCGTCATCGGCGGCAAAAACTTCGGCTGCGGTTCCAGCCGCGAACACGCCCCGCTGGCCCTGGCTGAGGCAGGGGTGACGGTGGTGATCGCCGAATTTTACGCGCGCATCTTCTTCCGCAACAGCATCAACGGCGGCTACCTGGTTCCCGTTGAATCGCAGGATCGACTGGTGGACAAAATCGCCACCGGCGATGATCTGGAACTGCGCCTGGATGAAAAAATCCTCATTAATCACACGCGCAACCAAACCCACCCGCTCAAGGCCTTGGGCGATGTGCTGCCGATCATCGAGGCCGGCGGAATTTTCAACTACGCCAAAGAAGCTGGGATGCTCAAGTAAGGACTGTCCATGTTTTACGGCCAGACGTTCCAACTCAATGATCTGTTGGTGGTGGGCATCCTCGTACTGCTGGAGGGGATTCTCTCACTGGACAATGCGCTGGTGCTGGGTGTTTTGGTCAAGCGGCTGCCGGCCGAACTGCGGCCGCGGGCCTTGAGCTACGGGCTGATCGGGGCCTTTGTCTTTCGCCTGCTGGCGATTGTAACCGCGGCTTGGCTGATGCGCTACCGCTCGATCAAGCTGCTGGGCGGCTTGTATCTGCTGTATGTGGCGATCAAACATTTTTACGACCAGTGGCGCCATCGCGTGAACTCCGCGCAGCAAGCCGGCCAAATTGCCGAGAAATTGCCCGCCAAACCAGGCAAGCCCCCCTTCTGGCGCACCGTGGCCGCCATTGAACTAACCGACATCGCCTTCGCGGTCGATTCCATTTTGGCCGCCATGGCCCTGGTGGTGGGCAGCGAGGAACATCTGCAAGGCGGCATCCATCCCAAATTATGGGTGGTGCTGACCGGCGGGATGCTGGGCGTGGTGCTGATGCGCTTCGCCGCGGCATTGTTCGTGCGACTGCTGGAGCGCTTTCCCCGCTTTGAAACGTCGGCTTACTGGCTGGTGGCGATCATCGGTTTGAAACTGGTGCTGGACTGGGCCTTGAACGCCGATCCGGCCAATCCGCGCATCGGGTTTCATTCGCCCCATGAACTGGGTTTCTGGGTATTGTGGATATCCATGTTGGTGGCCATCGCCGCGGGACTGCGTAAAAAAGTCGCCGTGGTGAGTCCGGCTGCGCAGGCGACCCCAGACCACTAAAGTTACTTCGGGAGTGCGCATATGGAGTACCGCAAATTGGGCGGCACGGGGCTGCGGGTGTCGGTGATCGGATTTGGCGCTTCGCCGCTGGGCAATGAATTTGGACCCGCCGACGAAAACGAGGGCCAGCGCGCCGTCCATACCGCCGTGCGCGAGGGGATCAATTTTTTCGATGTCTCCCCGTATTACGGCCGCACACTGGCCGAAACCCGTTTGGGCAAGGCCCTGGCCGGACGGCGCGACCAGGTGATCCTGGCCACCAAATGTGGCCGCTACGGCAAGACCGTCGAGGAGTGCGACTACTCGGCGGACTCGATAACCCGCTCTCTGGAAGAATCTCTGCGGCGACTGCAAACCGATCACGTGGATCTATTGCAAGTGCATGATGTGGAGATGGTGGCCGACCCGAAACAAATCGTCCAGCAAACCATTCCCGCATTGCGCAAGCTGCAAAAAGCGGGCAAGGCGAGATTTATCGGCATTACCGGTTTGCCTCTGAAACTGCTTAACTGGATCGCCTCGCAAGCGCCGGTGGACACCATTTTGAGTTTCTGCCGTTACAACTTGATGGTGGACGATCTGGATGAACTGTTGACGCCCTTGTGCCGCAAGCAAAATATCGGGCTGATCAATGCCTCGCCGCTGCATATGCGGGTGCTGACGGAAAAGGGCGCTCCCGACTGGCATCCGGCCGCGCCCCAGGTGCTGCAGGCGGGCCGGCAAGTGGCCGCGGCCTGTCGAGAGGCCGAGGCAGATGTGGCGCTGGTTGCCTTGCGATATTGCCTGGATCATCCCTACGCCTCGACCACGCTGGTGGGAATGAGCAAGCAAGCGCACGTGGAGCAAAATCTGCGGGCCTTGGAATATCGCAATGATCCGGCGCTGCTGCAAAAGATTGCACAAATCGTCGCCCCCGTGAAAAATCAGTTGTGGACCCAGGGCCGCCAGTCCAACAACGATCCCGACTGGACCGCGCCTCAGTAGAAACTTTACGCAACCTCGCGATGATCGATTCACACCACCATTTCTGGCATTATACCCCGGAGCAATACGACTGGATCGCTCCCCAGTAAAAACTTTACACAACCGCGCGATGATCGATTCGCACCACCATTTCTGGCACTATACCCCGGAGCAATACGGCTGGATCGACCAGCCGATGAGCGCCATCCGCCGCGATTTTCTACCGGAGCATTTGGCCTCCCAGATAAAAGCCGCACATGTGGAAAAAGTGATCAGCGTACAGGCCCGCCAAACTCTCGGCGAAACCGATTGGCTGCTGGAACTGTCCCGCCAGCATGATTTTATCGCCGCCGTGGTGGGCTGGGTTCCGCTGATCGATCCGGATGTCGAGCGGGCATTGGAGCCGCGAGTCTTTAATCCCAAATTTCGCAGCGTCCGCCACGTGCTTCAAGGCGAGGCCGATGATTACCTGGCCCGCGATGATTTTAACCGCGGCATCGCCGCGCTGGGCCGCTTCCACCTGGCTTATGACATTCTCATCACCCACCGCCAGTTGCCTGCGGCGATCCAACTGGTGGACCGTCATCCCGATCAGCCGTTTATTCTCGACCATCTGGCCAAGCCGCCGGCCAAGAGCGGGCAAATCGAGCCGTGGCGCACCCACTTACGCGAGTTGGCTCGGCGGCCGTGGGTCTGGTGCAAACTGTCCGGGCTGGTAACCGAAGCGGATTACCACTCGTGGACCGCCGAGCGGTTAACGCCCTACCTCGATGCGGCCCTGGAGGCCTTTGGGGCACGGCGCCTCATGTTTGGCAGTGATTGGCCGGTCTGCCTGGTCGCCTGCGGCTACGGGCAATGGCTTGAGCTGCTGCAACAATGGGCCGCGCCACTGAGCGAAAATGAGCGGCAATGGATTTTCCGGCGCGCCGCCGCCACAGCCTACGGGCTGAACGTGTCATTACCTACATTTTTATAACCATGAAACCACAAAAACATCCCTGGCCGGTTCTCAATCGCTATAACTGGGCGCACCTGGATAAAATCGCCATGCCCCTGGGCGGCATCGGTACCGGAACCGTAAGCCTTGGCGGACGTGGCGACCTGCGCGACTGGGAAATCGTCAATCGACCGGCCAAGGGCTTTTCGCCGCGCAACAGCTTTTTCGCCCTCTGGTGTCGGCAAAAGGGCAAGCGGCCGGTCACCCGCTGCCTGGAAGGGCCGCTGCCCGCCGGCCAGTACGATGGGGCGTTTGGCGCCGGCGCGGCCAATCACGGGCTACCGCGATTTCGCCATTGCCAGTTTGATGCCGCCTATCCGCTGGCGCAAGTGGCCCTGCGCGATCCGGCGGTGCCGCTCAAAGTGCGAATCGAAGCGTTCAATCCGCTGGTCCCCTCCGATACCGACGCCTCCAGCCACCCGGCGGCGATGCTGCGATTGGTGTTGGAAAACACCGGCAATACCCCGGTCCAAGCGTCCGTCTGCGGCAACGTGGAAAATTTCATCGGCCGCGACGGTAGCACCGACCTTTCTAAAGCCAACGTCAACCATTTTGCCAAAGGCAAGGGCTTTTGCGGCGTGATGATGACTACTGGCGGCGTGGACCGCGCCGCCGAGACCTGGGGAACCATGGCCCTCTCGACCAGCAGCGCCGCGGGCGTGCATTACCGCACCGCCTGGGCCGACCGCACCTGGGGCGACAGCCTGCTGGACTGGTGGGATGATTTTTCTGACGACGGGGTGGTGGAAGATCGCCCGATCGGTCAGGCCCAGCAGCCCATGGCGTCGCTGGGAGTCAAACTCACCGTGCCGGCAAAATCGCGCCGCTGCGTAACGTTCATGTTCACATGGCATTTTCCCAATCGCCAAACCTGGACGCCTGCGCCGGCCGAGCCGCCATCATGCGGCCAGGGTTGCGACCTGGAAAACGACCCGGCCCTCAGCAACACCGTTGGCAATTATTACACCACGCGCAGCGCCGACGCCTGGGACGCCGCCGCCCAGTGCTGGCAAAACCTGGCCAAGTTAGAAATGCAAACCGTGCGCTTTGTCAACGCGTTTTGCGACTCTGATTTGCCGGCCGTTTGGAAGGAAGCGGCTCTATTCAACCTCAGCACGCTGCGCAGCCAAACCGTTTTCCGCACCGCCGACGGCAATGTGTTCGGCTGGGAAGGATGCGGCGACAAAAGCGGTTCTTGCTTCGGCAACTGTACGCACGTGTGGAACTACGAAATGGCCACGGTGCCGCTTTTTGGCGATCTGGCCCGCAATATGCGGCAACTGGAATTTCTCCATGCCACGGACGAAAGCGGCAAAATGTGCTTTCGACTCAATCTGCCCCTGGGCAAGCACAAACGCGATTGGAACACCGCCGCCGCCGATGGTCAAATGGGCTGTCTGCTCAAACTTTACCGCCAGTGGCGAGCGTGCGGCGATGACCGGTGGCTACGCTCGCTGTGGCCGGCGGCGGTGCGGGTGCTGCGATTTGCCTGGATTGAAAACGGCTGGGACGCCGACCAGGACGGCGTGATGGAAGGTTGCCAGCACAACACCATGGACGTGGAATATTACGGCCCCAATCCGCAGATGCAGGGCTGGTATCTGGCGGCCCTGGCGGCGATGGAAAAAATGGCCCGGCATCTGGGCGATACCCTACTGGCCGACCGCTGCCAGGTTCTACGCGACTCTGGTAGCGCCTTCATGGCCGAAAAGCTGTTTAACGGTGAATACTACGAACACCATATTACTCCCCCCGGCGACGCCTCCAAGATCGCACCCGGTCTGCGCCACGCCACCATGGGGGCGACAAATCTTCAAGAACCGGAATTGCAACTGGGTTCCGGTTGTCTGATCGATCAACTGGTGGGCCTATGCCTGGCCTACGATTGCGGCCTGACCGATCTGCTGCCCAGTGCCCAAGTCAATAAAACCCTCACCAGCATCGTGCGCTACAATCGCAAATCGCCCCTCTGGGATCACTTTAATCACCTGCGCAGTTTCGCATTGCAGGAGGAAAGCGCCTTGCTGATGGCCAGCTACCCGCGCGGCCGCCGTCCGGCGCGGCCCTTCCCTTATTTCAACGAGGTCATGACCGGATTTGAATATGTCGTGGCCGTGCAATTGCTCCAGGGGGGCCAGGCGCGCCAGGCCCAGCGCATCGTCGCCGACATCCGCGCCCGCTACGACGGCCATAAGCGCAATCCCTTCGACGAAGCCGAATGCGGCCACCACTACATCCGGGCCATGGCCAGTTGGGGCGCGGTGGCCGCGGCGTGCGGATTTGACTACTGCGCCATTACCGGCACGCTGACGCTCAAGCCGATTCCCGGCACCTGGTTCTGGGCCGCCGACGGCACCTGGGGAACGTTGCGGATCAAGCAAACCAACGGCCGCTGCAAGGCCGAGATCACCCCGCTGTTCGGCAAGCTGAAAATTAAAAATGTGAAATTTGCCTCAGCCGGCCATTAAGAGTTTGTTTTACTGCGCATATCCTGCCATAATCCCATAGGGATTTTCCAGGAGCGCCCATGGATGCGAGCGACATTTCCTGGCAGATGCTCCGGCGCATTGTCAAGGATTTTCATGGCAATGCGACGGAGCTTGCGGAGGTGGTGCCGCTGGTCGGAGGTCGCGTCAATACCACCTTGGCCCTGACCATGAAGGACGGCTTCAAAGCCGTTTTAAAAATCTCGCCCCACCGGGTCAATCTCGGCTACGAACGCGAAGCCTATGAACTGAACCTGCTGCGCGAACTGGGCCTGCCGGCCCCGGAAGTGTACTGCTGGAAAATCGGCTCGCTCGATGACCCTCATAGCTTCTTGCTGATGCAGTTCATTGTGGGCTTCAATCTCAGCGACAGCCGCCAGCGCTGCGCGCCGGGGCAGTTTGATCAGCTTCAAGATCACCTGGCCCAGTTGTTGCTGCGCCTGCACGCCAAAACCGCTTACAAATACATGCGACTAGACGCCAACCAGCGCACTCAGGCCGAAAGCTGGCCGGAATTTTATTATCAACTCTTTGACCCCATCTGGCGCGAAACCGAAAAGCAGCCCTTTATGCCGCCCAAGTGCCGCAAGCTGATCAACAAGGTGCACGAAAAGCTGGACCAATGGCTCATTCACGACGATCAGCCGCGCTTGATCCACGGCGATCTGTGGTCCACCAATCTGTTGTGCCGCCCCGATGATGCCGGCCAGTGGCGAGTCGCAGCCGTCCTGGATCCCAATTGCCGCTACGCCCACTGCGAAATGGAACTGGCGTACCTGGAGCTTTTCCAAACCGTCAACGACAAATTTCTCAAAGTCTATCAGCAGACCCGCAAACTCCCGGCCGAATACCATCAGCGCCGCAAGTGGATTTACCAGTTATATGAACTGATTAACCACGTCCACTTTTTCGGCCCGGAGTATCTCAAGCCGCTGATGGAAATGGTGCAAAAGGTATCCGCACTCAAGTAAATTTTGTGATCCCGCCGCGCTCTTGCCAAGGGATGCGGTTTTGCCGTACAAGCATGGTTTGTAAACCAACCAACGGACAAACATGATCGCCGCCATCGCTCCCAGTGATATTTCCCTCTTCTGGTCCCTGCCCTTCGTCGCGCTGCTTTTGTGCATCGCCATCTGGCCCGTGGTCAACCACCACGCCTGGGAACGCTTTTACCCCTGGGTGGCCCTGGCCCTGGGATTGGTGCCGGCGGTCTACTACCTGCTTCCCGGCGGCCAGACCGCCCGCTGGGTTTATGAAATGAAGGAGTATGTCGGCTTTATTCTGCTGCTGGCGGCATTGTATATCGTCAGCGGCGGCATTCTGCTCACCCTGACGGCGCAGGCCACCCCGGCGGTGAACGTAACGCTGCTTTTGTGCGGCGCGCTTTTGGCCAATGTGCTGGGAACCACCGGCGCGGCGATCCTGCTCATCCGCCCCTTTTTGCGCCTCAACCACGGCCACGTCAAACCCTATCACGTGGTCTTTTTCATCTTCATCGTCGCCAATGTCGGCGGCTGCCTGACCCCCATCGGCGATCCGCCGCTCTTTTTAGGCTACCTGGCTGGCGTGCCCTTCGGATGGGTCTTTCATAATCTGTGGCCCATGTGGGCCTTTGCCTGCACCGTGTTGCTGATCATCTTTTATTTCATCGACACCTGGGAACATCGCCGCCAGACACGCCACATGCCCTCCCAGGCCGACGCTCCCATCGTCATTCGCGGCCTGCCCAATCTTTTGTTCATCGGGCTGATCATCATGGGCGTTTTCCAAATGAGCATCATGGTGCAGCTTCCCTTGCTCTGGCAAAATCCTTCCGGAGCCTTGGCCCTCAAAGTGCTTCTGAGCCGCGAAGTGCTGATGCTGGCGGCGATTGTCCTGTCGCTGCGCACCACCCCGCCCTCTTTGCGCAAGGAAAACCAGTTTACCTACGGCCCGATCCGCGAAGTGGCCATTTTGTTCGCCGGCATCTTCTCCACCATGACCCCCGCCCTGCACTGGCTGGATTTTCACGCCGGCAGTCTGCCGCTCAAAACCCCCGGCCAGCACTATTTCACCAGCGGCGTACTTTCCAGTTTTCTGGACAACGCCCCCACCTACATGACCTTCCTGCGGCTGGAACTGAACAAACTGGCGATGGGGCCGGAGGGAATCCGCACCCTGGTCAGCGACCCGGCATTGGCGGTTTACCTGGTGGCTATCTCCCTGGGCGCGGTCTTTTTCGGTGCCGCCACCTATATCGGCAACGGGCCTAATCTAATGGTCAAGAGCATCGCCGAATCCAGCGGCGTGAAAATGCCCGGCTTTGGCGGATATATCCTCCGCTTCAGCCTCCCAATCCTGGCGCCGGTGCTGATCGCCGTTTGGCTCATTTTCCTCATGTAGCCGCGGCGGTTATTTTTTCTTGTCCCGGTTAAACAGGTCAAACAATTCCTGCGCCGGATTGCTGGGCTGCGAACTGGGCGCTTGGCCGCCCTTTTTTTTGCGGTCGCCGCCCAAGAGCAGATTCTTCGCCTGGGCTTCGAGAATTCGCCGCGTCAATAGCTCCAGCCCTTTGCTGTCCGGCTGCAATTTGGCGATCGGGCCATTGAGCATGAAAGGCGTGCGGTCGCCTAAAAATTGCGTCAAATCCTCAGGCCGCGCCCCCACCAGCCGAGCCAGCGCGCCCGTCGGCAGGTCCAGCAGTAAGCTGCGATACCGCATCTTCCCCATGTTCAAATCCCCGTTGAGCGCCACGGTATAGCCGCCCAGTTGCAAATCCATCTGGTGCTTGGCGTGCCCGTTTTCCAGCGTAACGGTGGCGTCCTTGATATTGCCCATCACCTGGTCCACGCCCTTTTCGCCCCAGTTCAGCGCCGATAAAAGTGAGCCTATACCTTCCGATCCGATCGACACATTGCTGATGGAGAATCGAAACTCCGCCTTGGCGCTGTTGGACGGTTCGTTGCTCATCAAATAATCATCGATGGGCAATTGCCGGCAATACACGCACGTTACATCCATCTTTCCCGCCGCCTTGGTCGGATTGTAAAAAAGACTTCCGGCAAATTTGCCCAACGACCCGGCCAAAAGCTCGTTGAGCGTTACATTGCTCATCAGCTTCTTGTTGTCGGGAATGGTCAATAGCGGATGCGCCCCGGCCACATCCAGACGAATATCGCCCAGGTCTAAAATGCCGTCGTTGCAAAAAGCCGCCGGCGGCATCTGGTTGTTGGGACCGATGATATGCGCCACCCCCTCTTTCATTTGCACCGGCAATTGCAGATTCTTAATCAGCAATCCCTTGCTCTTCCAATCCACCGAATCAATCGCCACGCCGCCGGCCACTTGCAAGGTTTTCAGCGCCTCCATCGGCGGCACATCCGCCGGGAAACTTCCGTTGAGAATGAATCCCTGCGCCTGCTTGCCTGTCAAGGCCAGTTCCCCGATCTTCTGTCGAGTCGGCTCATCCAGCAGCGGACGCGCCAAGTCCCACAATTTTTGCCAGTCGGGCGTGAGCGTGAGCGTTACGTTCTCCAGTCGCCGCGCCGTCTGCGCCTGGTTGATCCTTCCCTTCACATTCAGCGCCAGCGCCGCACTGGAGCGCATTTGCACGCTCAGATCATTGAGTACCAGCGTATCATTGGCCGGGTTGTAGCCGATGCTGTTGCTGACGGTGAGTTGATCCTCGGAAAAACCACCACCCGCGGCGTCCGCAGCACCGCCGGCCGGGGCGGCAGAGCCAATCCGCAAGTGCGCCACCGCCAGTTCACCATCCAGTTGGATGCGATTTTTCTGCCTGCCGATGCTCTGTTTTAATGATATCTCTCCGCGCACCGGCATCGCCGCGCTCGCCGGCTTGCCTTGCAGCGCCGTAACCAAAACCATCAGCGGCTCGATGGTGCCATCAAACTGGAATTTGCCGCCGGGTGTGGCCACATCCGCATCGCTCTTGCCGCTCAACACGTCCAAAAGCCCCGGCAGATCATCGATCTGAATCGGCTCCAGTAGCCGAAAAGTTCCAAAATCCAGTTCTCCTTGCAGCTTGGATATTTTCACCTGTTTGATTTGCTTCAATCCCGTCACCGCCGCATCGGCAGCGCACTGGGCCGTCATGACCAGTTCAATGCGATTGGCCTGTTTTGCCGGCGCTACATAATTGCCTTGTCCGCGATGAAAAGCGATTTTATCCGGCAGTGCCACCACATTGATCGTCGATTCCCCACCCTGGCCGCTCACCAGCGCATCCAGCGTGAGTGTGCCGCTGGTGAAAACCAGTGGCGGGCTGGCCGCCGCCCCGCCTCCCGCCGCGGGTGTCGCTGGCGCCGCCGCCACCGGCATCAAAGCTTGGCCAACCGACCAGGCCTTGGGCAGATCGATCACCGCCACATGCAACTTGGCGCTGGGCACCATCTGGAGCAAAGTCGCCGGCCGACCATCGACCTTCAGCCGCAACTGGGCCTCCCGCAATTGCGCCAGCAAAAAAGAGCCGGTTACATCGGCACTGGCCGACAGCGCGGAAAAATCCTCGTTGGCCACGGCGTTGAACACCACCTTCGCCTGCTCGCGCAGCGTTTGCGCCGAAGCTTTGACCGTCAAATCGCTTTGCAGATCGCCGTCCACATGCGTGCGCCCATCCTCGGCGGTGGCCACTTTCAACGCACCGGCCACCGTCCCCGCCTGCAACTGACTCACCGAATCCGCCGATCGCGGAAACAGCCGCATCAACTTCCCCACATCCAGCGCCACCGACCACTCTCCCGACGCTTGAATTTTCCCATCGGCCCCCCGTTGCAGCCGCGCCACCGTCTGGCCCTTGAGTTGCAACGCGATGGCGTTATCCAATCCTTGCAGCGTCATCGCCGAGATCGTGGCCACGAGCTGCGCCGGCGACTGTTGCACCTGCCCCTGGCCTGTCCAGTGCAGCGATTGATTCTCCAAAATCATTGTCGTCCCACCCGCCGCCCCGCCCGCCGCCGTCCCACTTGCGACGGCTTGGCGAACGGACAATCCGCTGATATCCCCAGTTACATTTGCCTTGGCGGACATGGCCCCTGGCGCGTCGCTGGTCAGTTGTGCGTTAACGCTCAATTGCAACGCGCCGCTTTGCACACTCAAGTGCGCCCGGCGCAGTTGCCCCAGCAGCGGCGAAAGCTCCTCGGCCAGTTTCGCCAGGTTGGCCTCAAAATGCGTCGTGGAAAAATTCGCCGTCGCCAAACGCGTCCCGCCGCCGGCCGCCGGCGCAAATGTCGCCGCCGCCGCCGCTTCAATCCGCACCGTCGGCTGCTGAGCCGCTCCCGACTGAAGCGAAAACGCTCCATTCTCCACAGCGCTGATCTGCCCGCCCGCGCCGCGCTTGACCGTGCCGCCCAGCCGCAGCGCCAATCGCGGCTGCAGCAGCGGCGATTTTTCACCCGGTGGCAAGATCGACAAATCCTGGTTATCCAGCGATGCCCGCACCTCGATCGGCCCATTGCCCGCCGCATCCCCCGTCGCCGTGATCGCAAAAGTACCCTTGCCGCTTTGCAACATCGACAAGTCAAATAGCTGCCCTAAGTCGTTGCGCACCTGCGACAGATCGTAATTCCCTTCCACCTTCACCTGATCCAGCGACTTGGCCCCGCCCCGCACCGTGGCAAATGCGCTGTCCAGTTGCACGCTCGCATCCCGCAGCGCCGGCAAGGGCGATCCGTTGGGCAGCGCCGTCAAACTTAATTGTCCGGTGATCGGGCGCAATGGCCCCACGCGCTGGCCATCCTTGGTTCCCGACACATTCTTCAGATGCCACGGAGCTTGCAGCGAAACCGCCTTTTCGCTCAAGGCCATGCGCCCGTCAAAATGAAATTCCCCGCTTTGCAGCACCACCCCCTGGCGCAGGGCCAGCAGGTGCGGCAACTGGTTGGCCAGTTTCTCCAAATGCGGCAAGTCCACCGTCAATGTCGCCTCACCGGCTGCCCCCGGCGCTTGGTTTTTGCTTAAATTCATCACCGCCGCTTCCGGCAGTTTCCCGGCCACGGAAATTTTCCCCTGGTCAAAATCCGCGCCCAGTTGCTCGATATTCAGCACCACCGCCCCGCCCTGGCGCTGGCGGCTCAGTTGCAGCGGCAGTCGCACCGACTGGCTGCGAAAGCTGTCGCCGCGCAAAATCTCTCCGCCCAGCGCGAAATTAGTGATTTCCAACAGCCCCTTGACCTGCGCATCATCCATCGACGCCACATGCAATTGCCAGGTGCCCTGGGCCACCCCCGACGCCTGGGCGTCCACATGCGCCATTTTCAAAAATGGATTGGCCGCCGCCAGTTGCAACTGCGACAATTGCACTGCAATATCCCCCTTGGCCGCTTGCGGATCGATGCGATTGTCGCGGATCATCCCCACTTGCCCCTTAACGCTCAAGGCCCCGGCCGGCTGCTGCCCCAAGCGCTGCGCCAAATTCACCTCGATCTGTAGAGGATCGTTGATCGACGCCAGCGCCAGGGCAATCTTCCCCGGCTCCAGGTGGATCGGTTCGGGCAAATCCGCGCTCTCGATGGTTCCGCCCAGGATGTTGATCGTCAGTTTGCCGTGAACATTGGGCAATTTCCCCTCACTGGACCACTCGCTGGTTTTGCCGGGCTTGTCCGCACTGGCTTTTACCAGTCGTTGCAGGTTGCTTTGCCCTTGGGCATCGATGTGCAAGCGCGTCAGGTTCACATCGATCACCGAATCACCCAAATCGATATCGCCGCGCATCGCCCCCAAAGCGCTGATCGGTAAGCGCATCTGGGGCACTTCCAATATCAAACTCCCCTTCTCATCAAACACTTTCACCCCGCTGACGCTCACCCCGCTGCTCCACCCCAGCGACCAATCATCCACCTGCACCTTGCCATTGAGCCGCTGGTTCACCTGCGACAACACCGCCGAGCGCACCGGCCCCCAACTCGCCAGCGTCGGTGCCAGCGCCACCAGGATCACCAGCAATACCAGCAGCAGCAGCGGAATCTTCCACCACCATCCGCGCCTGCGCCGCGGCGGCGTAACGCTTTGCGGTGTGTTTGCCGAAGCCGGTGTGTCTTGCTCGCTCATATTGCCTTCCTGTGTTATCCCCCCGGCGCGATTGTAGCCGCCGCCGCTGGATATTGAGTATACCCATCCCGACCGATATCTTACCGCCATGAAAATCGACACCGACCCGCAGCACCCGCTTTATCACTTCACCCCGCGCAAAAATTGGATGAACGATCCCAACGGCCTGATCCACTTTGCCGGCCAATACCACCTGTTTTATCAGTACAATCCCCAGGCCGCTCTGGGGAAATATGACCTGGGGCCACGCCCGCAGCCCCGACATGATCCACTGGACCCATCAGCCCCATGCCCTGCGTCCCGATCAGCCCTATGACAAAGACGGCGTCTATTCCGGCTGCTGCATCGAACACCAGGGCGTCGCCCACATCTTTTACACCGCCACTCAGCCGGAGTGTCAGTGCCTGGCCACCAGCACGGACATGCGCCATTTCGTCAAACATCCGGCCAAT
>JBBQBE010000014.1:0-51106 GCA_038317225.1 Tepidisphaerales bacterium | reverse complement strand
GTGATACTGGGACGCACCTAGTTTCATCGAACCGTCAAGACTAGGTCCGTCCCCGTTTTGCGCTTCCAACTGCAAAACGGCTTGCCAAAACCGGCGTCAGACCCTGCCGCCCAATGCCGTCTTACCGCTTGGCCGTGGATTATGAGTCGCAAGTTGCAATCCAATTAGAACACGAGGCATCGGCAGTATTTTGCTTGATACTAGCGATAAGTGCCAGTATCGTGCACGAATGAGAAGTTTGACGGAACTTGCTTTTGAGAGAGCCAGCCAGGGCATCTTCACCCGGGCAGAGGTGGACTGCTGGGTTGGCGGTACTCCGCAGCGGCAATTCGACCTCGTCAAACGAGCGTTGGCCAGTGGGGAAATCATACACGTGCGGCGGGGCCTGTACTGTCTGGCAACCAAGTACTTGCGGGGCAAGATCGATCCACTGGTGCTGGCTCAGCGTATCTACGGCCCCAGCTACGTCAGCTTGGAAACCGCCTTGTCCTTCCACGGATGGATTCCCGAGGCGGTCTACGCCATTACCAGTACCTCGCTGGACCGATCGCGGGCGTTCGATACGCCTTTGGGACATTTCAGCTTCACCCGCGTCCCGCAAAAGACTCTGTATGTTGAGGTAAAGCGCGTGGAAAATGAGGCTGGCCAAAGTTTTCTACTGGCATCGCCCTGCAAGGCTCTGGCGGACTATGTATACGTCCACAGGCTGGACTGGAAATCCGTCCGCCCGGTGGTCGAGAGCTTGCGTGTGGATGAACAGGTTCTCAGAAGCATGGATGCCGCGGTGATCGAAGAACTGATGGGCAACTACCCCTCTGAGCGCGTACGGCGGTTTCTCCAGGGTCTGCGAAAGGAGCTAAAACCATGAGCGTGAAAATGATCCAGGACCGACTCGACCGCTACGCCAGCCAATCCTCCCTCCAAGAGGAGCAGGCGCTGCGGGAGATTACGCAGGAGATCGTGCTGGCAGCGCTGGGGCGGTACAGTACAAAGGACACCAAGCAATGTTAGGCCGCCATATTATCTAGTGTCCCCCTATTTCAAAAGCCAGAATATTTTATTGCCACAGAGGACACAGAGGACACAGAGATGACAGAGAAGGGCGGAATTCATACATTTCTTCTTACTCTGTGTCCTCGGAGTCCTCTGTGGCTAAATCTCCGCGCTAGCACAGGGGACACCAGATATTGTTAGACCGGCATATTATGTTGTGTCCTCTATTCCAAAAGCCGTAATATTTTATTGCCACAGAGGACACAGAGGACACAGAGTTCACAGAGAAAGGCGTTTGATGCCATCTACGAGACGTGATTGGCCAAAATTGAGCAGCAGCCCGCGTTGCAGCCCCGCAGCGCGCAGATACGAAAGGATTTGGGCGGTGGCCACTTGCGGTAATTTCGTGAGGGACTTGATCTCGACGATCACCTGGTTTTCCACGAGCAGGTCCAGCCGTTGGCCCTTGATGACGTGGCCTTTATAGTTTACTTCGATCTCGACTTGCCGTTGAACAAACAATCCGCGCAATTCAAGTTCCACGCACAGCGCCTCTTCGTAGATCGATTCCAGTAAACCCGGCCCCAAAATGCGATGCACTTCAATCGCCGCGCCGATGATCTTTTCTGTCAATTCATCCATCTCCTGCTCCTCTGTGTCCTCAGAGTCCTCTGTGGCTAAATCTCCGCGCTAGCACAGGGGACACCAGACATTGTTAGGCCGCCATATTATCGAGTGTCCCTCTTATTTCAAAAGCCATAATATTTTATTGCCACAGAGAACACAGAGGACACAGAGATGACAGAGAAAGGCGCAATTCATACATCTCTTTTTCCTCTGTGTCCTCGGAGTCCTCTGTGGCTAAATCTCCGCGCGTTAAATCAGCGGGCACCAGACATTGTTAGGCCACCATATTATCTAGTGTACCCCTTATTCCAAAAGCCGTAATATCTTCTTGCCACAGAGGACACAGAGATCACAGAGAAAGGCGGAATTCATACATCTCTTCTTCCTCTGTGTCCTCGGAGTCCTCTGTGGCTAAATCTCCGCGCGCTAGAACAGCGGACACAAGACATTGTTAGGCCGCCGTATTGTCTAGTGTTCCCGTATCCCAGCCCTTATCACAGCCAACTGTGCTAAAGAAATGGGTCATAGCGACCCAAAAGGGTCGCCTTTTCACAGCGGTCAGGAGTCTTTGATTTAATCACCCATTTTCCCAAAAAACTTCCCCATCCAACTGATGTTTCTTCTCGCGTCAACCATTGCCAATGTTCACTGCGGCTCCCAAGCGGTATATTCACCCTCAGTGGACCTTTACAGCAATAATTTCCCCGCCGCGGCGTTTATATTCTGGAAGGCCGGAATAACGTGATGAATGTCGCCAGCCCGATGCAACTTCCGGCCCCGGTGCTGGCCGAGGCCAACGCCGTGCCTTTGGAGTCCGATGAGGCGATCATGCTTCGTCTGGCCGGCGGGGAGAGCCGTGCCGCCACCGAATTAATCGGTCGCCACGGACAGGCCGTGGGACGCTATTTGCAACGCCTGCTGGGCGATGAACTGGCCGCCGAGGAATTATTGCAGCAGACGTGGCTCAGCATCCTGGAAAATAGCGATAAATTCGATCCCAACACCGCCGCCGGCGGCTTTAAGGCTTGGCTTTTTCGCATCGCCACCAATAAAGCCAACGACCACTGGCGACGCCGGGGCCGCGATAAAAGCGCCATGCTCCAGTTGCGCTTAAGGCATGATGAGATCGTCCCCGACGCCTCCGCCCGGCCGCAGGCGCGTGAGCAGGCCGAAAAAATGCAATGGGCCATTGCCCAGTTGCCGGAAAATCAGCGCCAGGTGCTGCTGATGCGCTATTATGCCGATCTTAAATTCGTGCAAATCGCGCAGCTATTGGGTTGTCCGCTCAATACCGCCCTGGGTCGAATGCACAAGGCCACGATCAAACTGCGTGAACTTTTGGCCGACGATTGATGGTGTACTTATGTCAAGTTTACTGGAACAACTGGCCAACAATGAATCGGTGCTGATGATGTACCTGGCGGGGGAACTGCCTCCGGAGGATGCCGCCGAAGTCGAGCATCTGCTGACCAGCGATGCCGGCCTGCGCGCTGAGTTGCAGGCCCTGCGCCAAGCCCAGGATTTGGTAACCGATCAGCTCCGCCAAGCCGACCAGCTTATCCCCGCTCCGCTTGGCGCGGCCGCTTCGGCGCGGTTTATGGCCCGTGAGGCGGAAAAATGGAACCTGCGCCGCTTGAGCCGCCGCCCGGCCCTGCCTTCGGCCCAGCGCTTGCGCTATCCCTGGTGGTGTTATCCGCTGGCCTCGGCCGCCGCGGTCCTTTTGGCATTTTTGGCCTGGTGGGGCAATTCCAACTCCACCCCGGCCCTGCCGACCTACAACAATACGCAACTGGCCTTTGAGTTGCCCGCCGAGGCGCCCGACGAATTGCAAAGCCGCCTGCGCTTGCAGCAATCTTTCGAGCCAACCCCGCTGGACGAAGCCGAGGAGCATCTGGCCATGCTCGGGCAAAATAATCTGGCTCAGGTCAACGAATTGAGCCTGCAACTGCTTCCCTGACCCTTTGCCCCCAAACGCTATGAACTTCAAGCTCTCCAGCGGTCTATGCCTCCTGACGCTCTGCGGTTCTATTGCCGTGGCCCAGCCGCCGGCCACGCGTCCCGCGCCGCCCGGCCAAGCGCCCGAACCGCGCTTCCACGGTCCCGGCCGCGGCATGGGTGAACGCCGCCCCCCGCGGCCCCAGCCCGCCGACCCCACCGACGCCGAGTGGAGCCAGGTCGAGGCCTTCATGCGCCAAAATTCTCCCAATCGCTGGAAAGCCTTTGAGCAATTGGCCGCCGAAAACCGCGTGCCCCGCTCCCTGCGTCGCTGGATGTTCGCGCGCTGGCGCATGATCCAGGGAATGGGCCAGGACAGCCCCGAGCTTCACGAGCAGCGATTGGCGCACGTGCAATTGGAAGATGAACTGTTTGGCCTGGTCGGCCAGTGGCGCACAACCGATGCATCCGCCCAGCCGGCGTTGCGGCTGAATATCCGCGAAAAAGTCGGCCAGCTTATCGACGCCTCGCTCAAAGAACGCCGCGCCCGCATCCAGCGCAGCCGTGAACTGCTGGACCGCGAAGCCCAGCGCTTGGAGCGCGAGGAGGCCAACCGCAACCAACTGATTGACCGCCGCACCGAGGCCGAACTGAGCGCCCCGACCACCCGCCCCGACCTGCCGCCCATGCGCCCCGAACATCCGCGCGACGAACCACCACCCCCACGCGATGAGGATTGATATTGCCGCGCTGCCGCCGAGCTTTTTGCACGGCCTGCGGGATTGAGGTAGGGGGGGCGCGATAAAAAATTCTTGCGCCGCTTCAGCTTGGCGGTTCAATTTAATGTATAACCGCATAATTCGCTAAGGCGCAAAGAAATAAGTAAATTATTAGTGTTAACAATAACATACATACAGCATTTGCGTATATGCTTCGGCAGTTCAATTTTTCGGTGAAGCGATTCGGAACATGCAATTACCCTGAACCCCGGCCCGCCTGCGAGGGGACGGTCGCGCCAATCCCGCTGGCGGCGTTGCTCCTCTCGCCTGATGCCTTGCCACGTTACAATATCCCCCGAGCATGATCGTTTTTCATTGCCATCTATGCCACTTGGCCTTAAGTGTGGAGGATGCCCTCGCCGGCCAGCGCGTGCGCTGCTCCGGCTGCCGCACGGCCCTGAGCGTCCCGGCCGCGCCCGCAAAAAAAGCCGCCGCCCTCCGCGCCCAGCCGCTCGCCCAGCCCGCCGTTCCCGCCGGCGCCCAGCGTCATTATGGTTTTGCCTGCGTCTACTGCTCCTCGCGCCTGGAGGCCACCAGCCAAATGGCCGGCCAGAGCGGCACCTGTCCCACCTGCGGCAACGATATCGTCGTGCCCATTCTTGATCGTTACGGCCGGCTATTAGACCCTCTGACCCGCAAGCTCATCAAACCCGATCCCCACCCCGTCCACGCCTATGCCGCCGCCGGCACCCGTGCCCCGTTGATCCTCCGCGACGAGCAGGGGATCCAACACATCGCCTGCCCGCGCTGTGGCCATTTCAACCCCGTTTCCGCCAACCAGTGCGCTTCCTGCACTCTCCCATTCACCATGGAAGGCACGGTCATTTCCTCCGCCAACGGCACCAACGGCTACGCCGTCGCCTCATTGGTATTGGGCATCATCGGCCTGCCGGCCAGTTGCGCCTTGGTTCCCAGCTTGCTGGCCGTCCTTTGCGGCACCATCGGCTACCGCCAATGCTCCGCCGGTGAAGGCGGCCGGGGCCTGGCCATCGCCGGCATGACCCTGGGTGCCATCGGCCTGCTCCTGGGCCTGCTGCTTATGATTGCCGCTTGATCCGCCAACGCCGAGTAACCCGCTCGGCACTTGGACTCGGGGACCGCCGAGTACCCCCTCGGCACTCTGGGGCCGCCACGCCCTAGTTTGGCCGGTCCCTGCCCTGGCCAATCCCACCTTGGCCCAATCCTCTCGATAAACCTGCTGCCTTGCGTATAATCCTCCCTATGGACGCCGCACCCACTATTGCCAAACTCGCCCTGGAAGATGGAACCATTTTCACCGGCCGCGCCTTTGGCGCACCCGGAACCGCCGAAGGCGAGGTCGTTTTCAACACCTCCATGACCGGCTACCAGGAAATTCTCACCGATCCTTCCTACAAAGGTCAGATCGTTACCATGACCTACCCCCTGATCGGCAATTACGGCATCAATCGCCAGGATATGGAAAGTCGCCGGCCGCACGTTTCCGGCCTGGTTATCAAGGAATTGCCCCCGATTTATTCCAATTATCGCGCCGACCTCTCGCTCTCGGATTACCTGAAGGAAAACAACATCCTCGGCATCGACTCCATCGACACCCGCGCCCTGACCCGCAAACTTCGCATCAACGGCTCGATGCGCGGCGTGCTCTCCAGTCAACTGCTCGATGACGACCAACTGCTCGCCCGCGCCCGCGCCGTGGCCAAAATGCTCGGTGCCGACTGGGTCAAAGCCGTCAAACCCGCCGAATCCTACGGCTGGCAAATCGACCAGGGCGACTGGTCCGAAGGCCCGGTCAATCCTGGCGACGGCCTGCATCTGGTCGCCCTCGACTGCGGCGCCAAACACAATATCCTCCGCCACCTCGCCCAGCGCGGCATCCGCATCACGGTCCTGCCCGCCGACGCCTCGGCGGAGCAAATCATGGCCCTGCGTCCCGACGGCCTGTTTATCTCCAACGGCCCCGGCGACCCGGCCGCCCTGGATTACGCCGTGGAGGCCATCCGCCAGTGCCTGGAAAAACTTCCCATTTTCGGCATCTGTCTCGGCCACCAACTCCTCGGCCGCGCGCTGGGCGCTAAAACCTACAAACTCAAATTCGGCCATCGCGGCGGCAACCAGCCCGTACTCAATTTGCAAACCGGCCGTGTGGAAATCACCAGCCAGAATCACGGCTTCGTCGTCGATCGCGATTCCCTGGAAGCGGTGGGGGGGATCGTTACCCATATCAATCTCAACGACCAGACCGTCGAGGGTTTTCGACATAAAACCCTGCCCATTTTCTGTGTGCAGTATCATCCCGAAGCCTCCCCCGGCCCCCACGACGCTTCCTACCTCTTCGATGCTTTTGTGGAAATGATGAAAACGCGTCAGCCGCCGCTGGTCGAGCGGCTCAAGCAGTTGCAGGCCCTGCGCGATCAGACCGCCCGCGCGTCCTGACCGCCACTGGTATTAACCCCGGATTCTCATGCCCATTCTCGGCCATGGCATCGACATCGTGGAAGTCGCCCGCATCCGCGATATGGTCCAGCAGCACGGCCAGCGTTTTCTCGATCGCTGCTTCACGGCGGTCGAACAGGCCTATTGCCAGAAGAACCCCAAACGCTATTTCGAGCACCTCTCCGGCCGATTTGCCGCCAAGGAAGCGGTGCTCAAAGTTCTCGGCACCGGTTGGCGCGGCGGTATCGCCTGGACCGATATCGAAATTCGCTCCGAACCTTCGGGCCAGCCCAAAATCGTTCTCACCGGCCAATGCCGCCTGATCGCCGAAAAGCTCGGCATCCTGCGCTGGCATGTCAGCATCAGCCACATCGAAACCCACGCCACCGCCAGCGCCATCGGCCTGCAAGCGCCGCGGATTTGACATCCCAGCCGTGCCCCCAAACAATACGCCCATGAATGCTCAATTGGATACGTTGAAATTTGATGACCAAGGCCTCATCCCCACCATCATCCAGGACCACCAGACCGGTCAAGTGCTGGTCCTCTGTTACATGAACCGGGAGGCTATCGAAAAAACCCTCCAGAGCGGCAAGGTCCATATGTTTAGCCGCAGCCGCAACCGTCTGGCCCTCAAGGGCGAAAGCAGCGGCAACTTCCAGCTTGTCCAAACCATGCTCAGCGACTGCGACCGCGACGCGGTCATTTTCAAAGTCCAGCAGCTCGTCGCCGCTTGCCACGAAGGCTACTACAGTTGCTTCTACCGCCAGTTCCAGCCCGACGCCGCCGACTGGAAAATCATCGCCGACCGTGTCTTTGATCCCAAAACGGTCTATAACAAGGGCTAAGCTGTGGACCAGCCACACCAAGCGCTCTTTGCCGATCCGCGCGCCCGGTCCGCCTGGGGCTGGTGGCTGGCGGCGGCCTGGCTGCTCATTCTCTGCGGCGGCGCCGCCGCTTTATCCACCACACTGGCCCGTCCCGCCGGCAACGAACTGGCCTGGGACCGCGCCCTCTTCGCCGCCGCCAACGCTCTGACCCTCACCGGCCTGCCCCAAATCCCCGGCGATCCGGCCGACCTGCTTCTTTCCGGCCAGGTCATCACCTTCCTGCTTATGTTCGCCGGCACGCAATTGTGCCTCCTGCCGGGGACCTTGGCCTTCAATTCCCTCCGCTGCGCGCCTTGGACTCGCCGCCGCGTCTTGGCTTTTACGGCGGGGGGGCACCTGCTGTTTCTCGCCATCGGCTGGCTGGCCTTGTCATTCAGCCGTTTTTCCACATGGCCCGCGCTCTTCAGCGCCGCCTCGGCGCTGGGCAATTGCGGCATGCGCCTCGGCGACTCGGCCTCTCCGCCGGTGCAACTGCTGATCCTCACGCCGCTGGCTCTGCTGGGGATCATCGGGGCATCGGTCTGGATCGGCCTGTGGCGCGCCGTGCGCGAAAAAAAATCCCTCGACGGCTCCAGCGCCACCTCCATGGGCTGCATTGCCGCCTGGCTGCTGGCCGGCATCCTGCTCTACTACTTCCTGATCCCCAGCGGCGAGGGCACCCAGCGGCTCATTACATCCTTTTTGAACATTATGAACGCCAAAGGTGCCCTGGGCTGGACTGCGGTTCATTCCTGGCCCCGACTAGGTGCTTGGCTGTTAAGCCCCTGGATGTTGCTCAGCGGCGCCGCTGGCGGCGCCTCCGGCGGGCTGGCCCTCACCGCCTTGCTGTGGATCCGCCGCGGCTTGGCCGACACCCACCCCACCGAACTCGCCGACCCCGCCGTGCGCCCGCCGTCCCTGGCCGCGCGCCTGGCCCTGCTGTGGCTATGCGCGACCGCCGCCGGGGTCTTTGGCGTTTTTGTCCTGCTGTTGCAACTGGCTCCCCAAGTCCCCGCCGACACCGCGCTCTTCACGGCCCTGGCCGCCGTCGGCAACAGTGCCGTCAGCTTCGATCCGCTCTCGCTCACCGGCCCGCCACTGCTGCTGCTCACCGTTGCCATGCTCGCCAGCCGCCTGCTCACTCTATTTATTTTTGTCCGCCTCGCCCGACCTTCGCCCCCATCCACCTAAACTATTTTTGGCTCTCCGCGGAACCCGCTGATGGATGCCAAGCTGCCAGGCTCGGACATGCGATATTTCGCCCAGAACGTGGTTTCTAGGACATGCCAGGTATGTTTACCAGCGTCTTTCGCGGAGAGCCCTATTTTTCTGAACCTTGGCGCCTCTGGCCGCCAAACTATTCCCCGCGATCAACCGCCTCGGCGCGCCGCGCAAGATGCCGGTCAAAACCGCTACTGGGGCTTTTTCTCCATCTTGCTCAAATGAATCGCCAGCACCGTGATATCCGCCGGGGTCAACCCGCTGATCCGCAGCGCCTGGCCCAATGTTCCCGGCGACAGCTTGCTTAACTTCTGCCGCGCCTCGCTCCGCAACCCCGCCACCAGCGCGTAATCCACCCCCGGCGGGATGCGCTTCTGATCCAACTGGGAAAAATGCTTCATCTGCCGCTGTTGCCGCGCGATGTAGCCTTCATATTTCACCTGGATTTCCACCCGACGCCCAATCGCCGCGTCCACTTGCGCCAGGGCGGGCAACTTCCTTGCCAGTTCCGCAAAATCATGTTCCGGCTGCTTGAGCCACTCCCCGGCCGGCAACTGCTCCACCCGCTGCAATCCCACCAGTGCCACCGTCTCCTCCACTTGCCTTTGCGTCTGGCAAAACTGTTCCCAACGCTCCCGCTCCAGCAATCCATGGCGATGGCCCAGTTCGCTCAAACGCAAATCCGCGTTGTCCGCGCGCAACAGCAATCGATGTTCCGCCCGACTGGTGAACATGCGATACGGCTCGGTTGGCGGCTTGAGTACCAGGTCATCAATCATCACCCCGATATACGCCTGCTCGCGCCCGGGTACAAAATCCGGTTCGCGCCCATCCAGCCGCGCCGCTGCGTTCACCGCCGCCACCAGGCCCTGCGCCGCCGCCTCCTCGTAGCCGCTGGTCCCGTTGATCTGCCCGGCCAGGAACAACCCGCGCACGCTCCGGGTTTCCATGGTTGAGCCGATCTGCGTCGGCCACACCATGTCATATTCCACCGCGTAGCCAAATTTAATGATCTTGGCTTTTTCCAGTCCGCCAATCGCCCGCACCATTGCTTCCTGCACATCCGCCGGCAGGCTCGTCGATATCCCGTTGCAATAAATCTCCCGGCTTTCCAATCCTTCCGGCTCCAGGAAAACGGTGTGCCGCTGCTTCTCGGCAAACCGCACCACCTTGTCCTCGATGCTCGGGCAATAGCGCGGCCCGGTCCCTTGAATCTGCCCGCTGTACAGCGGCGCCCGATGTAGATTGGCCCGAATCAGCTCATGCACCCGCGGCGTCGTCGCCGACAGCCAGCAACTCAATTGCTCCAGCGGCGGCCGCCATGGCTTGCCCGTCCTCTGCGCCTCATATTCATTTAAATACGAAAATGGTGCCGGCGGCTCATCGCCGCGCTGCTCCTCAAAGGCTGAAAAATCAATACTCTCCCGATCCAGCCGCGGCGGCGTCCCCGTCTTCAGCCGCCCCAGTTCCAGCCCCAATTTTGCCAGCGACGCCGACAATCCCATCGCCGCCGCCTCCCCGATCCGGCCGCCAAGGGTCTGTTGCTCCCCGGTGTGCATCAGCCCGCGCAAAAATGTCCCGGTGGTTACGATTGCCGCCCCGCACGCCAGCTCGCTGCCATCGGCCAGCATCACCCCGCGCACATGCCGCCGCGCGTCAATCAATATCTCCACCGCCTCCGCGGCCAATATCTCGATCCCCCCGCGCTGCTGGAGCATGCGTTGCACTTGCTGGGCATACAAGGCCTTGTCCGCCTGCGCCCGCGGCCCCCACACCGCCGCCCCCTTGGACCGGTTGAGCATGCGAAACTGAATCCCGGTCTGGTCGATGGCCCGCCCCATCAATCCCCCCAGCGCATCGATCTCGCGCACCATCTGCCCCTTGGCCAAACCCCCGATCGCCGGATTACACGACATCTGCCCGATCCGCCGCTGCTCCAGCGTAACCAGCCCCACCCGCACCCCCACCCCGGCCGCCGCCCACGCCGCCTCCGCCCCGGCGTGCCCGCCGCCTATCACCACCAAATCATATCGTCGCGTCATGAAGCACTTTTCTCCAAACCCCCCAATCCCAGGCCCCGCCAACCGGCCAACAACGTCCGCATGGACAATGGGTGTTGTAACGCAAGTAAAAATGTCCCCAGCCGCCAATGCCAACGCCGCGCCCCCCGTTGGGCCGGCGTTACGGTTTGCCCCTGCGGGGCTTTGCGGGATTCATGGCAATGCTAAGGCTGGGCAATCAGCAGTGCCACCGCGTGGGCCGCGATGGCTTTGCCTTGGCCGATGGCGTCGCACTGTTCATTGGTCCCGGCCTTGAGATTCACTTGCTCCACCGCCACGCCCAGCAGTTGTGCGATCACTTGCCGCATCGCCGGCTTGTGCTCGGCCATTCGCGGCCGCTCGGCCAGAATTGTCAGGTCCACATTGCCCACTTCCCAGCCGGCTTGACGCACGCGGCGCATGGTCTGAGTTACAAACACTTCGCTGCGCGCCTTGTGCCATTGCGGATCGGTGTTGGGAAACATTTCGCCGATATCCCCTTGGCCGATAGCGCCGAGCAACGCATCGACCAGTGCGTGCAACGCCACATCCCCGTCGCTGTGGGCGATCGCGCTCAACTGGCGGCTGATGAGCACCCCGGCCATAAAAAGCTCACCGCCCGGTTGCACACGATGCAGGTCATAGCCGTGGCCGATGCGAAAGGGGGGATGATTCATCGGTGCTTACCCTTGGCGTGATAAGGCGATGGGGCATGGCGCTTGGCCGATGGCTGCCGGGGCGATGGCTTTGCTGATCCGCGGTTGGCCGCCGCGGGGCGGCGCGGTTGCTTTGCGGATTGATAACCAGTCGAGCCGGGCTTGGGCGATCGTGGTGAAGCGTTACGGTTTGCCGCCGCGAGTTGGCGCGAGGGTCGCGCTGATTCACGGTTTGCCGGGCCAGGCTGGGGCGACCGTGTTGAAGAGTTACGGCTGGCCGCCGCGAGTTGGCGCGAGGGTCGCGATGATTCACGGTTTGCCGGGTCAGGCTGGGGCGATCGTGGTGAAGCGTTACGGTTTGCCGCCGCGGGGTGGCGCGAGGGTCGCGCTGATTCATGGTTTGCCGGGCCGGGCTGGGGAGATCGTGCAGATGATTCACGGTTTGCCGGGCCGGACTGGGGCGATCGTACAGATGATTCACGGCTTGGCGAAGCGGGCTGGCGCGATGGGCCAGATGATGCATGGCTGGCCGCGGCGGGCGCGGGGGGCGCGGCGCTGTTGGCGCGGGCGGCGCGGGCACCGCTGGCGGCGCTGGCGTCGCGGGCGGCGCGCTTGAGTTGGGCAATCTCCGCATCGCTCAGCGGCCGGTACTCGCCCGGCGCCAGTCCCCGCAAAATCAGCGGCCCCATCTTGATGCGCACCAGTTCCTTGACCTTATGCCCCACATCCGCCAGCATCCGCCGCACCTGCCGATTGCGTCCCTCGCGCAGGGTTAATTCCAATATGCTCAAATCGCGCCCGCGCGCGATCACTTGCAAACGGCTATGGCCGGTCTTAAAACCCAGCCCCTTTTTGTCGGCCAGCCAGATTCCCTTTTGCAACTGCTCAAGCTGCTCGGGATTGACGCGCCCCTCCACAGTGGCCCGGTAGGTCTTGGCCACGCCGTGGCTGGGATGGGTCAACTGTTCGGTCAATTCCCCATCGTTGGTCAACAGCAGCAAACCCTTGGAATCGGCGTCCAGCCGGCCCACGGGGTAAACCCGGTAGGGAAACTTTTCCGGCAGCAGATCAATCGCCCGCTTCTGCACGCCCTGGGCGACGTTGGTGCAGTACACGCCCTTGGGCTTGTTCATCAAAATGTACACCCGCTCCTGGCGCACACGCTTTTTCAGGCCGATCAACTCCCCATCGACCTCCAGCTTGTCGCTCGCTTCATCGACCAGCACCGGCAGCGTCGTTACCACTTTCCCATTGACCCGCACGCGCCCTTCCAGCACCATTTGCTCCACGGCGCGGCGCGAGGCGACACCCGCCGCGGCCAGAACTTTTTGAATGCGTTGTGCCATGGATAATTTTTTTCTTTGTTAAGTAAGTGCCGTCCCAGCGGGCCGGTTCGATTTTGACCGCCCGGGGTCAAAATTTCTGATGCGTACGGCGCCGCGCCGGGGCGGCGATCTCAAACTTCCAGCGTCTGGTTGAGGATTTTGTCCGCCTGCTCTTTACGCCAGGCCCGCAACTGCTCGCGCAACGGCGGGCGGCTGGTGCCGAGAATGGCCGCCGCCAGCAGCGCCGCGTTGGTCGCTCCAGCCTTGCCGATCGCCAGCGTGCCCACCGGAATCCCGCCGGGCATCTGCACCATCGACAACAACGAGTCCATCCCTTTGAGCGCTGTGCTCTCCATGGGCACGCCCAACACCGGCAACACGGTATAAGCGGCCACCACGCCGGCCAAGTGCGCCGCGCCGCCGGCGGCGGCGATAAACACCTCGCAGCCGCCGGTTTCCAACTGGCTGACCCATTTGACCAGCGCTTCGGGGGTGCGATGAGCCGACAAAACGCGGCATTCGTGCGCGATGCCCAGTTTCGCAAGCGTTTGCTGGCAGGCGCGCATCACCTCCCAGTCGGACTTGCTACCCATCACCACGCCAACCAAGGCAGGAGTGTTTTTGCTCATAAGTTTGCTGAATCTAACCGAAAATCATCATTCACGCCATGCGGCGGCGCTGAGCGGAACATCCCGCGGCGGCCGGGACCGCAAGCTGAAGCGAATCGTCTCCAATCGCTGCGCCAGTTCCACCATATCCGCCGGACGCCGCTTAGGCTCCAGGCGCACGCAATCCATCACCAGGTTGGATAAATTCTGTGGCACCGACGGGTCCAGCTCATGCGGCGAGGCAATGGTGTCGCTCAACAGGAAACTGTCTGGCTTGCGGGTGGCCGTCAGCAGGGTGGGAAGTTTGCGATGACCTAAAATCCAGTAAAGCGTCGCGCCCAGATTGAAAATATCGGTTTGCGGCGACACCGCCTGGCAACGCACCTGTTCGGGGGCCATGAAATCCGGCGTGCCTTGCATCCGCCGCTTTTTCTCGCCCAGCGCGCAGGTTTGGCCCAGGTCGATAATCTTCACCTGCCCGCGGGCGTTGAGCAGAATATTATTGGGCTTGATGTCGCAGTGGACAAATCCCGCGCGATGCATGGTATGCAGGATATTGGCGCACTGTATAAAGCAGTCCAGCGTCGGCTCACCTGGCCGCGGCGGCTGCTCATCCAGCGCCACGCCGTCAAACAGTTCCATCACCAACGCCGCGTCGGTAAATCGCCGCAGCCAGTCATGGTTGATTTGCAAATCAAAGATTTTGCGCAGCCCCGGATGCGCCAGGTGTTGAGCCACTTCCAGTTCCGTGCGCAACTGCTGAAGAAACCGATCATCATCGCCGGGGCGGCGTACCAGGTATTTCAGCGCCACCAGTTGATTGCCTCCGGCCTGGCAGGCGGCGTAAATATGCGTGGCGGCACCTTGACCAATGCGGTCAATCACCTCGTAGCCGAAAAGTGTTTCCGGCATCGCGTGCGCCCCACGCGGCACCTTAAATGAATCGCTGCTCATGGCAACCGTCGCCTCTCGGTGGAGAAAGAAATGCTCCTCATTCCTCCCGCCATTGCCGGATTGTAGCACCGGCGGACAGGAATAATCGACCGCAATTTCGAGGTTAGCGGTTTTGTCCGTCCTGGCGCGGAGCGGGATTGGCTCGCCAGGCGCTTGTGCGTTACCATAGCGTCCATGCTAGATAAACAACTTGTCGAGTGGTGGGTGCAACACGCTATTGCTTATCGGAAAGTCGATGTCGAGCATGTTGACGGTGAAAAGCTGGAAATGCACCGCCAGCAGGGCAGGAACCAAAATTATCTTCACTTTCTTAATGAAGCGGTCCTGCCCGCTGTGGAAAGATTGGTGCAGGCTCTTAAAAAAGCCAAGATAATGCATCGCGTCAGTGCCTGGGGCAATCACCTGTCCCTGCGCATTCATTTAACTTACTGCTGGGGGGAGATCGTTATCAGCCAGGATATGCCCTCCAGCGCCTCGTTTGATATTCAGGTGATGCGCGATGATGCCTATGATGAGGGTGATTCCCTTTGCGACGAGGAGCATGATTACCTGCTGGATGATCCGATACCCCCAGGCGTGGTCGACCTGGAATTGCAATTTTTTCTCATGCGTCTGGTCCAGGATTTGTATCCCCAGTGGACACCTATTGAGGAGGAGGACGATGAGGATGATGATGAGACGGACGAGGACGACCACTAGGAGTCAGCGATCATGAGCAGCCCCAAGCGCATCATTTTGATAGGCCATTGTGGCCCGGACAGCAGTTACTTGCGTATGGCGGCCCGCCAGGCCGACCCCAAGGCCGTCATTGTGGCCGCCGACGATGAACAAACTCTGCAACAAGCCCTCGGCGTTGGCGGGGGGCTTTATCTGATTAACCGGCAACTCGATTACGGCATGCGCGAGTCGATGGGCGTGGAGCTGATTCGCCGACTGAAAAAAGAGTATCCGCAATTGAAAATGATGCTCATCAGCAACTACCCCGAAGCGCAGGCCGAGGCCATCGCCGCCGGCGCGTTGCCGGGATTTGGCAAGCGTGAAATCGGTACGCCGCGCGTCGGGGAGTTGATCCGCGCTGCCTTGGAGCAGCCCAACCAGGATGCGCAGATCCAATCCGCGTAATCATTGCCCGCCCAGGGCCGCGCTGCCTGGGAGCGGCTTAGCCGCAATGCGCGGATCAAAATCGCGCCATCATCAAGCGCCCAGTTCCGTGGGATTCATCGCTCAATTTCGCATCATCAATCGCCCAGGTCCGTGGGATTTGTCGCTCAATTTCGTATCATCAAGCGCCCAGGGCCGCGCTGCCTTGGAGCGGCTTAGCCGCAATGCGCTGATCAAAATCGCGCCATCATCAAGCACCCAGGTCCGTGGGATTCATCGCTCAATTTCGCATTATTAAGCGCCGAGTTCCGCACTGCGCCGGGCGGCGGCCTGGACCGCCTCCACCAGCGCTTGGCCGACTTGGCGCTGTTCCATATGGCTGATGGCGGCGTGGGTCGTGCCGTTGGGGCTGGTTACTTTGCGGCGCAATTCCGCCGGCGAATCTGCGCTTTGGCAAAGCATTTGCGCCGACCCCAGGGCCGTGCGCGTCGCCAGTGTGTGGGCTTGCCGGGGGGTTAATCCCAGGGCCACGCCCGCGGCGATCATCTGTTCAACCAGGTAAAAAAAGTACGCCGGGCCGGAGCCGCTGACGGCCGTTACCGCGTCCATTTGCGCTTCATTCACTTCCAGCACCTCGGCGGCGCAGGCAAACAGTTTGCCAGCCAAAGCCATGTCCGCCTCGGTGGCGTTTTTACCGCGGCACAAGGCTACCATGCCCGCGCCCACCAGCATCGGCGTATTGGGCATGGCGCGGATCACCCGCCGGGTTGTTCCCAATCCCGCTTCCAGCCGTTGCGTGCTGACCCCGGCGGCGATGGAGATAATCAGCGTATCTTCCGCCAGCACCGGCGCGATTTGCCTTAAGGCCGCCTCCATCTGCTGGGGTTTGACGGATAACAAAAGGGTTTGCACGCCGCCGGCCGCTTGAGCGGCCTGTTCCACGGCGCGAATGTGTAATGAATCGGTAAAAAGCTGACGGCGCGCAGCCGACGGGTCGGCGGCGATGATGTGATCGGCGGGCAAGACGCTGCCGCGCAGCACGCCGCGGACGATGGCCTCGGCCATGTTGCCAGCTCCAATAATTCCAAGAGAATAATTCATGCGCCCTATTGTATGCAATGGGCGATGTGGAACCAGCGGCCAAGGCGCACCCTCGGCGCGTGCCGTCGCGGCGACTATCGGCGCGGCCACGATCAAAGCGCGCCGTCGCCGCAACTCTCGGCGCGCGTCGTCGCGGCGACTATCGCCGTGCGCCGTAGCCCGAACTATCGCCGCGCCCGCTCAGTGGCAAGTACAATAAAATTACTTGCCGGTCTGGAGCAGTTCGATGGCGTAGTTATCGATGGCCACGCTCAAGCGCTTGGGATCGATCATGCTGATCCGCGCATTGAGGTTATAAAACACCTGCTTGCCCGAGCGGCGATAACCAATCAGGTTATTCATCCGCAACAGCCCCAGGTGATGGCTCACCGTCGGCTGCGCCAAATCCAGCTCTTCGCACAGGTTGTTGACGCTCTGCTCGCCGCGTGCCAGCGTCCAGATCAAGCGCACCCGGGTTTGATCACCCAACATGCGAAAGATCGAAGCCAGTTGTTCCATTTCCATCGGATCAATCGTTGCCGCGCGTTTAGCCATAACAAAACTCCTTCTAATAGTAAAATAGTCGCAATGATATCTTTATTGGTGGATTGTAGTATAAGGCAACCGCAAAAGTCAAAGGATCGTGCCGCCAAATACAGTGCAAGCGCATTTATTGTCCCTGCATGTGCCGTTAAATCGCCAATTTTCCGCGTTACCCTTGACGCCATCGCGGGGATTTCTAAAATTGCTTGCAGTCATTCGGTCGCTTGCGGCGATCCCCGGGGCCATAGTCTAACGGGATGATGCTTGAATCGCATTCAAGAGGTCGGGGTTCGATTCCCCGTGGCTCCATCCAATTGGCTTGGTGTTTTCCCACTGGCGGCCGCTTGCTCATGGGTTCCGCCTGATCACCGCTTCATACCCTGGTCATGCAGTGTTCCGCCTTATCATCGCTTCATAACCTGGTCATGCAGTGTTCCGCCTTATCATTGCTTCATAACCTGGTCATGCAGTGTGGCGCCTGGTCACCGCTTCATAACCTGGTCATCCAGTGTTCCGCTGCGCTTGTCCCGGCGACGCGGTGGTGGCGTCAAAAGCCTTTGGCGTTCATAATCGCCGGCGGGTGAAAATTGATGGATACCGCCTCCCTGGATATTCCGGTCAAATCGCTGGAGGGAATCGGCCCGGCCCGGGCCGCGGCCCTGGAAGAACTGGAGGTGCGCACCCTGGGGGACTTACTGGAGTATTTCCCCAGACGCTACCAGCGCGAAACCGAGGAACGCGCCATTAATGAGTTGACCGACGGGCCTTTCCAGACTGCCCGCGGCACCGTCGTGGCCGTCGATTATGTCTCCCATCCCCGCCCGAAATTTGAAGCCACGCTGGATGATGGGACCGGAAGCTTGGCCTGCGTGTGGTGGCATGGCGCATATCTGCGAACCCGTATCCATCCCGGCCAATTGCTGCATGTGCGGGCGAAAGTGAAATTTTTCCGCGGACTGCCGCAAATGGCCCAGCCCAAATGGGCCATCATCGACGATTCCACCCCGCTGGTCAGCGAGGCGAAGATCCGTCCCATCTACCCGGCTTCGGCCCACCTGCCCAGCGATGCGCTGGACAAGCTGCTACAGCGGCATTTGCCCGAGGCCCTGCCCGCCGTGGCCGAGTGGTTTAGCCCTGATTTATTAAAGCGACGAAGTTTATTGCCCCGCACCGAGGCATACCAACAGGTGCATCACCCCGACAGCCTCCGCCAGGCCGAGCTGGCCCGCCGGCGGCTGATGTATGACGAGTTGATGCTCATGCAACTGGCGCTGCAACTGGGTCGTAGCGCCCGGCGGGGACGGATTACCGCTCCGCTTTTGCGGATTGATAAGTTGCTCGACCAGCGCATCCGCCGGCGCTTTCCCTTTGATCTGACCGGTGCCCAGGTGCGGACCATTCACGAAGTGGTGCGCGACCTCAAAAGCGGCCAGCCGATGAATCGCCTGCTTCAGGGGGATGTCGGCAGCGGCAAAACCGTTGTGGCCCTCTATGCCATGCTGGCGGCGGTGGCCAATAAATTGCAGGCGGTACTGCTGGCCCCGACCGAGGTTTTGGCCGAACAGCATTACCTGACCCTCAGCAATTGGCTCAGCGGTTCGCAGGTGAAGGTGGATTTATTGACCCACCGCACCAAGCAGCGCCAGCGCGGAAGCCTCCAACAATCGCTGGCCGAGGGTCAAACCCACCTGGCCGTCGGCACGCAGGCTTTGTTGCAGGATGAAATTGAGTTTGCCAATTTGGGCCTGGTGGTGGTCGATGAGCAGCATAAATTGGGCGTGCGCCAGCGCGGCATGCTCAAAGGCAAAGGATACAGCCCGCATTACCTGGTGATGACCGCCACGCCCA
Organism: Tepidisphaerales bacterium; assembly: GCA_038317225.1. Lineage (GTDB taxonomy): Bacteria > Planctomycetota > Phycisphaerae > Tepidisphaerales > Tepidisphaeraceae > JBBQBE01. The sequence continues at coordinate 32,113 of JBBQBE010000014.1, read as the reverse complement.
TCCCGCGCACCCTGGCCCTCTCTTTTTTTGCAGATTTTGACCTGAGTATTCTGGACGAATTGCCGCCGGGCCGCCAACCTATCCAAACCCGCCTGCTCGGCTCCAGGGACGCCGATACCGCATACGATTTTGTGCGCAATCAAGTAAGCCAGGGTCGCCAGGCGTACATTGTCGTCCCGCAGATTGAGGATGGGGCCGATGAAGTTAAAAGTATCAAAAAGGAATTTACCCGCCTGGAGGCCGGGCCTTTGCACGGCTTGCGCTTGATGATGCTTCACGGCCAGATGAAAGCCGACCAAAAGCAGCAAACCATGCAGGCCTTTCGAGCCGGCCAGGCGGATGTGCTGGTGGCCACCACGGTCATTGAGGTGGGAATTGATGTGCCCAACGCCACGGTCATCATCATTGACAACGCCGAGCGCTTCGGCCTCTCCCAGCTTCATCAGTTGCGCGGGCGCGTCGGCCGTGGGTCCGAGCAATCCTGGTGTATTTTGTTGGCCGACACCCAGGCCAGCGAAGCCCAACAGCGATTGGAAACGATCGTGCATTCGCAGGATGGATTTGAAATCGCCGAGATGGACCTGAAATTGCGCGGGCCGGGACAATTCTTCGGCGTCCGTCAGCATGGTCTGCCAGATCTGAAACTGGCGGATTTAAGCAGCGAACTGCAATTGCTTGAACAGACCCGCGAGGATGCATTAAAGTTGCTAAAAGAAGATCCATCGCTGTCATCAGTTGAGCATAAGTCCTTGCGCCAGGCACTTTTAAAGCAATTTGGCGACAGCCTGCCCCTGGCCCAGATTGGCTAGCTGGCTGCGGTAAGAAGGGAAAGATAGGAAAGTGGGATAAAATTTTCCGAAAAAACCGGCGCAGCACTGGAAATGCCCAAACCCCTTGCTATACTCCGCTCAGCAAGGGCCGATAACCACGGCCAGTCCCGACAGTGGCCAGGCAAAAAAAAGCTTATAAAAACTCGGATTTGGAAGAACAAATAGTTCGGCGACTCGTAATACTGTCGCAATAACGTCTTCCCTCCTTACCCCGTAGGTCCCACCCACGCCTACGGGGTTTTTTTGTATTCCGATTTTGCCCCGGGACTAAAACCGAGACGGATCGGTTGAAGCGCGCGGTTGGATGTTGAACGGGCGGAATAGCGCCCTTTTGATTGTAGATTGTAGATTGTAGATTGTGGATTGTGGATTGTTGAAAATGCAACATTCAACACTCAACATTCGACGCGCAACACTCAACACTCACCATTCACCCTTTAGCTGAAGCGTGAAACACGTTCCTTTGCCCACTTGGCTTTGCACCTCGATGCGGCCTTGGTGGTGTTCGATGATCTGTTTGCAGATGGCCAGTCCCAGGCCTGTGCCTTTGCTTTCGCCGCGGCGGACGGTGCCCTTGGTGGTAAAAAACGGCTCGAAAATGCGGCCCAAAAGTTTTTCCGGCACGCCGCAGCCGCTGTCGATCACCTGCAAGCGCACCATTGGCCCATCGGCCACGGCTTTGATGCTCAGCGAGCCGCCTTTGCCGAGCATCGACTGGCGGGCATTGATCAGCAGATTCAAAAGCACCTGCTCCAACTGCACCGCGTCGCCCAGTACGCGCAGTCCCGGCTGAATATGCACGCGTAACGCGATGCCGTCTTTTTTAGGGTCGCGGGCCATCACCGCCAGCGTCTCATCGACCAGATGTTGCACATCCACCGGCCCGAAACTGCTCTCCCCGCGCGCTAAAGCCAGCATCGACTGGCAGATGCGCCCAGCCTTGGTGGCGCTGGTGAAACTTTTACCCAGTGCTTTTTGGATCAGTTCCAGATCCGGCTTTTCGCTTTGGGCGCTTTGCAAGGCGAATTGGCTGTAGCTGATGATGGGGGTGAGCAAATTGTTGAATTCGTGGGCGATGACGGCGCTGATGGTGCCGATGGTCGCCAAACGCTGCGATTCGGTTAGCTGCGCGCGCACCTGGTCCAACTGCTCCTGCATGGCTTGCAGCGTTCTTTCGGCATCCCAGACGGGCGCGGAACTGGGGATGGTTGGATCGCTCACCAATCAGCTATCGGAACAGTCATGCATGATTCTTCACAAGCCGCCGGTGGCTCATTTATCGGACCGGCAGTTTCCCCCTGGCCCCAAGGCATTACAATGCGGCCAAGGAGCAACATCATGAATCTGACCGATCGACTGGCGCAAATGAACATTATCCTTCCGGCCCCGGCGGCGGCGGTGGGGGCCTACGTGCCGGCCAGGCGGCTGGGCGCGCTGATTTACGTCTCCGGCCAGCTTCCTTTGCAAAATGGCAAATTGCTGGCCACCGGGCCGGTGCCGCAACGCTGTTCGCTGGAACTGGCAGCGCAGGCGGCGCGTCAGTGCGCCATCAATGCCCTGGCGGCCGCGGCGGTCGCCGCCGGTGGGGTGGATCAATTGACGGGCGTATTACGGGTCGGCGTCTTTGTGCAATGCGCCGACGGCTTTAGCCAGCAGCCGACCATTGCTAATGCCGCCAGTGAATTTCTGGTCGAATGCTTCGGCCCCCCCGGCCGCCACGTCCGCGCCGCCGTCGGCACCAACGCCTTGCCACTGGATGCCACGGTGGAACTCGAAGTTATCTTTGTTACCACATAGGTTGAGGCATAAGCGAGTGTTGAATGTTGAGTGTTGAATGTGGAGTGTTGAGTGTTGCATTTTCAACAATCAACAATCTCCAATCAACAATCTCCAATCTCCAATCAACAATCTCCAATCAACAATCAACAGGGCGGTCCTCCGCCCGTTCAACTGACCAATGACCCATTCTAGTGTTGCACATCATGCTGCACGCCGCGCGGGGTTAATTCCACCGGCGGAAAACTGTCATAGTTGCGCATTCCCGGCTGGATGTTGACCTGTTGCGGCAGCGGCGTGCTGATGGTGATGACGCAGGAGCGCACTCGCCGGGCAAAGGCGCTGCGCACGTCGGTGAGGTTCACATCGCTGATGCGCCGGGCAAAGCTTTGGTCGCGGTCGTAGCCCAGGCCATATAGTTCATCCAGCGCCGCGGTGGTCGCCTGCTGGGCGGGAGTTTCTTTGCTCATCGCGTCTTCGGTCAAGATCAATTGCTTGGAGCGCTCGAACCAGCTTCGCTGCATGTCGGCATCGCTTCCCTGCAACCGCGCCAGGTTCAGCAGGATCAGCTCTACCACCTGATTGACCTTGGTTGGATCGCAACCGGCGTAGGCGATGTAGGCTCCGGGATGTTGGGCATCGCGGCCCGGCCAATTTTGGGCGAAAACCATGTATACCAAGCCTTGTCCGCGCAAGGTTTCATGCAGATAGCCGGTGGGATAGCCAAACCCGCTGGCCATGGTGGTGCCCACGGTCAGCGGATCGTTGATCGGCGTGCCGATCACGCTATGGGAATCGAATCCGATCACTACCCCGGCCAACGGTTGCTGGGTGGTCTGCACCTTCACCGCCCGCACCTGGAGCGTCGGCCGCGTGGCCGGCTGGGCCGACGCCGCATCGCTTGGCGCGGGCGTTGGGGTTTCGATCAACTTGGGGCCTTGGCCAACGCTTTGCTGGGCCAGCTTCAAGGCTTCGGCTTCATCCACGTCGCCGTAAATCGCCAATACACGCCGGCTTTTGCTGATGCGCTGGGAGTAATAGTCGCGCACCTGCTGGGCCGTCAATTGCTCCACCGTTTTACGCTCGCCTAAAATGGTGAATTGGTAAGGGCTGTTCAGAGGCCCGAAATACGCCTGCTTGAAAAAGCGCATGGACTGGCTTTGCCAGCTTGCGTCCTGCCCGTCGATGGCCGTGAGGATGCGCTGCTTCATGGCGGCGAGCTCAGGCTCGGCGAAAGTCGGCTGATTCACCAACTGGCCGTACATCCCCATCACCGCCGCAAAATCCTCTTTCAAACAGTTGGCATTCCAAAACCAGGTGTTGTTTCCGCAGCCGCTGTTAAAGTCCGCGCCTTTGGCGTCAAAGAAGGTGGCGATCTTTTCCGCATCGTTCTCACCGGCGCCGCGCGGCAGCAGTTCCATCGCCAGATTGCCCAGCCCGTTAGTGCTTTGCGTTTCGGCGCTCAATCCGCCCAGGGCATACATTTGAATCTGTACCAAGGGCGAGGTGGTGATGCGCTTGATCAGCAGGATCGTGCCATTGTCCAGCACATGCCGACGCACCACCGCCGCCGACGGCGCGGTGGCCGCCGGGCGCGTGGCCGCCGCCGCGGCCGCGCGGATTAACTGCTCAGCCTGGGGCAGTGTGGGGGCCACCTCCGAGGGGAGCATCACCGTGGTTAACAGTTTGCCTTCGTCAAAATAGCGCCCGGCCGCTTGGCGCATTTGTTCGGCGGTAACCTCGCCGATGCGCTGCAAATAGTGGTCGGTAAAATGAATATCGCCGGTGGACAGATAATCGCCGGCCAGCGAGGAGGCGACGGCCTCGGCGGTTTGCATGCCCTTGATCCGCCCGGCACGCATCTGCGTTTTGGCGGTTTGAATCGACTGCTCATCCAGCGGTTTTTGCTTCACTTGACGCAATAGTTCCAGCAAGGCTTCGGTCGCCGGCTTGATCTTGTCCGGCGGCAATTGCATGTCAATTTCAAAACTGCCCTGAACAAATTCCGGCGTGCCGCTGGAAGCGGAAATGGCGCTGACCAGTTGCCGCTTGTCGCGCAGTTCCCGGACCAGTAGCGCGCTCTCCCCGTCGGCCAGCGCCGTGGCCAGTAAATCCAAAGCATATAAATCCGGATCCGACAGCTTGATGGTCGGGAAGGCCAGCTCCAGCTTGGCGGCGCCCAGTTTGGGCATCGCCGACGCCAGCGTGCGCGGGGCCAATACCGGCGGCTCCTCGGCGATGTCATGGGAAAATTCCCGGCCCGCCGCGGCGCTGTCCAACTGCTTTTGCATCGCCTGGAGCATGGTTTGCGGCGGCAAATCGCCGACGATCACAAACACCATGTTGTTGGGCTGATAGGCCTGGCGATAGTAGCTGTACACATCATCGCGGCTAAGGCCCTGGATGACCGATTGATAGCCGATCACCGGCACGCGGGCCGGGCTGAGCCGATAACGGTTCAGGTTTGACAGATAATAAAACTGGCGGCCGGGTTCGCCTTTGCCCATCTCCAGTTCCCGCTGCACCACCTGGTATTCGCGGGCATATTCTTCCGGAGTAATCAATGCCGTAAGCATCCAGCCGGCGATCAGGTCCGCCGCCTGGTTAAGATGTTGCGGGGTGGTGTTGACAAAATACGCGGTGTGCGACTGGCTGGTGTAGGCGTTGGAATTGTTGCCGATGTGCTGCAGCATCTCGCGGTTTTCCGCTTCGCCCCGGCGCTGGTTGGAGCCGCCGGCGACCAGGTGTTCCAGCAGGTGGCTCAAGCCCCCGCCCAGCCACTTGCCTTCGTACACCCCGCCGGTTTTCACATACCCCCGCACCGACAGCACCGGCGAGGCGAAGCGCTTGACGATCACTGTGGCGCCGTTGTTCAGCACCGAGACGATCTCGTCGGCCTGGTTGACCAGCCGATAGCGCTCCTGCCCCGGCTCGGCGATGGCGGGGGCCGTGGCGCCAGATGCGGCTGCGTTTGTGGCGGTGGTCGGGGCGATGGCGGGGGCCGTAGCGGCAGATGCGGCGGTTGCCGGGGCGTGGGCCGTGGGGGCTGCGTTTCTGGCGGTGGTCGGGGCGGCGGCAATCGCGCTGGCGGCAGCCCGCCCGGCGGCCACGCCTGGGGCCACCTGCCGATTGTGCGCCGCGGCCGGCGCGGTGGTCGGGGCCACAGCCCGGCCGCTTCCTTTGGCGGCGCAGGAAACCACAAGGGCGGGTGTTAACGTCAACGCAACAATTCGTATAAACTTGAGCATGTTTTACTCCATCCAGTCCCCAGCCTTCTAACACCCTCGTCCCAAAAAAGGGGACACTAGACATTATCAGGACGCCGTAATGTCTAGTGTCCCCTTTTTCAGCCGCATAAAACCGATGGCCCGCGCAAAAAGACAAATCCTTTTCGCCGCGGACCCTCTACTGTATGCCTTGCGCTGCTGATTTGGCTAACCGTTGGGTTCCTCTTCCTGTTCGATTTCATGCAGGTAGGACAAGGCCCGTTCCAGTTCGTTTTTCATATGCCGCACGCGCAGCAGGCTTTTGATGCGGGTCAGCAGCTCGAATTTATTGACCGGTTTGCTGACAAAATCATCGGTCCCGCACTCCGAGGCCTGCTCGATGTCCCCCAGCTCGTTGAGGGCGGTAACCATGAGAATCTGGATATCGCGCGTGGCCGGATCACCTTTGAGTTTGCGACAGACCTGAAACCCGCTCATCCGCGGCATCATGATATCCAGCAAAATCAGATCAGGATTGTGCTGGGCGACTTTTTCCAACGCCTCCACGCCATCGGCGGCGGTAAAGACTCGCACCGGAATCGCTTCCAGAAAGGCCTGGAGCAATTCCAGATTTTGCGCATTATCATCCACCACCAGCACAGTGGAGTTGGCCAAATACGCTTCATTGCCGGCGGATGCGGTGGTGTCGCTCATCATAACCCCCGGCACCATGCGCCGGGAAAAACCACTATAGACCCAGGACCAGAAGGTGTAAAGCGTGGAAAAACGGGTGCGCGAGTTGCCAATTGCCAGCCCAAAGGCCTGTTGATACCATGAGTCAGCAGCAAATCGGTGCAATCGGCACGTCGGTTTAGGCGGACGCGGACAGACTGCCTTTGCCGGGTTTTGCAGACTGTCCAATCATTGTCGGTCAAGAAGAGACTCCCATGAACTTCCAAAGACCCCGTCGCACTATCGTCGCGGCGATCACGATTCACATTGCTCATCGTGTTAACAGATTTTGCTGGTGCGAGATGGTTCGCAGTTACTTGGCCGAGCGGATCAGATATGTTTCCAAACATGATGCTGGGCTATCCGTTGGCGCTTTTCCAGGTGAATAAAAGGGGACATCCCACATTCCAGTTGTTCTCAGGCGCATAATGTGGGATGTCCCCTTTCCCTTTCTTTCTCACCCGCCACCACCAAAGCCCCGCCCCGACTCACACCCTTTGTCACTGCCGTGCCCCCACGCCCCGCAGTGCGCGCATCGTATCGCCCAGCGCCCCGTTCTCCGCCAATCCCCGATACGCCGCGTACAACTTGCCATACGCTTTGCGATCGCCAGAGGGTTTGTACACCAAATCCTTCCGCTGCCGCGCCATCGCCTTGATCGCCGACGCGATCGACCCGTGCCCCGTCGCCGACGCTCCGCCCGCCAAACATCCCATGATCGCCGCCCCCAACGCCACCGCTTGCTCCGACTCCGCCAAATAAACCGGCTCGCCCAGCACATCGGCCTGAATCTGCATCAACAGCGGGCTTTTCGCCGGAAGTCCCCCTGACGCCACAAACCGCTTCACCGGCACGCCGCCATCTCGAAGGGTGTCGGCGATCCAGCGCACCCCCAAACACGTCGCCTCCAGCATCGCCCGATATATCTGCTCCGGTCGGGTGTTGAGCGTCAGCCCCACCATCGCCCCCGACAACCGGCCATCCATCAATGGCGTCCGGCAGCCGTTCAGCCAGTCCAAGGCCATCACCCCGCCCGATCCGGCCGGCAATTCCGCCGCCGCCCGCGTCAAGTCCGCGTGCGATTGTCCCAGGGTCCGCACCACCCAAGCAAACGCGTCCCCCACACACGCCTGCCCGGTCTCGTAGCCGAACATCCCCGGCAAAATGCCATCCCGCACCACGCCGGCGATGCCTGGAACCAGTTTCTCCACCTCCGAATTGAGCATGTGGCAAGAGCTCGTCCCCATCACCAGCACCATCGTCCCCGGTGCCGCCACCCCCGCTCCCGGAACGCCCGCGTGGGCGTCGATGATGGCGGCCCCCACCGGAATCCCCGCCGGCAGCCCCATCTTTTTCGCCATCCCCGGCGACAGTAACCCCGCCCGCCGCCCCGGCGCCATCAGCGTGCCGGGCATCTTCGACTCCACCACGTCACCCAGCTTCGGCTTGACCGCCGCGAAATACTCCCGCGACGGATACCCGCTATGGGCGTTCCACATCGCCTTGTATCCCGCCTGGCACATCGACCGCGACAGGCTGCTGACATGGCTCGCGGGAAACGGCCCGTCGATCAACTGCCAAACGAACCAGTCCCCACCCTCCACCCAAACCTCCGCGGCCTTGTATACATGCGGGGCGTGGTTCAGCGTCTCCAGAATCTTCGGGAAAAACCACTCCAGCCCGATCACCCCGCCGTACCGCCCCAGCCACTTCTCCCGGCGCTCGCGGGCCACTTCATTGATCCGGTCGGTCTCCACCTTGGCGCCGTGATGCTTCCACAACTTCGGCCATGCCAGCGGCTCCTTCGCCAGTTTCTCCGTCAAACAAAGCGGCGTTCCGTCGGCCAGCGTCGGCAACATCGTGCAACTCGTGAAGTCCACCCCGATGCCCACGATCTCACCAAGCGGAATCTTCGCCTGGCGCACCGCCGCCCGGCACGCCTTGGCCGAATCCTCCAGCCAATCGCCGGGATGCTGCAGCGCGTAATCCGCCGGCAACCGCCCGCCGCCGCTTGGCAATTCACGGTCGATCACCCCGTGGGCATAGTCGCGCTCGGCCTGGCCGACGACCGTCCCGTCGCGCACGTCCACGACCAACACGCGCACCGACGCAGTGCCGAAATCCAGTCCAATGGTATAAGCGGGCATCCACCCAGTGTACCCGGTCAGAAGGAAATGGCAAAAAGCGGTTGCCAGTTGCCAGACAGACCGGCACCGGCTCCCTCTGACGAATCGGAAAAGGGGTTTGCGCCAAGGGATCGGAAAAAGGGTCATAAGCGAATGCCATTCGGGGCATAAGCCTCTGTCCCCTGATTGCCGCAGATCCGGGGGCATTTATACTGCAACGGGCGAAAATGGCTTATGACCCTTTTAGCCCCTTCGCCAATTCATCATTCCTTCTTGGCAGACGCCGCGGGGAAGCGAGCCAGAAGTCCGATCCCGCGACCCTCGGGCGGCGCGTTCTTCATGGCCGCCGTGCGCACCTTACCGTCGAAGCCATATCGCGGCCAATCCGCATGCGGCCACTCTTCCACGAACGCATGAGGCAGGTAGTGATTGGCCATTGAGTGACGGAATGCCCCCTTGGTGAGGATCGGCCCGCCCCGATGAATCAGGCGGCCATGGAAGATGATCATATCGCCCTTTTTGATCTGGCAGCAGACTTCTTCCTGGCCATTGCGATCGAAGTTCTTTTTGACATCCTCGAAATAGCCGTCCCAGAATCGGGCATCCTGGCCGTGCGGGGCACCGCGGTCCTTGTAGCTGATGAACGGTCCTTTGTGTGAACCCCGCTGGACATAGAGTGAGCCGATCTCGCGGGTGATATCCTGGAAGGCCAGCCAGACACCGACACAGCCGGGAAGGTAAAAGTTGTCCTGGTGATGCGCCTGCTCCGAGCCTTTATAGAAGTACATGGACTGGATGCCTTCCATCGGCCCGCCATACAATTGTTCGAGCATCGCCCCGGTGTCCGGCTGAAGAAGAATGTTCCTGCTGGTACGATCGACCTGGTGCAGTTGAAACACGCGGAACCAGTCATCGGGATCGCGTTTCTCAAATTCGGGCACACTGATCCGGCCCGCATGCACATCCAGCATGTAGGAGACGAAAGCATCGCAGGTGGCCGCATCAAGGCAATTCCGCACGATGACAAATCCATCACGTTGGTAGTCGGCAATTTCCGTCGGTGTAAGACGCCGGCCGGTGACGGGAAAATTAATGACCATAACCCTGATTCCTGTATATCAAGATAACATTAGAAAAAAGTGAGACGACATTTTCATGACTGAAAAGCCGCTGGAGAAACACGAACGATTCCATTCCATCCGGATTGAAATCTCAATGCGAATCCCAAACAAAACCGGTGGCGTTCCACAACCGGGGGAACGCCACCGGGAAAATTGTCACCAACTCTTATTCATGCCCGACGCCGACGCAGCATTGCCAACCCGCTCAGGCCCAGCAGGCCAAGGCTGGTGGGTTCGGGAACGCCCGTGAAGGTCAGTTGCAGGGTCTTGTTGTCGTTGACCACGGCGGTGGAGTAGCCGGGGGCGGTGAGTGAGCCCAGGGTCAGTCCGCCGCTGGCGGTGAGCACATTGAACGTGTCACCGAGGGTGGGCAGATAACCCGCCAGATAGTTGACATTCACCAGACCTGCGAGCGAGGAACTTCCGCTAACAGTCATCATGTCGAACGACGCAAGTGATGCGAAGTCCAGGGCAAGATTGCCCGAGGTCATGTTGAAGCTACCGTTGGTGATGTTCAGGTTGCCCACGACTCCATTGTCATTGGGAGCTACGCTGCCTCCGGCGTTGACAAGTGTGCCGGTGCCGTAGTTGATACTGGTAGCCGCCAGGGTGCCGCCTGTGATGTTCAGAGCGGAGAGGGCGTTGGAGTTACGAGCAATGGTCTGTCCAACCGTCAAAAGCTTGCCACCGGAGAGGTTGTAGATGCCCACCGCGCTGCCGCTGCCGGTGTAGCCGATGTCCATCTGTCCGCCACCGGCTTGGGTGTACACACCACCTGTCTGATTGAAGGTGGAGGTGTTGCTGCCGACTGAGAGGTAGGTATGACCACTCACAGTCAATGAACCGGCATTGAGGTCGTAGATGGACGACTTGCCTGAACTTCCTTCGCCCATGCGGAACTCGCCGTTAACGACGTTGGTGCCGCCGTTCTGCGTCCATGTCGAGTTGTTGCCATAACCAACCTGCAAAGAACCATTCACCGTCAGGCTGGTGAAGCTGCCTTGGGTGATGGTGCTGGTGCCACCGACGGATGTGAAAAGAGTGCCGCCGACGTACACCGTGGAGCCAGACTGGAAATCCCATGTGGCGGTTCCGTTTTGGCCGATGCGGAGTTCGCCGCCGCTACCGGTTTGTGTCCCGCTGGTGGAGGTGTCAAGAAGGGTTCCGGTCTTGGTGCGGAGGTCGGCGGCACTGTTTTGGCCAATCACCAAACCGCCACCGAGTGTCTTGACTGATCCGGCATCGAGCAGGAACTTTGCACCGCCAAGGCCTGCTGCGCCGCCGTTGGCGACGAAGGTTGACCCACCGTTGAAGACCGAGTTGCCACCGGTCTGCTGGAAGGTATCACTTTGGCCGATGTCGAACTGGCCGGTCTTGGTCAGCGAACCGGACTGAAGAATCAGTTGGTTGTTGGGGGCGTTGTAGCCAACGCTCAGGTATGAGGCCAAGCCGGTGCCATTGATAAGGACTGTGTTGCCACCAGTGTTGGGATTCTGGTTATCACCGATCCCGATATACACTGCGCCAGTGCCATTCGGGGCGGAGGCCTGGTTCCAGTTGCTGGCTGTGTTGTAATCGCCGGTAAGCGGTGCGTTGTTGAGCACTCCAGTGCCCCATCGCCAGTCGGCCCGGGCCAAGCCCGCTGCTGCCAGAGTTGCCGTAACCGCGAAAACGATCGCACGATTCTGCTTGTTCATAACAAGCTCCTATTTTATGCCTCGACGGTGGTTTTCAGGCACCGGTTGCGAGGCGGGACATTTTACCGCCAAGTTAGATGGGGCTGGCGGGTTGCCCCTCCAAAGCGGCCGGGCGTCTTTCGGCGCCGTCGGTCGCGTGATTTTTCAATTCTTCCTGAAACATGGCCGGCAGCAGGATGGGGGGCAGGTCATGGTGTCCCCGCCGCTGGCGGTCAATCGACTCAACGCAATGGCGCAGGAGAAGCTTGGCGCTGAATCCCAGCCAGGTCGCTGGAATGGGACAAGGCGGCCGGTCCGGCCAGTTGCAGTGGGCGACGACGTGCAAGTCTTCATCGACGCGAATATTGGACTCGAGCAGGCCGCGGGCCGCATCTTCCACGAGGTTGTCATCAGCGAGGATCAGGCCGTCCGGGCGATGCTCGGAATTGCCTTGCATGAGCAGCGAGGCGATGTTGTAGGCGTTGCCCCCATGGGCGAGTTGCATCCATTTTTTGGCCGTGGTCATCCCCATTTCGGCGGTTTCACGAGCGAAGGACTCGAATGTGCCGGTATCGTTACCATGGGTTAGCAAGGCCACCTTGCGACAGCCCTGATCATGCAAATGGCGCAGCGCCTTGCGGTAGAAGCTGAGCCAGTCGGGGTACACTGCCCGGATGGGTTGGGGAAAGTATGCATCGGGGTGCATGATGGCAGCTCGCGGAATACCATGCTCGTTTACGACTGGCGTATCGAACAAATGCGAGGGTTGGGTGAGGAAGATCAGGCCGGCGACACGATGGTTGAGGACAGAATCGAGTAACTCGGCATAGTTACCGCCGAGGTCACCAAGGGATGTGGCATCATAGAAGCGAGGCAGTTGTCGCTGGCTATCCGATTCCAGGGCAGAGGCTTCTTTGGCGAGGGCGGTGAGATATCTCGACCAGGGTTGGGTGTCTGAGTGTCGATGAGGGAAGACCAGACCGTAGCGGTGAAGATGCGGCGGACGCGGAACGACAAAAGTGCCATCGCGATGGCGGACCTCAACAAAACCATCCGTCCGCAGGCGGTTAAAGGCCTGCTGGACGGTTTCTTTGCTCATGGAGAACTTCTGCTGCAGTTCCGCACGACGAGGCAAGCGACTGCCAGGAGCAAACGCACCTCGGACGATTCCCCCCCGCAGATGTTCCAGCAACGCTTTGCGTTGCACGGAAGGACGCCCGAGCTGTTTGGTTAAGACTGGCATTGGTTAATTGAATCCTAGTATTACACAGTCTGTTACTAGGACTAGTATGGTGTCCTTTTTACCTCAAGTCAAGAAAAATGTCTGAAATTTCCAGAATAGGGTTTTTTTCGCCTTATTTAGCCAGCGGGCGTAACCAGCCGAGTGCTCCAGAGGTTCCCCTCGGCGTCCGTCACATTCAGGTAGGCGGCGGACGTATCGCAGGGAAGGAGCGCCTTAAGGGTGGCGTTGCCGGCACTGAAACTGGCGGCAGCGGTGTTCCATATGCGGTCGGTCCAGAAACCGGTTGCACGGGTATAGGCCAGTTCCACCGACCGGGGCGGTGAGGCATCAGAGTAGCTGGCGAAAATATCACCCTCGCGGATCTCAGGTTTACCCAGCATGGGCGGTCGGCGGCGGTCGCGCAAGGCCCAGTCCATCATCACTGCGATTTCCTCCGCACGTTCGGCGATACCGCCGTGACCATGAGGCATCCGCACGGGCAAGGAGAACTGACTGGCGTCAGCCAGGGCGGCGGCCGATTGCATCGTTGAAGGCAACGGGAAGGCAAAGTCGTTGGTGCCGTTGACCCAGAGGAAGGGCATTTTCGCGGCCGGCAGATAGTGCGCTGGGTCCCATCGCTGAAGCCATCGTTGGACCAACGGCGAATCGGGGGCGGGCTCGCGGTACAGTCCTACCTCCCGACGGCCGAGGAACCCGCATCCATAGACTGGCGCCACGCACTTGAACCGCGCATCAAGACCGGCCGCGATGCAGGCGAGCACCGCACCCCAGGAAATTCCCGTGAGGCCGATGCGCTGGGCGTCTACCTCCGCAAACGATGCCAGCAGCGACGAGCCAAGGATGACCGAAGCCACGCCGTGATACGGCCACTGTTCCTCGGGTGGTGCATCGGGATGGTCATAGTCCACACCCCAGCCCATGGGGCTGGAATGGGCATGACGCGGCCAGCCGTTGGGGGCATAGAACGGCGTTTGCGTCCAGCAGGGCACACCGCCGCAGGTGTCCACGGCCATGGCGGCATAGCCACGGGCGACCCATACTCGCACCCAGTCGGCAAAGGCCGTTCCCCCGCCACCATGCACCAGCATTATGGCAGGAAAAGGACCGGTCCCTTCGGGCGCGCCATACCAGGCAAAATGGCGAGTTTCATGCTTTGCATAGCGTGGGCCTGTGAAGAAAAGGCCTTTGACCTTGTCAGAGGTAAACCCGTCGGCCGGGTAAACGGTCGGCGGGTTCCGCCATGATTCAACGGGAATGGTTAGTCGCTCCATGCACGCGTATTCTTACGCAATGCGCCTGCCAAAGCTACCCCCACCCGGCGACCAAGTCTCGGGGAACCCGACACCGGCATCGCATCGCATCGTGTCATGCCAGCAAACCAACGATAATAAAGTGACGCCACCGCCGTATGACGTCAATTCTTGGACCAGGTCATGGGGAAACTGTGCAGAGCGTTCTGGCGGTATTCCGAGGGAGATTTGCCCACGGCCTTGCGGCAGGACGAGAAAAAGGGTCATAAGCCGTTATGCCCAGATTGTCGCCGATCCAATGGGCATTTATGCGGCGCGGGGAGAAAATGGCTTTTGACCCTTTTAGCCATTGCTTTTGATTGTCGATTGTGGATTGTTGAAAATGCAAATACCACAATCAACAATCTACATTCAACACTCCAATTTGATTGTGGATCGTGGAATGTTGATTGTTGAAAAAATGCAAATGCTCACTCAACACTCAACGTCTCTTCGGCTCTGCGTGAGCTTCGGTTTTTCAGGAAAAGACCCATCTCACGCACAGTCGCCGAGACGCCGAGAGCGGTTCGACCCTATATTTTTGCACTCTCCCGGTTCCGAGCGGGAAACCTGGTTGGTGATTGGCTATGAAGGCTGATTTGCTGAACCCGTGCAAAATGCAAAAATCCGTGGCCACGCCCCGCGGCTTGTGTGGGAGCGGGGACGCTAGACTTTACTGGTCGGACGATATAGCTTTTCTCCCGACATACTAAAATTGACGCGCGCCTGACATTTTTTCCGACAGATGGGCAATTAATGTCTAGTGTCCCCTTTTTTCTTCTCCAAACAAAACCGGTGGCGTTCCACAATCGGGGAACGCCACCGGGAAAATTGTCACAAACTCTTATTCAAGCCCGCCGACGCCGCAGGAGGGCCAGACTGCTCAGGCCCAGCAGGCCCAGGCTGGCCGGTTCGGGGATCGCAGTGCCGGTCTGGCGGGCGTAATCGAAGGCCATCCAGCCATAACTACCGTCGCGGCCGTCCACGGCCTGAAGATAAACGGTGCTGCCCGCAGCCAGCGCTTGCAGATCAAAGGAGAGATCGGTCCAGGTGGCAGCGCTGTTATTGTTGAGCCGGGCAATCGGCGTCATTGAGGAATCGAGCAGGAGATAATAGTTGTTACCCGTCTCAGTGAAGCTGGTGCCGCTCCCACCCCAGCCGTTGGCGGTAAACGTAAGGAATTGCCGAGAGACGGTGATGGCCGGCGAGGTAAGTGTACCGGTCAGCGATTCTGTCACCTGCGACGTAGCGAAACTTCCGCCCTCGGGAGCATAGTAGCCGCCGATTTCGGATTTCACGTTCCAGGCGGTTCCGGTGGTGGTCCATCCGGAGAAGGCATTCTCAAAACTGTTGTTGGTAAAATTCGTTCGCGCCGCGGCGCTGCTGGTGACAACATTATCAATCGCAAACCAGCCATATCCGTCATTGACGGTGTCGGTAGCCTTGACGACAACGTGCGAGTAGCCTCGCGCATCGGTGGTCATGGTTCGTGCTCCAGCGGTGCCATATGACAGATAGCCGATTGCATTAGCACTGGTGATACCGCCGGAATTAGCGCCCCAAACCTCGACGGTCTGGCCCGGGTGTACATTTGACTGCACGTCCACTGAGATCCGGTCGTCGGCGCCAACGGCAATTGGCACAGACTGAAGGGTTCCAAGCCCCGCATCTCCTCCAACATCGGACTGAGCCCGGCTACCCGACTGCTGCCAGGCAGTGCCGCCGGTCTGACTCCACTTGGTTCCGTCAATCCCGTTAAAATTGGGGGACGTATTGCCCAAGTTGGTGTCAAAATTGTCAAACACGGCCGCTTGGGCGCTCACAAAAGAGAGTCCAAGAACCGCCGACGCCAGAACGATAGAACGATTGAGCTTGTTCATAACAAGCCTCCTATTTTATGCCTCGATGGTGGTTTTCAGGCACCGGTTGCGAGGCGAGACGTTTTACCGCCAATTTAGATGGGGCTGGCGGTGTGCCCCTCCAAAACCGACGCATGCCTTTCGGCCATGACGGCGGTGCGTTGCCCGATTTCCTCTTCAAATAGCGCCGGCAGCAACACCGGCTTGAGTTCCTTCTTTGTCTGCCTTTGTTGGCCGATGCGCTCGATGCAGGCTTCCAACACTTGCCGGGCATCAAAGCCAAGGCGTTTGAGCGGCAAGCTGCTGGACGGAGGATTGGGAAAGTTAGTGTGAGCGATGATGTCCAGTTCCTCCGGCGCTCGCACCCCCGCCGCCGCTATGCCCGCCGTGGTATCCTCCACCAGGTTGTCGTCGGCTATGATCAATCCATCCGGCCGATCCTCAGCCCGTCCATGCATCAGCAACCGCGCCAGGGCCCCCGCTTCGCCATCACCGGTCAGTATCTTGTGGATCCATTGCGGACCCGTCATCATTCCGAACTTTGTCGCTTGTTCCGTGATGAACTGGCGGTCGTTGTAGTAGTAGCCCACCGAGATGACCGCCACGCGCTGTCGGCCACGCGATGCCAACCACTCCAGTGCCCGGGCATAGAAGCCTCGCAAATCAGGATAGACCGAACTGACGCCGGACAGAACCGTGCTGGGATGCATCACCGCCACCCGTGGCAGACCCGCCTCTTGCATCACCGGCGTCCCCTGCAATTGCCCCGGCTGGGCCCCGAAGATCAGCCCGGCCAGACAATGCGACTGCACGCTCTGAATGAGCCGGGCATAATCCCCGTGCTCATCGACATGGCTCATTGTGTCGTAGAAAAATGGCAGCTTCAGATTCCGTTCGGTCTCTATCTTCCTGGCCTCCCCTGCCAACGCTGTATAGAAGCGCGACCACACGTTCACCCCTGACGGCCGATAGGGAAATATCAGCCCGTAGCGGTGAAGATGGGGAGGCCGCTCGCTGACAAAGGTGCCGCGGGAACCTTGGGAAGTGAGGAAGCCATCGCGGGCCAGTTGGTCGAAGACGCGGTGGACGGTCATTTTACTGACGCCCATCTGGCGGTGGAGCTGGTCGCAGGTGGGGATTTTGTCGCCGGGGGAGAGATCGCCGGCGATAATTTGACGGCGGAGGGCCGTGAGAACAGGCACTTGTTTATCAGCCGTCCGATTTCGTCTCGGTCGTGATGTAACAGATAATGCCATGGTGTACCCGATATAAAAACTTTAACTGGTATGAGTATAATCGATGATTTGCCGGTTGCAAGGAAAATCTCTGAAAATTATGTATGCAAGGAACCGAAGCCTCAGACGTGCCGGGATTTTGTTACGCTGACGCCGCTATGCTGATATTCGCAATGGGGTTTGCCGACCAGACGGCGGAAGGTGCGGGAGAAGTGGAACTGGTCACAGAGCAGAAAAGGATCATAAGTGCTCTGTCTTGACCCTAATTCTCGAGGGCGAGTCTGGGCTGGCCAGCGCCTCCAAATCCCAGGAAATCAGCGGGCGCGATCGCTGGATTCATAGCCGCTGGCAGGATCGAGATGGAGCGATTACCTCCTTGTATCATTCTGCCTGTGTAACCTCCGCCCCCTCCTTGTGGCTACAAATTCAATTTTGGCCACAGAAGCCACCGAGGCCACAGAGCGGGCGCGATCGCCGAATCCAACCGCCGCTGGTGGGGGTCGAAACAGAGCAGGGCATAAGCCTTTATCCCCTGATTGCCGCGGATCCGGGCGCATTTATGCTGCGACGGGCCAAAATGGCTTTTGACCCTTTTAGCCCCTTGATTTTGATCTGTCGGTCTGTCCGGGGTCAACCATCGGAAAAAGTCAGTGGCATGTGCTGAGTTTTCTAGGCCAGTGGTGGGGGAATGGCACGCCGCGATTTTCCAGTGAATTCGTGTCCGATTATACGCAAGATGTTGTCAGGGCGGGCGGGGTAGTAACTTGGGATGTGCCGATTAGCAAGGATGGGATTATTCCCGAGGCGTTCGGGTCGCAAATTAAGGCGATTGGAGAGCATGGAAGGTAATTCATTTATTTCGACAATCTTTATTGACACTGCAAATACTTTGAAGTACAATGTGTTTCGGTAAAGTATTTTTCTGAATGCTTATGGCCGATCAAACCATTCAACTTCCGCAAGTATCCAAACAGCGTGCTGTTCTGGGCCGGATTAAGCGTCAGATTATTAACGGTGAGTTGCCGCCCGGCGGAAGGCTTCCGACGCGCGAAGAGTTGGAAAAGTCGTTTGGGGTCAGCACGATCACTGTACAGAGAGCTTTGGACGAGCTGGTTGAGGCGGGGTTTGTGCGGGCCAGGGGGCGAGCGGGAACTTTTGTAGTTGAAAATCCTCCACATTTATGTCGGTATGGAATGGTATTTCCCGCCCATCCCGGCGAGAACCACTGGTCGAGATTCTGGGCAGTGCTGGCTCGTCAGGCGGAGAAAATAGATCGCCAGATGGATGAGAGTCAGCGGATCACCTTTTTCTATGGGCTGTCGGGAAATAACGATAGCGAAGATTACCGGCGGCTGGTGGAAGAGGTGCAAGAGCACTGCGTGGCGGGGCTGATTTTCGCCGCCTCGCCTCATGAGCTTCTGTCGACGCCAATTCTTACCACGCCGGGGATCCCGCGGGTGGCTATCATGGCTGGCTCAATGAGTGGGATTGATGCGGCGGTTTATCCAGACTGGCATTCGCTGATGGATCGGGCGGTCGAGCATCTCATGATCAATGGATGCACAAGAGTAGCGGTAATTTGGGGAACTAATCAGACGCGTGCGGATCAGCAATACATGAATGGCCAGATCCGCGAGGCGGGCATGACCACCCGTTCCTACTGGAATCTGGGGCTGGATCTGAGGGTTCCGCAATGGGCGCAGGAGGCGACGGAATTGCTGATGAACCAGCATCAAACCGAACGGCCAGATGGATTGATCATTATGGACGATCACCTGGTGCCTCACGTGTTGGCCGGCCTGGAAACGATGGGGGTGAGCGTTCCTGATGATCTGCGGGTGGTGGCGCACGGGAATTTCCCGGATGCCAGCCGATATCGGCTGGCCATTTCCCGGCTGGGATTTGATGCGGCGGAATTTATGCGCATCTGCACGGAATATGTTGGGCAATTGCGCCAGGGGAAAAAAGTGCCGCCGATGACGTTGGTGCCCGCGGTATGGGAAACGACGCAGTCGGCTGGTTATGGCAATGAATTGGTTGAAGCAGGGGGACAGGTGTCGGCTCGGGCGTTGGTCGACCGGGCCATGTAGGACGATTCCGAGGTATGACGGCCTCTCGGGACGTTTGGCTTTTCCAAGGGCCGTCAAACCAAGCGGTCTGAAGGCGGCAATCTAAAAGCCCGCCGGCGGATTGCCCAAAAGATAGAGGTGTAGTATGTCAAATCGTAAAGCGTTTACCCTCGTCGAGTTGCTGGTCGTCATCGGCATCATCGCGTTGCTGATTTCAATGCTTTTGCCGGCGCTGAACAAGGTACGGGCACAAGCACGGGTCACGCAATGCATGAGCAATCAGCGGCAGATCGCGATCGCTATTTTGATGTTCGCCAACGAGCATGACGACCGGGCTCCGGGGAATAACTTCTTCACGTTTGCGCGGAGCAGCAGCCCCGAGGCCCAGGACGGGGCAGGGCTGCAACAGATGTTCCCCACTGGGGCAGACCCCGCTTTTTTCCCCGGCGGCGCTAAGGCGACCCCAGACAGCATCCTTTTCCGGCTGGGATACCTTAAGAGCAAGGAAGTCTGGAAGTGTCCGGAAACCACGCCGGAAGAGGGGGGCAACTTCAATCGTATCCGCTATAATGCATAGTTCGGGGAGGTGGGTTACTACGGCTTCAACCTGGTCTACTTTGGTGAAACACGTTACACGTCCGCCAACTCAAGTGGAAAAAAGGTGGAATCCGCCTTCATCTGGAACTACTACTACGGCGGGAGGGGACCGGCGCGAAAGATGACCCAGGTGACCGGCGGAGGCAGCGCGACCGTGATGATGGCCGACCGGATGGAACAGCTCTACTTTTACTTCTCGCCATCGGGTGCGGCTCCGTCCAGTGAGATAAGCGGGCCACAGGCGGTTCATCAGAATCGAACCCGCGCCGTTTGCATTTATATGGACGGGCACGGCGAAGTTCAGCGTGTGACCGTTCTTAACGGGGTTGGGGATGGAAGAGTTCCCTCGCGCAACGACCCATATTGAGGCTGCAACTAAATAGCCGTCCGTAATTCTCGAAGTCTCAAAGTGGCGTATTTAAAGCGGCTGTGACAAAAGTCAAGCGTTTAGAGCGTTGGGTTCGGCGTATGGTATTTCCTTCCAGCGGGGGTTGGTTTTCAAGATGGCGTTGAGGATCAGGAGTAGTTTTCGCATGGCGGCGGACGTTAACGAAGGAATGAATCCGGTCAGCAGTGGCAGGGATAATCTCGGCACGATGAAGGTTGTTTTTGGAGCTTATCGGTCGGCCCAACGTGGACTGGCCGTTGATCTTATAGAATTATGAAAGGCAGGATGGTTATGAAATGGTTTCAAATTGTGTCTCTGGCGGTATTGGTAAGTTTTGGGTCGGTTGTATTGGCCCAGCAGGAAAAATCGGCCGCAACTTCCTCGGCCCAGCCGACGAGCAAGCCGATTACGGCGGGCGTACTGTTAACAGACCTTACACCGGTCGCCAAGGAATGGGGGACCGAAAAGCATGCCGACCTTCCTGATCTGAAATATGGACCAGGAATTTGCGATTGGATGTCGGCCGGAAATCAGGGAGGCATCTGGCCTAAAGAGATCAAGATTGTGACATCTTTACCTCCCAAAGAATTCGCCTTTCCCAAGGATACAAAATACAGCAGCGGGATGACCGACTATTTTGCGGTCGGCGGCGATTTCATGACCGGTGTGGGGCTTTGGGCCAGACGAACGACCTTCTATCACTGGGTGGACTATTCGATACCCGCTGATGCAAAGACGTTCACGGCCAAGCTGTACGTGACGGATGACCCGCGAGGATTTCAATGGTGGGGCGATGCCAACCAGCAGTTCACCTTCGATGTGCTTGTCGATGACAAGCGCTTGGATCGTGTGGAGGAGACGAGGCTAAAACTGGACAATGGAAGCGGCAAGCTACTGAAGCAACTGCGCATCGCGCTTCCGGAGGGATCCAAGACGATCCGTTTTCGCCTCATTAACTCTCCCTGGGGCGATGGCAATGCCAATACGGAACTGTTGATCAATGAAGGCAAGTTTGAGCCGGGGCCGCAATAAGACGGCCTGGGAATCGTGTACATCTGGTGGGTCAGCGATGGTATCGGTAGGAATCTGGGACTGGAAGCGAGTGTGTTGATATGGCAGGTAGATGGACAGAGAAAACGTT
The DNA here is from genome assembly GCA_038317225.1 of Tepidisphaerales bacterium. Lineage (GTDB taxonomy): Bacteria > Planctomycetota > Phycisphaerae > Tepidisphaerales > Tepidisphaeraceae > JBBQBE01. Next base: position 10,825 of record JBBQBE010000014.1, on the reverse strand, counting down.
GTTCGGTATTAGCGCATGCGGTTTCTGTTGGGTGCTAATGTGTCTGTTTTGCGCGACAGCAATGGCCGCCGACGAACAGAAGGTTGGTAAATGGGAAGGCCATAACTTCAGTTGGGTTTCGGTCCAGACGGATCCTTCCCGGGATGTTATGGTCTACGTGACGGTTCCTGCGGGGCATAAACTGGTGACGGTGGCGATTGATGACCAGCAGGGCGTGCGCGTGCGCAACTTGGCGAGCATGGCGGAAGTAACCGGCTTCGGCGGCAACCCCGCATCCAATGCTCCGCAAAAACTGACGATCCCCTGGAATGGCTGTGATGATTACGGCAACGTATTGCCTGCCGGGACGTACAAGGTGCGGGGATTGTCACTGGTTGGTTTGCGCGCGGAGTTTGATTATGCATGGTATTCGCCGGGCACCCCGCCCTGGCAAGGATACGCCAACGGCGACTGGGGCGGTGATCATCAATTTCCCTCCACCGTGGCGGCAACGTCCGGCGGGAAGTGGTCGGCGGTTGTTGGCGGAGCGGTGGCCGAAGGCGGGGATGGCGTATTTGCGATTGACTCCAAGGGGCGCAAGGTCTGGGGGTTCCGCCGGGGCTGGGATGGCGCCACGGCGTCCGCTGCGGATGGAGATCTCGTCTGGATCGCGCTGAATGACAAAACCGTCATGCGGATGAATGCGGTGACGGGCGCGAACGCCGGGTTTGAACGCCCCGCGGGGGCTGTGTCGCAGCTATCGTTTGAACAGCAGGTTGTCGGACTGGCGGTTGGGAAGAATAAGGCGGCGATGCTGCTGGCAAAGGCCGACGGCGAGCGGCCGCTCCAGTTTGCGATGCTCGACAAGAAGTCCGGCCGGACTGGCGAGGTGATCACGCTCGAAAAGCCATCGGTTCCCAATGGGATCGCGTTTTCCGGCAGTGATCAACTGCTGCTGGCAACCGACGGCGGGCTGATAAGCCTGGGCGAGGACGGCCACAGCACGCCCATTGCACTGGAGGGGATCGAGAAGTGCGGCCCGATCGCGTCGGATGCCAAAGGCAACCTGTACGTGATGGACGTCGGCGCCGATCAGCAGATCAAGGTTTATTCACCGGAGATGAAACTGCTGCGTCGCATCGGCACCCAGGGCGGGCAACAGGCGCTCGCGTATGATCGCGATGCGCTGCATGGAGTGGTGTCGATTTCGGTGGGAGCCGATGGCCGCGTGTGGGCGGCCGAAACAGGCCAGCCGCGCCGGATAAGCATCTGGGGTGCCGACGGGAAATGCAGCACCGACTACGTGGGAAACACGCAGTACGGCGCCTGGAACTGCACCCTGCACAACCAGGATCCCACGCTGGCGTTCGGCTATAATCTGATCTGGAAAATCGATCCCGCCAAGACGCAGGATTACAAGCCCATTCGCTACGCCTCCTCCGGGCCCAAGGCCACGTCGGCTTTTGCCGTGGCCAATGGCCTTGCGGATTCCTATTACAAGGGCAATACGCCGGGGGCGTTTTTCTTCAGGCCAACGTTGCTGCGTTCCAATGCCAGCGGCAGGATGCATGAGTACCTGGCGCAGGCGGCTTCCTATCCCGTGCTGTACCTTGAGCGGGATGGAGACTATCGGCCGGTTGCGGCGATTGGCTCCTCCGTGAGGTCGGCAGCATTTCCGGTCGTTAATGGCAATGCCAAGGCTCTGTCGCTCTGGTCCGATCTGAATGGCGATGAGATCATTCAGCCGGAGGAGATGCAGCCGATTCCGTTTGCGACCGGGCAGACGAGTTTCTTCTACCAGATGTCTTACCTGATCGGTCAGGACCTGACGTTCTACGTCGAAGGCCTGGCGATCCGGCCAGTGCGTTATCTGGCAGATGGCACGCCGATCTACGACGTGAGCAAGGCGGAAAAACTGGCCGATGCGTATGGGGAAATGATTCGCGTTGGCGAACACCTGATCGCGACCGTGCCGGGCAGGACGTTCGAGATGGCCGGACATTTCTTCGCGGGCGATTACGTGTTTACCGACATGAAGGGCAATCGCGTCGCCAGCTATCCGTTTCGCTGGCCGGGTGTTCATGGATCAATGCAGGGGCCGGTGCCGGCCAATGGGCAGACGGCCGGTGAAATCCTCTTTGCCGGGACCATCGATGCCGGAAAAGAAATCGGGCATGTGGTGGCAACTCATGGCAACATGGGCCAGGCGTTCCTGTTCACGGAAGACGGCCTGTTCATCAGTTCGCTTTTCAGGGACACCCGCAGCCCTCAGACGGGCTGGGGCGACAAAGTCGAGAAGGGCGTGGACTGGACCAATTCCACCATGTTCTCAGAAGCGTTCAGTGGGTGGTTTGGCAAACAGGACGACGGCGTGGTGCGCTACTTGTTTGGCCACACCTCGGCCCAGGTGTGCCGGGTTACCGGTTGGGACGGCATCAGGCGATTTGACGCCGAGACGGTGAAACTGCAGCCGCGCAGTCTCACTCCCGCCACGAACGCCACGGGTGCCCCGAAGGAAGCTCGCGAGATTGTCGCCAAGCAGCTCTCGTATGCGTCGTCGGGGATTAAGATCGACGGGAATCTTTCCGACTGGTATGCCGTTGCGCGCCGGGAAATCCGCATGGGCGAGCAGCTCGTTGCCACGCTGGCGGTGCTGAACGATACCACAAACCTCTACGTCTCATACGAGGTGCTGGACGAAACGCCTATGCAGAACGCCGGCCAGGATATGAAAACACTCTTTAAGCAGGGCGCTGCGGTGGACCTGATGCTGGGGCCTGTAGAGCCGCAGCGAACATCGCCGGTTCCCGGCGATCTGCGCCTGTTGATGGCTCCGACGGCCGGGAAGCCATCGGTCATGCTTTACCGTCCGGTGGTTCCTGGATCGCCGGCGTCGGAGAAGATGGAATTCAAGTCGCCTGTGCGCAGCATCTTTATGGACTCGGTCACGCAATTGAGCGGTGTTGATGTTGCATTCAAGCCCACCGGCCGCGGCTACATTGCTGAAGCGAAGATACCCCTTGCCCTGCTTGGCGTTACCTTTGCCAATGACCTGAAACTTCGCTGCGATTTTGGTGTATTGTCCGCCAACGACGGGGGGATGCTGACGCTTCGCCGTTCATACCTGTTTAATCCGCTGACGAATGTGACGGCGGACCTGCCGACCGAGGCGGAACTATCCCCGGGTCAGTGGGGCACTCTGATATTACAACGACGCTGGCATTAGAATAGGGATTACCTGATGGAGCCGTTGTATAAAATCCGTCCCAGGACGAGGCTGCTTGAAACTCGCGAGGTCATTCGCAAATCCGTTGCGCAAGCCTTAATACGCAGTAGCGGCAAATCCCATGGGGTGCTCGATACCGGTGCCGTCACCCAGTTCGACCGCCAGGTCTGGTCTGGCGATTCAAACAACGCAGAAGAAAGGTCATAACGCAGAAAAAGGGTCATAAGCCTTTATCCCCTGATTGCCGCGCATCCGGGGGCATTTATGCTGCGACTGGCGAAAATGGCTTTTGACCCTTTTAGCCATTGGCACACAATGTCTGTAATACTACGGAAGTCGGGAAATATAACCAATACCCAAATATTTAGAGTGTTTATCGCCGATGCGGTATTCAATAAATATGTCCTATAGGAGTGTAACATGAATAGTGTTGTTTTAGGTCGTACGGGATTGCAGGTGAGCCAATTGGCGTTTGGGGGACTTTTCGTGGCATCGTTTGCCACCGATCTGGAAAAGGCCAGGCGGGCTGTGAAAGACGCGGTGGCGTTGGGGGTCAACTACATCGACACCGCGCCGGGCTATGGCAACAGCGAAGAAGTGCTTGGTCAGGCGTTGGCGGAGGTAAAGCAACCGGTCATTATTTCTACAAAACTGGGGGGGCGGCCGCAGCCGTTCAAGCCCCAGGATAAAGACTGCCTGATGCAATCAGTTGACGAGAGTCTGCGCCTGCTTGGGCGCGGGCACATCGACATCCTCATGATTCACGAGCCCGACCGGCCAGGGCAGTATGACTGGTGGACCAACTGGCAAGAGATTAATGGCCCCGTGCTGGAGTTGATGGAAGACCTGAAGAAACAGGGGATCATCCGGCACATCGGGTTGGGCGGAACAACCGTCTATGAAATGGCACATGTGATGGATTGCGGAAAATTTGATGTGGTGCTGACGGCATATAACTACAGTCTTCTGTGGCGTGAGGCAGCCGATACGATCTTCCCTGTCGCCAAGAAACACAACATGGGAATCATCGTCGGCTCTCCGCTGCAACAGGGAGTATTCGCCAGAAAGTTTGCAGGCGCTGTTAGTGAAAGTACCTATTGGCTAAGCCCCGCGCGTCGGGAACAATTCCGTAAGCTTTACGCATTGGCCGATGAGAGTGGCATTTCCGTGCCGGAGATGGCGATGCGATTTGTGATCTCCAACCCGGTGGTGCACTGTGTGTTGATGGGCTCCAAGTCGACCGAGGAGGTGCATGCCAATGCGGCAGCCATTGATAAAGGGCCTTTGCCGCAGGATCTTATCCATCGCTTGGATGAGATCGCTCAAAGTGTCCCCTACCGGCCGTGCGGGGAGCCGTTGGGGCTGGGTTGGCTGATTGGGAATCCGAGTTGTTACAAGGGGCCGGGGCAAGCGTAATTGTGACATTTTTTATGTCATTGTCGCTGATGAGTTCCTAACTGGAGTTTACGAATATGAAAGCTGCGATGGTTGAAGCGTCAGGCAAGCTGGTGGTTCGGGATATTGCAGATCCTGTGGTCGGCGATTACGACGTACTGTGTGAATTGATCTTCGGGGCCACCTGCACCGGCACCGATGGGCACATTATTGCCGGCACGTTCCCGTGGACGGGGAAATTGCCGACAGTGCTGGGTCATGAGTCTGTCGGAAAAGTGGCTAAACTGGGATCCAAGGTAAGACATTACCGTATTGGCGACCTGGTTACTCGAGTGGGTACACCGGGCGATGCCAATGGTGAATTTTCCGCGACTTGGGGTGGATTTGCTCAAGTTGGTATTGCCAAAGACCACTGGGCGATGGCGGCCGACGGATTGCCTCAACATGAATGGCAAAATTATCGCGTTAATCAGATTCTACCCCATGGCATCGATCCGCGAGTTGGGCCAATGGTTATCACCTGGCGCGAGACACTGTCTTATCTGTTGCGTCTGGGTTGCAAGGCCGGGCAGAGCGTGTTGGTAATCGGCTCCGGCGGCAACGGGCTTTCATTTGCCGCTCATGCGGTGAATCTTGGCGCTGCCCGCGTGGCTATGGTTGGTTCGGCCCGACTGGCGGACGCGGCTTGCAGCAAGGCTCGCATACATCAGTACTATGACTACCAACAGGTTGATTTGACGGCCGCACTAGGCAAGTATCAGCCGGACGGATTTGATCTGGTAATTGACGCCGTTGGGCAGGCCGGCGTTGCCGACAAGACGCTCGGGTGTGTTCGGCCGGGCGGAACCTATGCCATCTACGGCCTTGATGATTTTGGCAAAATCACGCTCAATCCCATGGCGGCGCGCGGAGCGATCACCATCAAATGCTGTGGCGAGTACGACGAAGCGGAAACGCATGCGCAAGTGTGCGATTTCGTCCTTCGCGGCAAACTCGATACCTCGCTTTGGTATGATCTGCAAAATCCTTATCCGCTGACCCGTATTAACGATGCTTTTGAAGCGGTGCGCAACCGAAAAATGCCCAAGGCACTTGTTTCGCTCAGCATATGATTGGAAGCGATCTTACTGAATCGCAACCACTATTCTTGGCACAGCGCCGGGAGGTAGTCGCATGCAACTGAGATCATCGGCGTACTATTCACAAGGAGAAGTTGTATGGCATTGCACCATTGGTGGCAACACGGGGTTCGTATCAGGCTGCGTGGCAATCCGGGCGTGCATTTCAGCAATGCTGGCGGGATGCTAACGGAGCGGCGTTCATACCTGTTCAACCAGGACAGGTCATCGTCAGCGATCTGCTAAGCAGCGCTGCAAACATCGCAGTGGGGAATATTCATATTGGAATGACCATATTCCGCCCTATGGGCTAGGCTGTTTTCACCTCAACGATGGCATAGCCCCACCCAGGGAGTTCCAACGAACGCCTGCTTACCTTTGTGCCGAGAATTGTCCTCGCATCACAGGGTAATTTCAGCGTTGTAGGGTGCGGTGTGTGATTGGTGATAAACCAGCATTTGTCGCGTCGTACGAGTTGTATCCCGTGAGGCATGTGAACCAGAGGGCCTACCTCGGCTTCATCGAGCGCGTGACGGATGAACTGTGCCGTCGCCTGGGAATCGAGCATTGACCCCATATAGTACGCCGTGCCTTTTCCGTAATGATTGTGCGTGGCCAGTGGGCAGCCTTCAAACCACCCCTCGGCATACGAATAGAGGACTTCGGCCCCGGCCAGTTCCAATGATTCATGCCAGCCGTGCGTCCGGGAAGCGGGCATACCCTTGGTCCCAGTCACTTTCCAGGAAATGTTGGGAAACGGCCCTGTGAACAGGCTGTGATCCAGACTGTTGTAATCCCGGTCGGTCATCGTTTCATCGACGCACATCCCGAATACGTCCGTTAATGCCGGGTGATCGCATCGACGATAGGATGCGGACGGTAGTTTGCTGAAACTCTTTCTTCCCGCAACCAGCACTCCACCCTCGCGCACGTATTGGCGAAACGCCTCCAGTTCATCGTCGCTTAGGATCATCAGCCCCGGGGCCAGTACCACGGCGTACCTGCTCATGTCGTCGCCAGGCTTGAGGATGTCAGCGCTGATCCCCAAGGCAAACAGCGCATCATAGTAAGCCATGACTTCCGACCAGTAATTGCCATAGTAACGCGCTGCGGTCCAGTAATTGTCGAACGAAAACACAATTGCCACTGGCGCACTCACCGGGGGCAAATCCAAGGATTGGACCGCATCATAAACCTGCCGTACGTGCCTGATCTCCCGAAGCTTGGCCCGTGGTTTACCGCTCCACTTCAGGATGCCCTGTAAATCCATCTCGTGACCGAACGGGCAACTGTCCCAGCGGAAGATTGTGTGACAGACCTGACCACGAGCCAGCGCCGCCAATGCGGTGGGCACCTCGCTTCCCGGCGGGGTCTCCACACCATTTTCAAAGGTCCAGTGGGGCAGACCCTTTTTCACGCTGCGGGCAAAGTCGTGCGCCATGGCCGACGCCTGCAGGGTAGTAGTGAACGGGTAAATATCGAAACCCACGAAATCCATCTCTTCCGTCAGACTCCAGTGGTCAATGTGGTCAAAATGCATACCGGCAATATTGGTTGAGATCGGCACCTTGCATCCCGCTGCGCGCAACGCCTCTTTCTGTTCCCGAGCAAAGTCGACCATGAGGTCCGAGTAGAAACGGCATGACTCCAGGCTCATCTCCGGAGACAGGTGCGATGCGCCCTCCGGGGAATTTGCTCTGGGCACAACCACCTGCTCCCATTCCGAGAAATCAACACTCCAGAATGCTCCGCCCCAAGCCTCGTTCAGCTTGGCAAGCGTACCGTATTTCTTCTTCATCGTCTGACGGAAACGCGCATCAGCTTCCGAACTAAAGGTGCGGTTGAATCCCAGTTCGTTATCGATTTGCCACGCAGCAACATTGGCATACCCGCCCAGTTCTTTTTGCATCTTGCGCGCTATGCGACGGCAGAAATTCCGGTAAGTCTTTGATGCGGGACAATAATGCCTTCGGGCACCATGGTGCGCCCGGTGCCCCTGAGGATCCATCGCCAGGGTTTCAGGATAATGGTGGGTCAGCCACGCCGGAGGAGCGGCCGTCGGCGTACAAGGCACCACCTGCACACCCTCCTGGGTGGCCAACTTCATAAAGCGATGCACCCAGCGGAAGTCGTATCTCCCCTCCTTGGGTTCCATACGGCTCCAGGCAAACTCCAGCACCCGGACCATCTCGAACCCGTGCGACTTCATCAAGCGAAGATCGTCCTGCCACGTTGACTCAGGACGGTGTTCGGGATAGTACGCAACTGCGATCTTGTATTTATTCATGTTCTTGTCAAAATAGATTTCGGTTAAAGTTCGAGAATGCTCCGGTTTGCGGCAAGAATGGTTGTGAAATAGCACCCAGGCGGCGTTGAATCGCTGTCTTACCAACAAACCTGAGTACGCTGCATGATAAATGTAGCCAGTTGCTTTTGCAACTTCTTTCACTGGTCGATTGCAACGCCTTCGAGCGTGCGATCAAGGAGCGTAAGGCGGAGGCGGGGGCCAAGGGGTTCACCTGCTGGGATCAGTTTGTTTCGATGGGGTTCTGCCAGTTGGCCGGGGCTGATTCGCTTCGTGAGATTTGCTGCGGACTGGCCACCGCCACCGAGAAACTGGTGCATCTGGGACTGGGTAGCGCGGCTGCCAAGAGCACGCTGGCCGATCATCGCTTTCAACGGCGTGGGAGCGGAAGAGAAGTGCCCGCAGCCAATGCGCCGGGTGGTGGTCTGGGATGAAGAGCATCAGCGGGAGATCGTGCTCTTGACCAAGATCATGCACTTCGCTGCCAGCACGGTGGCGGCCATGTATAAGGAACGCTGGCAGATCGAACTGTTCTTCAAGGCGTTGAAACAGAACCTGAAGGTCAAGACCTTCGTGGGCACCAGCGAGAACGCAGTCCGCATCCAGCTTTGGACAGCATTGATCGCGATACTGCTGCTGAAGTTCATGCAGATGAAGAGCCTTTTCGAATGGAGCCTGTCCAATCTGTCGGCGATGTTCCGAATGGTCTTGCTGACCTATCGCGATTTGTGGCACTGGCTCAACCAGCCATTCGGGCCGCCGGACCCGCCGCCAGTGCTGGCGCAACTAAACTATTTGCCTAATCATTCTGGACTGCATCCGGGAGGAAACCTCAAATGTAATGACGGTAAATCAACTTAAATAGAACCGAAAACGGGAGGGTACTATCGACGAATCAGATTATCTTGGACAGCAGTAAAGCTATATGACAAATGAAACTGCTCTAGTGCGATCTATTGCCGCGAAATTATGTCCCAATGGTACTTCCCAAAGGCCCGGCACATGGCGGCCGTTTTGCCCGGGGCATGGCCGATGACGTCGCGCTTGAGTAGGCCCTTTTTGGCAAGATCAGTGTCAAAGCTTTATACGCCATGGCCGGGTGCCGCTTACGCCATCACGCAGCGCCCATTACGCAGCAGTGGACGTGCAAAGGGTGCCGGTCGGCCGCCGGGTTCTGAGATGCTGAACTGCATCACCTTGCGGGCCGAGGGAGAGCGGTTCAATCCACTGCCGTGCGGAAGCAATCCGGAGAAGACCAGCAGTTGCCCAGGCTGCAGCAGCACCGGGATTTTCTTAGCCACATCCACGTGCGGGTCCACAGCGCAATCGAAGCCCCTCTTGCCCTCACGGTTGTGCTCCAGCAACCCGAAGCGATGCGTGCCGGGCACCACGAAGAGCGTGCCATTTTCCAACGTCGTCTCGCTGAAGGCCATCCACCCCTGGTAGGCGCGATGGTTGTCGAGATAGATCGCCTCATCCCAGTTTTGTCCATCACCGCCGCGTAAGGCGTAGTAGTTGTCCTGGTGAAAGGCGAACTCGTAGCTGGACCGGTTGGTCACCGATTCCGGCTGTTTCATGACGATCTGGTCGTAATTCAGATCGGCATTGCCACCGAGCAGGCCTCGCCAAACATCCAGAAACGTCTCCTGACGAAAGACCTCCCCAAGGATGCGGCTGCGCATCGCGATCGAGATCATGAAACCCGGTTCGCCGGCGGGTTGGGTGTCCTGGTAAGGACCGCCTGCCCGTGCCGTCTCCGAGACCCACAAGCGGTCAAACTCGTCGCTCACCTTTTGTGTAAATTCCGGATCAAACAAGGGGGGAGTCATAAAGAAGCCCTGCTGGTGGTACTGCTGCTTCTGCTGCGCTGTAACTGTAAAACTCATATGGATCTCACTACAGGTCGCCGTAAGCCATAATTCAGACACGCATCATAATAGGCAGCGACATTCTCGGTGCTGATGCCGGGGACCATAAATCCTGCCAGCCCCTGGAAGAAGAATCGCGGCAGGTCTTTGCGGGCAATATCCGCCAGCCACTTCACCTCGTTGCGGATGTCGGCCGGGGAGCCGTTGGCGAACATGGCCGGGGACGGGCCGGTGCAGTACACCTTGTCCTTGCCGGCGACCGACACCAGAAACTCCAGGTCCACGCTGGGGGCATCAATGAGGAACCCATCCGGGTTCAGGGCCGAAATATCTGCCGCAACGGCCGAGAAATTCCCGTCGGTCATATACAGGTGTACCCGCCTCACCCATAGGAAGCCACGGATGGCCATGTCGATTTGTTCCGCCGTCGCCCGGCTGCGCCGCTGGGGTGTGGATCAACCGCCGCTCTTGTCGGCCTTCGAGGATATCCGCCGCCAGGCCGGCCATCACTGGCGCGACCGGCTCCTCCCGCCGCTGGTCACGCTGGCCCTGGGCCTGGAGGGGGTGGAACGATTGGTGGTCAACCTGCACCGCCCCGGCCGAAGCGCGCCCCGCGCCATCCGCCGGCGGGGCAAGCCGTATTCTTACTTGACTTGCCCGAGAAAACAGTAGGATTCAAGCGGAAAAACCACGAAACACGCTTAACCGAATTGCATTCGGGTCATAAGCCTGTATGCCCTGATTGACGCAGATTCGGCAACATTTATGTAGAGGCGGGCAAAATGGCTTTTGACCGAATGCCATTCGGTTAACGCCAAAACATGATTTCCCTTCAGGAAAACGCTTAAAAGATCACGATCTTGCGCTGCCTGACAACGACCGGTGCATGTCAGTCATGCAGAAACACCGCGAATTCGAAAGAATCACGATTGGC
>JBBQBE010000013.1:0-51116 GCA_038317225.1 Tepidisphaerales bacterium | reverse complement strand
TTTTTTCTCCAGCGCCACCGCCAAGGCGTCTTGCTGCTGTTCCAGTTGTGCCGCCCGCTGGCGTAACTGCAAAAATTGCGGTGATTGCGGTGCCGTGCGCATCCAGTTACGCAGGCCCCCCAGCATGGCGTCGCTTACCTGAATGTACATCAAAAACGCCAGCGCCAGCACAATGCCGCTGGTAACCAGCAAGCTGCGGCTGAGCCGCTGACGGATGCTTTTGTATGCGATTTCCACGGCCTTGCTCATCGGCAGGGATATTTGCCGCTGAACCTGGGATTGTTTGGAGGGTGATGCACTGTTCATGATCGACTACTTTCCCTCTGGTTGCTCCCGCACCGACTGAAGGCTCATGGCGATCAGCCCCTTGCGACCCAGCGTCCGCAAAAACTGAATGGTACTGACCTCGGCCATGCGCTCGTTCAACTGAAATTGCCGGGCCAGTTTGCGAATCAACTGCTTGACGCTGGTTTTGCCGTCGCAGTGATTCCACACAAATAGCCCCAGCTTATCCAACTCAAATTTTTTATGCGCGCCGTCGGGCATCTTAAAAAACCAGCCCGTCCAGCGTGATTGTTTCAGAGGAACCGTCAAGGTCGCCGTTTCATCGTCGCGCACCTGCACCGTCGCCTCAACGGCGCGCAAAGGTCGAACGGCCAGCGACTGCTCCACCGTCATTTTCGGTTTCTTCTTTGGCACATTCTCTCTCTTACACCAACACGTCGCTCGCGCCTACCTTTTGGGCCCATCCGATGGTTGCCGCAGTTTGGCGCAACAGTTGTTCGTCCGTCGCTTCCACCAGGTACAAGCGGTCGCGCTGCGGATCATGCGCCGCCGCCGCCCACAATCGCGGCGCAATCCATCGCATAAATCCAAACCGCCGCCGCCGCCGCAACTGCCCCTCCAGACCGCTAAAGCGGCCCAGGGCCACCGCTAACGATCCTTCTCGCAGTAACCCCGCCGGACGGTAGTTCCGCTTGCGCAGCCTCATTTGCGCCGCAAGCCATTGGTCCAATGGCATCCGCCGCAAGGCCACGCTGGCGACGGATATTTGCCGCATGGTTACACCCCGGCGCCGGTCGCCAAACCCCAGGGTGATGTCGCCGGCGTTGAGTCGCTGCTCGCTTAGCGGCATGGGGTTGCTTACCTGGCAACTGAAATCGAAAATCGACCAGGGAAGCAGTGGATTTTCGCTCTCATCACCCAAGCTCGGCAAAAGTGCCCCGGCCATGGCCCCGTCGCGCCGCCGCACCTGGTACACCAGCTCCAACATTCTGCCCGACGCCGGGCTGTAGCCGAGCCACACATCCCGTCCCGGCGGCGAGGGGTCGGTGTACAGCCGTCCGTGCAGCCATAGGCCCGGCGGCGAATAAGCCCGTGTTGCCTGCGCAGCCAGCACGCCAAGTTCCTGGCCAAAGCGCTTTTCAATCGCTCCCTCGGCCGCTTTGGCCTTCAGGGTCGTCCAGCGAACCCCCAGCTTGGGACGTCCGGTGTCGGCAAACAGGGCATAACCCTCCCGCCAATCGCCTTCGAGTTTCAGCGGTCCCCAACGCGGCGGAAGCCTCAATCTCCATCCCTGCCAGGCCACGATCGGTCGCATGATCCCTTTCCGCTTAGCCGGGCAACAATGAAATCGGACGGAAGGGCAATCCCGCGGCATTGAGCAGCAGGCTGACAATCAGCCAGAAAGCGGCTGCTCCGGCCTCGCCGACGATCAAGCCAAAGAAAAACGGCAACGACTGGCGATACAGCGTGCTTCCGCCAAATCGCACGATGAACATCTTGGCCAGCCAGCCGATCATGATGCTGAACCAGATTTTTTGCATCGGGTAGGAGTACACCAGCAGGTAGCCCACCGGGTGCAGCGGCCAGTTCACGAAGCGCAGGCGCATGATGCCCAAAAACGACGTGATCCCCGCCCCGGTAACCAGCGATTTCCAGCGATTGTGATTTTCCGACGGCCCGATGCCGTCCAAGTACCGCACCGAGGGATCCATCACCGTGCCGTTGAGGGCAGAATTGCCCGGATAGTTATTGATCGGATTTTCAGGATGTTTTCCCAGCGTCGAGGCATGATTGTATTCCACGTACAACATCGACGCGCCCGATACCAAAAACCCCACGCCCATCGCCAGAATCAGCGACAAAATCAGTCCCAGCCCCGGCGTGCCTTTCCGCTGACCCTGATCGTATGCCTTGTCGGTGATACGCAAGGCCTGGGGCAAAAATCCGGCCATCGATTCGCGCTGGTCATGTACCTGAATCAAACCGATGACATTGCTCAAAAAGTAGCTCTGCTGGCTGGTCTGCGCGCTGGTGGTGCCGGGCAAGCTGTTGAGCATGTACAGCCAGGGGCGCGTGGGTGACATCAGCGCCTGGATAAAAATCAGCCCTGTTTCGGCCAGGATGCGGGCAACAACCAGGTAGAGCAAAAAGAGCATCAGCACCAGCACCACCGCGCCCATCACCGTGGCCCCGGCCAACTTCAGCCATAACACGATCCCGAGCAGGCAAACCACCAGCCCCCAGCCGGCCAAACTGTACGGCAGATAGCGTCCCTGCGGATCGGTGGGCCGGGCGCGGAAAAACATTTGCCGCACCACCAAGGCCCAGTGATGCCGCCCAATCCACAGGATGATGCAGGCGAAAACCGTATATCCGCCAAGCATCTGATCCTGCTGCATGGCATACGTTAGTTCCGCCTGGTAGGTGCCCAGGGACATCTTCACCAGTTGCAGCAATATGTAAGTAAACCACAGACTGAACGCCACCTTCGATTGCAGGAAAAACACAATACCTACAATGGAAAAATAGATCATGGAACTGCGGAAGCCCCATTCGGTAAAATTCCACGGCGGACTGGTGAAAAGATTCCAGAAGTTGAAGCTGATGGGAATTTCCGGCCACAACTTGGTGTTGTAAACGTGCAGGGCGTTAAAGCCATGAATGAAAAAGACCGCGCCAAAGGCCATCCAGAACAAGCGACTTCGCAGTAGCTTGTTGACCAGCTTGCCCTTTTCCGGCTCCTCGATCAGATTCAGGTAAACCGTTGCCAGAGGAAAGGCCAAACGCTCATTTTCCACCCACTGCCGACGCACGATAACGCTTAGAAAAAGCAGCGCCCCCCATATACACGCCATCAGCGCGCCCCAGGTTAAGGCCGGCGTCAGCCACGCCGCCCAAGGCACCGCATTCCAATGCGCCGACCAGGTATTTTGCTCAACCCAGGTGCGTCCGACAAAATCGCGCACCACTGGATCACTGGCTTTTGCCAACACATCCTTGCCCGCCATGGTTGGAAAAATCCAATCCGGCAGATTCAACTGTCGCAGCAGGCGTTGATAATCGCCGTTGGCCGCCGAATTGTTCCAGATGTTCACCAGCACCGAGGGCAGGTAACGCATGAGGCCGCTGGAGGGGATGGCGCAGCTCACCAGCACCATCACCAGGGCCGCGGACAGTTCGCCGCCGCCCAAGGCATGACGCGGGCTAAGCCACCGCAGCGGGGCGTTGATCGCCATGATGAAAAGCATGAAGTACAACAGCAGCCCGATGGGCAGAAAGTTGCCCACCAGATAAGTGTTGCCCACCACGTAATCGTTGTAAGGCGTCAATCCGCAGACAAACACCACGCCCACCAGTCCCAGCAGCAAACTGCGCCAGGTAACCACCCGCGGCGAAGCGGGGGAGATTGCGATGGTTGGTTCGATCGACGCGCCCATGAAAAATCCGCTCCTGGAGCGTTAAAATATCGCTTGGAATACGCTTTTGCTCATGAAGACCAGCCCCAGACTGAACATCATGATTAATCCCACGCCGCAGCCGTAGCCGGCGAAAAAGACCACGCGATATTGCGGCCAGTTGGTTCCAAACTTTTTCTTGAAGTAATAGCGGCCCAGCAACGCGCCTAATAATTGCGGCAGGATCACATCCGGCGTGCTTTGATCCATCCCGCGAATCACGCCGTAAACCAGCAACACCGGCAATCCGAAAAACGATAGCGTTGAATAGGTCAGCAGGGCTAACCCCAGGCCGATGAACAGCACCATCGGTTTAAACGCCTCGAAGAACGGCCCATACTGGCCGCCCGGCAGGGTGCTGCTGTAAATCAGCCCGGCGCGATAGGCGTTGAGTTCCCAAAATTGCTCGGCGTAGGGAAAGGCGCTGCTGGGAACGGGGGCGATTTTCCAGATGAACTGACTGAAGATGATCGTTGCCACCAGCACAATCGGGAAAATAAACGCCTCGGCCTTGACCATGGAGATGATCTTGGTGCCGGTCAATTCCGTTTGCCTGAAATAGCTGGTTTGCGGGCCGTAGTTGTAGTCGGGAAACGGCGCAAACCAGATCGCCACGCCTTTGTAGCCGGTGAGGATAAATGTCGCCTCGCGCACAAACGGAATCTGCACGCTCATGCCTACGATCCCTTCCATGCGGCTGGAAACGTAGCTGACGATCGGCGTATAGACGAATCCGTAAAATATCAGCACGCCGATCAGCGTGGTGCTGACGGCGCTGTTGGCGGGGTTGGCCTTGTGCGCCGCGTTGAGCAGGAAATAGGCCATTAAAATGGTCGCGGTGGTGGAAACCACGTAGATCAACAGCGCCAGCCAGATGGAGATATCGCCGCGGCCGGCCGGAGGATGAAACAGCGCTTTCCAATCGACCCTGGCCGGCGCGGTGGCGTCCAGGTCTTTTTTCTTGTTCCACAGACTGCTGAAGACCTGGTAAAACCCGATGACCGCGATCGCCGCCATCAAACCCAGGCTGAAGGAAAAATAAAAGTCCAGCGTATTGGCGTTAAGCGTGGTAATCGCCCCCACGCCGGTGCTCCATGTGTGCAATACACCGTGATGATACAGAATTGGATTGGCGATGATGCCAGCCAGCAGCCCGATAAAACTGCCGACCATGGCCCAGAAGGGCAAAACCATGCCCAGTAAAACCAGCCCCAAATTGAAGCTGAGCATGAAAGGAACCGCCGGCAGGAAACTTTCGGTATTGCTGGTCAGGTCTTTAAACGGCAAGGCGAATATCTGGATTGGCTCGGGCAAAAACGCCCCGCTGATCGCCGGCAGCGCCAGGTACACCGCGGCAAAGACCATGCCCAGCATCGCCCCGAAACTGAAGACGCGCCAGCGCCAGGTTTCCTGTCCGCCCGAGGCGTCGGCCAAAGCGGTAATACCCTGCGCGGCCACCGGGGCCATCGGGAAGGGGAGTTTCTCCACATCGCTGGTCAGGCGATACATGAAATAGCCCAGCCCAAAGTGGTCCAAGCGCTGCAAAAACATGCCCAGCCCCATCAGGGCGATGGGCACAACCCACGCCTGCTGAAAAAAGCTGCGCTGGCCGAGAATATCCGGCGAAGAAGGCGCGACCCACGTGGGGATTTTATCCGCCAGTCCAAATTGCCGGAACGATTCGCTCTGTACTAAAAACTGGTTCCACAACAGACCGCTGCCGCTCATCAAGCTGGCCCCGGCCATGTAGTACAGCACATAAATTTCCGGCCGCTTCAGCACAGTGAACGATCGCCGCGCCACCTCCATGAACAGAATGATCGTAACCCACTGGGCGGCGCCGCCGATGTCCGCGCCCACCACCAGGCTCATATACATGCTGGCCGGGGTCATGATCAGGCCCACGAACAGCGCGCCGATCATCGCTTTAAGACCGAATGCGTCCTCCCAGTGGTCGGGAGCGGGCATCATGTCTCGAAATTCTTGAAGTTCAGCGTCTTGTCTCATGGCTTTGCTTAATGATGGCCGGCCCTATCCCAGTCGCACGTCCTCGCCGCCGGTAATCGTTACCAGTTCGCCGGGAGTCTTGTCGAACAGTTCGTGGCTCTCCTCGACATATTCCAGCATTCGCTGGGGCGAGAGGCTGCGCCACTGCAAAAACTGCTTGCGCAATTCCGTCAGGAAGCTGCGGTTCATGCGCCACCAGCTTCCATCATCCCCGCTGAGTCGTTGCAGAACCACCTGCACTTCGTAGATGTCCTCAAACTGGCCGGGGTGTATCAGCAGCATCAAATGCTGGCGCACACCCAGGTCAAAGGGAGTCAGCCAGATGACGGTCTTAAGCCCGCGGCTTTTGCGTCCCTCCTCATCGGCGAAAATGAACGCCTCGGTTTTACCGGAAGAAAATTTGCCGATCGAGCCTTCCTGGTGGGCGTCGAAAAATTCCGCCAGGTAGCCTAGCGCCCCGTCGGCGGCGGTCTTGTTAATGGTAAACGGAAGCAGGGCGATGATCCGGTCATCCTTGGGCATCGGCACTTTCCAGGTCCGGTCGATCGACGGGGCGGCGATCTTGCTGGCCAGCCGCGCCGGCACCAGCGCGCTCAAAAGCACCACCAGTAGAATCAATCCCAGGGTCATCATGGCGCTGGAGCCTGAGTAGTTAAGTGTTACGTTTCCCAACCACCCCAGCTTCAGCAGCAGCGTCCCGACGCCCTGGCCTATGACATAGCCAAAGACCGTGCCGATCAGCCCGTAGGTCAACGCCTCGGCGACAAATAGCGCGCCCACATGCATCGGCGCCAGGCCCAGCGAGGTGTAGACATGAATTTCCCGCCTTCGCTCGGCGATGGAACCCATCATGGTGTTGAAAATAATCAGTCCAGCGATTGCCAGCGGAATGGCCACCTGCCCGGCACCGCTGACCGACGCCAGGTTGCTGGCGGCGACCATCTTCACCCCATCGGCAAAACCCGCGAACATCGCCACCGCCAGCCGCCGGCTCAATTCATCGGACGCCGACGTTAATTCCTTCTCGGTGGCAAAGCTCATGGCCACCGAACGCAGAGAACTGTTAGGCAAAAGGCGGCTGATGGCCGCCGGCACGATGATGTACTGCGAACTGGAAAGATGTTCGTAACTGCTGGAAAGCTCGGCGGCGGTGGAATCTGAGTCCAGCGACAATGATTCAACGGCGTTGTCGGCCAGGTTGCGTCCGCCGGAATCCAGTCCGCCGCTGACATATTTAAGCGGCGCGATGGGGTCGCCGCTGACTGTCTGCACGCGCCGATCAAATTCATTGGCGTCAAACACCGACGCCACTTGCAGCGCCAGTCCACCGACGCGGACGGTTGCGCCTTCGGAGACGCCCAGTTGCTCGGCAATGGGAGCGGAGAGGAAAATGATATTCCGCTCGCCATTTTCCAGACGTTGAAACTTCTCCTTGCCCAGCACTTGGGCAATGGGGCTGAGGCGCGATTCGCCCGGGGATAGGCCCAAAATCGCCTGGGCGGGATAAACGCGCGGGCCACTGCCCGCCTGCCCGTCGGCCACCACATGCACCTGGTTTTTCGGATCGCCGGCGTCAATGTTCCACCATCGCTCGACGATCGGCAACGCCGGTCGATCAACCTTGGCGGGATCAGCTAACGCCGCGCGCAGATTGTCGGGGGTTACCTCCGGCATCGGACGCCAGCCGCGCTGACGAAGCATCAGGCCGTAGCCGTAAGCGGTATTGGTCGGCACGCCGGTCGGCAGGGTAATGGTTCCCACATATTGCGCGGCACTGGTGAAACACAACACCGCGAAGGTAATCAGCACGATGGTGATGCTGGTTAAAGCGGTGCGGAATTTACGTTTGCGCATGTTGGCGATGCCCAGCAGCACCGCGCTCATCAGCACGCTGGCACGCGCGAAACTCGTAGTCGCTGCGCTGCCTCGACCGGAACGAATCCGCTTTAATTCTGTATCAAATTTGCCGTATACCACGCTGATCACCACCACCGACATCAAGATGATGGCGAAAGATAAAATGATAATCAGCGGGCTGGAGGAGATGCGAAACGCCGGGTGGAAGCTCCACAGCGCCGCGGTCATCACCGCGAAAAGCGCCAGCGTATAGGCGATTTGCTTATAGACATTGGGCGTGCCGATCGTCAGCCGCTCCATGGAAAAAGAGAAAGGCACGCACAATAGCAACAGGAAAATAGCGGCGCGAATCACATCGTTGGCCATGTCCTGCGTCGCCGAATACACCCGCGCTTCATTGGCCCAGGCGCCGTAGCTGTTACGAATCAGTTGCACGCCGTCGTTGTTCTTCTGATCCACGCGCGCCTGGGCGATCTGCTCATTGGCCTGGCGGTGCAGATCATCCAACAGCGCGCTGGAGACGCCGGCCTTGCGGTAGTCCTCCAACCGCTGGCCGTCCAGCAGCCCAAAGTCATGCGCCGTTACCAGCGACAGGGGGCCAAGGTCATTTAATTGATCGACGTTAAACCCGCGGGCCACCACCTCGCCGGACTTGGCCTTGCCGTACAGCGGCGCTCCCATGTTTAAAAGCAGCAGACGGTTGCCGACCCGGCCATAGCGGAAAATCAGATACGCGCCGCTATTAGGCTCGATGAATCCGGCCATCATGCGCCGCGAGATCATCATGTTATAGCGCTGCGGCTCGGCGTTGCGCCGTGAGTCCAGCGGATATACTTCCCCCAGCTCCTGCAAATAGCGCGGGTCATACAAACCGGACAGCGAAAATTCCTCGCATCCAAAAACCAGGCTGCGCAGCGGGTCCAGTTCATTGTTCAAATCAACCGCCAGCGTCAGCGCCGCGGCCTGCTTGCCCAGGTCGGTGCAGGCGGCAATCACGCCTGTGTCGGGTGTTACTTTATAAACTTCCACCACCAGCCGGTTTTGCTCGGCACTGGTTCGCGGCAGACCTTCAAAGCGGTAATACCCCTCGGCATTGCAATCGTGCACTTCGCTGCGGCGAATCCCCATGGTGTAGGGAAGGGAAGTGATGCCAGGAACTTTGCCTATGTTCCCATAGGAGTAGTAGTACATGGCCAAAAAGCCCGTGCGCGGCAGATCGGGAACCGGACGTCCGGGCGCGGGGCTGACCACTTGCCCGCTGATGGCATTGCGCTGCCAGCGGATTTCCGGCTGACCTCGAAAACGCGGGTCGTTCCAGGCTTTCCAAATAAGCTGGTCTAACGCCTGCAATTGCGGCAAAATATTTTCCAGCCGCAAGCGCTGCCGCGTGTCGTTAGGCGTATCGCGCAAAAGCCGCAGGTCATCCAGCGTCGCAAAAGTCAGTCCCGGCACGCCCCAAGCCGAAGCCAGTTCCGAACCCAAGGGCATTGAGGCGCACAACCAGCTTTGCGGACTGCGCGCTCCATTCAACGGCTCCAGATCCAGTACCGGCGCGATCTGCGCAAACCATTGCGAGCCGCTTTTGCCGTCATCAAATAAAGTCTTCTGCCGGGTGAACCAATCGCGGTAATCCTGGATGTTGCTGATGGCGCTGCTGCGTTGAAACTGGCCCCAATACAGCGGGCCAAAACGCATGGACTGATCCGATAGGTCCATCGCCACCTGCATCTCCAGCAGCCGACTGTTATTGGCGCGGCTGTCGGGATCTGAATCCCGTCCGATGCGATCAGCCAGCCAGCGATAAAGATCGATGCGCTTGAGCAATTCCGCTTGCCGCTGCTGATATTGCTGGATCAGCCCTTCCACCTGGTCCAATCCATTGAGTCGCTCTTCGGTACGTTTGACATAATACCGGGCCTGCTCGATTAACTGTGGCTGGGATAAATTGGCGGGCCGGCGCAAAAAGGCGTAGCGCAGTTCGCTGAGAAAGCTCTGATGCGCCTCCAGCACCTTGATGCGGTTCTTGTCGCGGCGTTCCTCGCGCGCCATGCGGCTGCGGAACAGTTCGTCCAGTTCGATGGCCGTGTCGGTCTCGATCATTTTTACAATGCGACCGACCAGCCGGCTGTCGGCATCCGAATTCAATTTCGAAGGATCGCTCTCCAACTCTTTGAGCCGCCGATAATCCTCTTGTGCTTCGCCAAGCTGCTTGACAACATCCTCCAGCGGCTGCCGCCACATCCGCGGCACATCGGCAAAGCTCATAAAAAGCTGCCGCATCCCCAGAAATTGCACGCTATCGGCACCGGTAAAGGCCACCAACACCGGACGATTCAACGGCTGCTCGGTGGCCCGACGCAACAGCGCCAGCGCCCCGGCCGTCTGCACCGCCTGCGATGCGCCATACCCCAAGTCGGGAACCAGCGCGCTGGTGTCATAGGAGCAGGTAATAGCCAAAGCCGCCGGCGGCTGGCTGCCGGTCCAATCCGCAGGCCCTTGCGGCCCGCCGGCTTGCAATGCCCACTGCGTCAGCAGACCCGCCTGGGCTTGTTGTTGTAATCCCTTGGGCAGTACCAGCGCATAAAAATTGTGCGCCATCTTTCGCTGCCAATTGACCGCCACTTGCAGCTTGATCGGTTCGGCGATTTCGCCATTACGCAACTGGCTGGCCAAAGGCCCGGCGGGAAGATAAAAACGCGGAATATTCAGGGGAATCTGCAGTTCATGGACCTGCAAATCTGCGTTGTTGGTCTGTTCATCACCCAGAACAATAATTGCCTTGGCCCCGAAATACGCCGCCTGCTGCCAGCCCATCCCCGAAGAGGCCTCCAGCACCGCGATTTGCCCCAAAATCTTATCGGGGGGAATCTGGTCAAAATTGCCTTTGCCTACATATACCGCTCGGCCGGTCAGACCTTCCACCGGTGTGGCGTTGGGTCGCACCTGCGCCGGCCAGAACGGGTAAATGGTTTGCGGCGGCTGGCCGGCAACCAGCAACTGGGCTTGCCGCGTAACCGGCGTCATCACCGGATAATCCTGGCGGCGCAGCTCCACGCCGGGCAACTGCTGTATCTGCTGCTGGATGTATTCGGCGGCGAGCTCGTAGCCCGGTGAGCCAATAGAACGAACCTGGGCGCTCAACGCATCGAGGTCATCGCGGAACTGCCGCTCGTTGATCTGCCCGGCGGCATGGGCCATGGCAGGCAAAAATCCCAAAAGTAAAATAAAGCACAACAGAAAAATGGCCCGATCACGCATTCGTGAACCACGGGCCTGACTCTGAGTGAGGATCGTTTGGCTGTTCATCCCATTTTGCGACAAAGAACATCCTCCTGGTGCGTCGGGTTATCCTGCAAAAATCGCTTTTCGTCAAGCCGGGGGCACACAAGCGACAAATCGGTGTCGCGTATGGGTTTATACCCCGTTCCAACTGGCGTGTTGAGATCACTGAACAGCAAGGCCATATTAAAGATATTTGCGAACGATCAAGGTATCGTTTTGCCCGCCAAAACCGAAGCTGTTGGAGAGCGCCACATCCACCTTGGCCCTGCGCGCCTGGTTGGGAACGTAATCCAGATCACATTGCGGGTCCGGATGCTCCAGATTCATGGTCGGCGGCAGCATTTGATCGCGCAGTGCCAGCACGCAAGTGATTAACTCCACCGAACCGGCGGCGGCGATCAAGTGGCCCATCATACTTTTAATAGAACTGACCGGCACGCGCCCGGCGCGATCGCCAAATACCTTTTTAATCGCCTGGGTTTCGTTGCCGTCGTTCTCCTTGGTGCCGGTGCCGTGGGCGTTGATGTAATCAATGTGCTGGCAATCCAATCCCGCATCGCGCATCGCCTCGCGCATGGCGATGACCGCGCCGTCGCCTTCAGGGTCTTGATCGGTGATGCGATAAGCGTCGGCGGTTGAACCATATCCCACAATTTCCGCCAAAATAGTGGCCTTTCGCGCCAGTGCATGCCGCAGCGTTTCCAGGATGACCATTCCCGCGCCTTCCCCCAAGACAAACCCGCCGCGGCGGGCATCGAATGGCCGTGATGCCTTGACGGGATTTTCGTTGTAGGTCGAAAGCGCCGTCAGACGGTTAAATCCAGTTACGCCAAAGGGGTGGATCATCGAATGCGTTCCGCCGGCGATCATCACTTGCGCATCGCCGCGCCGCAAAATCTCCGTCGCCTCGCCAATAGCCTGGGTTGAGGCGGCGCACGCGGTCAGGCAATTCATCGCCGGCCCCCGGGCACCGGCGAGCAGCGCGATATGCGAAAGAGGCATGTTCGGCTCCTGCTCCACTTCGCGCTGCGCATTCATTCGCGCCAAAGCGATTTTCGCCCACTGCACCGCATCGATGCCCGCGGGTTCGTCCCGCCAGGAACTCAGTCCCGCGGCAAAATACGCATCATAATCCAGTGCTCCCTCTCCGCTTCCCAAGTAAATGCCAACTTGGTCCCGGTCCAGCGTGGCGTCGTCCTCGCCATCGAGTGGGGGCAAATCGGCCATCTTCCATGCCTGGGCGCAGGCCGCCAGGGCAAAATGCGTGTTGCGGCCGGCCTGGGCATGGGACTGAAAACAGGGAATATGTTTGGCCGGATCAAAATTTTTCACCTCTGCGGAAAAAGTCGTCGGAAATGCCGAGGAATCAAAAAGCGTGGTTTTGGCAATGCCCGATTCACCCGCCAGCAGGCCGCGCCAGACCGTTTCCAGGTCGAGGCCCATTGGCGTAATCCATCCCATGCCTGTAATAACTACCCGATTCATGCTGGTTCCATCGAAGATCGACTGATTCATGAGCACCGCCGCAGCACCAACGCCGCGTTCTGTCCGCCCACGCTGTATACGCTGGAGATGGCCACGTGAATCGTCGCGTCCCGCGCGGCGGGACTGACGTTGAGTTTCTGGCCGTCCAGCACGCTGTGCGTATTGATGGCGGGGGGGATACGCCCATGCTTCACCGCCAATGCCGCCACCGCCGCGTCAACCCCGCACCCGGCGGCCAGGCTCCCGATTTGCGCTTTGGCCGCGGAAATGGGGATTTGGGACAAGTCCTCACCCAGCGCTTGTCGCAAACCCCGCAGCTCCGCCCGATCATGTGATGCGATGCCCAAGCCATGCGGCACCAGCAAATCCACTTGCCCGGCGCTGACGGCGGCTTGGCGCATGGCTTTTTGCACAGCCTTGGCGTAGCTGCTTCCACGCGGATCTGGCTCGGTAATGCTGTAGCTGTCCTGGGTGGCGCCAAAACCCACTATTTCCGCGTAAATTTTGGCCCCGCGGCGCTGGGCGTGCTCCATCTCCTCCAGGATAAATAGCCCGCCCCCCTCGGCCACGGCGGTGCCCGCCGCCCCCTGGTCAAATGGCCGCACCGCTTCATGCGGCGCATCGTTGCATTGTTGGTTAAGCCGCTTGAGCAAAGTTTGTCTGACCAATCCCATCGGATTGATCTTCGATTCAGCCCCGCCGCAAATTGCCAAGTCCGCATCGCCGCGCTGGATGGTGCGATAGGCCTCACCAATCGCCAGGTGGCTGGAGGCGTCGCCGCAGGTGATGGTATTGCTTGGACCTTTGAGGCCATGAATGATGGTTACATGGCAGGCCAGCATATTGGGCAGATATTTCAGCAGCCATAGGGGGGTCAGGTGGTTGATGCCCTCGGCACCCCATTTTTTCATATCCAGCACATCCGGCTGGTCGGCATCGCGCGAGACCTGCAACGCGCTGACCAGTTCATTTAATTCGGTGCTGATCAGGCCCGCGCCGATGTTGCAGCCAAAGCGGGCCGAATCGATGCTCGGCGAATCGCTGTAGGCTTTGGATTGCAGGCCCGAATCCTTAAAAGCGTCGTCCGCGGCAATCACCGCCAGTTCGATATCCCGCGCCATGACCTTGCTGGCCTTGCGATAAGCCTTGGGCACAAAGTCGTTGATCTTATATGCCGGCGCTTGCCCGGCGATCTGGGATGGGAAACCCGATGGATCAAACTGGCTGATCCTCTCGATGGCGCACTCGCCGCTGAGCAATCGGTCCCAAAAAGTACCAACGCCCAGCCCCAGGGGACTGACCACGCCGATGCCGCTGATAACCACACGTCTCATGCAAAATCTCTTTGGACAAAAATAAAACGACAGGTGCGGGATTGTAGGACAAGAGCCGTCGGGATCAATAGAACAAACGCTTTGTCGGCGAAAGTGCTGGGGGCAAAAGCTACCTGTGATTCGACCCAGCCGATATCATGGGCCGACAATACATGCCGGCCGCTTTATACATTCTGGCTTGGTCGCCGCCGCTGCGGTTGGAGTCGCTTTCCTGGTGGGAGGCGATTGGCATATGGCTGATTCTGGCGGCGGTCATCGTCGCCTTGGCCTGGAATAAATTGCGCGGCATGGGGCCGATTCGTCGCCGTGTGATCCTGGCGGTGCGGCTGCTGCTATTGGCTTTGCTGGTACTGATCCTGGCCTCGCCGCGCTGGATGCGATCCAAAGAGGCGCTGGATGTGATGGTGGTCAAAGATATCAGCACTTCCACCGCGTATGTCAACGATTTTCCCCATCCCGCCGGCATCTCTTTGCAGCAGGCCCTCAATGAATATTTCAAACGTCAAAGTGAAAGTCAGACCAAACTGCCCGACGACCGCTTGGGCCTGATCAGCTTCGCGAATTCCGCGCTGATTGACGCCATGCCCACGGGCCGACTGGAAATCGGAGCGCGGGCGATCCGCGGGGGCGGCGATGGTACGAATATGGCCGGGGCTATTCAATTGGCCCTGGCCTCACTGGACCGGCAAACGCTGCACCGTTTGCTTGTGGTCAGCGACGGCAATCCCACCGCCGGCGATCTGGATGCGGCCCTGGCGTCGGCCTCCGCGGCGGGTGTGCCGATCGATGTCATGCCGCTGAATTACGATGTGCCCAATGCGGTGCTTGTGGAACGGTTTATCGCTCCCAACTGGAAACGCGAAGGGGAGGCGTTCACGCTGGAGGTGATGATTCGTTCCACCGCGCAAACGCCGCAGCGCGGGCGACTAAGCATTTTAATGGGCCCACAGCCGCTGGAGATCGACCCGGAGCATCCGGGCCAAACCTGGAAAATGGTGGAGCTGCGGCCGGGGATGAACGTGCAGCGCGTGCGCGTGGCTGGATTGACGCAGCCGGGCGTGCATTCGTTTCGCGCTGTTTTCGAGCCATTTGCCGCCGGTGCGGCCGCTGCCAGCCGGCCCGATGCGCCGCGACTGGTCAATGCGACGCTGGACGCTTTCACCTTCGTGCGCGGCAAAGGCAAAGTGTTGCTGGTGGACAATTATCCCGCCGGCGGGGGCGCTGCCTTGGCGGGGGCACTGGAGCGCGAGGGGATTAACCTGCAAACCGTGGGGGTCGGCGAGGTTCCATCAGATTTACTGGAATTGCAAAATTACGACGCGGTCATTTTAGCCAACGTGCCCCGCGGACCCGGCGGGCTGAATCTGGAACAGGATCGATTGCTGGCGGCGTATGTGCGGGACATGGGCGGGGGGCTGGTGATGATCGGCGGCCCCGATTCTTTCGGCGCCGGCGGTTGGGGCGGCTCGGAGGTGGAAAAAATCCTGCCGGTCAATATGGATGTGCCGGCACGGCGCGAAGTGGGCAAAGGTGCCCTGGTGCTGCTCATGCACTCCTGTGAAATGCCCGACGGCAACTACTGGGGCGAACAGTGCGCTATCAAGGCCGTCGAAGCCCTCAGCGGCGGCGACGAAGTGGGCGTGATCAGTCATGCGTGGAACGGTCCCAATGGCGGCGGCAGCCAGTGGGATTATCCCTTGCAAACGGTGGGCGACGGATCGGCGGCCAAGGCCGCGATCAAAAAAATGCAACTGGGCGATATGCCTAGCTTTGATGATGCGATGGACGTGGCGCTCAATGGTAAAAATGGGTCCGGGGGCTTGCTGCGCTCCAATGCCCGCACCAAGCATGTCATCATTATTTCCGATGGCGATCCAGCGCCGCCGGCCGCGGGACTGGTTAGCCAATATCAAAATGCCAAGGTAACGGTATCAACCGTAAGCGTATATCCGCACGGCACGACGGTTCCGCCGGCGATGCGGCAGATCGCCGACCAGCTTAAAGGCAAGTATTACGGCCCGATTAACGGCGACTTCAACCAACTGCCGCAAATATTCATCAAGGAAGCGACCATCGTGCGGCGCACGCTCATCCATGAAAACAGCAATGGAATCGATCCCCTGGTGGGCAATCCCGACAGCGATTTAACCCGCGGTATCAGCGAATTTCCCAAAATCACCGGTCTGGTACTGAGCAGTTGGAAAAAAGATCCTCAAATTGACAAATCGCTTTTGGCCGCGGTGTATGGCAAAGATGGGCGTAACAACGATCCACTTTTGGGGGCCTGGCAGGTGGGGCTGGGCCGCAGCGTGGCCTTTACCTCCAGTGCGCAAACGACATGGAGCGCTGGTTGGGTGTCGGCGAGTTGGTATGGAAAATTCTGGGCGCAAGTGGTTCGCTCGGTAACACGGCCGCCGATGAGCGAGCAGTTTAATGTTGAGACGAGGATCGACGGCGAACAAGGCAAAATTCTGGTGGAGGCAACCGGAGCCGACAGCACATTTTTGAACTTCCTGAACATGCGCGGGCAAGTGCTCGGCCCGGATATGGAAACCCAGGAATTGCGATTGCTGCAAAGCGGGCCGGGCGTTTATGAAGCGACCTTTCCCGCCGGCCGCAAAGGCAATTATGTGGTGGTACTGCAATACAGCGGGGCCAAAAGCAAGGGCATCCTGCTGGGCGGGGCGGCCCAGGGGGCGACGGCGGAATTAAGGCAACTGCAAAGCAATCCGGCGCTGCTGGCGGAGATCGCCCGCCGCACTGGGGGGCGGGTGCTCCAGGCGTTTGATCCACAGGCCGAATTGTTCAGCCGTCAGAATGTGTCGGCGGCCGCCGCGGCGTTGCCAATATGGGACCGGCTCCTGGGCGCGCTGATTTTTCTATTGCTGTTGGATGTGGCGGTGCGGCGCATCGCCTGGGATTGGGCAAGCACGGTGCGCCTGGCCCACAGAACCGCCGATGTGGTGCGCGGGTTTACGCTTTCGCGAAAAATTGATTCCGGCCAGACCATCGACGCGCTGAAAAAGGTCCGCCGGCAGGCGGCTGATCAGCAGGCCGCCGATCGGCAGGCGGACTCCGAAACGTCGCGGCGGAAATTCGAGGCCATGCCCGCCGACTCAGCCGAGCAAGTGGTAACGCAGGAAAATTCTCCACCCGCGCCCGCGGCCCCGGCGCCTCAGCGGGCCAGCCAGGAGGCGAAGAAAAATGAGCCGCCGGCTCCAGGGCAAACCCCGCACACCTTTAGTTTGCTTGAAGCCAAGCGGCGGGCGCAGGACAAGATGCGCCGCGGCCCAGGCGGCGACGGCGCTGCTGGCGGGGGGCAAGCCAATGACAAGTAAATCGGTTACAACATGCGGACGATCAACCTGAAACCCGGAAGGCGTTATGAATGATGCTCAGCCCATGACGGATGCGAAACTGCAGCAGGCGTGCCAGCAGTTTCGCCAGGATTATGCCGCGGTGAAAGCGGAAATCGGCAAGTTGATCGTTGGCCATGAGCCGATTATCGACGGCGTACTCACCTGCCTCTTTGTCGGCGGCCATGCGCTACTGGAAGGTGTGCCGGGGCTGGGAAAAACGGCGTTAATCCGCGCTTTGGCCAGTGCTTTACATCTTCAGTTCAACCGCATCCAGTTTACCCCCGACCTGATGCCCGCCGACGTGATTGGAACCAATGTGATCATGGAAAACGACGCGGGGCGTAGGGGTTTTCAATTTATGACCGGGCCGATTTTCGCGCAGATCGTGCTGGCCGACGAGATCAACCGCGCCACACCGAAAACCCAAAGCGCGATGCTGGAAGCGATGCAGGAGCGGCAGGTAACCGCCGGCGGGCAGATGCGCAAACTGCCTGAGCCGTTCTTTGTGATGGCCACGCAAAACCCGCTGGAACAGGAGGGCACCTATCCGCTGCCCGAAGCGCAACTCGACCGCTTTTTCTTCAAACTGCTGTTGGAATATTCCGGCCGCAAGGAACTGCATGAAATTGTTGCCCGCACCACCAGCGGGCAAAGGATCGAGATTCAAGCGGTGTTGGACGGGCCGCGGATTGTAGAGCATCAACAACTGGTCCAGCGGGTCTTGATCGCGCCGCATGTGCGCGACTACGCCATTCGTTGCGTGCTGGCGACTCA
This sequence comes from Tepidisphaerales bacterium, assembly GCA_038317225.1. Taxonomy (GTDB): domain Bacteria; phylum Planctomycetota; class Phycisphaerae; order Tepidisphaerales; family Tepidisphaeraceae; genus JBBQBE01. The sequence goes on along the minus strand of JBBQBE010000013.1, from coordinate 33,278 downwards.
CCCGCAGGGCATGTTCGCCATCGACTTGACCAACCGCTTTGTGCGCGTGGGTGCCAGTCCGCGCGCCGCCCAGGCCATTTGCCTGGGCGCTAAGGTGCGGGCCTTGATGGATGATCGACTGCACGTGGCCTTCGAGGACATCGCCGCGGTCATGATCCCGGCGATGCGCCATCGCATTATCCTGAATTTTGAGGGGGAGGCGGAAGGAATCACCACCGATGCCGTGCTGCAAGAGATTTTGCGCCAGTTGCCGCAGAGTGTGGAAGATGAATTGACCCGGCCAGCGACCTAGGCCAGTGATTGAAAGGAGAGGGCATGGCAACTTACAGCATCCCGTCCAACGCCGGACGTTTTACCGTGGTCGTGGGCCGCGGCGGGCATTACTGCGTATGGAATTCCAAGCAGGGAAAGGGCGAAGTGAGCATTCCCATTAAGAACCGCAAGCAAGCCGAAGAGATATGTCGAAAACTCAATCGCAAGGAACATAACGGCTCGATCAGCGTCTACCAGTAGTCTGGCTCACTCGGCGTTTTCGCCCAGCGTCGCCGCGGACTGGTCGATATCGCCGCCGTCCACCGCCCCTTCAAAATCCATCAGGAAATGGATGTTTTCCATCCTTTGAGGCCCCAGTTTCTTTTGCATCATCCGCCGCGCTTTATGCACGCTGATACGCCGGGAAACGTGGCTGATGACGATATACTGATTCTTCAAAGTGGGCACGATCTGGGCGAACTGCTCCAGGTGCATGTGCTTGCCGGCCTTGGCCTTGGCTAGATGATCCGGCTCGAAAAAAGTACATTCGGTAAGCAAAATTTCGGCGTTGATCACGTCGGGATTTTCAAAAGCGCTGCCGCCGGTGGTATCGCCCATGAAGGCCACCATCGGCACTTCCACGCGGTACTGAATTTGGACGCCGCTTTTGCGCATAGCGGCCAGTTCCTCGCCGGAGCGTCCTAAGTATTCGGGTTTGAGTTTTTCGCGGATATTAATCAGGGCATAGCCGAGGCTGGGGCCGCCGTGATGGGTGGCAAACGCCCGCACCCCAAAATCGCGGCGAATCTCGTAAAGCTCGCCGGGCCGCATGGGGATCAGCTTATAGGGTGTGCCTTGGCGCTCCACATCGCGCCAGCAGCGCAACATCGCATCCACGCCCCGTTCCAGCTCTTGCGGCAGAAAAATGGTCCCCGCCTTCATGCCTTGAAAACAGCGCTGCGACAGGTAGTAGGCAATGCCCGCCAGATGATCCATGTGCCCGTGACTCAGGCAGATAAAATCGCTGGTGAGAGCGAAAAATGGGCAGCGGCCAATGTCAAAACAGGTATTAAGCTCCGGCACCTGCAATACCGTCTCTTCGCCGGCCACGCTGTAGCCGATGATATGCTTGTCCCCGAGCGCCATTTTGGCGAATTTCTGCACCAGCACCGTCTTGGAAATCATCGTCAAACCTTACTCACCCGCCGCCGGACTGTCGAGTATCCCCTGGCGCACCGGGCGAAATTGCCTCAGCGGGATTGCCCATACAAGCGAATTACTTTCCCAGTTGACCCATCGCGGCCATCGCGCCCATGCTTTGGATCGCTTGCATATGTTTGGCGACGGCGTCGGTTAGGTGCGCAATGACATTCAAATCGGTCTCCCACCAGTCGGTTTGGGCGAGCAAAGACTGCGCTAGACGCGGCAGATCCCACGCGCCTTGGTCAAATTGCGTCCACGCCTGGGCAAAAATTCGCATCACCGCTTCATCGTCCTGGAGTACATAGTCCCGATCAGTGCGCCGGCAGTTCAGCGTTCCCGGCTTGCCCACTTCTCCGCGGTAGAACATAAAGAGCGCAGCCAGTGAAAAACAGATGCGCTGGGGCAATTGGCCGGTTTGCCGGTGATAGTCCAACAGCGACGGAAGCAGCCGCACCTTAAATTTGCTGATGCTGTTGAGGGCGATGGATAAAAGCGGATGCTGAATGTACGGATTGGCAAATCGCTCCAGCACCGCAGCCGCAAATTCATCCAATTCCCGCCGCGGCAGATTGAGCGTGGGAATAATCTCCTGTTGCAGAGCGTCCTGGAGAAAGCCGCGTATGGCTGCATCCGCCATGCACTGGCCGACAAAATCCTTGCCAGCCAGAAAAGCCGGTGGAACCATCAGCGTGTGCCCGCCGTTGAGGATGCGCACCTTTCGCTGGCGGTAGGGGCGCAAATCGTCCGTCCAGATCACATTCAGTCCGCACTGCTCCAGCGGCAACTCCAGCGCCAGCTTACGCGCCAGCTCCCGCGGCGCCTGGATCACCCATAGATGAAAAATCTCGCCGCTGTCCAGTAGTTTGTCCTCATAGCCAAGCTGCTCATTCAATTTGGCGGCGTCGGCGTGGGGATAGCCGGTAACGATGCGGTCCACCAGGGTATCGGCAAACACGCATGCTTCGCCCACCCAGCGCGTGAAATCATCCGGTAAATCCCAGGCCCGCGCGGTATGCAAAATCGCCTGCCGCAGCGCTTGCCCGTTGGCTTCGATCAGTTCGCAGGGCAGAAAGACCAGGCCGCGATCGCCGGCGCCGTGGAAAAATTCGTAGCGCGCTCGTAACAGCGCCGTTACCTTGGCGGGGAATGATTTAGGCGGCTTGTCTTCGGCCCGGTCCAGCGGATCGCACGCGATGCCCGCCTCGGTGGTATTAGAAACCACAAAACGCAAATCCGGGTTGCGGGCGCACTCTAAAAACGCCTGGTAATGGGTATAGGGATCGATGCCGCGGCTGACGGCGCTGATCAGTTCCCGTTTTTCCAACGGCCGGCCGTTTTCCATGCCGCGCAGCAGCAAGGTGTAAAGCCCGTCCTGCTGATTCAACTGCTCCACCATCCCGCGCTCCAGGGGTTGCACAATCACCACCCGGCCACTGAAACGCCCCTGGCGGTTCATGGTCTGCACCATCCAGTCCACAAAACCGCGAAGAAAATTGCCTTCGCCAAATTGCAAAATGCGCTCGGGCAACGCATTCACAGGGCAGTTTGCGGCGCGGCGGTTGAGCAATGATAAACTCATGGGATTGTCGCTCATAAATATGGTTATTTCACAGTGAGCATGGCTTTGATCAGCCCGGCGTCGGGCTGTTGCCACTGTTCCACTTTGGCTGGAAATTCATCCAAGGCCGCCCGGTGCGTGATCCACGGATCGGTTTGCACCTTGTCCTGACGGATCAATTCCAGGATGCGGGAAAAATCCTGCGGCAGCGCGTTGCGGCTGGCCAGAAGCGTCAATTCCCGGCGATGAAAATTCGGATCGTTAAAGGTCAAATCACCCTGAAACAAGCCCACAAAGACCACGCGACCGCCGTGGGCGGCCAATTCCAGCGAGCGCGACATGGAACGCGGGTTGCCCGTGGCGTCGAACACCACGGTGGGCAAGTCGCCGCCATAAAAAGTTTGCAGGTTGGCGCCAAGGCTTTCATCGGCGACCAAGACCGCATCGGCTCCCATGTGTGTTTGGCAAAAAGCCAACCGCCCCGGCGATAAGTCCGCCACCGCGACCTTCGCGCCGGCGGCGCGCACGAAGGGAACGACGCTCAACCCGATCGGGCCGGCGCCCACCACCAGCACATTTTGTCCGCTTTGGACTTTGGCCCGGCTGACGGCGTGGCAGCCGATCGCCAATGTTTCCACCAGCGCCAACTGCTCAAAGGACAGATCATTGGCGCGATGCAGTTTATGCAACGGAACCAGCATGAACTGGCGCATTCCCCCATCGACATGCACCCCCAGCACGCGGATATCTGTACAGCAGTTGCCACGCCCGGCCCGGCAGGCGATGCACTTGCCGCAATTCAAATAGGGTTCCACGGCGCAGCGGTCGCCCGCGACCAGCGGCGACTCGGCGGAGTTGACTTGTACAATTTCAACTCCCAGCTCGTGGCCCAGCACGCGGGGATAAGAAAAAAATGGCTGGCGGCCGTGCAGCGCATGCCAGTCGGTGCCGCATACTCCCACGTTGCGCACCACCACCTTGGCCCAGCCCGCCGGCGCATCGCCGGGTGCGGGGGTGTCGCAGAGGGTCAGTTTTCCCGGTTCTATTAGTGTCAGCGCTTGCATAGGATTCCCGCACTATTAAAGCGTTACGCCCTCTTTCCAAATGGCGATTTCGCGAGTGTGATTTTCCTCGTTGCGCGTGGGTTTTCCCTCGGCCACTTGCACCAGCAATTGCAAAAGCCGCTGGGCCAGTTCATCCATCGAATGGCCCTCGGCCAGCGGGCCGGCGTCAAAATCGATCCAGCCGCTTTTACGCTTGGCCAGATCACTGTTGCTGGAAATTTTAATCGTCGGCACGGGCAAACCCAGCGGCGTTCCCCGCCCGGTGGTAAACAGCACGATCTGCGCCCCGGCCGCCACCATCGCCGTGCTGGACACCGCATCGTTGCCCGGCGCGTTGACCAGGGCCACCCCGCCCAGTTGCCGCTTAGCCGGCTGCCCATAAGCCAGCACTTGCCCAATGGGCGCGCCGCCCGCTTTTTGCACACAACCCAGCGACTTTTCCGCCAGCGTGGTGATGCCCCCCTGCTTGTTGCCCGGCGAGGGATTTTCGTCTATCGGCTCATGGTGGAGACGGAAATAATCGCGAAACGCCTCCAGCATGGCGATGGCGCTTAGGCGGGTCGCGTCGCTGTTACATTGACCCAGCAGCACGCTTTCAGCGCCAAACATTTCCGGCACTTCGCTGAGCAGAACCGTCGCACCCTGCGCCGCCAGCCGCAGGGCGATCCGACCGACCAGTGGATTGGCGGTGATGCCGCTCAGTCCGTCGCTGCCGCCGCATTTCATGGCCACCGTCAGGTGCGCTACGGGCAACTGTCGCCGCGTCTGCCGGGCCGCCGCGACGGCCAATTGCTCCAAAATCGCCATGCCCTCGGCGATTTCATCCCCAGCCTGCTGCGCCGACAAAAATCGCACGCGCCGCTCATCGAGCGGCTCGATCATTTGTTTTAGCTGATCCCACTGGTTGTTCTCACAACCCAAGCCCAGCACCAGCACACCGGCGGCGTTGGGATGGCGTATCAGACCGGCGAGGATCGCCTGGGTGTTTTTCAAATCATCGCCAAGCTGTGAGCAGCCGTAGGGATGAATCAGCGCCGCGGCCGCGTCGATCTCTCTTCCCGCCCAGCGCGCGTTGGCTTGCTGGGCCAATTGCTGCGCGGCCTGGTTGACGCAGCCCACAGTGGGGATGATCCATAGATCGTTGCGCACGCCCACCGAGCCGTCGGGGCGCTGGTAGCCGTCAAACAGGATCGGTTCGCGGCTGTCGGCCTGGACGTTTTTCCCAAAGCCGCACGGCGTATTGCGCCAATCCTCCGCCAGATTGCTTTTGAGATTGTGCTGATGCACCCACTGGCCGGCGGCGATATCCGTCGCCGCCACGCCGATGGGAAAACCATACTTGATGACCGGCTGGCCGGCGGCAATCATCAACAGGGCAAACTTGTGCCCACGCCCAATATTCTCAGTCGGCATCCCATCATCGGCGCTGCCCGCTGGCAAGTCGCCCACCGCCACGGCCACATTGTCATTAGGATGGATGCGAATCCACTGACTCATGGCCGGTGTTATAACCCTTGTAACCTTATGCTCCAAGCGGCCTATGGACTGGCCGGGGGATATCCGTAACATCAGTCGATCCATTCACCGGCGAATGAAGCCAGTGAACGCTTGTTCATGGTTCGACGGGGTGGATACAAGCAGGGAGTCAATCCGTGATTAAAGTGGCAATGATCGGTGCCGGCAGCGTGGTCTTTTCCCGCAATTTGACCGGCGATATTCTATCTTATCCTGAATTTCGCAAAGCTACTTTTTCTTATATGGACATCGACCGCGAGCGCCTGGACGTGGGCGCGGGACTGTGCAAAAAGGTGGCCCACTCACTGGACGCCGAGCCGACCATCCAGGCGACGCAGGATCGCAAAAAGGCGTTGCAAGGGGCCGACTTTGTCATCAACATGGTGCAGATCGGCGGTTTTAACTCCACTCTGGTCGATTTTGAGATCCCGCGTAAATACGGCTTGAATTTCACCATCGCAGACACCACCGGCCCCGGCGGGTTTTTCCGCGCCTTGCGCACTTATCCCATGTTGTCGGGGCTTTGCCGCGACATGGAGGAGGTGTGCCCCAACGCGGTTTTGCTGAATTATTCCAACCCCATGAGCATGAACATGCAGACGGTCTTCCGCACCAGCTCTGTCAAGGCCGTGGGCCTGTGCCATAGCGTGCAGGGAACGTTTGACCAATTGATGGGCTACATCAAGGAAGATCCCAAGGAGATCGAGTTTCTCTGCGCCGGGATCAACCACATGGCGTTTTACCTGAGCATCAAGAAAAACCACGTTGACTTGTATCCGCGTCTGTTTGAAGCGATGAAAGACCCCCAGATTTACAACTCCAATCGTGTGCGTTTTGAGATGATGAAATGGCTGGGGCATTTTGTTACCGAAAGCTCCGAGCATAACGCCGAATACAGCCCGTGGTTCATCCCCCGCGGCCGGGATACGCAGGCGCGTTTTGATGTGCCCATCGACGAATACCTGCGCCGCTGCGATGGCATCGTCGATGAGTTTGAGCGCATGAAGACGCTGAGCAAAAATGATGAGCCGATGAAGCATCATCGCAGCCATGAATACGGCTCGACGATCATTCATTCCATTGTTACCGGCAAGCCATCGGTGATCTACGGCAACATGCCCAACAACGGAACCATCTCCAACCTGCCGCGCACCGCCATTGTGGAAGCGCCCACGCTGGTTGATCGCGCCGGTTTGCAGCACACCACCGTGGGCGAGCTGCCCCCGCAATTGATCGCTTACATGCAGCCGCATGTCAGCCAGCATGAACTATTCATCCGCGCGGCCATGGAAGGGCGGCGCGATCATGTGTACCAGGCGGCCCTGTTTGACCCGCTCACCGCCGCCACTTTAACGATGGATCAGACGGTGCAAATGTGCGATGAATTGATCGCCGCCCACGGCGATTTGCTGCCCAAGCTCAACGCCCCGACCCTGGTGCCCACCAGCGGCAAGAAATTCGGCCCCGTTGATCCGGCCGATCTACGCAAGAGCTGGGACGCGGCGCAGTCCAAGGCCAGCGAGGACTGTATCACCGACTGGCACCTGATTGGCCCCTTTGCCGGCGACAAACCGGGGGCGATTAGCCTGAAACAGCAAACCCCCGTGGAATCGCAGATCAAGCCCGATGGCTCGGTGGACCTCAAGGCCTCCGTCAAAGCTGGATCCAAAACCTTGAAATGGAAGAAGGCCAGGAGCAACAAGAAAGGCCTGGTTAATCTGACCGAGGCGCTGGAACCGGCCGACTGGGTTGTGGCTTACGGCTATACCCAGATTGAATCGGTCCATGGCCGCGAAACCGTGCTAAGCTGTGGCAGCGACGATGGAATCAAAATCTGGCTCAATGGCCAAGTGGTTCATGAACATGAAATCGGTCGCGGCTACTCGCCCGGCTCTGACAAAGTTACCATTTTCCTCAAAGCGGGCATCAATCACCTGCTGGTGAAAGTGGATAACTATACCCTCGGCTGGGCCTTTGCGGTGTCGGTGCCCAAAGCCAATTTCTAAAGGCGATTTTTGCAGCCAAACACTCCGCCGGCGGCGCTGGGTAATTCCCTCGCCGCTGGCGGATGTTTATTATGCGCAACGGTGCGATATCAATGCGTGGGCTTATTGCCGCAATGCTTGGGGTGTTATTCCCGCGCCGAAGTGGTTGCGCCAATGCGATAGAGCTTGGCGTTGTAGGCGTATAACACGCTGGCGATGTTGGGCGGCGGCTCCGGCAAATCGGGGGAACTGGGAACCTGCAGGTACGCCAGCGCCCGCTCCAGCAGTTTGCCCGCCCCCGGCGCGGCCACCGTGCCGCCATAGTGGGCGATGGTTCGATCCGGTTCATGCACCGCCAAACACACCACCAGCCGCGGGTTTTCCGCCGGTCCGGCGCCTAAAAAGGTGCTGTTAAAGCGGGTGGCGCTATAACCGGCCTTCCCTTCGGATATGTGCGCCGTGCCGGTTTTGCCAAGGATATTCCACACGCGGCTGCGGGCTTTGGTGGCCGTGCCACGCACCACCACGTCGCAAAGAATCCGTTTGATCTGCGCCGCGGTGATGGGATCAATCGCTTCGGGCATCATCTCCACCTTGCGATCCGCTTGCAGCGAAACCACGCGCGTCCGCTCATCCAGAACGCCCTTTATCAGTCTCGGCGTAGGCAGTCTGCCGCCGTTGGCATACGCGCAAAACGCCCTGGCCAGTTGCAAGGGCGTAACCATCAACTCATAGCCTTGCGAAACCGAATCGGTGCTGAAATGACTCCACTTGGCCAGCGGTCGCAGCAAGCCGGGATCTTCTCCGGGCAGTTCCAAACCCGTCGTGCGGCCAAATCCAAAGCGATTGAGCGCCTGATACAAGCGCGTATTGCCCATACGCTCGCCGAGCATGCACATGCCGATGTTGCTGCTCTTGACCAGCACATCCCACATCGACAGTTTCCCGTAGCCGTGTACATCGGTGATACGCCGCCCGTAACTGGTGATCCACGAAATGCCAGGGATGGGCCACATCTCCTCCGGCCGTGTAATGCGCTGCTGCAACGCCGGCCCGACCAGAAACGGCTTGATCGCCGATCCCGGCTCCATCGGCGCCACCAGGCAATTGTTTCGCCGCAGCTCGTCGGTGCTGTCCTCGATATTCTGGGGATTGAATGTCGGCCAATTGGCCAGCGCCAGCACGTCGCCATTGCGCGGGTCCATCACGATCACTTCCCCGCGCTTGGCTTTGTTCTTCTGGCACACCTCGGCCAGTTCCTGCTCGGCGATCATCTGAATATTGGAATCAATCGTCAGGATTAAATGATGACCATGCAGTGGCGGCAGGTAATCATCGGCGGCCACGGCGATGCCCTGGCGCCGCGCGGTTTTCAGCGTCTTTTTGTACCCGGGCTTGCCGGCCAGTAGATCCTGGAATTTCATTTCCAGACCTTCGAGTCCCTGGCCGTCGGCACCGCAGTCGCCCAAAACGTGTGCCGCCAGCGATCCCATGGGATAGTAGCGCTGGAAGCTGGGGGTAAAGCCGATGCCCGGCATGTTCAGCTTGCCGATGGCCGCGGCGGTGGCGTCATCGACATTTTCCGCCAAAATGACAAACCGGCTCTCGGCCCGTTCGGCGAGCATTCGGCTTAATTCAAATGGCTCCTGGTCAATCAACCGGGCCAGCCGCCCGATCGCCTCATCCATCTGCACCAAGCTGCGTCCCTCGGTTTGATATTGCTGGAGCACAAATGCCGGATCGGCGTAAAGCGAGCGGTTTTGCACCGTTCCGGCCATTAAAACGCCGTTACAGTCAAAAACCCCGCCCCGTCTGGCCGCTAAAACCTCGCTTTGATACTGCTGCCGCTCGGCCTTGAGGATGGTCTTTTGCCGGCCGATGGTTTGCAGCCACGCCACCCGCCCGGCCAGCGCCACCAGTGCCGCGCTCAGCAAAACCAGCACGCAAGCGGCGCGCAATGAACTGAATCGGGTCTTGGCAAGCTCCTGCTCCACTGTGCAGTTATCGGACGAAACGCTCCGCATCCTGCAATAACTTATTGCTCCAGTGCCGCGTACCAAAACAATGTGGAAGATTCCTCCACCCAGTCGTGATTGCTGGCATGGTGGGTATCCAGCCCAGCCAACGTGAAGCCGCACTTGAGCAGTAACTGGTTGGCCGGATCGTTGCGCATGACGGTGTGGGCCGCAAGTGCGCGATTATCGCTTTGCCGGCCCACTTGCATGAGTTGGTACATCATCGCCTGCGCCAGCCCTTGGCGGCGAAAATCCCAATCCACCCGCAAATCCTCAATTTCCAGCAGTCGCCGCTGGGGCAGCGCCCGCGCCGCCAGCAGTCCAACCAGCCTTTGTTCATGTTCCACCACCAGCGCCGCTCCCTCCTCGATTCCTTCCGCCACGGCTTTGAGAAAAAAACGCTGCTCGTCGGACATCGGATTGGACACAACCCATATTTCGCGCAGGCTTCGCAGTTGCAGCTTCCACTCTCTTTGCACACCTTCACCCTCCTGTTGCAGGTGCAGATAGCGCGCGGAGTTGATGGTCCCGTCGATCTCCTCAACCGCCGACAAATCCGCTTTGGTTAATTCACGCAGATTCATGGCCGTAGTATAACTTCCATCACGCTGTATTGCCGTTCTTGGCGCGGGCCATGTATGGGGTATTTGTTCCCTGTCGCGCAGATGCTTACCATATAGTCAGCAAGTATGGGAAAGGAAAAGAAAATGGCAGTCGTGATGCGGATGGCTTTGACAAGTGTGATCCTCGCGGCGCTGGCAGCGCCCGCGCTGGCCCAGGAAGCGCCCAAACCAGAGCAATTACAAAAATTGTATGACGATGCCATGGAACAGTTGAAACGCGCTCAAAACCGCAACAATGAATTGGCCAATGACAACGCCAAACTGCAAAAAGCTCTCGTCGAGGCCCGTCAGCGCATCGACCAGCTCAGCGACGATGCCGACCAGTTTGCCGAGCGCAGCTATCAACTGCGCCAGTGGCGTTCGGCGTGGAACCAGTTCATCAACCAATATCCCGGACTGAAATGGCGCTGGCAGGCATTTATGCAAAGCCAGGCGCTGGATGCGGCCGCCGCTCCGGCCTTCCTGGGCGACAACTGGCCCTTTGACGCGCTGAAATAGCTTAGCGCATTTTTGCGGCCGTTTTGCCGCAGCACAATGCGATAGCCAAGGCATCGGCCACATCCGGCGGCGACGGCGGCTCCGGCAGGTTCCAAACCATTTGAATCGCCCGCTGCATCTGGCTCTTGGAGGCATGTCCATTGCCGCTGATCGCCTGTTTGACTCGATTGGCCGAAAACTCCCGCAGAGTGATCTTTCGCCGCTGCGCCGCCAGTAAAATCACGCCGCGGGCGTGGCCCATCAATATGGCCGTGCGCGGGTGGGAATAATGGGAGTACAACTGTTCAACGGCACACACCTGCGGTTGATATTCTTCCATCAGCCCGTCCAATTCCTTTTCAAGCTCCACCAGCCGCTCGGCCAGCGAGGTTTTGGCGTTGAGGCGAATCACCCCGCCATCGATCAGTTCCGGGCGCAATAAATGGTAGTCAATCACGCCATAGCCGGTGAGGCGTAAGCCCGGATCAATGCCGAGAATTCGCATAGCCGCCGATTCTACAGGCCGCGGCGCGACAAGTCAGCTTTTCCAATCCCGCCGGCGCGGATATGGTAATGACATGCGCATCGCACTGTGTCAGATAAATCCCACGGTGGGGGACGTGGCGGGAAACTGCCGCAAAATCCTGCATTACATAGATCAGGCGCGCGCCGGCGGAGCGCACCTGGCGGTCTTTCCCGAACTTTCCATCTGCGGCTATCCTCCCAAAGACCTGCTGCTCAAACCGCAATTTATTGAAGATAACTTGCGCGCCCTCCGCTTGATCGCCTCCCGCGTTAAGGGCATTGACGCCCTGGTCGGCTATGCCCAACCCAACGAATCGCCGGTGGGCCGGCCGATGCACAACGCCGCGGCGCTATTGCGCGATGGCCAGGTGATCAGTCGGCATTACAAAACGCTGATGCCCACCTACGACGTATTTGATGAAAGCCGTTATTTTGAACCCGGCCCGCCGCGCGATCGGGGCAACCTGCTGCAAGTGCGTGACCAGGCGGTGGGGCTGAGCATCTGCGAAGATTTGTGGAACGATGAAAAGCTCATTTCCCGAAGGCTTTATCACCAAAACCCCATCGCCGATCTTTCGGCCGCCGGTGCCCGGCTGCTGGTCAATTTGAGCGCTTCGCCTTTTGTTGCCGGCAAACAGGAATTCCGCGCCAAACTCTTCAGCGAGCAGGTCAAGCATTACGGCGTGCCGCTGGTGTATGTCAACCAGGTCGGCGGCAACGATGAACTGGTTTTTGACGGCAACAGCCTGGTCATCGATAGCGACGGCCGCGTTCGGGCGCGAGCCAAGTCGTTTGCCGAAGATTTGCTGATTGTGGAGATGGACGGCCCGGCTGAAGGCGTGTTCCTTCACGCTCCCACGGCCGAGGAGGATTTGCGCGACATCCATGACGCCCTGGTGCTGGGACTGCGCGATTATGTTCACAAGTGCGGTTTCAAAAGTGTGGTGCTGGGCTTATCCGGCGGAATCGATTCAGCGTTAACCGCGGCTTTGGCTGTCGATGCCCTCGGTGCACAAAACGTGCTGGGCGTCTCCATGCCCAGCCGCTACAGTTCCCAAGGTTCGATCACCGATGCCCAGGCCGTGGCGCAAAACCTGGGCATCCGCTTTGAAACCCTCCCCATTGCGCTGGCGCATGAAGCCTATGAAAAAACCTTAACTGGTATTTTTACCGGCTATACAGCCGATGTGACGGAAGAAAACCTCCAGGCGCGCATCCGCGGGGCCATGCTGATGGCGCTATCCAATAAATTCAATTGTCTGCTGCTGACCACCGGTAATAAAAGCGAATTAGCGGTGGGATATTGCACGCTTTACGGCGATATGTGCGGCGGCTTGGCGGTGATCAGCGATGTGCCCAAAGTTGTGGTCTACCAGCTATCGCACTGGATCAACCAGCAGGCGGGGCGGCTGCGCATTCCCCAAAACAGCATCACCAAGCCCCCCTCGGCGGAGTTGCGGCCCAACCAGTGCGATCAGGATTCTTTGCCGCCCTACGACATCCTCGACGGAATTTTGCAGCGTTATATCGAAGAGGAGAAGGGAGTGGCCCAGATCATCGCCGAGGGCTACGACCCGGCCACGGTTTTGCGCATAGTAAAATTGGTGGACCGCAGCGAATACAAAAGACGCCAGGCCGCGCCGGGACTGAAGGTTACCACCCGCGCCTTTGGAATGGGCCGGCGAATGCCCATCGCGCAAAATTACCAGCAGGCATTGCCGGAAAGCTGATATTCGCCTTTACAAACCCAGCCCTGCGCCCAAGAGAGTGGCGGCGGCGTATCCCAACGAGATGCCCGCCAGCACATCGCTGGGCCAGTGCGCATCCATCAAATATCGAATGGCGGCACACCCGATCGCCAAGGCCCAAAACGTGGTGGCGGCGGGAGGATACCAGGCCGCCAAGACCACGCTGAAAGCCACCGCCCCGGCGCTGTGGCTGGAGGGAAAACTCTCGCGCCAGTTGGCGTGCCGCCACGATGGCCCCATGAATTGTCCAGCGTTTTGCCGCCCCGGCCGCACACGCCCCAGCAGCCGCTTGATAATCGTCGCGGTTAGCGATACGCCAAATACCGCCGCCAGCATTGCCGGAACCTGCTTGCGATGGCTTGTATCCAGTTGATAAATGAGCAGCGCGCCCACCAATGTGCAAAGCGCCTGTCCGTACTGCGCGATCCAGCGGGTTTCCCGCTTCACATCACCTTTGAAACTCAGCGCCAGCGTCGTCGGCAGGCCCCGCCGTTCCAATACCAGCATCAGCAGGCAGGCCGCCAGCAGAGGGCCGAGGATCATCCACTGTATGGTCATGCGGCCAGTCCTTTGCCGGGGCGCTTGTGTTGCCGGCCCCTTCATCTAAGGTATACCCGATGACCTACCGACGCTCCAACCCGTGGTGGCTGGTTCTGGCCATAGTCGCCTGCGCCGCTGTGTATTTACTTGGTAACGATCGCACCGCTTTGTGGGATCGGGACGAACCCTGGTATGCCCAGTGTTCGCGGCAGATGTATCAAAGCGGCGACTGGGTCGTGCCCCGCTTTTTGGACAATCTGCGTACTGAAAAACCCCCGCTGATTTACTGGCTGCACATGGGGGCCATGCGGCTGTTTGGCGACCGGCCCTTTTCCCCCCGCTTCGTATCGGCCGCGTCAATGACGGCCCTGCTGCTGGTGTTGGGAGGGGCGCTGTGGCGGTTTGTGGGATCAAGCCGCGCCATTTGGACCGTCTTTATCTTCGGCTCCAGCGCCTTGACGATCGCGGCGGCGAAAATGTGCCTGACCGATGCCTTCATGCTCTTGTGCATCATCGTGTCGCAGTTGTGCCTCTACGCTTTATATCGCGGCAAAGGATCCTGGGAGATTCTTCTGCTGCTTTGGTTTGGACTGGCGGTGGGGGGGATGACCAAGGGGCCTAACGCCCTGGCCCCCACCATTACCACCGCCCTCGTGCTGCTGATTATGGATCTGCCGCGTTGCTGGAAACTGTTTTTGCCCTGGACGCGGCGATTCTGGCATGGCGCGACGCTTTTGCTCATTGCCTTGATGGTCGGAGTAGTCATGCTTGTCGCCATCGCCGGCCCCTGGCTTTACTTGGTCAATCAGCGCGAGCCGCAATGGCTGCCGGCGGTGATGAACATCGCCGCATCGCATGTGCAAACCCCTATGGAGGGCCACTCGGGCCCCCCAGGATATTATCTGCTTCTGGTCTGGGCCACGTTTTTTCCCTGGAGTTTGCTGCTGCCCATGGCGGCGGTTTACGCCTGGAAAAACAGGCATCTGCCCCCCGTTCGCTTTGCCATCGCCGCAGTTCTGGGTCCGTGGATTTATCAGGAAATCTGGAAGACCAAGCTGCCGCATTACGTTTTGCCGGCTTATCCGGCCTTGGCATTTCTGGTGGCCGATGCGCTGGTGCGCACGCTGCGATCCCGCGGACGCGATCTGACCCGACCTCTGTTTTTGCGCACGGTTTTAGGCTGGGGAATACTGATCAGCCTGCTGGGTAGCGCATCCTGGCTGGCCGCGATCAAATTTGGTTCCTTGCCCTGGGCCGCTATGGCCGGCCTGTCCCTGCTGGGCATCGTGTATGGCATGGGAACCTGGTGGTGGTTTTCCCGTCGCAAAACCGCCTTGGCGTGTGCCTGGCTGGGCGGAGGGATGCTTGCACTGGTGGCTCTTTTTTATACCGCTTACGCTCCTAACGCTTTGTATTTGCGTATGTCTGTTCAAGCGGCCCAGGTATTGCGCGCCTGCGGGGCGGTAAATCCCGGCGATGTGCTGGCTTTGGATTACCGGGAGCCATCCATTGCCTATTATCAAGGTGGCACGCTTCGCTATGGTCCGACGTTGGAGACCATGAATCAGTTGCCGCAAGCCCAGTGGCCCCGGTGGCTGGTGCTTAGCAGTGAATTGTGGTCGCGGTTCAGCCCTGAAAAACAGGGGCTTTACCATCCGATCGGGCGCTTTAGCGGTTTGAACTACACCGGCGATATCGAAAAGGCCGGGCAGAGCGCTCGAACGCGCATCATCGATTTGCTGGTGGTGCAAAAAAATCAAAGCGCTCTGCCGTAACGGGCTAAATGGTTGCTCGTTGGCGAATGGCATCGTATGCTCCTTTTGTGCTAAGTTGAAGGAAGGCCCAGGCATGGAATATGGCGTAATCATGGCGGGCGGCGCGGGCACGAGGTTGTGGCCCTTGTCGCGCGGCAATAAACCCAAGCAACTGCTTTCGGTCATCGGCCCCAAGAGCTTGATCCAATTGAGCTACCAGCGTCTGCGTGGCATTTTGCCGCCGGAGCGCATTTACGTTTGCACCGGGGCCGCCCACACCCAGGCCGTCATGGAGCATTTGCCCGAATTGCCCGCGGAAAATCTGCTGGGCGAACCGGTGGGACGCGACACCGCCAATGCCGTCGGATTTTCCTGCGCGGTGCTGCTCAAAAAAGACCCCGACGCCGTCGCCGCCTTCGTTACCGCCGATCACATTATTGAACCCATCGACCAGTTCCAAACCTCTTTGCAATCCGCTTTCGCCGTCGCCAAACAAAATCCCCAGTCGCTGGTTACTTTCGGAATTGTTCCCACTCACGGCCATACCGGCCTGGGGTATATTCACCGCGGCGAAGCCCTCCCCGGCGTCAACGGCGCTTTTCGCGTACAGGCCTTCAAGGAAAAACCCGACAAGCCCACCGCCGACCGTTACGTTGAATCCGGCCGCTACTACTGGAACAGCGGCATGTTCGTCTGGCGCGCCGATACCCTCCTGCAAGCGCTGCAACTCAATCTGCCCGAGTCCTACGCATCATTAATCCAAGTGGCTGAGGCTTGGCAGACGCCGCGGCGCACGGAAGTTTTGGAGCAAATCTATCCGCAGCTAAAGAAAATCAGCATCGACTACGCCGTCCTGGAACCGGCCTCGCAAGGCAAAGGCGACGCCCGCGTCATTACCGTGGAGATGCCGGTGCAGTGGCTGGACGTCGGCTCCTGGCCGGCCCTGGCGGAAATTCTCCAACTCGACGATCACGACAATGCCACGCGCTGTCAGACCAGCATCATTGTG
Organism: Tepidisphaerales bacterium; assembly: GCA_038317225.1. Classification (GTDB taxonomy): domain Bacteria; phylum Planctomycetota; class Phycisphaerae; order Tepidisphaerales; family Tepidisphaeraceae; genus JBBQBE01. Next base: position 17,010 of record JBBQBE010000013.1, on the reverse strand, counting down.
GACAGCGACAACAACATCATCGTCTCGGAAAATCCGCGCCACCTGGTAGCGGTCCTGGGCGTCAGCGACATGATCATTGTGCAGACTCCCGACGTAACTATGATTTGCCCCAAGAGCGAAGCGCAACGGGTCAAAGACCTCTCCCTGCGGGCCAAGGATAAGTTTGGCGATCAATTTCAGTAAACCGCGCCGCCGCTAGTGGATGAAACGCATTTCCCCGAAGTTGGGAATCAGGTCCGGCGTATTGCTGCCAAAGGGGCGAAACCCCGCCGGCCAGTAGACGAAAAACGCTTTGCCCAGCATGAATCGTTCCGGCACGCGGCCGGGGCCTACGGCCAAATCCTCATAGGGCAGATCAATCGGGTCCGACCAGTAGCGGGCGTCAAAGCTGATCAGCGCATTGTCTCCCATCACAAAATATTCACCGCTTTTCAGCACCGCCGGATCATCCGGCGTGGCAATTAAATGGGCGTTACGCAGGTCGCGATTGATGTAATACACGTCGCGCCACAAGCTGATATGGCTCAACTGGGCTTTTTGCCGGGCGGCGACGATTTGCACCTCCGGCAGCGGCGGCTGAGTGTGATCGTGAAATTCCTTGATCAACCGCTCCATGTCCGGCTGATACTGCGTGGGCGTACTGGCTAACACCTCCACACCATCCACCCGCATCGACAAGCGATAGTCCACGTTGGCGCATTCGATGCGATGCGGCTTGCCATTGAGTGCCAGCGCGGCGGTTTGCAGCACTACCGGCCCGCCGTCGCCCATTTCCAGCAAGCGCGCCTGCCGCCCGTCCATTTCCATCGCAAACCGCCGGCCACGTTTACTCAGTTGCACGCTCAACGGCCCGTCTCCGCTGGCGCGCTGGTAGCTGAATGCGAGCCTCACATCGCTGACGCGGTTGGTGGGCAGGATGCCGCGATCAAAAGTATTGACCGGATCATCCGGCCCCTGCGATAAAGTGATGTCATACGCCAGCCAGTCGGTATACGCCGGGCGCAGGGGGTTGGCCGTCGGATCAAAGCGCAGCACGCCCTCGGATGCGGCGTTGTCAAATACAAACGTTCGTCGCCCCTCCAGGTTCCAGCCGCCGCCGGATTCGACTTTCCACGGTTGTGTCCACCGCCGCGGGCCAAGTCCCATCTCCGCCGGCCGCGCCAGCGACTGGGGATAAAAATCGTTGTCATAAATAATGCGCCACAATGCGTCCTGCGCGGTTGGCGGCTTGGTCTGTATGGTCCAGTCGCTCGGCTGCTCGCCGTGGCCGACGTACACATCCCCATCCAGCACCATGATGCTTTCGCCGGGCACGCCGATCAGCCGTTTGATGTAATTTTGCGTGTAGTTAAACCGCTGCGGCTCGGCGGGGCTTTTGAATACCACCACGTCCCAGCGCTGGGGATGCTGAAAAAGATAAAGGTATTTCAAAACCAAAATCCGATCGCCGTAATGGACCGGTGGATTGGTCGTCTGTTGCTGCGCATCTTCTCCCGCCGCCGGCAATTTGTATCCGCAATTCGGGCAGATAATGGCATACACCTTGTCGGCCATCCGCCCGGTGGGGACCAGCCGCCGGCGATTATCCGGCCGCAGTTCCATGACCGGCCCGGCGGTGCGCGGGATGTTGATGTCATCGCCGTCGCTGCGCGAGGAATAATTGACATCAAATTGCCAGCCGCAATCCGGACAGCGATAGCGCATGTGCGCGCCCATGAGCGTGGGCGCCATCGAGCCGGTGGGAATAACAAACGCCTCCACCACAAACGCGCGAAACACAAATGCCAGGATGAATGCGATCAGAATCGATTCCAGCGTCTCTTTGATGCTTCCTCCGGTGCTGAGTTTTACAGGCGCGGCGGCGGCCGCTGCGGACTGGGCCATCGAAAGGGCGGGAAGGGGGGATTGCGTTGGGTCCATATCCGATATGGTAGGGGATCAATTCCCGCTTGCAAAGCGGCCATCGCTACGCGCGTCATGCAGTGGCGGCACGGTTATCCCATAGCCAATATAAAAGCCTGCTCGCCAAGTTCCGGTGTATAAGTGTTGGCGCGGTTCAACGATTGGGACCGATTTGCCATACCGCGCCACCAGGCATATCTTTGGGCCATGTTGCATCCCCGCTGTGCCGCCTGGATTGGTTTGCCCGATGGGCAAATCGCACCCCAAAATCGTTTCACCTGGTTTCGCAAGGTCTTTGACGTTGCTACGCCCGATCCATCGGCCATCGCGCTGTTTGCCGCCGACTCCAATGCCCGGCTGTGGATCAACGGCCAATTGCTGCGTCGCAAAGTCGCCCGCTATCACGAAGCCCACATCACCGCCGAGCGCGTCCTGATCGGCCCGCACCTGCGGCCGGGGAAAAACGTAGTGGCTGTACTTCATCACAACTGGGGACCCATCACCTGCTTCCAGCGCTCGGCCAATGTGCGGGCCGGGCTGTGGCTGCAAAGCGATTGGGTGGCTACGGATAACTCATGGCGCTGCCTGACCGCGCCGGAATATGCGCAACACGAAGCCCAGATCATCGGGCTGACGAACGACCCGCGCCTTCGCTTTGTTCAAGTGCTGGATATGAACCGCGCCCTGGGCGAAACCGTGCATGAACCGTCCTTTGATGATTCGCGGTGGCACGCCGCCCCGATCATTATTGACGGGCCTTGGCCCCCCGCGCCCGAAGTGGTTGAAACCCCCGGCCAGCGTGAACACGCGGCCTTTCCCCTCAGCGTGTTAGCCGCCGGCGTCGCCAACCCGCCCGCTTCCGTTTTGGCTGACTCCCTCCACAATCCGCTCAAAATCGCCGAGGCGATGGTACAAGCCCAACTGCTCCCCAGCGTTGATGCGCGGTGCCTTGCCCAGCAACTATTAGCCGGTCAATCCCTGCTTCTCCGGGGCCAACGCGGCCAGACATGCTATATCACCTTTGACTTTCACTCTCCTACCCATGGTTATCCGGTCCTTTGCTGGCGCGACTCCTCTGCGCACGTGAGCGTTGATCTGGGTTATGGGGAAATTGCCTTATCACAGTATGATGGCAGCGCCCACGTGCGCCCGGACGGCTGGGTCAACACCCAGGGCATGGTGGGACATGGTTACGCCGACCGCATCCTTATTTCCCCCGGCGCGGGCCGCGCCGAACTGCCCGATGAACGCACCGCCCGCTGGTTGACGCTGCATATCCATTTCGCCGCCGATGGTTTTATTGAATTAAGCTCCGTCGGCATCATCAAAAGTCAGTACCCCGTCAAACCCGTCGGTACTTTCGCCTGCGATCAGCCCGGCATCGAGTCCATCGCGAGGCTATGCTTAACCCATGCCAAGGTAACCATGATTGACGCCTACGTGGATACCCCCGGTCGCGAAGATGGCCAATGGCTGGAAGACGCCCGCCCCCGCGCCCGCGTGGCCGAGCGCTGGTTCGGGGACGGGGCCTTGCGTCAACTGCTCATTCGCACCGCCGCCCAATCGCAAGGCCCCGACGGCAACTTGCATCCCTTCCCGCCCAGCAATTTCCCCATCGCCTCCCCCTACGACTGGAGCATGCAGTGGATCGGCACCCTGTGGGATGATTACCTTTGGACCGGCAGCACCGAGCGCATCGCCCGCTACTGGCCAAACTTACAAAAGCTGCTGGAATTGCTGTTAAGCCATGTGGACGAGCGGGGCTTGTGGATCACCCAGAATATTTTGCGCGATCTTCGCGTCGGCCTGCCCCTGGAACCAGGCCAATCCAGCGGCATGATCACCCCCTGGCTCATCGAGCGCCTTCGCTATGGCGCGGATATGGCCCAGGCGATTGAACAAATTCCTCAGGCCCGGCGGTGGCAGCAACAGGCCCAACGCATCGCCGAGGCGTTTAAACAGTTTCACTTGCTCCCACCGACGCAAGACAGGCCATTGCTGGTGGTCGATCGCTACGATCCCGCTCGCCTGGATATAGACCGCGGCATCAGTCAACCCGCCCAAGTCTCCGCCATTAACGCCGGACTGCTCACTGAAACCGAGGCGATGGCTGCTCTGGATTACGTCTTGCCCGATCCCGATGGCTCGCCGCCGCCGGGAGTGTGGCGCTGGAACAACCCCACCTGGTCGCAGCGGGTTCTCAAGGCCCTGGCCTCCCACGGCCGCGCCGAGCGCGCGGTGCGGCACCTGCTGGAGCGCTACGGCCCTTATTTGCCCGCCCACCCGCTCAATGACACACCCGCGTGCCTCCAAGGCTCCGAAGGCGGCCCGTTGCCGGAATACTGGATCAGTCGCCGCGACGGCGGCTTAAAGCCTGGCCAAATCAATTCCGCTCAACCAATCGATGACACCGGTTCCCATGGCTGGGGCTGCGTGCCGCTGCTGTTTTTACACGAGTATCTTTTAGGCGTTACCATCGCTGCCCCCGGCGGCACAAAACTCCGCATCGCCCCGCAGAGCGGCGGCTTACCATTTGTGGCTGGCCATACCGCCACACCCAAGGGAAACGTGTGGGTTTACTATGATCCGCAATTCCCGCAACTGGAAATAACCCTGCCGCCCGGCGTCGAGGCTACCATCATCTTGCCCGATATTTTGCGCGCTGCGCCGGTGCGGGCCGGCGATGCCCACCTTGACGGCCAAACGGGCCGCTATCATGCCGCCGGCGGGCAGACCATTCGTTTTGACTATTATGGCTCTCCGCGGAACCCGCTGATGGATGCCAAGCTGCCAGGCTAGGACATGCGATATTTCGCCTAGAATGTGGTTTCTAGGACATGGCAGGTATGTTTACCAGCGTCTTTCGCGGAGAGCCACTATTATTAAGTGTGCGCAACTCTGAATGAAAAAAAACGGTCGCCGCGAAAGACGGCCGGGGAGACGACGGCACCGAGCTGGTACTGTTTAGGGATGCTTCCTTTCGGACCTGACCCGGTTCACAGCCGACCCGTGCATCGCGCCCGGCCGTCATCCGCGACGACCGCGATTTGTCAGTCTATCCAACCCCGGCCACTTTTGCAAAATTCCGTCCCGTGGATTGCCAAACTCACTCCACCACGTGTTTCTCAAACACAATCAAGTTATCCGCGTGCTGTGAATCCCATCGGATGCCGGCGATGTCATAGCCCAGGCTGATGGCAAAATGAATGAACTCCCGCTGGTGGTTCAAGCATTCGCAGCGAATGTATTCATAACCGTGATCGCGGCTCCAGGCCTGCTGCGCCTCATGTAACTGCCGGGCAATCCCGTGGCGGCGAAAATCCGACAACACCCCGCCCAGCCACTGATAAAACATGTTTGGCTTCAGCTCAAAACCCACCCAAAACCCCACCGGCCGATTGTCCAGCCGCGCCAGCAATGTCAACGCATTGTGCCGCCCTAAAAACCGGCGCTTGAAAAAATCAATTTCCCGCCGCGGGCGAAACATGGAATTGTATAATTCCACCGCCAGGGGAAGTTGTAGATCGTCGGCAATTAAAATATCAGCCTGGGCCACTATGCGCTCCATCAAACCAAACCGCGCATTGTAATCCCAACCCCGGCAATTTGACAAACGTGCCGTGCGCGGGGAGAACAATCCTCCGATGTTTTCAATGCCCATATTTCGACGCCTTCTGCTGCCGATGTTCTCCCTGATCATCATCGTCGCGGCGATCTGCGCCGGGGTCATAGGCTGGGCCGGCCAGCGCACCGTGCAAATGCAGCGCATCGCCGACCTGGACCGCCTGGCCCAATGGCTTTTGCCGCAAATCAATCAAATCCAGGTTGCCCCCACACCCGAACAGCGCCAGCAGATGCAGTCCCTGGGCCACATCCTTCAAGCCCGCGTTACGTTGATTGATGCATCTGGACGCGTCGAATTGGATAGCCAGGCCAGCGCCGCCGATATGGAAAACCACAATACCCGCCCCGAAGTGGCGCAGGCCCGCCGCCAGGGACTGGGTATTTCCGTGCGCCCCAGCACCACCATCAACGAAACCAGCGTCTACGTCGCCCGCCCCTTACTGGCCGACAAGCCCAATGGCTGGATTTTGCGCCTCAGCTTTCCCCGCCACACCTGGGCCAAATTTGCCGCACCCATCTGGGGCTTGCTGGCGGTGGGGGCCGTCGCCGCCGTGCTGCTGATGATCATGGCACTGTGGATATTGGAACGCCGCTGGGCCTTACCCGTGCGCACCCTGGGCCAAGCCGCCCAGCGCATGGCTGAAGGCGACTGGACTACCCGCGTGCAAGAGCAGGGGGCCGAGGACATTCAAGCCTTTTGCCGTGGAATGAACCGGCTGGCGGAAAATGCCCAAAAGCAGCTATTGCTTGTCGAGCAGCAACGCGCCGATCTGCAGCGCCTGGTCGATACCTTGCCCAGTCCCATCGTACTGGCCGATGCCCAACGCCGCGTGCGCCTGCTCAATACGCCGGCGGAAAAATTGCTCGAAGTCGATCGCGGCCGTGCCCTGGGCAATCGCCTTTCCAGTGTGCTGGCCGAAGAGCGGCTTTTGGAACTCTTTGACCGTATCGATCAGTCGCCCCAAGGCTTGCAGCTTAACGTCTCCCTGCCGCGCGGCGGCCAGCGCTTCACCTACCAGGCCTTTGGCATGCGCATGAGCGACGGCGGTTTGCTCCTGGCCCTGCGCGACATCAGCGAACTGGCCTTGGCGGTGCAAATGAAAACCGATTTCGTCGCCAACGCCTCCCACGAATTGCGCACGCCCCTGGCGGCGATCAAAATCGCCTTTGAAACCTTGGATGAAGTGGTCGCAGACGATCCCGAACAGTCCCGCAAATGCCTCAGCGTCATCCAAGGCCACCTGCGCCGCCTGGAGGAATTGCTCCGCGACCTGCTGGACTTGTCACGGCTGGAAAATCCCGACCTCAAGCCCCGGCTCAAAAGCGTGAGTGGCGACGAAATGCTCTGCCTGCTCCGCTCGGCCATGGAACCGCTGGCGCAAACCAAAAATATCAGCCTCTATTTTGAATCCCAGCCGGCTGGCTTGCGCTTTGAAAGCGATGAGCGTCTGCTGACGCTCATCCTCAAAAATCTGATTGAAAACAGTATAAAATTCACCCCCGGCGGCGGAACGCTGCGCGTTGAATTATTGGCCCAAGATGATCAATTGCGCCTCAGCGTCGCCGACACCGGTATTGGCATCCCTCCCGAACACCGCGAGCGTGTCTTTGAACGCTTCTATCAGGTAGACCCCGCCCGCAGCGGTGGCAGCGGTCGGGGCACCGGCCTGGGACTGGCCATTGTCAAACACGCCGCTTTGGCCCTCGGCGGAAACGTACAATTGGATTCAGTGGTGGGCCAGGGCACCACTGTGACCTGTCTTTTGCCCTTGCAATTATCGGCGTAACCTCACCGCATCGCCCTGGACCGCTAAAGAGGATGTTTTGATCGCTTTGCTTCCCCTGGCTTTGACCGAACCCCATGGCAGCGCGGTGCTGCTTAGCTTGCTGGGTCTACTGGCGCTGCTCAGCGTTTTGTTCAGCGGCGCCGTCGATCGCCTGGGCATCCCCGTCCTGCTGCTGTTTCTGGTTCTCGGTATGCTCGGTGGATCGGAAGGCATCGGCCAGATCGCCTTTTCCGATTACCAACTCTCCTTCCGACTCGGCACCGCGGCCCTGGTGCTGATTCTCTTTGACGGCGGCTTCGACACCACCGTCAGCGCTGTCCGCCATGTGCTCTATCCGGCGGCCCTGCTTGCCACGGTGGGCGTGGCGGCAACCGCCGCCCTGGTCGCTCTCTTTGCCCATTTGCTGGGCGTGCCCTGGGCCCAGGCGATGCTGCTGGGCGCGGTTGTCAGTTCCACCGACGCGGCCGCCGTCTTTGCCGTGCTGCGCGCCGGCAGCCTGCGCCTGCCCCTGCGTGTCGGCCGCACCATCGAGGTCGAATCATGCGTCAATGACCCGATGGCCGTCATACTCACCACCGTCGTCATTGGCATCCTCTCCACCAGGCGTTCGCCGGGTTGGAACGTGGCCGGCCAAGTGGTGGTGCAATTGGCGGTGGGGGGCGGCGTGGGGCTGCTCTGGGGACTGGCCGGCAAATGGCTCATGCGCCGCCTGATGCTCACCACCACCGGCCTATACCCGGTCTTTACCCTCGCTTTGGCATTTCTTTCCTACGGCAGCGCCACCCTCGTTTACGGCAGCGGGTTTTTATCGGTTTTCCTCACTGGCGTAGTGCTAGGCAACGCACACCTTCCCAATCGCAGCGGACTGGCCCGCGTCCACAATGCCCTGGCCTGGATGAGCCAGGTCGGCATGTTCCTCATGCTGGGGCTGTTGGTGTATCCCTCCCGACTCATGGAAGTGGCGCCCATTGGCCTGGCCACCGCCCTGTTTCTAGGATTTGTCGCCCGCCCACTGGCCGTGCTTCCCTGCCTCTTACCGTTTCGCTATCGCTTTAACGAAATCGCATTTCTCGGCTGGGCCGGCCTGCGCGGGGCGCTGCCGATTATTCTGGCGACGTTTCCCGTTATGGCCAACGTGCCCGGCGGCGAGCGCCTCTTCGATACGGTTTTTTTTATCGTCGTCATCAGCAGCATCGTTCCCGGCAGCACGCTCCGCTGGATGACCCGCAAGATGCATCTGGACCTGCCCGCCCGGCCCGCGCCCCAGGCGGTGCTGGAGATCAATTCCCTGCACCCGCTCAATGGTCAACTTCTGCCATTTTTAATTGAACCGGTCGTCGCCGTCTGCGGGGCCGCTTTGCGTCAGGTGGAATTGCCGCCCGGCGCTTCGGTGGTACTAATCGTCCGGGATGATCAAATGCTCGCCGCCCGCGGCGATACCGTGCTGCAAAGCGGCGATCACGCTTACGTCTTTTTCAATCCCGCCGATCAACCCAGCATCGACCTGCTATTCGGCAATCCCGAAACCTAATCCCGCAACGCTTTTGCCAGCCACGGATTGCTCTGGAATTCTTCGCTAAGCAACGTCGCCGGACCATGGCCCGGCAACAGGCGCGTCTGCCCGGGCAATGCCGCTATCCGCCGCAAACTTTGCACCATCAGCCGTTGATCCGAATCCGGCAAATCCGTACGCCCAATCGACCCTTGGATAATCAAATCCCCGCCCACCAGCAATTTGTCATTGGGAAAATAGTAGCACACATGCCCGGCGCAATGCCCCGGCGTGTGCAGCACCCGCACTTCATGGTGGCCCAAACGCAATACCTGGTTGTCTTCCACAGTCCCATCGGCATCCCGCGGCGGTATGACAAACGGTAACGGAAACAGCCGCGCCCACGCCCCTTGCAATTTCGGCTCATCGGCTTTGTGAATCAGCACCTGCGCTTTGGGGAATGCCTCGGTTACCACAGCGTGGTCGGCAATATGATCAAAATGCCCATGTGTCAGCCACAAGCCTTCCACGCGCCAGCCACGCCGCTGCGCTTCTTTTACCAGTACGCCCGCCGTGTCGTTGGGCGCATCAAATAACACCGCCTGCCCGCCGGCCTCGTCGCCAATCAAAAAACAATTGGTTTGGGCAATTCCGCCGCAATGATTGACAATTTGTAACATGCGCTTTTTCCTATTGGCCGAGTTTCCCGGATCATGCCATCGGCGGGCCAGCATGGCAAATGCGTGTGGGTCCCAAACGGCGCGGGTGATCAAGTATTTGCGGTGCGACGGGACACTGTCAACGCCCAGGGGATGATGGTGGTGCGCGCTGGAAAAACCCCCTCCGCGGAAATGGCATCGGACCAAGGCCCCCATGACCATAAATTAGGCGTTATCAGGGGTGCTGGGCGCACCTTCCGCGAAAAAAAGGGTGTGCCCATACAATTTTGCACTCTACCGGTGATAAGCGGGAAACACGGTTTGTGACTGGCCACAACGGCTGATTTGCTCAGCTCGTGCAAAAATCTCTGGGCAGGCCCCAAAAAAACGCCGGTTTCCCGCTGAATTGACAGCGCCCAAGGGTTCGGATAGTCTGATTCACCATAATTGGAGAGGTGGCCGAGTGGCTGAAGGCGACGGTTTGCTAAACCGTTGTAGGGAGTCAAATCCCTACCGGGGGTTCGAATCCCCCCCTCTCCGTTACTAACATCGCCCCCGGCTGGGGGCGTGTTCATTCCATGAAACCGCCGACTCACAGTACGCCGCTGTTCGCCATGCACAATCGCTCGTGGCGCGACAATCGCTATGTCTATCCGGTGATCAGCCGCCGCAGCCGAGGGCTGTCCATCGGAGTCAATCTCAATCCCGACGGGGCGTGCAATTTCAACTGTGTCTACTGCTGCGTCGATCGCACCGGACCTTTGCCATCAGGTAAAGTGGCGCTCCCCGTGCTGGTGAAGGAACTGGATCTGATGCTGGACGCCTGGCAAAGCGGCCAGTTATTCGAGCAACCTCCATTTGATCAAACGCCCGAGGAATTGCGGCGGCTGAACGACATCGCCTTTAGCGGCGACGGCGAGCCGACGGCCAGCCCGCTGTTTCTCAAAGCCTGCCAGGCGGCGGCGGGGGCGCTGGACCGCAGGAGGCTCTTTCAAGCCAAGATCGTGGTAATAACCAATGCGACCTTGCTGCATCGGCCGGCGGTGAAAAAGGCTCTTGAATTTTTAGACACTTGCCGCGGCGAAGTTTGGGGCAAGCTCGATGCCGGCACCGAGCCCTATTACCATTTGATCGAGCGAACCAAGGTTCCCTTCCAACAAGTACTGGATAATCTCCTTCAGTGCGGCCAGGTACGCCCCATGGTGATTCAATCGCTATTTCTGGAACTGGACGGCCAAGGCCCGGATGATGCGGAAATAGACGCTTACCTCGAGCGCTTGCGATGGCTGCGCAGCGGCGGCTGCCAGATTCGTCTCGTGCAGATTTACACTGTGGCCCGGCGGACCAGCCAAAGCAACGTTTTGCCGCTGGCCGATCAGCGCATTGATGAGATCAGTGGGCGCGTGCGCGACCTGGGCTTGGAAGCCGAGGGTTTTTACGGTGTGCGGGCGTAGCCGCTCGATTGATTTATTGTCCCATCAGCAACCATTTATAATATTGATTTAGCGCGTATAACCTGCCACAATAAAACATTCGACCTGTCAGCCGGCGCGTTGTCGGCGACATGGTTTGCGGAGTCATCCGGCGGTTGGCCGGAATTTGTGGAGTGGTTATGTCCTGGCCAGTGAACGTCGCGGTTGTGGGCGCTACCGGCGCGGTGGGAGCGGAGTTTCTCACTGTTTTGGCCGAGCGTCGTTTTCCCATAGCTCAATTGAAGCTGCTGGCCAGCGCCCGCAGTGCGGGAAAATCCATTGAGTATGACGGCAAAACGTATGCTGTGGAGGAACTGACCGCCGACAGCTTTAAAGGCGTGCAGATCGCATTGTTTTCCGCCGGCGGCTCAATCAGCAAGGAATTTGCCCCCGCGGCCGTCAGTGCCGGGGCTGTGGTAGTGGACAATTCCAGCGCTTTTCGTATGAAGGATGGGATTCCGCTGGTGGTGCCGGAAGTGAATCCCCAGGATATCAAAAAGCACAATGGCATTATCGCCAATCCCAATTGCTCGACCATCATCATGAACGTGCCGGTTTGGCCGCTGCACCAGGTGAATCGCATCAAGCGGATCATTGTCAGTACCTACCAGGCCGTCAGCGGTGCCGGTGCCTGGGGACTGTGGGAACTCCAGGAGCAGATCAAGGCCTATGCCGCGGGCCAGCCGATCCAGAAAAACAAGTTTCCCCACCAGATCGTGAATAATGTTTTTGCCCACAACAGCGCGGTGCAGGATAACGGGTACAACGAGGAAGAGAACAAGATGGTCAAGGAGACGCGCAAGATTTTCTCCGACACCAAAATCATGGTAACCGCCACCTGCGTGCGCGTGCCGGTGCCGCGGGCGCACTGCGAGAGTATCAATCTGGAATTTGAGCGACCCATTACGCCCGCGGAAGTGGTGAAAATCCTCGCCAAAGCGCCGGGGGTCAAGATTGTCGATGACCCAGGCAAAAATCATTTCCCGATGCCGCTGGAAGCGCAAAACCAGGATTTGGTGTTGGTCGGGCGCATCCGCCAGGATCAGAGCCGTGATGACGGCCGCGGCATCGAGTTGTTTGTCGCCGGGGATCAGTTGCGCAAGGGCGCGGCGACCAACGCCGTGCAGATAGCCGAATTGCTCGGCCCGATGCTGTAACGGTTGCAATAACAGGTCATTAAAAATCACAGCCCCGCCGGGCGCGATCCGTCCGGCGGGGCTGCTCTTTATTTGTCCGATCAGCAGCGGGCGCGATTGACCAGTTCGATAATCCGCGCCACCACCTGCGCTTGATCCATCTGCGTGGTATCGATACGCACGGCGTCAGCAGCGATGGTAAGCGGGTCGGTGGCCCGCGAGGTGTCGCGCTGATCACGGCCGCTCATCTGTCGGCGCAGCAGATCAATATCCACGATTTCGCCCCGGCTTCGCAGTTGCTCGGCGCGGCGGCGGGCGCGCTCGGCGGGGTCGGCATCCAGATAAACTTTTACTTGCGCATCGGGGAAGACGACCGAACCCTGATCCCGCCCCTCGGTAACGATGTCGCCGCGAGTTTGGCCAATTTGCCGTTGCAGGGCTACCAGCATTTGCCGCACCTGGGGCACGGTCGCCACGTGGCTCGATGCGTCGGTAGCCGCCTGGCCGCGCAACAGGTGCGACACCGGCTCGCCATTGAGAAGCAACTGCGGCGGGTCTTCGCTCCAGTCAAACTCAATATGGCAATGGCGCGCCACAAAGGCGATCTGCCGCGGATCATCCAGCGGCGTGGCGCGGCGGACGGCTTCCAACCCGATCGCGCGATACATCGCGCCGGTATCCAGAAAGCCAAAACCGAGCCGTTGCGCGACCTGGCGCGCGACGCTTGATTTTCCCGATCCCGCCGGCCCGTCGATGGTAATGACCATGCGACTACCTTGCGGCCCAATGGAAGCCGCGGCGCTGTAGGGTCAGGCACGGCTCGGAGGCCATCACGTCGGCATGGTGGCCCAGCGAGTTATAGAAAACGCGGCCCTTGCCATACACCTTGGTCCATACCACAGGCATATCCACAACGCCGTTGCCCGTGTGCGGGCCCTCGGCCACGGGGAAACGCGTGGTGGCCAGCACGCGCACCGCCGGGTCCACATGCATGTAATATTGTTCACTGGTTATGTCAAAATCCTCGATCCCCGCGACGATCGGGCTGTTGCCATGATGCAAAACATTCACGCGATAAGGGATCTCGCCGCCGGGATGGGCGACCCACTGTCCGCCGGTCATGAATTGCCATTCAGTATGGGCGCGGAAAGCGTCGCACATGCCGCCGTGGCAGCCGGCCAGACCTACGCCGCTCTTGACGGCGTTCACCACCGGATTGGCTTGTTCATCGCTGATCTGACCCATGGTCCAGATCGGCACGATCAGGCTCAACTCCATCAGCTTGGCTTCATTCTTGAAACTGTCGAGCGTATCGGAGACCTCGACTTCAAAGCCGTCTTCCTTCAATACCCGTTCGAAAATCTCGGACAACGGTTTGGGTTCATGTCCATCCCATCCGCCCCAGACGATCAATGCTTTTCGCGCCACAAAAACTCCTTGTTCAATACTTCAGGTTCGCCGCCACAATGGCGGGCGGACGGACAGTGTATCGCAAGCGCATTTTGTTTCCAGTCGCCTATCGGTTCTGTCACTGGTTACTGAAGCCCGGATTGTCTAGTGAATGCCGGCGAAGCTCGCTGAGGGCGGGCGCAAAAAAGACTCCCCCGCGTCAGACGGGGGAGCCTTGTTTTACACACAGCAACGGGCGCGGCAGTGAGTTGTCGCCGCTTTGGCCGCTTTAACCACGTCCACCGCGACCACCGCTGCCGCCGCTTCCACCACGTCCGCCTCTGCCGCCGCGGCCGCCATCGCGGCGTTCGGAGCCTTCACGCGAGCGCGGGCGATCGTCCTGGCCATCGGGGCGATTGCCCGTATCGTCGCCTTCCTCCATGGGCTGCTCGGAGGGGCCGCTTCCCGAGGCGCCGTCGGTGCCGCCTTCTTCTTTCAATGCCGCCTTGCGCGACAGCTTGATGCGGCCCTGGTCATCAATGAGTAGCACTTTAACGCGCACCTCATCGCCGATCTTGACCACATCGTCGGTGTTTTTGACAAACCCGTCGCTCAGTTCAGACACATGGCACAAACCATCTGTATCCGGGGCGATTTCCACAAACGCGCCGAAGTCCTTGATGGAGACAACCGTGCCGTTGTAAATCTTGCCGACTTTCACTTCCGCGGTCATCGCTTCGATGATATCGCGGCACTTCTCGGCCGCCGCCGCGTCCACCGAGGAAATATAGACGGTTCCATCGTCTTCGATATCGACGTTGGCGCCGGTCTGCTCCTGGATGCCCTTGATGTTCTTGCCGCCGGGGCCGATCAACTTGCCGATTTTGTCCGGGTCGATCTTCACCGTCAGCAGCCGCGGGGCAAACTTGCTGATCGCTGGGCGCGCCTCGGGCAGCGTCTTGCCCATGATCTCCAGAATCGACAACCGCGCTTCCTTGGCGCGATGCAGAGTCTGACGGATCAGGTCGTAATCCAGACCTTCGATTTTGATATCAAGCTGGATGGCGGTGATGCCGTCGCGGGTGCCGCAAACCTTGAAATCCATATCGCCGAAGTGATCTTCCTCACCAAGGATATCGGTCAGCAAAACCTGCTTATTTCCTTCCTTGACCAAGCCGACGGAAATGCCGGCCACGGGCTTGGAAATCGGCACGCCGGCGTCCATCAAAGCCAGGCAGCCGCCGCAGGCGGTGGCCATGGAACTGGAGCCGTTGGATTCCAAAATGTCGCTGATGATCCGCACGGTATACGGGAATTTTTCCAAGGCGGGCAAGACCGGCACCAAGGCCCGCTCGGCCAAAGCGCCATGTCCGATTTCCCGGCGTCCGGGGCCGCGAATGGGCCGCACTTCGCCCACGCTGTAGCTGGGGAAGTGGTAGTGGAGCATGAATTTCTGGGCATATTCCTCGATCAGCCCGTCAACCATCTGCTCATCGGAGCTGGTTCCCAGCGTGATGGTACACATGGCCTGGGTTTCGCCACGTGAAAAGATCGACGAACCATGCACGCGCGGCAGCACTCCCACTTCGCAGGAGATCGGGCGGATGGTCTTGAAATCGCGTCCATCGGGCCGCACGCCGGCCAGAATCGCTTTACGTGTTGCCTGTTCTTCCACATCCACAAACACCTGGCGAATCTGTCCCTGCTTCTGCTTGGCGGACACAAACGCCGAGTACGGCGCGTTGGGATCGGTTACCGACGGAGCCAGCTCGGTAATCAAATCGCTCAAAATTTGCTGCACGGCCTCGGCACGGTCGGCTTTGCCGGGCTTGCCTTTGACTTCCTGGATCTTATCCGCCACGCGATCGGTGATCTGCTTGACGAATGCGGCGTCCGGCTGCTTGACCTCGCCAACCTTCTTCTGTCCGCACTTGGAGACCAGCTCCTCGATCATCTCCACAATTTTGATGCAGTGCTTATGACCAAATTCAATGGCGTCGGCCACATCATCCTCGGACACTTCCTTGGCGCCGATTTCAATCATATTGACGGCGTTTTTGGTGCCGGCGACGACCAGGTCGAAATCGCTCAATTCCAGTTGATCCTGAGTGGGGAATACCATCAGTTCGCCGTCGATGCGCCCGACGCGCACGTGTGCTGTGGGCAAGGTCAGCGGGATATCGCTGATGGCCAAAGCCGCGCTGGCGGCAATGCCGGCCAGTACATCCGGGTCATTTTGCTGATCGGCGGCCAGCACGTTGAGGTGAATCTGCACCTCGTCGATGAACCCCTTGGGAAACAGCGGCCGCAGCGGCCGGTCCACCAGGCGGGCGGTGAGAATTTCCTTGTTGGTGGGGCGTCCCTCGCGTTTCATAAA
This sequence comes from Tepidisphaerales bacterium, assembly GCA_038317225.1. GTDB lineage: Bacteria > Planctomycetota > Phycisphaerae > Tepidisphaerales > Tepidisphaeraceae > JBBQBE01. The sequence continues at coordinate 1,172 of JBBQBE010000013.1, read as the reverse complement.
TCCGCCGGGGAATTTGCCCGCCGCGGCGCGACGCTCGCGGTAGTCCACCTGCAAGGGGAAAAAGTCGATCCCTTCGCGGGGATTGGCACGGACAACCGCGCCGAAAACAACGGTATCGGATAGTTGCACCGTAACCGCGCCGTGGGCCAATTTGGCCAGTGAGCCGGTCTCAATCGACAGCGTGCGGCCACCGATTTGACACTCTACGTGTATCGCTTGCATGAAAAATAATCCTTTTGGCCTCTGGGAATGGAAAAGTTAAGCGGCCACAGATGGACAGATCCGAACACGGCCACCAACGGGTTTGCCGGACGGTGCCGCGGGGCACCGATGCCGGGAAACTCACTGGGGCGGTATGCGGGTGTGTGCATCTGTGGCGTGGACGGCTTGGTCATGGCGGCACGCGCCGAGGCCAGAAGGCGCGCTGCCGACGAAAAGACCCCCGTCCCATACAAAAAAAGGCCGGCGCTTACTTGCGCAGGCCCAAACGTCCAATGATCGCGGTGTAGCGGTTGCGGTCCTGCTGCGTCAGATACTTCAGCAGGCCATTGCGCTGCGACACCATTTTCAGCAATCCACGCCGCGAGGAGTGATCCTTTTTATGCGTGCGGAGATGTTCGGTCAACTCGGTGATCCGCTGCGTCAAAAGCGCGATCTGCACTTCCGGCGAGCCGGTATCCTTCTCATGAATTTTGTAATCGCCTACAATCTTCAGCTTCGCTTCCGCGTTCATCGACATATTCTACTCCCGACACCGGGCGCCCAGGTTCTTGCCAGACGCCGGTCAACAATGGGTATACCCCCCGGCCGCACCCGCGGCCAAGTTGGGATCGGCTAAGCATAGGGGAGGCTTTATGGAAATACAAGTGCGAGCTTTCATCCTGCCAAACCCAAGTAGAAATGTCCGGTAGTTCGCCAACGTTAAAATGTCCGGGTTTGGGCTGTACGCGGCCAGGTGCCAGGGATGGGTTGATGCGAGGAAACCAGAAACGCAAAAAGATCGCCAGTGTGACATAAACGCGTCGCCGCTGGGTTATAGAATCGCGTCCGGTTTGATCCCCGCAAGGCGGCCGTCCGCAGCGTAGCATGGGCTTCCAGCCCATGACACGGGCTAGAAGCCCGTGCCACCTTACTCAGCGTTTGATCGCCCGGATGGCCGCAGCTCGGGTTTC
>JBBQBE010000012.1:0-52239 GCA_038317225.1 Tepidisphaerales bacterium | reverse complement strand
CGACGAATCCGGGCGGTTGCCGGGCGGTTGCCCATGATCGGGGGCCATACCGCCCGATGATTGACCCTCACTTTTTGGGGCGTTTTCGCTGTCTTTGGGCGGTTCGGGCGGTTCGGGCGGTTGGATACGCACCCTCTCTATCCGGTGGGTTCGCGTCTTGTCGCTTTTGAGCGGCGGCTCATGCTCAATGCCTATTCCCGCCAGGGCCGGGCGTATACGTCGCATATGCCCCACCAGTTTGCGGGCAGTGCCGGGCCAGTGTTTAGGCATGGGCGACGGGCTTAAAGCCGCCAGCAGTTCCCCGGCGGTTCCGCGCCACGAGAGGCATCGGTCTATCAGCTTGACCACGGCCAGGGCCACCTGGTCCGAATCGACCACCTCATCGGCAATGCGTCTGGCTTGTTGCTCGAATAAAGCCAGGGCATTGCCGCCGGTCAATTCTGGTAACGCCGCATCAGCCGCCGCCAGCACCACCGCAAAGTCGGCCATGCGGGGCATGCTTGTCAGGTGGATGCCGGGCAGTGCGGCCAGCGTCTTGGCGGCGGCAGATAACAGTGCCCCCAGCAGACGCGGCCACAGTGCCAGGAACGCCGCTTCCAACTCCTTTTCCGTCCGGCGATTGCCCTCAACAATCCGCTCCAGGTCGATCATCAGCAGGCGGTCCCCCAAGTCGCCGCGTAAAGCCCCGTGGTCGATGCTGGTCAGGATGATGCACCGCTTGAATGCCAGCACGGACAAGTCGCTGTCGGAGTATAATTTTCGCCGCACCAGCCCGTCGCCGGTTACGGCCTTGCAGATCGAATCGCTCAACCACTTGGTAATGCCGGACACATTGTCCAGGCAAACCACCCAGCTTCCCGATGCGGCAATCGCCCATTGTTCAACATCCCTCGGTTCGGTGCGAAAATTTGCACTGGACGGGTCAATCAGGCGGATCATGCAGCGGGCGGCGGTGGATTTGCCAGTGCCTTGCTCGCCACCCACCAGCATGACCGGATGCGGCGGATCGGGCAGCATTGCGGCCACCAGCCAACCCACCACCAGGGGCCAAGTGGCATCGTCCACGTTGAGCAATTCGCGTAGGCGAATCAGTTCGCCAGCGTCGGCTTGCACCGGCTCGGGCAACGTCGCCGTCAAGGCCGTGCGGCGGAAGAGTACGGGCGATATCGCCTCAACCGCCCAGCCGCCCGGCTTGACCACCGCCGCCCGGCCTTCACTGTCGCCAAGGTCCAGCACCATGCCGTCATGCAGCGGTGCGATTCGCAGGGCCACCACTTCTGGGGTTGCGTCCTGGGCCATGCCCTCAAGTGCCAGCATGGCATCGGCCAAGGCACTGGCACTTGGAGTTTTGCCGGTCTGGGCACGGAAGTGCTTGGCCAGGGCCGCCCGCAACGCTGAACCGCCACCGCGTAGGATCATCGCCACCGCTGGGCCGTCGGTGTTCACGGCAAAGGGTTCGCGGTCCATGCTCATCCCCAGCCGATAAATGCTTTTGGCCAGGTCCACCAGGGCATCGGCTTGGCTACGCCGCTCTGCCTTGGCATCCTTTTTGTAGGGGGCCATCGCCGCCAGCAGTTCACTCCCGGCGGCTTGCATGGCGGCGGTGTCGGCGGTGTTCAATCCGGCGGCCAACTTGCCTTTGAGAAATTCTCTCGCATCTTTGATTTTCAGCGGGGGCAAGGTCCACGTTACCGGCTCGCTCCAGATTGCGGCGATTCTCTGGGCCACCGCTTTAGCACCGTCCCGCCCCGGCCAAGCCCCGCCGGCCTTGCCGTCCCGCTCGCCCACCACCAGCACGTCTCGCCCATCCAACATTTGGGCCAGTTCCCCAGCACCGCCGCGATTACTGGGCCGCCCGACAGCCGCCAGCCCCATCGCCCCACACGCCGCCACGTCGCTGGCCCCTTCCACGATCAGCACCGGGTCCGCAAGGTCGTGAAGGTTGTCGGGCACGCTCACGCCACGATTGCCGCCGGAGATAAAACCTTTTCGCCCGTCCGCCGCCCGCAACGATACCCCAACGATTCGCCCGTCGCCGTCGCGCTCGGCAAAGGTCCATGCCCCGGCGGGCCAATTCTCTTTCCAGTCTTTGCCACCGGCGTGTAATTTCCGCAGCGTCGGGCCGTCGGCCCACCCAGGGCATAACCGCTTCCATGCCGCTGCCGGCAGCCCCGTGCTACTGGCCAGTTCGGCAAGCCGCTCATCGGTCAGATTCGCTGCCAGCTTGTCGGCCAACTCGCTCACATCCGCCGCCGGTTGATCCGTCGCCGCCTGGGCCGCTGGCCGTGGACGGCTGGGGCGGCTGGGGCGGCTGGCCGTGTGGTTATCGCCCGCTGGCTTTAATCGGTGAAGGTAGCCGCCGCCGTCGGTTTTTTGGAAGCTCCCCGCCTCTATCCGTCCGCAGCATGCAATCGCATCGTCGGGGCTAATCATGCACCAGTCAGGCTTGCCGCAAATCGGGCAAGGCTTGCTCTTATTTACCTTTATCCATTTATTAGTCATTGGCCGCACCCCTTGTTTTTCGAGATAAACGCCTGCAAGTCCGCCAGTGAATATCGAACCGATCTACCTATTTTGACGGATGGGAGTTCGCCTCGGTTGGTCAAGCTCCAAAGCGATTTTTCACACACGGCCAAAAGCTTGGCCGCATCACGAACGGACACCAGCATCGGCGGCAACGGCGTAGCGGCGGGGGTCAAAAGGGGGTTATCGCGCATTGTCCACCGCCTTGCGGCTTTGCCGCTTCACATCCTGTAACGTCAATTCGTACGAAACGCGGGCGATAGCCGCCCGGCTGTACAGCTTGGCATTGCCCGCAAGGATGAGGGGTTTTATGTCGGGCCGGGTTCGCAAAACCCAGCGGACACGATGAAGCGGCACGCGCAACGCAAACGCGATGCGGGCCGCTGTGATTGCATGAGGAAGCATTTAAGCCACCTTTCAGTTTTGGACATACACCATGTATGCCTCACTGAAGGGGCTTAAGTGTTCTAAAAGTTGCTTAGAACAGGCAAAAACCAAAGGGAAATGACAAATTTCCTGTTCTAAATTCTGTTCTAAAATCGTTTAGAACACACATTGCAAGATCGGTAGATGTATCATTAATTGTGGATGCGGGCCGCATTGCCACGCCGCATCGGCGATTCAATCACCGCCTTGAATTTATCCGTCAATGCCACGGTGGACGCCTTGACCATGCCCGATTTTCGTTCGCGTAACGCGGCCAGTTTCTTCTGTGTTTCCGGCAGCTTGCAGCTATTGCCCGACAGTTGCGACGGGGACAAAAGGAAGTGTGCGGCCACGTCCCTCAAGGTGGGGATTGTGTCTTCCTGCTGCTGCATGTGAACCCAGACCATGGCTTGCTGGTCCAGCTCATGCCATTCCCTCTTTTGACGCTCTATCGCGGCCTTGAAGTTGGCTTTCCGCATGGCAGCGGGTACACCCTCCAATCCGTCCAAGGCTTGATGTTGGATCATGTCAGCCAGGTCAGCGGCTTCAGCCAACCAATATAGGGCGTCATCGCTGGGGTACTTAAATTTCTCCTGTGCATCGCTGGGCTTGCGGGCATCCGCCATAATACGGCGGTTGGATATATCCGGGCCGGGTTCCCTCACGTTAAGTTCCAAGGCTTTGCCTTGCATTGCCGCCCATTGCAAGGCCGCCCATTTATCCGTTTCAACAAACAAGCAATAGACCTCTTGCTTTGAGAGTGCAAGCAAAGGAATTGCCCATCGACGCAATTTCCCTACCGCTTGCCACTTTCTAGCGATGCTTCCATGCTGCTTCACAAATTCATAGTCGCAACGGGTCGGCCCCACATCATCCAGAATCGCCGCACAACACTCCACCGCCGCATCTAAAAAATGCTGGCATGTGTCAAAAACTTCTTGATCGGAAAGGCCGGTTTGCTTACGCATGATCCACCTGTCAAGTTGATCGGGTTGATCCGGGCGGGATAGCGGACAGGTGAAGAACGCCACCGCCGCCCGAATCACTTGGCCAGGGCGTAGCTACCGCCGCTGACCATCCCGACTTGCGAATTTTACCTCAACGGGCCACCGGATCAAAGCCCAGACTGGCGGCGGGGATTGCATCGGGTTTTTTCTTTAACGAAAGAAAGACAGTCAATACGGAGAACCTTTCCCACTGGGCTGCCCATTGAATTCATGTTTCCTAGTACCTTTTTGCTTCCGGGACGATTCAACTCATTATGGCGACTGTTCCCTACCCGGTCGGGAAACACGAGTACGCCTGAAGTACCTTTTTGCTTCCAAGTCGCGTTGCTGCTACTGGCCGTCGCGTCTGGATCATGGCCATTGCCAAGTTGATGCTGGACCGCTCACCGCCCGGCCAGCAGTCGCCGCACCGCAGCGGCCTTTTCAGCGTTGCTCATCGGCAAGGCCAGGATAGCCGCAATCGTGGCCGCAAAGTCTGAATCGCCGCCAAGTGTGCCGGATTCTGTGCCGCCTACTTTTGAAAACCGCGTATTTTCTGGCAGTTGTGAAAGGTGTTCGACTCCAGTCGCTGCCATTTCCTTTTTTTTAAAACGGGCCACCGCCACAGCGAGACCCAAGTGGCGTATGGTGAGTTGCGCCGTTGGCATTGCCGCTTTGGCTTGCAAAATTCGGGCCGACGGGTAGGGTAACGGCTCATCGTCCGGCTTTGGGCGGCGGATGGTAATTCGTCGCCGGGGAGCTGGGAATATTGTCAGGGAGCTTGTCATGAGGTCTTCGGCCGCTTGTTTGATTCTATTGTCCGGCTTGTCCGTGGGTGTGGTTGCGCTGCCGGGTTGCACCAGCGATATGCAGGTTTTGACCTACGCCAAGCAGTCGCGGCAGACCGGCATTCGCTTGTATAACGAAGGCAATTATGTTGACGCCGCCGGGGCGTTCCGCAATGCCATCAAGCAGGACCCTCGCGATTTCCGCTCGCATTATTACCTGGGCGTCAGCTACGAAGCGCTCAAGTCCTATCAGCAGTCGATCGAGTCTTATAAGAGTGCTCTGGATATCATGAAGACCACGTATGAAGGCCGTGAGGACAAGGTTTTCCGCACGCGGGTGATCAACTCACTGGCCGCGGCCGTAGCCCGCAGCGACAACCGCAGCATGGGTAAGGATTTGATTGAAAAAGAGGCCAAGAGCGGTTCCTCGGCCGAGGCTTGGTACATCCTGGGCAAAATTCATCAGTTCAGCGGCGATGCCGATTCGGCCATCGACGCTTACAACCGCGCCGCCTGGCTGGAACCGAAGAATTTTCAATACAACAAGGACTACGGTCTGTATCTGCTGCAACTGGGCCAGAACCAGAAGGCGGAAGTGCCTTTGAAACGCGCCTATGCGGTGGATCCCGCCGACACGCAGGTCTCCGGGGCCTTGCGGCAGATCGGGGTGGTTCCCGGACCCAGCCTCAAGGATGAAAAAGATCTGGTGCAGCCGCCGCTGCCGCGCGGTCCGCTGCCGGAAGGGGATCTGAACAACACCCCCGGCGAAGCGCCGGCGCTGCCGGGAATGTTGCCGTCGGAAACGCCCACTAAATAATCACCGTGTCCAGCCTGTGAGCCGGATCGCCGGATCGCCGGATCGCCGGATCGCCGGATCGCCGGATCGCCGGATCGCCGGATCGCCGGATCGCCGGATCGCCGGATCGCCGGATTGCCGGATCGCAGCGCTTCTATCCGCTTCATGACGGAGCCATTTATCCATGCGCCTTTGCGGTATTGCTTTGCTGATGCTGGCCGCTGGGATGGCGGTGGTGGCCGGGTGTAAACGCCCGGTAGCGCACGCCCGGCCCAGGGTGGTGCTGTATACCAGTGTTGATCTGCCGATAGTCCAGCCGATTATTGACGCCTTCACGCGCCAAAGCGGCGTCGAGGTGGAACTGCGCACCGACGCCGAGGCCAGCAAAACCAGTGGCCTGGCCGAGCGTCTGCTTGCCGAACGCGATCATCCCCACGCCGATGTGTGGTGGAACAACGAGATTTTTCACACCATTCGACTGGCCGATCAGGGAGTCTTGGACCAAACGCCGATTCCCGACGACATTCCCGCATCCTATCGCGATGTGGATGGGCGCTGGGCCGCCGCCGGATTGCGTATGCGTGTGCTGGCCCTGGCCGGCGACTCTGCGGCGACGCAATACGTTCGTGGCCTTGACGACCTGACCGACAAGCGCCTGCAAGGCCAAATCGCCATGGCCATGCCCGCCTTTGGCACTACGGCGGGGCATGTAGCCTGCCTGTACCAGTTGTGGGGCGACGAGCGTGCCGATCGGTTTTTTCAGAAATTGCGCGACAACCAGGTGCAACTGCTCGGCGGCAATTCGCTGGTGGCGCAATTTGCCGGCCAGGGACGCATCCAAGCCGGATTAAGCGACAACGATGATGTCAACGCGACCATCGCCGAGGGCGGTAAAGCCGTGTTGCGCGTTCCCGATCAAGGCTCCGATCAAGCCGGCACCTTGGCGCTGCCTTGCACCGTGGCGCTGGTGCGCGGCGGACCGAATCCCGTCGCGGCCAAACAACTGGCCACCTATTTGCTTTCGGCGCAGGTTGAGCGGCAACTGGAGCAACTGCACTTTACCGTCGGCTCGGTGCGTCAGCCGCCGAGGTCGATCCGCTGGATGAAGGTGGATTACGCCAAGGCGGCGCGGGATATGCCCCGCGCCGTGGGCAGGGCGCTGGCGATTTTGCGTGATCGGCCATGAACCGCGCTGTCGATATTGCTTTGCGATGGATTCCCGGATGGCTGCTCTTGCTGGCCGGGGCCGGCAAATGGATGCAAGGGTGGCGGGCAGGCCCAGTGGAAAGCATCTACGATCAGTGGGTGGCCGGCCAACCCTGGCGGCACGCAGCGTTTATCGGTGTGGAAGTGATTTTGGGACTATGGATCCTTCTGTCGCGGCGGCCGCGGCCGGCCTTTGCCGCGCTACTGCTCTTTTGGCTGCTTTTGACGGGGGTGTTGGCCGGCGCCTGGTGGCGTAACGCGGGCCTGGACTGCGGCTGCATCCCGCTTTTACCCGATGGGCCGGCCCCCGACCCGCGCCGCGCTTTAACGGTTGGGATCATCCGCAACTTGCTGTTAGCGCTCATGGCGCTGCTGGGCTGGGCGCGGGGTCGCCGCCGGACCCAGTACACGTAGCAACAACAATTCAAGCCGCGACTCTTCCGGCTGCCGCGTGGATTGGTTTTTTCTTATCAGTACCGCAACGCGGTTGTACGGATGATTTGTTCCGGGGCTTAGTCGAGGAAAAAGTCCAGGGCGATAATGGTCTGGGCAGCGGCCGCAAGGGGGGGTATCGCTGCGCAGCGGCCGCAAGGGCGGTATCACTACGCAGCGCCCGCAAGGGCGGTATCGCTGCACACCAGCCGCGCCGCTGGATGGGCCGCGTCCTACGTATTGAGAGCGTTTCCAAGCCGTTCGTAGCGGTTGGCAAAGTGCCGTGCGCGTCAACACCTTGAAAACGCTCCGCTCACTCACCGGTGCGGCTTTTGTTCACGCTACGTTTGGTTTGATAATGCTCGAGTTGGAAATAAGTCAGCCAGGCGGCTGGCGATCCAAAAAATGTCGATGCTTTGGGTCGGTTGTTCTGTAACTCCGGTCTGCGCGGTAACATGTGTCTAACCAGGAGCAACAAATGCGACATGTAACTGTATTGGGACTGACTCTGGCATTGGGTTTGGCCGGCGTAGCGGCCGGGCAAATGCCCACGACGCGGCCCCACGCGGCCCCGGTCGCCGTAAAAACGCCTGCAACGCGGCCCCATACCGCGCCGGCGGTCAAACTGTGGGGCGAGTGGGCGAAAATCTCCGGCTTGACCTCTGAGCAGCAGACGCACATGGCCGGTTTGCACAAACAATTCCAGGAGATGCACAAGGCCCTGGAACTAAAGGAAAAGGCGGAAATGGAGGCACTGCTTACCGACGCCCAGCGAACGGCATTGCAGGACATGCGCGACCAGGAACTGGTCAAACGCAAGCTGCGCGAGCAGGATCGCAAGCGTCCAACCTCTGCTCCGGCTAAATAATCAAGTTGCCTTAGCGGGCAATTGTTTTAGTAATCCCCGGAAAAACCCGATAGCAGCAATACGGAGCGGAACAGTTTTTCGGGAGCCGGGCTTGCCTCGCTGGTGGTTGGAACAACCCCTGTTGGTGCATCCGCTGTGGGCGGCGGCGGTCGCGCTGTCGATGGCCTTGCTGGCCTGGCGGCATCGCCGCGCCGCCAGGAATATGGCCGCTGAATATCAGCGGGCCGGCGCCATTCTCGCCCAGCGCACCGGTTCGCTGGATCAATTGCTCGAATTTTCCCAGATTTTGCAAGGTGCCGGCCACAGCCAGCAGGTCTACTCGGCCTTGTGCCACTATTTGCCGCGGGAACTGGGCTTGGCGGGGCTGGCCTTGGTCTCGTGGGAGCCCCAGGCCACGCCGGCGGTGTCGCTTTTGGGCCAGTGGCCGCAAAACCTGCTGCAATCCGGCCGGTCCATCAGCGAACTCGACGTGGCGCTGTGCCCGTGCCTGCGCCAGAATTTAGCGCGGGAATACCGGGCCGAAGCCTCGCCGCTGCGCTGCGGCATTGAAGCGTTTCTCGCTGTCAATCTCCAGGCGGCCACGTGGTGTTATCCATTTATTGTTGGCGAGCATCAGCATGTGGCGGTCCATATGATCCTCCCGCCCGGCCGCCAGTGGGATCAATCGCTCAAACACCTGGCGCAAACCTATCTCAACACCGCCTATTCCACCTTGACCAGCCTGCACTTGCTCCAGGAAGCGCAGCGGCGCAGTCTGACCGATCCGCTGACCGGCCTGTTCAACCGCCGCAGTCTGGAACAGTTGTTGCAGCGGGAAGTGGCGTTGGCCGAGCGGCACGGGCAAAACCTGTCGCTGGTGATGATCGACCTGGATCATTTTAAGAAAATCAACGACACCTTCGGCCACGCCGCCGGCGATCATCTGCTCAAATGCTTCGCAGATTGCGTTCGTATCACCCTGCGAAAGACCGACATGGCGTTTCGCTACGGCGGCGATGAATTTGTCATCGCCTTGCCGCAAACCCCCATCGCCCAGGCCCAGCAGGTGGTGCAAAAGTTGCGACAGGCCTTTGCGGCGGTTGATTTTACCGAGGCGATCACCCATCTGGACCAACCGCCGACGCTAAGTATCGGCGTGGCCCAGCGCGATGCGGCGCAAAACATCCTCACCTTCACGCAATTGCTGCAAGCGGCCGATTCGGCGCTCTATGACGCCAAGCATTCCAATCGCAATTGCGTTCGGACCTATCAGCCGCCATATGCCGCTTGACCCTAAACATGGCCCACGGCGGCGGTAGAAAAATTTTGTTAAAAAACGGGGCATTTTTTGCTTGCGTTTGATTGACCGACGATTAATATAGCGCCGGCAAGCGCGAAAGATTCGTCTTTCGCCGCCATTTCACAATGCGGGTCGCCGGGACTTCGGATGGTCAGCGGGCGGCCCCAGGCGGCGGAATTTTCCGCCGGGGCAAGCGGGTAAAAGGCATGGACGCCATGACCAGCAATAGTCTCGTTGCACGTCGATTAAGCCAGCTTTGGCAGATTCCGCTGCTATTGGTCGCGGTGGCTCTGTTCTTGTGGGCCGCGTGGCTGTTTATTGATCCCAAGCCCGGTTTATCCCTCGACCAGAAAATTGACATCGCCAGTTTTTACCTGACCCAGGAACGGCCCGAAGCGGCGCTGGAACAGTTGAATCGCCTGCTCAATACCGAGCGGGTGGACCAAGCGCGCGAGTCGCGCATCCATCTCTTACTGGCCGAGGCATTGGAGCAAGGCCAAAAGCAAAAGAAGATCAATATCGCGGCCAATCACACGCGCATCATCGAGCAGACGCAAATCGCCCTCTCCCAAGGCGCGAAGCCCACCGGCGAGATTTACCGGCGCCTGGGCGAAAGCTACGAAGCCTTGGAACGTCCCGTTGAAGCGCTGGCGTATTACCGTCAGGCCATTGCGATGGACCCGGCCCACGCCCTGCGCTTGCAGCGTAAAGTGATTGACTTGCAGCTTGCGGAAAACGAAACGGCCGCCGCCGAGGGATCGCTGGATCATTATCTGAAACAGAAGATCAGCGACGCCGAGCGCGCCTGGGCGGTGGGGGAAAAAGCCCAAATTTTGGCCGACAACGGCAACTATCTCGAAGCCCGCACACTGCTCAATGACGCCTTGCGCCTGGAGCAGGATCCGGTCAATCAGGGCGTGCTCAATTACCGGCTGGGATATTGCGCCTGGAAGCTGCGCGAAAGTCCCGAAGCCGAGCGCTTGTTGCGCTTAAGCCGCCAGCAGATGCGCACGCAGCATCCGCTGGACGGGCAGGCGGCGTATGTGCTGGGCAAGATTTTTCAGGATCGCGCCGACGCGCCCGCGGCTCTGTCGTTTTACCAGTCGGTATTGGTCATCCATCCCGATTCGCCGGCCGCGCCCCTGGCCCGGCTGAATCGCGGTTTGTGCCGGCTGATGGAAAAGGACGATGAGGCGGGTCTGAGCGATCTGCATGATCTGGTCGGCCAGCTCAATCAAAAAACCTCGCTTATTGAGCGCTACCGTCAGGAAGTGCTGGCGGTATTGCGGCAGGGTCAAAGCCTGCTGATGAGCCGCGGCGCAGCCGGCGGGGCGATCGAACTGCTGGCATACGAGCAGTCATTGGAACCCCATCCCAAGTCCTCGTTTTACGCGCGGCTGGGAGCGGCCTATGAATCGCGGGCCGAGCAGTTTGAGCGCAGTCTTGCCGATGCGCCGGCGGCCGAGCAGGTCAAACGAACCCAGCAGGCCCGCGACGCCCGGATCAGCGCCGCCGACGCCTATATCGCCTATTCGCGCTCGCTGGTCTTGAGCGATGACAAAGGATACGGCCAGGCGCTTTGGCGCGGCGTGGATTTGTATGACCGCGCCGGGGATTTGCAGCGGGTCGCCGCCGCACTGGATTTATTTGTTACCGAGCGGCCGGAAGACCCGCTGGCCCCCGATGCCTTGTTGCGTTTGGGCCGCACCTGGCAGGCCGCCGGGCAGTTTGATCGCGCCATCGCCGCATTTGTGAAAAACCAGTTCCGCTATCCCAACGCTTTGGCGGCCAGCAAATCGGCGGTGCCCCTGGCCCAGGCGTACATGGCCAAAGGACCGGAATTTTATCCCAAAGCGGAAAAGGCGCTGTTGAGCGTGATCCGCGACAATCCGCTGGTAACCCCGCAGGCCGAGGAATTCAGCCAATCGCTCTTTGAATTGGGTCAGTTGTATTACCGCACCGGCCGCTACGAGGAAGCGGTCAACCGGCTGGAGGAATGGACCCAGCGCTATCCCAACGACCAGCGCACCGGCCAGCTTTATTTTCTGATGGCCGACAGTTATCGCAAAAGCGCAGCGCTTCTGGAAAGCCAGGCGACCAGCGTTTTAACCACCCAGCCGGCGACCAATGAGGCCGGCGTGATGAATCGCGCCGAAGCCTCCGCGGCCCGCAAGCGCCGCTTGGAACTGGCGCGCGGACTGTATGACAAGGTAATCGATCTCTATCGCGCCGCGGCGCCGGCGGGGGAGATGGATCGCCTGTACATGAAGCTCAGCCATTTTTACCGGGCCGACTGCTTATACGATCTGGGCGAGTACGCCGAAGCCATCAAACTCTACGACACCGCCGCCTTCCGCTACCAGGATGATCCCTCGTCCCTGGCGGCGTATGTGCAGATCGTCAATTCCTATTGCGCCTTGGGCAAAGTGGCCGAGGCGAAAACCGCCAATGAGCGGGCCAAGTGGCTCTTGCGCCGCATGCCCTCGGAAACCTTTGCTGACGGCTCCTATGCCTTGCCCAAGGCGTACTGGGAACAGTGGCTTAAATGGACCAGCGAGTCGGGGATGTGGTGAAATATGACGGATAATACCTCGACTATCGTCGATGCCCTGGACCGGCAGGTGCGGCAGTATGAAACGCTGGAAAAACTGGCCCAGCAGCAGCACGAGCATGTGCGCCAGTCGCGCACCGAGGAGCTGCTGGATGTGCTGGCCAAACGCCAGGAGGTGCTTTTATCGCTTGCGGAACTGGAAGGGATCATCGCTCCGGTCAAGGCACAGTGGACGCAGTTTCTTTCACAACTGGATGACACGCGCCGCGCTTTGGCCGAGGGGCACATGGCCCGCACGCGGCAACTGCTGGAACGCATCACCAGCGCCGACCGGGAAGACGCCCTGGTGTTGCAGCAGCGCAAATTGAATTTGGGCAAGCAGATCAGCCAAACTCGCTCGGCGGCGCAGGTGAATCGTCAATATGCGGCCAGCGCCTACGGTCGATCCGGCGGCAGCGTGAATTTGCAGCGATAGGACGCACTATGAGCCTGGCCGCCGAAACATCCGCTCCGCGCACCGATCGCCAGCGCGTCGAGGAATTGGGCCGCATCGTGCTGGCCTACAGCGAGGTAACGGAAAAATTGCAGGTTTCGCACGATCAGCTTTTGCAAACCGTGGGTAATCTGCAACAGGAATTGAGCGAAAAGAACAAGGCGCTGGAACGCAAGAACCGCCTGGCGGCCTTGGGCGAAATGGCCGCAGGGTTGGCCCATGAAATTCGCAACCCCCTGGGCGGCATCCAGTTGTATGCCTCGCTGCTGAAAAAGGATGTGGAGGATCGGCCGGCCAGCCATCAGATCGTGGAAAAAATCGCCGGCGGCGTGCGTCGGCTGGAAGGATTGGTTTCGCAGGTATTGCAGTTCAGCCGCGATATCACCGCACAGCGCGCCGATTGCGATCTGGCGCAACTGGTGGCCCAGACATTGGGACTGGCCGCTCCGAAACTCACGGGCGTGGACGTGCGGGTGGACGGCCCCGAGGCGCTTAGGGTGTCGGCCGATCCGCTGCTGCTGGGACAGGCATTACTCAACTTGCTGCTCAACGCCGCCGAGGCGATGCAAAGCCAGGGACGATTGAGCGTGGAATATGGGCCGGCGGGACAGGAGACTTTTTTTCTGGCCGTTTCCGATAGCGGGCCGGGGATCGAGCCGGCGGTCGCCGAGCGGATTTTCAATCCCTTTTTCTCCACCAAGGAGAGCGGGACGGGATTGGGGCTGGCGATTGTGCATCGCATCGTCGAGGCGCACGACGGGGCGATCGGCGTGGCCAAGGGGCCGTTGGGCGGGGCGCGCTTTGAATTGACTATGTAGCACCGACAGGGCAACAAACGGAGTGGTTATGGCACGAATACTGGTTGTGGATGATCAAGAATTGATGCGCGACTCGCTGGCGGCGACGCTGGCCCGACAGGGCCACGAGATCGTCGCGGCCTGTGATGGGGCCGGGGCCTTGTCGCGCCTGGCCGAGGGCCGATTCGATTTGATGATGACCGATTTGAAGATGCCCAAGATGACCGGCATTGAACTGCTGGCCGAGGCCAAGCGGCTTCGGGGCGAGATGCCGGTGGTGCTGATGACGGCCTTCGCCACCGTGCAGACCGCCGTGGAAGCGATGAAAATGGGCGCTTACGACTACATCCAAAAGCCGTTTGACGGCGAGGAAGTCAAGCTGCTGGTGGAGCGCACGCTGGAACATAATCGCCTGATTAAGGAAAACCAGGCCTTGCGCACCATGACCGAATTTCTCAGCAGCAAGCCGCTGGTGGGAAGCGGCGCGTTGATGAGCCAGGTCCGCACTTGCATCGAGCGCGTGGCCCGCAGCAGCGCCACGGTGCTGATCCGCGGGGAAAGCGGCACGGGCAAGGAATTGGTCGCCCGCGCCATTCACGCCGCCAGCGGCCGCCGCGATGCGCCCATGCTGGCGGTCAACTGCGCGGCTTTGAGCGAAAATTTACTGGAAAGCGAGCTGTTCGGACACGAAAAAGGGGCCTTCACCGGCGCCGACCGCCTTCGCCGCGGACGTTTTGAACTGGCCGACGGCGGCACGCTTTTGCTGGATGAAATCAGCGAGATCGCTCCCGGCCTGCAAGCCAAGCTGCTGCGCGTGTTGCAGGAAAATCAGTTTGAGCGCGTCGGCTCCAGCATCACGCAAAAGGTGGACGTGCGCATCATCGCCACCAGCAATCGCGATCTGGAAGCCTCCGTGCGCGACGGCAAATTCCGCCATGATTTATTCTTCCGGCTCAATGTCGTGCCCATCGAACTGCCTGCACTGCGCCAGCGCACCGAGGACATCGCCGACTTAGCCCGCCATTTTCTCCACCAGCTCGCCAAGCGGGAAAATCGGCCTTTCCGCCACCTGGAGGCCGAGGCCCTGCGGCTGATGCAACGCTATAGCTGGCCGGGAAACGTGCGCGAATTGCAAAATATTGTCGAGCGCGCCGAAGTCTTGGAGACCGAGGAGGGCGTCATTCGCGCCGCGACTATCGGCCCGTGGCTGCAAACCCGCCTGGGCACCGCGCCGGCGGCGGCTCTGGCCGGCCAGCCGCTGGCGGACGTGGAAAAACAGGTCATTCTCAGCACCCTGCGCCAGTTCCAGGGCCATCGGGTGAAAACCGCCGGCGTGCTGGGCATCGGCGTGCGCACACTGGGCTTGAAACTGAAAAAATGGAAGGATGAAACGGCGGATTTGGAAATGGTCGAAGCGTAAGTTTTTGACTGGGTTGCTCGAGTCAGCGGGCAATCGCCGAGGCTTGGGCGGCTGTGCGCATTGTTGCGCTTCTGGCGCGGTTCTTGCGCCTGCGGCCGACACGATTGGGCTGATTTATGGGCAAAAAACGCTGGCATGGCGTTTGACGGAAAGCGGGTCGGCATGGGTATTCAAGGGCTAATGGATCAAGGAACTATTCCGGTGCTGGAGCGGGTGCTTCAGTTCACCGCGGCGCGGCATCGACTGCTGGCGGAAAACGTCGTCAATGTTGATACGCCCAATTACCGCCAACGAGATCTGTCCATCCAGGCGTTCCAGCAATCGCTGGCGGCGCAACTGGAGCGGCGGCGGCTGGATCCCCATGCCGCGCTTAACCCCGATGCGCCGCAATCGGAATTAAACGATCAACTGCTCTATCACGACGGCAACAACCGCTCGATGGAGCGGTTGATGAGCGATCAGGCGAAAAACGCCTTGATGCACAACATGGCCGTGGAGCTGTTGCGAAAGCAGTTTCAGCAAATGGAATTGGCTCTGAAGGATCGGCCGGTGTAGCCGATAGAACGACTGTTGTGCGGTGAAGGTTGATTGAGCGCTCGGCTTGGCTAAAGACCTGTTGGCGACCGAGGGCCGACCAAGGAGTGTGTGGTATGTTTGATGTTCTGGATATGGGCGCCAGCGGATTGGCGGCGCAGCGCTTGCGGATGGACACCATCGCCGGCAACGTGCTTAACATTCACACCACGCGCGACGCGGCGGGCCGCGCCAGCCCTTACCAGCGCCGGTTTGTGGTCTTTTCCCCCGGCCAAGGCTCTGATCCGGCGCGACCGGGCGTGCAGGCTCAAATCAAAACCGACAACAGCGCCCCGCTGAAAAAATATGAGCCGGGACATCCCGACGCCGACGCCTCGGGCAACGTGCTTTATCCCAACATTGATCTGGCGGTCGAATACGTCAACGCCCTGGAGGCCTCGCGGGCCTATGAGGCCAACGTAACCATGATGGATGTTACCAAAGCGATGCTCAATGCGTCGCTGCGCTTGATCGCGTAAAATTTTTGCCCGCACCCCGCGTAAAGGACCCCAAGCGATGATCGACGCTCTGCAAAATTCGCCCATCAATCCCGCGGCCGCCAAGCTTATTTCCGGCACTGGCGGCGCGGCTTCCACCGGCCAAAGCGGCTTTGCCGATATGCTCAAGCAGAGCATCGATCAGGTTTCGCGGCTTCAGCAGGATGCGTCGGCGGCGGTGGAGGATTTGGCCACGGGCAAAAATGAGGATGTAACCGGCGTCATGACGGCCGTGGAGAAGGCCGACCTGGCATTCAAAACCCTGCTGGCGATTCGCGCCAAATTGATGGACGCCTATAACGAGGTGAAAAACATGCCTCTGTAAGGCGGCATACAGAATCATGCGGCGGCGAATCAATAAGTCGCCATGGCGAAAAAAAAATAATATAAATCGCGCGGAATTGAGGCGGGCGGCATTTTTTTTCGCGCTGATCCGTGGTATGAATGGCGAATCTGAAAATCGAGGAGAAAAACGTCGGCGGAGCCGGCGGGGCACAACGCCATAGGAAGGCACAATCATGGACCGGATCAAAGAACAACTGGCCCGAATCCAACAGCAACTCTCCGGGCTGAATGCGACACAGAAGATGCTGGCGGTCAGCCTGGTGGCCATCATGGTGATGACGCTGCTGTGGTGGGGGCGCTACGCCGGCCAGGTAGACATGGAACCGGTGCTGGATCAAAGCTTCAGCGCCGACGACATCGCCCGTGTTACCGCGCAACTGGCCTCGCGCGGCATCAGCTACAAAGTCAGCGGCGACAAAGTGCTGGTCTCCTCCGATCGCAAATTTGAGGCCCTGGCCGACTTAGGCTACGCCCAGCTCCTTCCTCGCGATACCCGCAGCGGTTTTGATGAGATCATCAAGCAGGTCAGTCCGTGGGATCCCGATTCCAAAAATCGCGTGATGTGGAACCGGGCCAAGGAGATGACCCTCAGCCAAGTCATCCGCAATTTTCCCGGCGTATCCAATGCCGTGGTCATCATCGACCCCACCAGCGAGCGGCGCGTCGGGGGCAACCAGATGCCCAGCGCCACCATCAATATCACCATGCGCGGCGGCGAAAAGCCCGGCACGAAACTGGTCAACGCGGCGGCGGACGTGGTGGCCGGCTCGCAATCCAATTTGGCCCGCGGACGCATCAGCGTCGTGGTCGATGGCGTTTCCTACAAAGTGCGCGACAAGGATGATGAAATGGTGGACGCCGGCGACACCTACCTGCAGCGCGTGCAGGCCGGCGAGCGGCATTTTTCCACTAAAATCTCCGAACACCTGGCGTATATCAAAGGCGTCATGGTTTCGGTTAGCGTGGACCTGAATGTCAAGACCGAGCAGAAGGTGATCCACACTTACGAGCCGGGCGCAGTGCAGAAGGAAACAGCCGTCGAGACCACCAACCAGGAAACGCACGCGGCGGGCGCCGCCTCCGTCGAACCCGGTGCCGGCAGTAACACCGGCATGTCGGTTCTGGGCCCCGGTGCCCCCGGCGGCACCGACACCACCAGCGAGCATTCGCGCACCACCTTCCAGAACTGGGTGCCCGAATCCACCGCCACCGTCAGCACGCCGGCCGGCGTGGCCACGGTTGTCGCCGCCTCGGTGCGTGTGCCCCGCAGCTATTTCGTGGATATCTTTAAGGCCTCTAATCCCCAAGCCAAAGAGCCAGATGACGCCCTGCTCTCCCCGCTGGTCAGCCGCGAGCTGCTGAATGTGCGCTCGGCGGTCAAGGCCTGCACCGGCATCAAGGCCGACGAATCGGTCAGCGTCGAAACCTACACTGACACCATGCCCAGCCTGCAAGTGGCCGCTGCCCCCAGCGCCGCCAATAACGTCAGCGCCCTGGTCAGCGGACACGCCAAGGAGATCGCCGTGGGTGGGCTGGCGGTGGTCAGCTTGTTTATGGTTTCGATGATGGTGCGAAAAAGCGCGCCGGCCCCAGCGGTGCCTCTGGCCGCGCGTCGATCTGCGCCCCAGCCGATTACCGCTAATGAAGACGTGGCCGGCGAAGTCGGCGAGGTCAGCCCGGCCTTGGACGGCATGGAACTGGACGAGGATGCCGTGCGCGGCCGCCAGATGCTCCAGCAGGTGTCCACGATGGTGGATGATAATCCTGACGCCGCGGCCAACTTGATCAAACGCTGGATGAACCGAACCTGATGTACCGCGTGGATGACTTATGGCCACTGAAATAACCGGAACCCACAAAGCCGCCATTTTGCTCTTGTCCTTGACACAGGACCAGGCCGCCGAGGTGCTCAAGCGCCTGCCGCCCGAAGCGGTGGAGGAGGTCAGCCGTGAAATCGCCTCGATAGGCGAAATCCCCATGGCCGTGCGCAAAGACGTGTTCGGCGAATTTTACAACCTGGCCCTGGCCAATTCCTATTTGAGCGAAGGAGGCCTGGAATACGCCAAAGCGCTTCTGAAAAAAAGTCTCAGCGAACAGGACGCCGAGCGGGTGATCAAGCAGGTTACCCAGCAGGTGCAGACCACGCCCTTTTCCTTTTTGCAAAAGGCCGAGAGCGAAAATCTCTTAACTTTTATCCAAGACGAGCATCCGCAGACCATCGCCTTGATCCTGGCCCATCTGCCCAGTCAGAAGGCCAGCGAAATTCTCGTTGGTTTGCCGGCGCAAAAGCAGATCGAAGTGGTCAAACGCGTGGCCAACATGGAGCAGACCAACCCGGAAGTCATTCAGGAAGTTGAACGCGGCTTGGAACATCGGCTCAGCGACATCGTCTCCCAGACCTTTGAAAAAGCTGGCGGCGTGGACACCGTGGCCGAGATTCTCAATCTCGCCGACCGTTCCACGGAAAAAGGCATCATGGAGGGCCTGGAGGCCGAAGACCCCGACCTGGTCGAGCAGATTCGCCGGCTCATGTTCGTCTTTGAGGATATTTTGCTGGTCAACGACAAGGGCATTCAATCGGTGCTCAAGGAAGTGGACAACGAGGAACTGGCCTTGGCCCTCAAGACCGCCAGCGAGGAATTGCGCCAGAAGATTTTCAAGAATATGTCCGAACGCGCCGCCCAGCTTATCCAGGAAGACATGCAGTACATGGGGCCGGTGCGGGTCAGCGATGTGGAAGCGGCCCAGCAGAAAATTGTGGACGTGGTGCGCCGTCTGGAAGACGCCGGCGAAATCATCATTGCCGGCCGCGGCGGCGAAAAGGAAATGGTTGTGTAAATGCTTATGTTGCCCAGCGGCAGCGGTCGATTCAGCCGCAAAGACCGCGCGGAGCAACAGTCTTGTGTGTTGTGCGCTACTAAGTTTGGATGGCGATTATGCCGCTGATCAAATCCCATCACGCCCCGGCGGCGCTGCGAAGTTTTTCGCTCGCCGACATCGAGCGCCAGGCCGCCCAGCTCCTTGCCGACGCCCAGCGCCGCGCCGAGCGGCTCTTGTCCGAGGCCCAGCGCGAAGCCGACCAGCTCAAGCAACAGGCTCAGGCCCAGGGCATGGAGCAGGGCCGCGCCGAGGGGCGCAAGCAGGGCATGGAGCAGGGCCGCCAGCATGGCCACCAGGCGGCCTTGACCGCCGCAACCGAGCGGATGACGCAACTGGCCCAGTCGCTGCAGCAAGTATTGGGCGATTATTCCGAGGCCCGTCTGCGTTTGGAAAATGAGGGCATTGAGGATGTGGTCAAGCTCGCGCTGGCGGTCGCCGGGCGGCTGGCCCGCCGCGCCGGCGCTATTGAACCGCAAGTATTGTGCGACAACCTCAAAGACGCCATGCGCCTGGTCGCCGGCGGCGTGGAATTGACCATCGAATTGCATCCCGCGCAATTGGAGGCCATGCAAACCCAGTGGCCGCGGATGAAACTGGAATTTCCCGCCTTTGAGCATGTCCGCTGGCAGTCCGATGAATCCATCGCGCCCGGCGGTTGCCGCTTGCGCAGCGGTCGCGGCCAGGTGGACGCCACGCTGGATACCCAACTGCAACGCATCACCACCGAAGTTCTGGGCGGGCAGGAGGCGTCGTGAACCTGCTGGCGACGCAACTTCAAACCGTGCGCACCTGTCTGCCCCAACGGGTGATCGGCCACGTGCAGGCCGTCAGCGGTTTGACCATCGAGGCCGGACAACTGCCCCTGCCGCTGGGCACGTTGTGCCGCATCAGCAGTCTGGGCGGGGCAACCTGCCGGGCCGAGGTGATCGGTTTTCAACAAGACCGCACCTTGCTGATGCCGCTGGAAGCCGCCGGGGCCGTCGCCCGCGGCGATCAGATCGAGGGACTTTCCGCCGCCGGGCGCATCGGCTGCTCGGAGCAAATGCTCGGCCGCGTCATCAACGGCCTTGGCCGCCCCATCGACGGCAAAGGCGACCTGCCTCCGGGTACCGCCTACCGCCTGGACGCGCCGGGAATTTCGCCATTGCTGCGAACCAATATTCGCACGCCCCTGTCCACCAGCATCCGCGCCATCGACGCCTTGCACACCTGCGGCCACGGGCAGCGCATGGGCATCTTCTCCGGTCCCGGCGTTGGCAAAAGCACCTTGATGAGTTCCATCGCCCGTTTCACCAGCGCCGATGTGTCCGTGGTGGCGCTGATCGGTGAACGCGGCCGCGAAGTGCAGGAATTTTTGCAAAACAGCCTTGGCCCCGAAGGACTAAAACGCTGCGTGGTCATTGTCAGCACCGGCGATGAGCCCCCGCTGTTGCGCGTCCGGGCCGCCAAAGCCGCCACGGCCGTGGCGGAGTTTTTCCGCGATCGCGGCCGGCACGTGCTGCTGATGATGGATTCGCTGACGCGCCTCTGTCAGGCCCAGCGGCAAATCGGTCTGGCCGCCCGCGAGCCGCCGGCCACCAAGGGATTTCCCCCCAGCGTCTTTGCCCTGCTTCCGCAGATTCTGGAGCGCGCCGGTCGCGGAGCAAATGGCTCGATCACCGGCTTTTACACCGTGCTGGTGGAAGGGGACGACTTCAACGAACCCATCCCCGATGCGGTCAAAGGAATTACCGACGGCCACTTGTGGCTTAACCGCGCCCTGGCCAACCGCGGGCATTTTCCCGCGATCGATGTCATCCAGTCCATCAGCCGCGTGCGCGGCGACGTGGTGGATAAGGCCCAGGTGCAACAGGCCCGCCGCGTGCTGGCGCTCTTGGCGGTCTATGAGGATATTGAAGACCTGGTGAGCATCGGCGCTTACGCCGCCGGCGGCAACCTGGAATATGATCTGGCCATCGCAGCCCGTCCGCATATTCTCGCCTTTTTGCAGCAGGAAGCGCACACGTCCAGCACCCTGGAACAAAGCCGCCGCCAACTAGCCGAATTGCATCAAAAAATCGAACAACTGGACAAGATCATCAAGGCCCAGGCCGCCAAGCCGCAGGCCAAGGCCAAGGCGGGATAATCCATGGCCCATTTTGTTTTTCAGCTTGAGTCGGTGTTGAAGCATCGCGTGCATGTCGAACGCGAAAAACAGCGCGCTTTGATCCAGGCGGAAGCGATCCTGACGCAACTGCGCCGCCAATTGCAAGACATGGATATGGAGCTTACGGCGGTTGGCCAGGACATGCGAGAGAACCGACTGGTGGGGCGGCTGGATTTGTCCTTCCTGGCAGCCCATCGCCGCTACACGCTGGCGATGCAGCGCCAGGCGATCGAACTGGGCCAGCGTATGACCTTGCAGCAACGACGCATCGACGCCGCCCGTGAGGAACTAAACCAGGCGGCGCGCAGCCGCAAAATCCTTGAAAAACTGCGGCAGCGCAAAGCCCAGCGCTGGACCGCGGCGCAAAACGCCAAGGAGCTGAACGCGGCCGATGAAATGGTGATGCAAATGGCTTTTGAACAATTGCACGCCGCGGAGCAACCATGAAAAAAATTCTCAACGCTTTGACTATTCTGCTGGCCATCCATTTTCTTCTGGTGATGGCGCTGGTGGGGTGGATGTGGCAAAAAGGCTGGCTGAGCCGCGAAAAAATCGCCCAGGTTCGCCAAGTGCTCGCTCCCAAATCCCAGGGCGCTGACTTGTCCACCACCCAGCCCGCCGAGGCCGATCCATCCACCCAGCCGACTTTGGAACTGGCCAAACTCCTTGCCCGCCAGTCCGGCCGTACCGCCGGGGAGCAAGTGGAATTTATCCAGCAGAGTTTTGACGCCCACATGGCCCAACTGGAGCGTCGCCAGCGCGAATTGTCGGCCTTGCGCGATCAGGTCAATGCGGCCCAGAAAAAAATGGCCGTCGATCGCGCCGCCCTCGAACAGGATCAAAGCAAACTCGCCGCCGAGCAAAAACAGGCCACCCGCCTTTTCAGCGACAAAGGTTTTCAAGACAGCCTGGCGCTCTACAATTCCATGTCCTCCCGGCAGGTGAAAACCATTTTCCTGACTTTGGACGATGCCACGGTGGTGCAATATCTCCAGGCGATGCAGCCGCGGGTCGCTTCTAAAATTCTCAAGGAGTTCAAAACCCCCGAGGAAATCACCCGCGCTCAGGCGCTACTGGAAAAAATGCGGCAATCGCAGGCATCGGCCCGACAATAGAGACAGGCGAGCGTTATTTTCCCTCGCCCCTGGCAAAAGGAATTGCCTCTATGGTCTCTTCGATTCTGGATATCGCGCCGGCCAAAACGGCGAGCAAAGCGGCGGCCCAGTCGGCCGCGGCGGACCCCGCGGCCTTGTCCTTCGGAACGGTTCTGCAAAAGCTGCGCATCAATAAAGACGCCGCGCAGCCCAAGCCTCCGATGGGAAAAAAGGCCGACGCCCCGGCGGCCAAAGCCGCCGATGAGGGCAAATCCAAAAGCCACGCCAAAGATCATTCCGCGCCCCAGGCGCAGGACAGCGACCACCCAGCGCCAGAGGCTAGCGAAACCGCTGATCAGCCAACCGACGTCGCACCGGCGGATGATGCAGCGGAGATATCCGCCGCCGCCGCGTCTGCGGCCCAGTCGGACGGCGCTTTAGTGCCAGAACAACGGCTTGCGGATGCATCTCAAACGCCGGAGCCGACGCTGGACCCGGCGCTTGCCGCCGCAGCCATCGCGCCGGTTATGCCGGCCGCGCCCGATGCCGCCGCGCCCGATTCCACCAGCGCGCAGACCTCAGCGGACGGGGAGCAGAAAATAAATCCCGCCACCGCCGCCCAGGTTCCCACCAGCGGCCCGGTGGCCACGTCGGCGCTTAAACTGCCCCAGGCCCAAAAGTCCGCGCAGACTCCATCGCCTACCACGCAACCTTCCGCCGCTGCCTCCGATGCGCCGTCGGATATCGCATCCCAAGCCGAATCCGTGCCGGTGCCAGCCGACCCGGCCCCGCTAAAACCACAAAGCCCCGCGCCCTTGCGCCGCCAGGCCAACGATGCCACGCAAGCCGCTTCGGGCGTAGTCGCCGCCGACATCGCCGCCGACAAGCAGGCGACCGCGCCGCAAGCTATTTCCTCCGATCCCACCGCCGCGATCGCGCAGTTGCTCAATCCCACCAGCACCGCCAAAGCCGCCGCCCCTCAAGCGGCCGCCCCGGCCCCGCAGCCGGCGATGACCCCGGAGCAGCGCTTCGCCCAGGTCAATCATGCCAATGTGGTGCAGTCCATCCGCAGCCAGCTTTTGCCCAACGGCGGGCGCATGCAAATCCGCCTCGATCCCCCGGAACTGGGCGCGTTGCAAATTTCCGTGCAAATGCAAAACGGCCAGATGATCGCCTCGTTTCAAACCTCCAGCGATCAAACCGCATCGCTTTTGAGCCACAGCCTCGACCAGCTCAAGCAGTCCCTTGAATCCCAGGGAGTCAGTGTCGATAAACTCCAGGTCCGCCACGCCCCGGCCGCGCCGGATCGCCAAAACGACGAGCCTTCCCAAAATCCCCAGCAGCGCCACGACGCCGAATCGCAGCAGGAACAACAGCGCAAGCAAATGATCCGCAATCTCTGGCGTCGCCTGGCCAAACAGCCTGACGCGCTGGACGTTACCGCATAATTTTCGCAAATAAATTGTAAATGATTTCCTGCAAACGCGGCCCTCGCATACGCTACGCCCATGCTCACCGATGCAACGCCTCGATGGCAATGGATGGTTCGTCCCTCGGCAGCGCTTGGCTTGCGCCTGCTGTGGCTCATCGTGGCCGCGGGCGTGCTATTGCGGCTCTCGCAGTGGTGGACCAATCGCTCCTTCTGGCTCGATGAAGCTTCGGTGGTCCTGAATTTGTTGGACAAAAATTGGCGGCAGTTGATGGGGCGGTTGGATTATGCCCAATCGGCCCCGCCGCTATTTTTGTGGATGGAAGATTTTCTGCTGCGCCAATTTGGTTTGCATGAATGGTTGCTGCGCTTGCCTCCGCTGCTGTTTGGTATCGGCGGTTTGCTGCTGATGGCCCGCCTGGCCTGGCGACAATTGGGGCCGACGGTGGCGCCGTGGATCGTGGCCTGGTTTGCATTCTGCTCCGACCTGGTATGGCATTCGGTCGTGCTTAAGCAGTACAGCGGCGATGTATTTATTGCCTTGGTTTTCCTGGAGATCGCGCTGCAATCCAATATAACCCGCCGCCGTCGCTGGTGGACGCTGGTGTGCATTGCCACCGTGGCGATTTGGATGTCGCAGCCGGTGATTTTTATTTTTGGCGGCGTCAGTCTCGCCCTTTGGCCGCGCCGCCAGCGCGGCCCAGTCGCCGGGTGGATCGCTGGAAATATGCTGGTCGGCGCCAGTTTCGCGCTGATGTACTTTTTCATGCGCCATCAGCGCGTGCCCGGCTTGATGGATTTCTGGCAAGCGGACATGGCCGACTGGTCGCGCCCCTGGACGATTCCGCTTTGGCTGGGCCGTGAAACCTACCGGCTGCTGGAGGTTCCCTACAAAGCCCTGGGTCCGCTGATGGCGCTGCTGGTGATGTGGGGGATCGTGCGGGCCTGGCGCGATGGCCGCCGTCGGCTGCTGGCGGTCTGCCTGCTGCCCATCGCATTAACCATGCTGGCCGGCTTGCTGCGCCGCTATCCCTATCACGGCGGGCGCATCACACTGTTTTTAATTCCCGGCATCATGCTGCTGGGCGGCTACGGCGTGCGCGGGCTGCTTAAGCAATTGAAAATGCCCGCTAAACAATTCTGGTGGTTGGCGGCCGCGCCCATGCTGGCGATTGGAGTTGTGGAGGCGGTGCAACTGCAATGGAAGCCGATGGGCCGCAGCCACATGCGCCCGCTGGTGGCGTGGCTGGCCGGGCAGCGAACCGCCACGCAAGCGATTTACCTGGTGGCCGAGGGCACCGAGCCGCATCAGCCGGTATTGCGGGGCGGGCAGGAATTTCTCGTCTACTGGCCCCATCCGGATGCGCTGATTTACTTTGATTTGCCGCCAGTGCAAAAGATCACCGCCGACCAGTTCTGGATTGTCTTTCCCTTTTTACCCCGCCACGGCACGCGCTATCTGGACGGCTTTTTGGCCTCCCTCGCCCCCCACGCCAGGGAAATTCGTCGCCATGTCGTACCCCAGGGCGCCGCGGCGGTTTTGTTTGAGCGGCGCTAGCCGGCTATCTCGCCACAAGTTGCCAAGAATCGAAGCGACGCCCCGAGCCGTTTGTTAGCAGCCGCCAGATATTTTCCGCCCAGCGTCGCTGGGCCCTTGGCAGGCGGACTCCGCGACGAAAACTCTTTCGCCGGTCTGCCAAACCCAAGTAGAAATGTCCAGTAATTCTCAAAAGTTGAAATATCCGCGTTCGGGCTGCGCGTGGTCAGGCGCCAGGGATGGGTTGTCGCTGGACGACAGAAATGCGAAAGGGTCTGGAAAGGGACATAATTGCGTCGCCGCTGGTTATAGAATGACCGCAGCCCCGTTTCACGCCCTCCGGCTTACAACGGCGCGAAGGGGCGGGTCCACTGCAGGTACTGAAAAGAAACCGAGAGGCAAGCCGTATTGGCTTATGAACCTTTTTCTGGTTCCTGCAAAAAACTACCTAGAGGCAAACCGTATTGGCTTACGACCCTTTTTCTGGTTCACTACTCAAGGCAACAGGTGTTCCCGCGAGTGAACGCGAATGGAACTCCTCTGGAATTGACTCTGGCTTTGACAGGCTGCTGAACAAGTCGTTGTTCCAATGATGGCCGGCGGTTGCCGATGATGACAAGTGGATAGACGCATGAATCAGGTGTTTGCACTCTTCGCTGTATCTTACTTTGCCGTGCATCTTCCTATCATGGGTATGGGGCTTGGAATGTTTGCTTGGCGAAGGCATTGGCTCTTGCCGACCTGGTATTGGGAACTGATGATTTGTGTCGTGCCGTATCTGATCTGGAGCCTGCTGTTCTGGCTCGACGACCAAGGGAAAGGCTGGGGTAACTTCTGGGAGGCCGCGATGCTCGGCGGGGCGGGATTACTGCTGTATATCGTCCGTGCCGGCGTTCCGAGCGGAGACAATAAGGCTTGGGCCGCCGGGAGCCTGGGCCTGCTCGCACTGACCGCCGTGGCCCTTTGGCGATGGGTTCCAGGATTTGGGTTTAATTGACCCGCAAAGCTATCCGAAACATCATGTGGAGCATTTATGCAGTTGGAACGAACGAAGCGGACGTAGCTCTTCATGCCGGATACGTCGCGTGGTATGCTTGCTGTCCTGCCGCTACGCGACATACAATCACCCGGCGGATACGTCTGGCACGTCTGAAAACGCCCGGCGGGGCGCAAGTGCGGACGGTGCTGAGCGACTGGCCGGTGAAGCGGCCGCGCGACTGGACGTCCTGGGTAAGCCAGCAGCAGTCGGCGGCGGAACTGGCATCATTGCGCGACCACGTCCGCCGCAGCCGGCCGTACGGCGACGAGGCGTGGGGCCGCCAGCCGGCGTCGAAGCTGAATCTGCAGTGGACCCTGCATCGCCGTGTTGGGTATCGCCGGCAAAAGGTGCAGCGAAGCGAAGAAACGTTATGAAGAGCTACGTCCCCTTCAGTCTTTCAAGAAAGGATTAGAGATGAAATCGAGATTTTTCGCGGTATTGGTCATACTACTATTTGCCAGCGTGGGATTGGCGCAGGAAACCAACTACCCCAAGGCCAAAGTCAGCTTCGATGACTTCAAGGGGCTGGTGGCAGCGGTGGAGAGTCACCGCGCCAGCCGCCTCATCGACCTCAACACATTCATTAAGATGAGCAAGGATCCCGGGGTCATCATTTTTGATTCTCGTTCGACATTTCGTTACGATCGCATCCACGTTAAAGGCGCAAAGCACTTGGCCTTTACCGACTTCACTCAAGATAATCTGGCGAAAGTCTTTCCGACTTTCCAGACCACGATCCTGATTTACTGCAACAACAATTTCGATGGCAACCAGACGGATTTTGCCTCAAAGATTGCCATGCCACGTCCCAAGCCAGGCAGCGCGGTGGCAGCCCAATTCGCCGACCAGGCCACGCCGCTCATGATGGCCCTGAATATTCCCACCTACATCAATCTGTATGGATATGGCTATCGCAACGTTTACGAGCTGCATGAACTTGTCAAAGTGAACGATCCCAGAATTGCGTTTGAAGGATCGATTGTCGAGCAGAAACCCACGCCTCCCGCGCCCCCTGTTGCGAAGTGACCGGCAAGCGATGTGGATTTTGGCACCGGGAAAAGGGACATTAAAGCAGTATCCAATCCAAACGTAGCGTGAACAAAAGCTGCACCTGTGAGTGAGCGGAGCGTTTGCAAAGTGTTGACGCCCGCGGCACTTTGCCCGCCGCTACGCACAGCTTGGAAACGCTGTAGGCATTGTTCGGCCGCCGTATTGTCCAGTGCCTCCCTAACTCAGCCCATGCACACAGTGGAGCACAACACATCCACACCCGGCCATTTCTACTTGGACAAGACCGGATATTACAACATGGGTATGCAAAAAAAACTTTTCGCCGGTCTTGTCGCGCTGCTTTTTCTGTCCATAATAACTCTCTATGCCAAATACAAACCGTCCTATGATTACCTTCGACGCCAACGAAGCCGCGGCCTCGGTGGCGCATCGCTTGAGTGAAGTTATCGCCATCTATCCGATCACCCCGTCCAGTCCGATGGGCGAGTTTTCCGATGAGTGGTCCGCCAAGGGCAATACCAACGTCTGGGGAACCGTGCCCTCGGTTACGGAGATGCAGTCTGAAGGCGGTGCCGCCGGCGCTGTCCACGGCGCGTTGCAGGCCGGGTCGCTGACCACCACGTTCACCGCCAGCCAGGGCCTGCTGCTGATGATCCCCAATATGTACAAGATCGCCGGCGAGCTGACGCCTTTTGTCATGCACGTAACGGCCCGCACCCTGGCCACCCACGCCTTATCCATTTTCGGCGATCACTCCGATGTTATGGCCTGCCGTCAAACCGGCTTTGCCATGCTTTGCAGCGACTCGGTGCAGCAGGCGCATGATATGGCCCTGATCTCCCACGCGGCCACGCTCAAGAGCCGCTTGCCTTTCATGCACTTTTTCGACGGCTTCCGCACCAGCCACGAGGTCAGCAAGATCGAGCAGTTGCTTGATGATGATCTGCGCCAACTGGTTCCCGATGAATTAGTCGAGCAATTTCGCTCGCGGGCATTGACGCCCGATCATCCGCTGATTCGCGGCACCGCCCAAAACCCCGACACCTTCTTCCAGGCCCGCGAAGCCTGCAATGGTTTTTATGATGCCTGCCCGCAGATCGTGCAACAGACGATGGACCAGTTCGCCAAACTCACCGGCCGCCAGTATCACCTGTTTGATTACATGGGCGACCCCAATGCCGATCGCGTGATTGTCATTATGGGCAGCGGTGCCGATGTGTGCCATGAAACCGTCGATTATCTCCAGAAAAAAGGTGAAAAAGTCGGCCTGATCAAAGTGCGGCTCTTCCGCCCGTTCTCCGTCAGCGCCTTGATCGACGCCATCCCCGCCAGCGCCAAAACCATCGCGGTATTAGACCGCACCAAGGAACCCGGCGGCGTGGGCGATCCGCTTTATCAGGATGTGGTTACCGCCTTGCGCGAGCATTGCCAGGCGGGCAATTGCAAGTGGCCAACCACCCCCAAGGTAGTCGCCGGCCGCTATGGCTTGTCCAGCAAGGAGTTTACGCCGGCCATGATCATCGGCGTCTACGATGAACTCAAAAAGCCCCAGCCGCGACTGCATTTCACCGTCGGTATCGTGGACGATATCACCCACCTGTCGCTGCCCTTTGATAATGATCTGGATATCGAACCCGATGATGTCAAACGCGCCCTCTTCTTTGGCCTGGGCGCCGACGGCACGGTGGGGGCCAATAAAAACTCCATCAAAATCATCGGCGAAGAGACCGACAACTGGGCCCAGGGATACTTCGTCTATGACTCGAAAAAATCAGGCGCGATCACCATATCGCATCTGCGCTTCGGTCCCCGCCCCATCCGCTCGGCCTACCTGATCAAAAAATCACAGTTTATCGCCTGCCACCAGTACAATTTCCTGGAAAAGTACGATGTGCTGGACACCGCCACTGTCGGCGGCACCTTCCTGCTCAACAGCCCCTTTGGACCTGAAAAAGTCTGGGATGAGTTGCCCATTGAAGTGCAGCGGCAAATCATCGACAAGAAACTGAAGTTCTACGTGATCGACGCCTACGACGTGGCCAAGGACACCGGCATGGGCGTGCGCATCAACACCATCATGCAGACCTGCTTCTTCGCCATCAGCGGCGTGCTGCCACGCGAGGAGGCCATTGAGCAGATCAAGAAATCCATTAAAAAAACCTATGGCCGCAAGGGCGATGAAATCGTCCAGAAAAACTTCGCCGCCGTCGATCATACGCTGGCGCATTTGTACGAAGTGAAGGTGCCCGCCACCGCCACCAGCAAGTTCAAGATGCCGCCTATGGTCGCCGACGAAGCGCCGGATTTTGTCAAACGCGTTACCGCCGTGATGATGGCCAACAAGGGCGATTTGCTGCCGGTCAGCGCTTTCCCCGTCGATGGCACCTGGCCCACCGGCACCACCCAATGGGAAAAACGCAACATCGCCACCGAAATTCCCGTCTGGGAGCCGGAAATCTGCATCCAGTGCAACAAGTGCGCCATGGTCTGCCCGCACGCGGCCATTCGTTCCAAGGTCTACGAACCGGCCACTCTCGCCGGCGCGCCCACCACCTTCAAAAGCATCAATTACAAAGGCCAGGATTTCAAAGGCGACAAATTCACCATTCAGGTCGCCCCTGAGGATTGCACCGGCTGCCGCCTGTGCGTCAGCGTCTGTCCGGCCAAGGACAAGACCAATCCCAAGAACAAAGCCATTAACATGACCGACCAGGCGCCGCTCCGCGATGCCGAGAAGGAGAACTACAAGTTCTTCCTCGACATCCCCGAACCGGATCGCACCAAGGTCAAACTCGACCTCAAGGGCAGCCAGTTCCTTACGCCTTTGTTTGAGTACTCCGGGGCCTGCGCTGGTTGCGGCGAAACGCCTTATATCAAGCTGCTTACCCAGCTATTCGGCGACCGTCTGCTCATCGCCAACGCCACCGGCTGCTCCTCGATCTACGGCGGCAACCTGCCCACCACACCCTACACCGTTGATCGCAACGGCCGCGGACCGGCGTGGGCCAACAGCCTCTTTGAGGACAATGCCGAATTTGGCATGGGTTATCGTCTGGCTTTGGACAAACACACCGAGTTTGCCCGCGAGCTGTTGGCCAAACTCTCCAGCCAGGTCGGCGAAACCCTGGTCGGTGAAATGCTTAACAGCGCCCAGGAAACCGAAGCGGATATCGCCAACCAACGTCAACGCGTCGTTAGCTTGCGTGAAAAGCTCAAGCCGCTTGCCAATCTCGACGCCCGGCGGCTGGAACTGATCGCCGATTACCTTGTGAACAAGAGCGTCTGGATCGTTGGCGGCGATGGCTGGGCCTATGACATCGGCTATGGCGGCCTCGATCACGTGCTGGCCACCGGCCGCAATGTGAATGTGCTGGTTTTGGATACCGAGGTGTATTCCAACACCGGCGGCCAGGCCTCCAAGAGTACGCCCATGGGCGCGGCGGCCAAATTCGCCTCCGCCGGCAAGTCCACTCCCAAGAAGGATATGGCCATGATCGCCATGAGTTATGGGAATATTTATGTTGCCAAGATCGCTTTTGGTGCCAAGGATGTGCAGACTGTTAAGGCCATTCAGGAGGCCGAGAGCTTCCCGGGCGCTTCACTGATTCTGGCGTATAGCCCATGTATCGCCCACGGCTACGATCTGGCCTTTGGTGGCGAACAGCAGAAACTGGCGGTGGACAGCGGACACTGGCCTTTGTTCCGCTACGACCCCCGCCGCGCCGATCGTGGGGAAAATCCCCTGCAAATGGATTCCTCGGCCCCCAAGACGCTGCTCAGCCAGTATGTCAAAAATGAGACGCGCTATCGCATGGTCGAGCAGCAGAACCCCGAAAGGTTTAAGCGGCTCATTGCCCAGGCGCAACTGGATATATCCAAGCGCTACACTCTGTATGACCAGATGAGCAAGCTTTCGGCCTACAAAGTCGAGGAGCCGGCCGGCGAAAATTGATTTTTTGCCGCCTCTAATAACCTGCGGCCCACGACGCTCAAGGCGTCGCGGGCCGCTTGCTTGGCGGCATCTTTCAAACTTTGCGAAAACTCGTTTGCACGTCGCCCGCTATTGTTAAGATTCCTATAATCCGGGCAAAGCAGGAGCGTGGATGACCGGATTATTAAATCAATTGCAAGAGCAGATCGGCACGGAATTGTCCGCGGTCGATCAACTGTTTCACCAGGAATTGACCAGCGATATTCCCTCCGTCAATGCGCTGGTTCGCCATGTCAGCCGTTTTCGTGGCAAGATGCTCCGGCCCATGCTGGTGTTGCTCAGCGGCCAGGTGAGCGGCTCACTGACGAACGATCACACCACACTGGCCACGGTTAGCGAAATGGTTCACATGGCCACGCTGGTGCATGATGATGTGCTGGATGAGGCCGAGCTGCGCCGCAAGGGCGCGACCATCAATCACCTGCGCGGCAATGAAGCGGCGGTTTTGCTTGGCGACTACCTGATCAGCCACAGTTATCACCTGTGCGCCGCCATCGGTTCCCAGGTGGTTTCCCGCACCATCGCCCAAACGACCAACCAGGTGTGCGAAGGGGAGTTGCTGCAAATTCACAATCGTGGCAACTGGGATCTGGACGAGCGGACCTATCACCGCATCATCTTGCTCAAAACCGCCGCGTTAACTGCGGTCTGCTGCCGATTGGGCGCCCAGCTTGCCGGCGCATCCCGGCCCGCCGTGGCGGCCATGGAGCTTTTTGGCCGCAATCTGGGCATGGCTTTCCAAATTCAAGATGACATCCTGGATATCATCGGCGATGCCAGTACCGTCGGCAAAACCTTGGGCACCGATGTGGAAAAAGGAAAGATGACCCTTCCCATGATTCACTTTCTGGCCCACGCCCCCAGTCAGCATGGTGAATTATTACGCTCTTTATTGCAGGGCGGCGAAGCCGACAAAGCGGAAAAAATTCGCAACTTGATTATCCCCAGCGGTTCCATCCCCTATGCCCAGGGGCGCGCCGCTGAACTCATCGACCAGGCCAAAACGGCATTGGATGAATTTGCGTCTTCCCCGGCCCGCGATCTGCTGCTGCGCATGGCCGATTTTTCCGTCCATCGCCGCGCTTGAAAACGCGCTATCAAGGCTGGGGCACCTCGAATATTTGCACGTGGTGTCCCTTTGGACCCATTCGACCCCGGTAGCGCCACGGCTCGGGCAAGTGTGCCTGGGGCGCTTGCGGCGCGGTGAGCAAGAGTGCCGTCAAATGTTCATCAGCGGCGCGCCTGCGCGCCAATTCCTCCGCCGTTTCCACGATCGGAATCGTCTGCCGTAGCGCAAAACAAAGCGGCAAACTCGCTTGCTTGCCATAGAAGCAGTAGGGGCCTAAGCCGTACTGGGCCGTCAACTGCCCAGCGGTCCAGCGCACGTTTTGCGGTTCCAGCGATGGGAAAAACCAGCCTTGCAGCAGCGGCGCCGCCGTCGCCCACCCGATAGCCAGTGCCAGCAGACTAGCCGACCACGTTCGCTGTCGCTGCACATACAGTCCGATCAACGCTGTCGCCGTCAAAATGGCAAGCAAAATCGCGTCCGGCCACATCCACCCGCCGCCCGGCCGCCGCAGCGCCAAAACCCCCAACACCACGGCAAAGCCCGCCACGCTTAGAAGCGAAATCGTCATCACTCTGCGCAGCAGCTTCTTCCAGTTCGTGGCCAACTCCGTTTGCGTCATCCATGCCATCAGCAGCGCCGCCGGCGGCATCATGGGAACCAGGTAATGAATTTGTTTGTTGCCGGTCAACAAAAGCGGCAGCAGAATCGCACAGTGCCATAAAAGCAGTCGCCGCGCCGCGGTGTCGATCTTCCAAAGCCCAATAGCTCGAACCGCCGCCAAAACCCATATCGCGCTAAATGGAAGCAGCGCCAGCAGCCAAAGGTGAAGGTAATCCCACGGCGGGCTGCCGTGGTCGCGTCCCTGCAACAGCGCATCCATCTCGCGGTCAAAAACCCCGGCCCGCCGCATCTGAAAAAAGTAAAAGGCTACCGGCAACAAGGCCGCAATCCCCGTCATCCAAGCCCAACTACTAATGAATCGCTTGAGTGCCTCCCATCGCTTTTCCACTACAACCAGTAAGAAAAAAAACAGCGGCGCAAAGACCGCCGGCCCCCCTTTGGCCAGCGCCGCCGCTCCAATCGCCACCATCGCCAGGTTAAAACCCAGGTTGCTTCGAGCCGATACCGTGCCATCTGGGCTTCGACTCAGCGCCCACCAGAACCCGGCCATCGCCAGTGTTACAAACAAGGCGGCCGGCGCGTCGGTCTCCGCCAAACGCCCGTGCCGAAAAAAAAGGTAGCTCCCCAGCAACGTCGCCGCCGCCACATAGCCGGCCGCGGCGTTCCACCATCGCCGCCCCAGCCAACCGACGATCCCAACCGTCAGCCAGGCGCATAGGATCGTTGGCAGCCTCCCGCTTTCGGCGCTGACTCCCAATGCCGCAAACGAGCCGGCGGCCATCCAGTAGCACAAGGGCGGCTTTTGCAAACGCGGCTCGCCGTTGACCGTGGGATTCAGCCACGCACCGTTTTCCAGCATCTCGCGCGCCGTCTCCAGCACCCGCGCTTCCTGCGTCCGCTGCACCGGCGGATAACCAACCAACAGCAGCAATAAACCGCCGGCCACCAGCCAGGCGGCAAGGGCGGCTAACAAACTATGTTTGCTCGTCAACGCTTCCACCCCCGCACGTTATCATCAACCCGCCGCCGCGCAAAACCCCGCAAGCATTGTTACAACCTGAGGGCGGGCTTACGGATTTTTGCACGGGTTAAAGAAATCAGCCTTCATGGCCAGTCAGAAACCGTATTTGCCATTCGCAAACGGGGAGTGCAAAAATATGTGGGCATACCCTAATGCCATCCACTTAAGGGCCAAAGTCGCGAACTCAACTGCAGTCTTGGGCTGAAATGGCAAATTTTTCTAGCCGTTTGCATACTTATTGAATGGCATTAGGGCACACCCCAACCTGCGCGGGCTTACCCACCTCAGCGCGCACCCTGTAAAATACTTGTCAACTTCGCAAGGTCGCCGCGCTTCTCGGGGAATTTTCTGGCATTCGGTTTGGCGGCGTGTAAAATGCCCAACTTGACGTTCGGACTTTGATTGGCAAGTTCGTTCGGGCAATGGAGTGCCTCATGCCAGGTGAAACAAACCTGCACAAAACGCTGAAAAAGGAGGCTTGCCGCTGGCTCTACCGCAGCGGCTACCGCTGCATCGCCGCCGAGGTGCGCCTGTCGCCGCTGGGGATTATTGACGCGGTGGGGACCGGCATCTTCCGTGCTTTTTACAACGATCTGTGCCTGCCGCGCGAAGTGAGCCAGGTCTGTTTCATCGAATGCAAAGCCTCGCGTAGCGACTTTATGCGCGACTGCTCCGAAGAAGGCCAACTGCTTTTAAGCCTGATGGAACGCCGCGGCAATCAGCGCCGCAAGTGCCGCCACCCGCTCAACCCGCGCGTGGGCTTGGGCAAATTCGCCGCCTGCCAGGCCCGACCTATGGCCAATTTGCATTACGTGCTGGCCCCCGTGGGCCTGCTGCGCAAAGCCGACCTGCCGCCGCGCTGGGGCCTGCTCAGCTACGGCGATTGCGGCGTTCACGTCGTGGTCCGCGCCGCCTGGCAGGAGCAGGCCGCCTGCCAAGAGGTCGAATCCTCCATCGCCCGTACCCTCACCGGCGACATTTACCGCGCCGACGACCGCGCCATCGGCTCGGTCAACCGCGAACTGTTCGCCCAGCAACAAGCCGTCGCCCAGCGCATCCGCTCCATCCGCCCACGAGCGATCTTCGCTGTCCCGGGAAATTCCTGACCTACTATTGCCCATGCGGGAAGAATCCATTCGGCCATTTACAGTTAAAACACCGCGCCCTCATCCTACCCCAGCGTTTTTGACCCGAATTTCCTCCTTTTCATCGCCGTCGCCGATTTGACCGGCCCCTTTTTCGATGCTACATTGGCCCCTTTGCCGCATTTGGCGGCGGGTTTATTTTATTCTGCCAAGGATTTGCGCCCATGCGAGCCAGTGAAATTCGACGCGGCCAGGCCGTTATTATCGATGGAAAACTCTTTGTGGTGACCGGTGCCGATCACAACACCCCCGGCAACCTGCGCGCCAAAGTGCAATTCAAATTGCGCGACGTGGCCAAGGGAACCATTCAAGACAAACGCGTCGGCGCCACCGATGATGTCGAGACCGTCAGCCTCGATCGTCGCCAGGTGGAGTATCTGTACTCCGACAACACCGGCCACATCATCATGGACACCGAAACCTATGACCAGCAGACCATCCCCAAGGAAGTTTTCGGCAACGATATCCTTTACCTCAAGCCCAATACGCCGATTACCGCCATGTTCCATGACGGCAAAATCGTCAGCTATGAACTGCCTAAAACCGTTGATTTGCAGGTAACCGACACCCCGCCGAGCATCAAGGGCGCAACCGCCACCAACCAGCAGAAGGAAGCGACCCTGGAAACCGGCCTGCTGACGCGCGTGCCGCCGTTTATCTCCATCGGCGAAATCATCCGCATCAGCACCGAAAGCGGTGAATACCTCAGCCGCGCTTGACCTGTGCCGCCGAGCGGTTCAAATGGCAAGCGCGGGATAGTCGGCCCTTCGCCGGGGAATTTGAACATGCAACCGGAGGCGTAAACCGCCATGAGCGTCGGCTTGCTAGACGATTTGACCGAAGCACAAAAAGAAGCGGTTACCCATCCCCACGGGCCGATTCTGATTGTCGCCGCCGCCGGCAGCGGTAAAACCCGCGTCATCACCCGCCGCGTCGCCTGGCTTATGGAGCAGGGCGTCGTGCCCAGTGGTATCCTGGCCATCACCTTCACCAACAAAGCCGCCGGCGAACTTAAAAGCCGCGTCGGACAGTTGATGGGGCGCACGCTTTATGATTTTGGACGCCTGGACCACCCCTGGCCAGTCCTTTGCACTTTCCATTCTCTGTGCCTGCGCATCCTCAAGCACTATGCCACGCAAATCGGCCTGCCGAATAATTTCAGCATCTTTGACAGCGCCGATCAGACCAAGCTGATGAAGCAGGCGATCAAAGACCTCGATCTCTCCAGCACTAATTTCAATCCCGGCTCGGTTCACGCCACCATTTCCAACGCCAAAAACAAACTCCAAGGCCCGGAGGAATACGCCCGCGCCGCCGGCGGCTATTACGACAAAACCGTCGCGCGCATTTATCAGAAATATCAAAAACTGCTGGAGCAAAGTAACGCCCTGGATTTTGATGATCTGCTGATGCGAGCGGCTTGGATGTTCCGCGATCATCCCGATTTGCTGGCCCAGTTACAGGATCGATTTCAAACTATTTTGATCGACGAATATCAAGACACCAACCACGCGCAATACATCCTGGCCCACGCGTTGGCTTTGCGGCATCGCAATCTATGCGTCGTCGGCGATCCCGATCAATCTATCTATGCCTGGCGTGGGGCCAACATCCAAAATATTCTTGATTTTGAAAAGGATTATCCCGACGCCAAGATCGTGCGCCTGGAGCAAAATTACCGCTCCACCAAAACCATCCTGGCCATCGCCGACGCATTGATTCGCCACAACAAGCAGCGTAAGGAAAAAGGGTTGTGGACGGAAAATCCCCAGGGCGAGCCGGCCAAGGTGCTTCACTGCGGCGACGAACACGAGGAAGCCCGCGCTATCGCGCGCGAATTGCAAAACCTGCACACTCAAGAAAAGATCGACTGGCAGCAGATGGCCATTTTCTATCGGGTCAATGCCCTCAGCCGCGTGCTGGAGGAGGCTTTGCGCAACGCCAATATTCCCTACCAAATGGCCCGCGGCACTGAATTTTACGCCCGCAAGGAAATCAAGGATGTGCTGGGGTATTTGCGGCTGATCGCCAATCCGTCCGATCTGGTGAGCCTGGAGCGAATCATCAACGTCCCGGCCCGCGGTATCAGCAGCGCCTCGGTCAACTCACTGACCGCCTGGGCTATGGCCAATGGCCGCACCCCCCTGGAGGCCATGCGCCAGGCAGCGCAAATTCCCGGCCTCAGCGCCCGGGCCGCCAAATCCGTGCTGGGGTTTGTGCAACTGCTGGACCGCTGGCGCGAACTTGGCGGCGTCAGCCAGGCGACGCCGGCTCCCGCCTCAGTGAAAAAATTGATTGAGGATGTGCTGCAACACGGCGGCCTGGAAAAAGTTTACCAAAACATCAAAGACCCCGAAGACACGCAGTTGCGCAACGTCGAGGAATTGATCAGCAGTGCCACCGAGTATGACCAGAAAAATACCGATGGCACGCTGGAGGGCTACTTGCAGAAAATCAGCCTGGTCAGCGATATCGATCAGGTCAAGGAAAGTGGCGGGGCGGTAACCATGATGACCCTGCACGCGGCCAAGGGGCTGGAATTTCCCGTGGTGGCCATCGCTGGCATGGAGGAGGGACTGATTCCCCATGCCCGCGCCCGCGACGACGCCAAGCAACTGGAGGAGGAGAGAAGGCTCTGCTTTGTCGGCCTGACCCGCGCCCGTCAGCACTTGCTTTTGACCCGCGCCGAATATCGCACCATCCGCGGCCTGCGCGAGCGCACCATCGCTTCGCCGTTTTTTACGGAAATGCCCCCAGCGCTGTTAATGGTGCAAGAGCAAGGCGCGATGGGCTATTTGTCCTCCGCCTCCGCAAGCCGCGCCGCCGCCCCGGCCGGCGGGCAATTCCGCGTCGGCCAAAGCGTGTGCCATCCCAGCTTCGGCATTGGCCGCGTGGAGCAAACTCAATCCATGGGTGGCCACACGCGCCTGGTCATCCAATTCAACAAGGCCGGACGCAAAAGTCTCATCGAAGAATTCGCCCGGCTCAAACCCGTGGACGCATAGCTCCGCGGCCTGAACGGGTGAATCTGCCGCCGCCGCGCCGACGGTGCTTGGGTCATCTATTTTTCATCCGCCCACGCATACGCCGCGCCCTTCACCTGCTGATAGTTCTCATCCAGTTTCGGTTGCAGCAGCACAATCGCCGCGATGCGCCGGGCCATATTTGTCACTTGGCGTACTTGCTCCGGCGTGAGCGCGCGGCCGAGAATAGGCAGTTCCCGGTAGCTCAGCCATTTTTTAATGACTTGGTACCCGCCGATGGAATATCCCCATACGCCCAGCGGGATATTACGCCAATAGGCGGCGTCATTTAAATATATATCCAGCGTTTTATCGCCCAGCAGCCGTCGGGCTTCTTTGGCCGCCGCGCCGCCTTCTTGCTCGATCGCCCGCATTTCCGCCGGATCAAATGGCCTTTGGTTGGTTTTGCCCTTGGCGGGCATGACCACCCCGGCCTTGCCGTGGTGGCCCCACCCGGCGGTTACCGCCAAGTCATCGCCCGATGGGTCAATCGCGCCACCGCCGGTTTTGGTTACCAGTGCGATGGTCTTGAACACCGCCCCAATCTTCCCGCTGGTAACGCCCGGCACGTCGGTCTCACTGTCCAGCAGGGCCGCGATTTTCTCGCCCAACGCCGCCGATGCTTCCAGAACCTTCCGATCCGCCGGCAGCGGGATACGCGGCCAGTCGCGGCGGATGCCGTCGGCGTTTTCGCTCAGATAGGCCGGGCTGTATCCGATGGCCAGGGCATGCAGCCAAATCAGCGATGCCGCTTGAGGCTCATCGGGATTCTTGATCCGAAGTTTGGTCAGATAATTGCGAGCGGCCGCCGCCAGATTCGCCACCGGCTGATCCGTCTGTGGCTTCTCGCCCAGTGCGGCAAACAAAGTTTGTTCAGCATCCTTTTGGAGCCGCTTGCCGTTCTTCAGCAACACCGGAAAGTGTCTGGCATGACCTGAAATGAAGTCGTAATCGCAGACCAGCCGCGAAAACTGGAAAGGTGGCCCCTCCGGAGCCTTGTCCGCCGTGTCGCGGGTGATAAAGAAAGTATTTCCCTCGAATTGCTGGTTGAGCAAATGCGGGCTTGGCCGGGAGAATAATGGCTGTAAGGCGGATTGCTCATTGGCCATAATCTGATCCCTGTGCGATGATGCCAGCGGCGAGGATAGCAAAACCGTCCGTCGCCCGCCATGATAACACGTTGTCAGCATCCCCTGAATTTGACCGTTGGCCCGCGATTGGTATGCTGGCGTCTCGGCGATTCCTTCTACTACAGGAGACGATCCGTGAACCGATACCTGGCGCTGATATTACTCGTTTTGACGCTGCTGGTTTCCGCCTGCACGCATAGCATCCCGACAACTAAAACCAACACCCCCATTCCACCCCAGAGCCTCAAGCGGCAATGGACCAATCCGCTGCAATTGCCCGCCGGACAAACGCTTGGCGAGCTATACCTGCGCGACGACTTGCTCTTTGCCTACGCCAAGGACCACACCGTCTACGTCTTTAACCGCAAAAGCGGGCAGTTGATCTTCTCCGACCAGGTAACCCACGAAAAATCCAGGCTCTTCCCGCCGGTGCTGCTCAGCGACCGCATTGTCTTTCCCACGACCTCCACCTTGGAAATCTTCACCCGCACCGGCCGCAAACTCAAAAGCATGGACGTGCGGCGGGCCATGCGCTCCGGTGCCGTTGGCAGCGGCAAAAATCTGTTTGTCGGCGTCGATTACTCCAATGGCGGCCGCATCATGGCCATCAATCTGGATAGCCCCTACAACCCGATAACGTGGGAACTGATGACCTTTGGCGGCATCTCCGCCGCCCCTGCCTTCTCCCAGGGCACACTCTTCGCCGCCAGCGAAGACGGCCATGTTTACGCCGTAACCGATGCCCGCCAGCCGGTTTGGACCATGGAAGGCAACGCCTTCAAGACCGACGGCCCGATTGTCGCCGACGTCAAGGCCGATGATTACGGCGTCTATATCGCCAGCCGGGATACCAAGCTCTATTGCGTGGATCGCACCAGTGGCAAGATCAAGTGGCAATATTTCGCCGGCACCCCACTGACGGCCTCGCCGGTGGTAACCGCCAGCAGCGTTTACCAGATGGTGCCCAATGTGGGCATGGTGGTATTGGATAAAAAAGAGGGGAATTTCTCGCGCGAACCGAAATACATTTTATCCGATGCCCGCCAGTTCCTGGCCGAGGATGATCGCTACGCCTACATCCGCCGCAATGACAATCACGTGGTGGCGGTGGACCGCAAAACCGGTCGGACGGCCTTTGCCTCCAAGACCGCCTATTTCACGGTTTTTGCGGAAAATACCGTCGATGCCACGATTTACGCCGCCAATAGCCAGGGGCTGGTGGTGGCGATTGTGCCGGTGCTCAAAAGCGGCAGCGTGGGTGAAGTGGTATTGCGCTCGCTCCACGGAATGGAACTGGCATGTCGATAATTGAGCCAGCGCTGCAACGCCGCCAAAATATTCTTTGGCATCGCCGCGCTGGGGGTGCATCGCTCTTTGACCGATGACAACAGCATGATGGACTCGACCAACCTGATTCTGATTGGCCTGGCCGCGGCCTTGATCGTATGGTACTGGCTCGGCTCGCGCGACGATGGCCCGGAGAACCAGGAAAAGGCCCACCAGGAGACGCGCAAGGCCGCCCGCGCCTTGATCGCGCTGCCGGCCGATTCGGCCCGCGCTGATCTATTTGAATTGCAGCCGATGCCGCTGCGGATCGTCCCCACTCAGACGATGGTCCAGGAATTCGCCCTCCCGCCCGCCGATACCTCCGATCCAGTCTTGCGCGACGCTTTATGGCTGCGTCAGCGCGAACTTATCGTGCGGCTGGAGAGCGAATTGGAAATGGCCCAGCAGGCGGAAGTGTCCGACCATTTCGCCGTCGCCGGCCCGGCCAACCAGCCCGGGCAGATGCTCGATAAAACTCTTGGGGATCTGGAAAAAGCCTTCCGATTTTTCGCCGAGCGATTTGAAGCGCCCGTGCCCCACCAGCTTTGGGTTGGCAGGGCGCTGGTACTGCTATTGAGCAATCGCAAATTGTTCGATCATGTGGCGTGGCTCACGGGCGCGGGGTCTGTCGCCAGCCGCACCGGCTCCTACTTTCTGGCTAACGACGGTATTGTGCTGATCCCGCTTTACGCCACACGCCTGGGCGGTTATGGCCGCACGCTATTGCGACAGGTCGTGCGCGTTTTTCTTTATCACCTGGACGCCAAGCCGTATTCCTTCCCGCGTTGGCTGGAGGAGATGCTGGCTTTGTGGGCACAGCCCCATTGCCCTGGTCTGGTCGATCAGGCCCCCGCGCCACTGCGGCAGCAGCAGCAGCAGGGCAATAAGCCCGCGGAAGTTGATGAAGTGGCGTTCAGTGCCGCCGACGTTTTCAATGACGACAAATGGGATCAAGCGTTTGATGAGCCGCTGCTGATGGAAAAGATGACCGCCGAGGCTGTTCGCCTGGGCAAGACGGTCATGCAAACCCATAGCGCCCAATTGGTCAAAGTGCTGCATGAAACCAAAGCCGGCGGGGATTTCGCCGCGCTGTGGAGCCAGCATTTGCCCGATACCCCCCTTAGCTAATACTGGCTCTCCGCGGAACCCGCTGATGGATGCCAAGCTGCCAAGCTCGGACATGCGATATTTCGCCCAGAACGTGGTTTCTAGGACCTGGCAGGTATGTTTACCAGCGTCTTTCGCGGAGAGCCCTAATACTCTTTGACTGACCTTGCCCACTTAGCCAAACGCCTTCCATCGCTTTTGGGCCTTGCCTGACTTGATTTTACGCCGATATTACTTTTATGAGTTTATCCTCCCCGACCGACATTGCCGGCGTGCTGCTTAGCACACCCAAAGTTTATCCCGATGATCGCGGCAGCTTTCACGAGGCGTTTCGCGCAAGCTGGTTTGGCGATGACCGCCGCTGGGTGCAGTGGAACGTTTCGCGCTCGCGGGCCAATGTGCTGCGCGGGTTGCATCATCACAAATTGCAAACCGATTATTGGGTGTTGGTCGATGGAAGGGCTTACGTGGGTTTGTATGACCTGCGGGCCGATTCGGCCACCTTCAGCAAAAGCCTTTGCATTGAACTGAACGCCGCGTCGTCGCAAACGCTCTTGATTCCTCCCGGCGTGGCCCACGGCTTTCGCGCCGCCACCGATCTGACCTTGATGTATTTGCTGGATCAAGAGTACACCGGCCAGGATGAACATGGCGTGTTATGGAATGATCCGGCGCTGGGCTTGGATGAATCGTGGATGGGCGGGCCGCAGCCCTTGGTATCGGCGCGCGACGCGGCCAATCCGCCGCTGGCCGAGGCGCTGGCGCGATTGGGCGTTTCTTCACCGCCATCGCGCCGGTAGATTGGATAGTGTAATGGATAATCCCGGCCCATCCTCCACGCTCGATCCGTCGGCCCAGGGTGCGCTACTGGCAATCGTCCGCAAGTCGCTAGAGCACTATTTTTCCCCAGAGACGGCTAGCCTGCAAATCAACGACTTGGCGCATTGTCATGCCGCCTTGCGCCAGCCCGGCGGCTGCTTTGTCTCGCTGCACCGCCGCCAGGATCATCGCCTGCGCGGCTGCATGGGAATGATGATGTCTGCCCAACCGCTGGCGCAAACCGCAGAGCAATTGGCGGTTTCGGTTTTGCAGGATCCGCGATTTAGCGCTACCCCGGTAACCGCCGGGGAACTACCGAGTTTACAGGTGGAAATTACCGTCCTTTCGCCGCTGGTGCCTCGCGGCGACCCGGAAGATTTTGACCCGCAAACCGAAGGGATTTATCTGCAAATCGGCCGGCGGGCCGGCTGTTTCCTGCCGCAGGTGGCCCGCGACACCGGCTGGAGTCGCACGCAACTGCTCACTCGGCTTTGCACCGAAAAAATGGGACTCGCCCCCGACGCCTGGAACGACCCAGCCGCCCGACTGCACATTTTCAACGCCCAAATCATTGGCCCGGTGGAATTATAAGTGGTATTCAGTCATCACCCGCAAGCTGGCGCTGCCGCATCAGCGCTTACGCCGCGATGGTTTTGGCGGTTTGGTTGATCCATTTGCGGATGGTGGTTACCTGGCTCTCCCAGCCGCCGCCGCGCAGTTTGAGAAAGCTGGCAAACAAAGCGTCAATCGCCGCGCATAGGTCGCGCAGCAACGCGATCCGCTCTTCAAAAAGTGTGCGCGGCGTGTCCGCCTCCTCCACCTCCGGTAATACCGCCGAACCCAGCGCCAGCGGCTCGCAGG
The DNA here is from genome assembly GCA_038317225.1 of Tepidisphaerales bacterium. Lineage (GTDB taxonomy): Bacteria > Planctomycetota > Phycisphaerae > Tepidisphaerales > Tepidisphaeraceae > JBBQBE01. The sequence continues at coordinate 9,010 of JBBQBE010000012.1, read as the reverse complement.
CAAAGGTGAATGCGTAATTCTGCCGCTGCGCTTCCAGCATAATTCCTGCTTTTCGCGGCAATTTCCCGCTCTTGAGCGCGTCGCGGGCTTCGGGCATCCGGCCCGGCCCGCTGCCGCGCAGCGTGTCCTTGCCGCTTTCGCCGTACGCACAGTCCAGTTCCAGTGATTTATCCAGAAAGACCGTTACATCATCCACCTGCTCGGTGGGGATGATTCCGGTGCGTCCGTCGGCCTCGTGCCAAAGCCACAACATGAATTCATTGCCCAAAAAATCCTTGGGCTGCGGACCTTTGGCGATCCAGGGATATTCCGGCTGCTGGCTTTCACCGCCGGGGCCAACGACAAAGCGCGTCGGCCGCCAATCTTCATAGTCGCGCCGCTTACCCGCCGCTTCCATGATCCGCAAGGCCTGGGAACCGGCGCTCAATGGCTCCAGCTCGACGCCAAAAGCGCGGTCGAATAATTCCAGGAGTTTTTCCGACGTTGCCCCGCTGGCGGGGGTGTAAATCATGCGGTTGGGCAAATCCCATAAAATTGGCACCAACTTGCTGCGGCGATATTTACCGCTGCGCAGGTCCTCATCGATTTTGCTCCGCACGGTCTCTTTCACGTCCTTTTTCTGGTTCTTGCTGATAAAGCCTGACGGATTGCCCGCCGCAACCGTCTCCTCTTCCATGATCTGGTACGCCTTCTTTAATTCGCCCGGCACGCGGTTGGTGTCGATGCGCATGGCGAAACAAATGCAGTCGGCAAAGACGTTGTGTTCAAAGCTGATATGGTTGTCCAAAACGTGTCGCCCGCCGCTGAAGCCGTATTCCAATTCCTCGGGCACGCCCAGTTCGGTTTGCTTTAATACATGCTCCGAAACCTTGTCCAAAAGCGCCTGGTCGGCCAGTGTGGGAACCTGGCGGCCAGAAACAAAATAGCGACGAAACGACACTGAACCGGAAGCAAAACCCATGAACAACCTCAATAAAAAAACCGCGTGATCCAACAGCGGCGATGGTACTCATGATGGCCAAATATGCCAGCCAGCGGCAGACGGGAATTGTCCGTGGTCCGTGGTCAGTGGTCCGTGGTCAGTGGTCCGTGGTCAGTGGTCAGTGGTCAGTGGTCAGTGGTCAGTGGTCAGTGGTCAGTGGTTAGTGGTCAGTGGTTAGTGGTCAGTTGTGCGTAGTGCGGTGCCTGTGTCACTTATGGACACTCATGGCATCAACCAGTCAAAAATTTAGCTCTTGTTCTTGCTCCGGCTCCGGCGGCAGGACGTGCGTCCGCAACACCCCATCCTCCATCACACTTTTGATCTTAGCCAGGGCCTTATTTTGAATCTGCCGCACGCGCTCTTTGGTTACGCCGATGATCCGGCCCACTTCCTCCAGGGTCAGGGCCGATTCGTCGGTCTGCTGCCAGTTGAAGCGGCGGCGGATGACCGTCTGTTCGATGCTGGACAAATCCGCCAGGTTGCGATCCACAATCGCCTTAAGCTCATCGATGCAATCATCCTCCACCTGGTCGCGGCGGCGGTCCTGCCAGTCGCTTTTTTCCAGTTCTGGCTCAAATTCCACCGGAAAACGATTGCGATAGCGCGAGGCCTTAACGGCCGTGCGGCTAAAACCCTTCAAAATCGCCCGGCAGGCATAAGTGGAAAATTTGAAGCCGCGGTCGATGTTGAATTTTTCCACCGCCCGCAACAGCGCCATGTTTCCTTCCGAAACGATCTCGGCAAAATCCACATCGCCCAGACGGGAACGCTTGGCCATTGCCAGCACCAGCGCCAGGTTGGTGCGCACCAGGTATTCCCGGAAATGCTCAAAGCGCTGGTGCCACAAAACCACCTGCTGGGCTAAATCCTTGTTCAGCCCGATCTTTTTCACTTCCCGCTGCAACTGGCACAAGCGCATCTTGGCGAAGTTGAAGCGCAGAAACATGATCCGCTCTTCCTGCGAGTCCATCAATTGTGGCGGATTGGGAGGAACCGTGCCCGCGGCCTCTTCACGGGTCGGCTGATACCAGCGCGTTTGCGGCAGCGGGGGGATCACCTGATAGCTGAACAAGTCGCGCTCGATATTCCGATGCCGGAAAATCGCACTGTCCATATAATCAATGCTGGTAGCCAAAATGCGCTCGGCCTCTTGCCGCAACGCCCGCGGCACGGGACTGCGTCTTTTGGTTGTCGTTTCGGCGGCCATACCTAGCCTCTCACTTCTATTTAACCCGCATTCTAAATCGCACCCGCTGAGTGTGAATCATAACAGATTTACGGCCCAGTCAACAGTCAAAAGTCTTATTGAGATTAAGTCTCAATTGTAAAGTCTTGTCAACTAATAACTTGCGCCTTATTTCAAATGTCCTGAACCTTTTCAGAGCATGACGGCTTTGGCCTCAAGACCCTCGGTCGCTTCAGAGTATATGAACAATCCATGTCGGCGCACAGAGTATATTTTACGTCATGATCCCGCCCATGCTGGCGTCCACTGCCGCGCAAAATCTTCATATCGCGTTGGCGCACTGTACCAGCAAATACTTTCGCTCGCTTGATTTAAATCAATGACGCTCACTTGCCCAGGGTCTACATTGGCGACGCTGGAAGGCCGCGGGCTTTCCGCTTACGTGTTTTTGTATGGGAGTATGAATGTTTTGCAACCAGTGCGAGCAGGCAAAAGATTGTATCGGATGCGATGGTACCATTGGCAAGTGCGGCAAGGATGAGGATGTCCAATCGCTGCAAGAGTTGATTCTATACGGCTTGAAGGGGATGGCGGCCTACGCCAGCCATGCCCGACGGCTGGGCAAAAGCGATGAGGCGGTCAGCGCGTTTATCGAGGAGGCGCTTTTTTCCACCATGACCAACGTCAATTTCGACGTTGAATCGCTGCTGGCGATCGCGATGGAACTGGGCAAGCAAAATTTGCGGGTCATGGAGATGCTTGACCACGGGCACCTGGAGACTTTCGGCAAGCCTTCGCCGGTGAAAGTGAAAGAAGGAACCATCGCCGGGCCGGGCATCTTGGTTACCGGCCACGATCTGGTGGACCTGTGGAACCTGCTCAAGCAGGTCGAGGGAAGCAATATCAACGTTTACACCCACGGCGAAATGCTGCCGGCGCACATGTATCCCAAGCTGCGCGAGCATCCCAATCTGGCCGGACATTACGGCGGGGCCTGGCAGGAGCAAAAGCGGCAGTGGGCCGCCTTCCCCGGCCCGGTGCTGGCGACGACCAATTGCATCATGCCGCCGGCGGAAACCTACGCCAATCGCCTGTTCAGCACGCGGGTTACCGCGGCCTCCAATGCCGGCTCGCGGCGCGTGGTCAATGATAATTTCGCTGAACTGATCGCCTGTGCCAAAAAGTGCGCTCCGTGCGAGCAAAAGATTGTGGGCGAAAGCGTCATCGGGTTTCATCGCACCGTGCTGCTGGATGCGGCCCCAACGATTGTTGATGCGGTCAAGGCGGGGAAAATCAGCCGCTTTTTCCTGATCGGCGGATGCGACGGCCACGAGGTGGGGCGCAACTACTTCAGCGACTATGCCCAGGCCGCGCCGCCTGATTCGTTCATTCTCACGCTTGGCTGTGGCAAGTTCCGCATCCGCGAGTTTGATTACGGCACCCACCTGGGCTTGCCGCGCCTGATGGACATGGGCCAGTGCAACGATGCCTATGGCGCGATCATGGTGGCCGTGGCCCTGGCCAAGGCCTTTGACTGCACGGTCAACGAGCTGCCGCTGACAATGGTGGTAAGCTGGTTTGAGCAAAAAGCGGTGGCGGTGCTGCTGACGCTTCTGTCCCTGGGGGTCAAGGGCATCCGTATCGGCCCCAATCCGCCGGCGTTTATCAGCCCCAACATCTTTGCCATTTTGCAGGAGAAGTTTGACCTGAAACTCACCAGCCAGGATGCCAAAGCCGATTTGGCGGCGGTGATGGCCTGAGCGGCCAAGCAGGGTTGTGAAAAAATAGCCCTCTGTCGTGCAAACGACGGAGGGTTTTTTCATTTCATCATTCAAATTGAATCATTGATCGCGCCATGCTCTGATGGCATCGCCATAGCGCGCCTGGAGCTTGCGCAATTCATGCTCATACATTTCTGTCAGGACTTGGCGGTATGGCTCCGGCAGCGGGGGGCCGTCGCCTTTGCGGATGATTTGGCGCAGGGGATAGTCCTGGTAATTCGCCGGCGGGGGAGCTCCTAAAAAGCTCAAAAGGGCGTCCAGCAGCGCTTCGGGTCGCTGGGAAATGGATTCAAAAAGGCCGATAAACCATTGCGACGGCGCAAAATAGCGCTCCCATCGCTCCAGGATGCGGCTGTACATGCCGCGGGCAAGGGAGCCGGGGGAGCGAAAGTGGTCCAAAAACTCCTGTCGCGAAACCTGTTGCACCTGCCGTTGCCGTTGTGTGGCCAGATTCATCACCGCTTGCGACCAGGCCCGTTCCATCGGATTGCGTAAAATAAAAATCAGCTTGACCTTGGGCATGATACGCTGGATCAATCGGATGCGAACGCTCGGCAAAAGCGCATAGCGCGGGGTCAGTTCGCCTTTGATTTTGCCGCGACCGGGTTCAAAGATCGCCGCGTAGTCGCGCAGGGGTAGATGGTAGCCCAAGTCAAAATAATGGACTTCCTTTTGCGGGGGCAAAAAAAGTTGCGGTTGGCGGCTGAGATTGGCGTGAAGCCAAGTGGTGCCGGCTTTTTGCGCGCCGATGCCCAGGAAATCCGGCAGTGTCCAAGCGCTGGTATCCACGCAACCGCCGCCGAGGAGGCATTTGTCCCATCGCCCCGTCAGGCGCTGGGCCAGGGTGGCGGCTGAGGTGAGCATGGCGGTGCGGTCGAGCATATTTTTTTTAGCAGGGTGTGTCCCTATATTTTTTCGCGCTACCGTTTTTAAGCGGTAAACACGGTTTCTGACTGCCCATGAAGGCTGATTTCCTGAACCCGTGCAAAAATCCGTGGGCACGCTTTTTTAGCATACCCGCCGCGATTGGTTGTAGCCAAGGCTGCCGCTGGCCACTACTATTTCCCTATGAAATTCACCCATACATTGCTGCTTTTGGCTTTGGTCGCCGCGACTTTACCCGCGCAGACCGCGACGACTAGCGCCGACGCCGCGCCTTTACCCGCGCAAACCGCGACCGCTAGCGCCGACGCCGCGCCTTTACCCGCGCAACCCGCGACTACTAGCGCAGTCGCCGCGCCCCTATCGGCGCAAACCGCGACCACTAGCGCCGGTGCCGCGCCAGCGACTTCGGTGGTGGTGGACCTTTCCACGCCCAAGCTGGCGCTGGTAACGCTTTTTTACGCCACCGAACGGGGCGATCAAGCGGCCATGCGCCAGGTATTGCATCTGTCGGACCCAGAGAATCAACCGATTTTGCAAACCATCGCCGGCATGGCCCACGCCATCGCGCAGTTGCGCGGCGCAATGGTCGAAAAATTCGGCCCGCGCGGGGCCGGGCCATTGGTGGGTGATTCCCAGCAGTCGCAAAAGAAACTGGCGGCGATCCAGGCGGCCCAGGTGCAAATCGACAACGATCAGGCAACGGTGATTTTATCAGATGGCTCGCCCGTACAAACGCTCACGCGCATCGATGGCCAATGGCGCTTGTCGCTGGATCAGTTGCTCGACGCCCAGCAGCGCCAGGTTATGCGGCAGCGCCAAGGGGAAATCGAGCGGCAGCGGGTGGTGTTTTTAGCGGTGGCCGAGCAGGTGAGGGCCGGAAAATTCAACAATGCCGAGCAGGTCGCCGAGGCGATCGCGCGGCAACTGTTGACGCCCGACACCCAGCCGACGACGGCACCGGTAAAATAATCACCGCCGAATCAATAGCAGGGGGTATGGCGCGGATGGCGCCGCGATGAAGGAGTTGGCGAAAATATTCTCCCAACCAACCCCCGCGAGTTGGCGGGACAGGGAGTTGTAAACCAGCCCCTGCCTGGCATGGAGCCGCAGCGTTTATCTGGCCGAGTGCGCTATCGCGCTGCTTTGCGCAGTGGCGGTGCGCCGCGGCGTGATGGCGCTGCTGAAAAGGATCAGTCCCAAAAGCAGCGCCAGCGTCCATTGCAACGCCGCCTGGCTGCGCACATGCTGGCGGTCAAACTGTTCCTTGGCGGGGTTGGCGATTTGGGGATCGTCGGCGTTTTCAATGTATTGCTGACGATAGCGCCACAGACGCGGCGAGCGCCATTTCCATTCCCACAGCGCCAGCCCCGTAGCCCCGACGGCCAGGGCGGCTCGAACCATCGCCGCCGAAAAGTTGGAGGCTTGCAGATCGATCAATCCCCACTGCGCGCCCATCGCCGCCAGCAGGACCACGCCGCAAATCACCTGCAAGCCCGCAAGCCGCCGCAAAATCGCCCCGACAATGGAGCCGGCCAGCAGGGTGCCATGCTGATTTTCCAAATTGACGCTCAGTACATCCGGTAATAGGGGCTTGGCCTCGCGGACGGTGCGGAAAATAATCGGAGCGGCCACAGCGATGAACAGCACCCCGCCAAACCATGTGGCCAGCGCCAGCCAGTAAACGATCTGCACTAACTGAAAAAGCATTTACGTCCCTGTTCAATGCGTAGCGGCCGCTAGCGGCGCAAAAACCAGTTTTTCACGGTCCACCAGCGCAATTTTACCTGTAAATGCATGAGCCAGCGGTGATACGGATTGCACTTGAGTCCATGATTCACCAGACGGCGGGCTTCGGCCAACTGATTTTGTCGGGCCAGTCCCAATGCCAGGTTATACAGCCCCAACGGCTCGTCGGGGCGAAGTTCCACCGCCTTGCGCGCCGCGGCCAGGGCCCGCTTGGGGTCGTTAAGCCGCCAGTAAACCACCGCCAGGTTATGCCAGCCTTGCACATCCTCCTGATTCAATTCCACCAGGCGCCGCAGGCAGCTTTTGGCGGCGCGGCGGCGGCCCAGGTCCAGCAACACCTCGGCCAGACTGTTCAGCACGCGCGGGTCGCTGGGCCGCAAACGCAGCTCCGCCCGGGCGTGGCGGCGGGCTTCGAGCACTTGGCCGGACCGCAAATGCAGCCACGCCAAATACAGGTGGGCTTCACTGAAGGTCGGATCCAACTGCACGACTTTTTGCAACTGCTCAATCGCCGTGGTGTCCCGGCCATATTCCATCATCCACATGCCGTATTCAAAACGAGCGGCGGCATGATCCTCATCCAGTTCCAGGATGTAGCGAAATTTTTCCCCGGCACTTTCCATCTGACCCATCCGCACCAGCAGGCGGCCCAAGTCCAGTAGCAAATCGGTATTGCCGGGATCTTGACGCAGACCAAGCAGATAGTGCTTGCGGGCCTCGGCATATTCCGACTGCCGCCCCAGGGCCTCGGCAATCCGCGGATGCAGATCGGGGTTGGAATCGTCCAGGTCCAGCGCCTTTTTCCAGCAGGCGATGGCTTTGGGATATTGTTCGCGCTCGCGGAAGCTGGCGCCCAGTTGCTCCAGGCAGTCGGGGCATTGCTCTTTGTAGAGCCGGGCCATGTAAAACATCTGCTCGGCCAGATCGTGCTGTCCCATTTCCGCGTACAGGCCGATGCGGTGGCAATAACACGGCTCATAAGAACTATCGATGCTCTGGGCCTGTTCATAAATTGCCAGGGCTTCTTCCAACTGGCCGAGGTGATGCAGGTCCAGACCAAGATTGATCATCGCCTCCAAGTCGCGTCCATCCAATTCGAGGGCGCGGCGGTAAGCGTCGGCGGCCTCCTGCCATTTCTCCATTTCATCCAGCGTCAGCCCCAGATCGAAATGCCAGGCGGCATTGTAGGGATTGACCTCGATTGCCGCGCGCAGCTCCTTGGCCGCGTCGGTCCAACGCTGCTGATCGAACAATTCCTGGGCCTTTTCCACCCGATGCTCGGCGTCATCCCAATTACTCATGGATTGTTGCTCCACACTCGCTCCACCCTGAGATAATACGATAGCCACAATCAATAGTGCGGTCGAGAGGGCGGCCAAAGAACGATTTTAATGGCCCTGCCCACGGATTTTTGCACAGGTTCAGCAAATCAATCTTCATGGCCAGTCAGAAACCGGGTTTCCCGCTCGCAAACGGGAGAATACAAAATGATATGGGCGCTGCCCATTTTTATTAGAATTGAGACTAAACCGCCATAACTTCGGTAATTTCCGGGATGCGCTGGCGCAATTGGCGTTCGATGCCCATGTGCAGGGTCATGCCGGCGCTGGGGCAACCCTGGCAAGCGCCATGAAAGCGGATATGAACCAGCCCGCCATCCAGCACCTCCAATAGCTCGATATCGCCGCCATCGGCTTGTACCGCCGGGCGGATCAGGTCCAGAACTTCCTGGACACGCTGAAACAAACTGGGGGTGGACTGCGCATTCATAGTGTGTTGCCCACCACTGGGCCAATCAATCATAGGATTTAGAGCGCAAGTTGACAACCTAAATCGCCGCTTTGTGTCAAAGCTAAGTAAAAAAGGCGTGCCCAAGGATTTTTGCATTTTGCACTGGTTCAGTAAATCAGCCTTTCATGGCCGGTCACAAACCGGGGTTCCCGCTCAGCAACGGGGGAATGCAAAAAATAAATGGGCGATCCGCTCTCTGCGCCGTGGCGACTCCGCGTGAGAAAGCTCTCTTTCTGAAAAGCCGAAGCTCACGCAGAGCCGCAAAGCCGCGGAGCAGGAAAGAAAAGGAGGCTCTCCGCGAAAGACGCTGGTAAACATACCTGCCATGTCCTAGAAACCACGTTCTGGGCGAAATATCGCATGTCCGAGCCTGGCAGCTTGGCATCCATCAGCGGGTTCCGCGGAGAGCCGAAAAGGAAAGAAAACGGGACATGGTTCAATACGGCCCAGGCCCGACGCTAATGGAAGGTATTTGGGCAAAGCCATGGGTAGCATTCATGCCGCGTCGGGCTGGCAATACTCCGGTAGGTCTGGTTTACCATGTGTTGAACCGTGGGGTGGCGATGTTGAGCGACTGGCCTGTCCAACGGCCGACCGACTGGGTAGACTTTGTGAACGAGCCGAAGACCCAGGAAGAAC
>JBBQBE010000011.1:0-52307 GCA_038317225.1 Tepidisphaerales bacterium | reverse complement strand
GGATGCGGCGCTGGTGCAAATCCCAGCCCGCCGCCAGCAGCAAAAATGCCAGCAAGGGAACGCAGGACGCCAGGTAGTAGCCGTTGATCCACGCCATGGTGTGCATTGGGTTACAGGGAGTTGCGCAGGCTGGTCCACTTGGCAAGCACGCGCGTGCCGAAAGTGCCAATCGCCGCCAAAGCCGCCGCAACGATCAAGCCGGCGATCAAGGCATATTCCAAGACTTCGCCGCCGGTTTCCTCGGCATAAAGCCGTCGCGCCAGGTGATTGATTCGGGACATGGCTCGCTCCTGAAGGGTTGCAAAAAAAACGCCGCCGGGCGGACTAATTAAAAGTCCGCCCGGCGCCATCGCGTTACTGCAGCGAGTTGGAGAGGCTGGTCCACTTGCCCACCACGCGCGTTCCAACGGTGGTGATGATGGCAATGGCCGCCACAACGATCAGGCCCGCGATCAGTGCGTATTCCAGCACTTCGCCGCCTTGTTCGTCCTTAACCAAACGCTTCAGCATGTTCTTCACGCTCTGCATGACAACCTCCTTCTTGGAAGTACCATGTGATTCGCAGCAGGCCACGCGACCGGCGGGCGAATGCAGGCGACTTTTTCGCCCCGACCCGTCGCACACAGCGAACGAGCCGGTCCGGGCGGAAGGTCTGGCGGGTGTCAAAACCAGTTCGATCTTTCCGGTTGCATTAATCACATCGGCGCAACCACCGGGCAGCTTTACTGACTTTTAAGAGTATTCCATTTTTGCGAGTTACGAAGTGGCGTAATTATGCCCTTAAATCGCACCTGCCGCTCACAGGCTATGGGCAAACAGCAAGTGCTAGCGCGAGCGATGCAGTTGCTCAAAGGCCGCATTGACTACCGCACGTGTGGGCAGCCGCAAATCATGCCGAATCAACTGCCGGCCTTGAAGCTGGGGCATCAGCAGTTGCACGCATCCCTCGGCCAATGCCGGGATATCCTGCACGCACGCGGCGATCGGCAGCGGCAGCAGGTGCATCATGGGAATCTCATCAAAACAGCCGATTATCGGCGGCGGCTCGATCTGGCCGATGCAGTCCAATATGCCTTGGCCCAAAGCGTTGTTGGTGCAGACAAAGGCGTCGGGGTGCAGGTCCAGTGAGGCGATCCACGCCTGGCGGCCGGTGTCGGGCATCGCCGGGCCTTGGTGACGAAGTAATATCTCAAAGCGCTCGGCCACAATCTGGGCGCGCTGGCGGTGGCTGATGATCGACTGCGGGCCGCTGACCAGCACTATTTTGCGCACCCCGGCGCGGGCGAGCGTATCGCAGAGCAAGCCGGCGGATTTTTCCTCATCGCTGCAAATGGATGGCCCGGCTCCGGCGACGGGGCGGTCGAGAATCACCAGCGGCAACCCCTCCGGCAAAAATTCGTGCAGGGCCTGGGCCGAATCAGCCACGGGCACCACGATCAAGCCGTCGATTCCCTTTTGTGGCAGCAGGCGCAAATATTCGCGCTCCAGTTCAATTTGCTCGCCGCTGTTGCAGACCATCATGGTGTAGCGCTGACGATGCAAGGTTTGCTCGATCAGGCTGGCGAGCTGCGCAAACCACGGATTGGCGATATCGCTGACCAGCAGCGCGATGGTATTGCTCTTGCGGGTGCGCAGCGAACGGGCGATGAGGTTGGGCCGATATCCTATTTGCCTGGCCACTTCCATCACGCGCTTGCGCGTGGCGTCGCTGATGCGCTGCGCGCCGCTGCCGCCGGCCAGCACGCGCGAAACCGTGCTGACGCTGGTGCGGGTCTGGCGGGCGATATCCTGCAAAGTTACGGCCACGATGTATGTCCCGGCTAAGTGATGAAGTGGATTATATCGTCGGGGCCGTGCGGCTCAAAGGTAAATTGCGCTGTCGGCAGCGCAGGGGGCGCTTGATTCTTCATCGACTTATGGCCATGATCCTGTCAACTCAGCAGGAGCGACATGAAATTGCACCAGTTATCTCTGTTTCTGGAGAATCGGCCCGGACAAGTCAAGGTTCCCTGCCGCATTTTGGCCGAGGCCGGTATCAATATCCTGACCTTGACGCTGGCCGACACCGAGCAGTTCGGCATTTTACGGGTGATCGTCAAGCAGTGGCAGGAGGCCAAAAAAGCCCTGGAGGCTGCGGGCTGCGTCTGCAACGTAACCGAAGTGCTGGCTATTGAAGTGCCGGACAAGCCGGGCGGGCTGGCGGATTTTCTGGAGATGGTGGACCAGGCGGGTTTGGCCATCGAATATATGTATGCCTTCACCTGCGGCCCGCGCGGCAAGGATGCAGCGCTGATATTCCGTTTTGACGACCCGGACGCGGCTTTGAGCGTTTTGCGCCAGCGCGGCTTTAATGTGCTGGACAGCGAAGAGTTATATCAGCGCGGCCAGTAAGTCGCCCGCCGGGGACCGCGTTGCGCGGGTGAACCTCGATGGGCCTCAATCCGCGGACATGGATCTCACCATTAGCCAATCACCATTGTCATGAATCAACCCTTCGCCATCGACAATTGTATTTTTGATCCGCAAGAAACTTTGCCGCTTGATCAGTTGCGCGACTTGCAACTGCAACGGCTCAGGCAAACCGTCGTGGCCACCGCCCGTGTTCCGTTTTATCAAAACGCCTATGCGGCCGCGGGAATTGATGCCGGTAAGATCCGCTCCCTGGACGATCTTCGCCGCTTGCCTTTGACCACCAAGGACGATCTCCGCCAGCACTATCCGCTGGGTTTGTGCGCCATTGGTCGGGAACAAATCGCCCGCGTGCACGGCTCCAGCGGGACCACCGGCCGGCCGACGTTCGTCGCCTATTCCAAAAATGATGTGCAGACCTGGGCGGGATTGTGCGCCCGGTTTCTCACCGCCGGCGGGCTGCGGCCGCATCATGTGTGCCATATCGCTTTTGGCTACGGTTTGTTCACCGGCGGCTTTGGACTGCATTACGGCGTGGAGCGCGTGGGGGCGGGCGTCGTGCCGGCGGCGGGGGGTAATACCGAGCGGCAGATCATGCTCATCCGCGATTTGCAACCGGACGTGCTCATTTGCACGCCCAGTTACGCGCTGCATATCGCCGAGGTCGCCAGGGCGCAGGGTTATGATCCGGCCAAACTCTCGCTGCGCTATGGGCATTTTGGCGGCGAGCCGTGGACCGAGGAGATGCGCCGCCAGATTGAAAGCGAATTTAACATGCACGCTTTCAATAATTACGGGCTAAGCGAAGTGATCGGCCCCGGCGTCAGCGGCGAATGCCCCGCACGGGGCGGGATGCACATTCAAGAGGACCACTTTCTGGTTGAGTGCGTCCATTCCGCCACACTGGAGCCGTGCCTGGACGGGCAGCGCGGGGAATTGATATTCACCTCGCTGACCAAGGAGGCGATGCCGATTGTGCGCTATCGGACCAGGGATATCGCGGTGCTGGATCACACGCCCTGCCCGTGCGGGCGGACGGGAGTGCGGATGAGCCGGGTGATCGGGCGATCCGATGACATGCTGATTATCCGCGGAGTGAATGTCTTTCCATCGCAGATCGAGGAGGCGCTATTGCGGGTGGATGGGACGGCCCCGCAATATCTGATCGAAGTCAGCCGCCCGGGCACCATGGACCAGATCAATGTCAAGGTGGAACTGCGGCCGGGGCTTTTTTCCGACAAGATGCGGCAGATGCAGCAGTTGCGCGATCGGATCGACCGGGAGATACACGCCATCTGCGGCATTCGCGTGCATGTGGAGCTATGCGAACCGCAGACCCTGGAACGCTCGGCGGGCAAAGCCAAGCGCGTGATTGACTTGCGCAAGTAGGCCGGGGCACATCATGCCGAGAGGCCTTGGATAAAGATTCCGCTCCAGACCATGATTGATTTGTGCAAATAGGCCGGGGCCGCCCAAGCTGGCGGGCTGAGTGGGCAGAGGCGTCGCCTATCTGGGCGTCTGCCCCAGAGTCCTTTCATGGCGGGGCCATGCGGCACCTGTCTGCTAAGCAAGGGTGTAAATTGTTCGGCTGCAATTGCCCCGCAGCGGCAAAGCAAATAATCATCGCCTCTGTCAATCCGCGTTAACGCAGCGGCAGAACCCAACAAAAAAACCGGATCGAACGGGAGCCACCACGCTCGACCCGGCTTAATTAATGGATTTTGACACTCTTAGCATAGTCAATATAAAAATCGTGTCAACTAGCGGCGGTGTTGGCGACAGGGTATACCACTATCTGTAGCATGAAATGGTACTTTATCTATAGTGAGGGAGCCTTTGAATTAATTAATTCAATAGCCCCGACTGGGTTCGAACCAGCAACCTAGCGTTTAGGAAACGCTTGATCTATCCAATTGATCTACGGGGCCGACCGAGGTGATTGTACGCGCCACGGGCGCGTGTGCCAATTGGTTGCCAACTGGCAATTGGTTAAGATTTGATCAACTCAATAACAGGCTGGTGGCGGGTGGGGAAGGTTGCTGGTGGGCAATTCATGGCGGTTGCAGCAACCTGTTGAAGCTTGGCGCGGGATACATCGCGGCGGGTGAAAATTGCGCCTTGTCCGGGTGGGGTCTGTGGCCGTATGATGCCGGTCAGTGCAAAAACCGTGCCTTGTGGGCTGGCGGTTTTGTAACACTTGGTAAAATATGCAGTTAACTCAGTCAACTTCATTCCGCCAGGAGATGCGCCAGCTTTTAACGCCGCGCATGATCCAAAGCATGGAAATCCTCCAGTTGCCGCAGATGGCACTGGAGGAACGCATCGAGCAGGAACTGGGGGCCAATCCGGTTTTGGAGCAGGAGGAAGGTGACCTTGACAGCCCGACCCCGCCGCAGGAAACCATGGAAGCTGATGAGCGCGATGAGCGCCAGTCCTTGGTGGTTAAAGACAACGACAATCAGGCCGAGGATTTCAATCGGCTGGAGAAAATCAGCGAGTATTTGGAGAATGAGGAATATATCCCCCCCTCAGGCAACAACCGCGCCAGCGGCATGGATGGGGAGCGCGATAAGAAGATGGATGCGATGGCCAACACCGCGGCCAAAGGAATCAGCCTCACCGAATACCTCCTGGGCCAGTGGACTCTGGTGGAGTGTTCGCCGGGCGTGCGGGCGGCGGGGGAAGCGATCATCAACTACATCGACCAGGAAGGTTACTTGCGCACCGACCTGGAGACGATTGCCCGCGAGAGTAAAAAGCCTCTGGACTTGAAGGACTTGAACAAAGCATTGAGTTTGGTGCAGACGATGGACCCGCCGGGCGTGGGCGCGCGAAACCTGCCTGAATGCCTGATGTTGCAACTGGATGATTTGGAGCAGGATGAGGAGCTTTCCGAGGGGCACGACCTGGATCTGGAGCGGCGGCTGTTAAGCCATCACTTGCGCGATCTGGAGATGAATCGCTATCCGCAGATCAGCAAGAAATTGGGCCGGGGCATCGGGGATATTAAAGCGGCGGTGAAGCGCTTGTCGCACCTGCATCCGCATCCTGGCAAACAGATCGGCCAAGTGGACGCCCCGCCGGTGATTCCCGACGCGATCATCTACCTGGACTCGGAGAGCGGGCAATATGAGATCAAAATGGCCCATGATCCGGCCAGCAACCTGAGCATCAGCGCGATGTATCAGAAGATGATGAAGAACCGGCAGGTGGATAAAAAGACGCGCGAATTTCTGGTTAATAATGTGCGTAACGCCCGCTGGCTGATGGACGCCATCGAGCAGCGGCGGGGCACGATCCGGCGGGTGATCCGGGTGGTGGTTGACGCCCAGCGGGAATTTTTCGAGCAAGGCCCCGAACATCTCAAGCCGCTGCCGATGATCCTGGTGGCCGACCAGTTGGGCATCCACGTGGCTACGGTGAGCCGCGCGGTTTCAGAAAAATGGATTCAGACGCCGCGCGGGGTGCTGCCGCTGCGAAAGTTCTTCTCCGGCGGAACGACCAACGCCGAAGGGGAGGACATGAGCTGGGACGCGGTGAAGGAAAAACTGCGCATCATCATCGACAACGAAGACAAGACCAACCCGCTCAACGACGAGGAGATCGGCAAGAAGATCAACGACCAGGGCATCCCACTGGCGCGGCGCACGGTGGCAAAATACCGAAAGATTCTCAACATCCCCACGGCGCGACAGCGCCGGGAATTTTAAGGACGTGCCCACGGATTCTTGCCCGGGTTCAACAAATCAGCCTTTATGGCCAGTCCGAAACCATGTTTTCCGCTTAGAAACGGTAAAGTGCAAATACATTGGGCACACCCAATTTTAATCTTCTGGCTCTCCGCGAAAGACGCTGGTAAACATACCTGCCATGTACTAGGAACCACGTTCTGGGCGAAATAGCGCAGGTCCGAGCCTGTCAGCTTGGCATCCATCAGCGGGTTCCGCGGAGAGCCAATCTTCTCCAACGCCTTATTTGGCGTCCTGGTAGCCGTGGGGATGTTTGCTGAACCAGTTCCAGGCCGAGCGGATGATCTGTACCGGCTCGGTGTACTTGGCCTGCCAGCCAAGCCGCTGGTGGGCGGCGGTGGGGTCGGCCCAGAGGGCGATGGCGTCGCCCGGTCGGCGGGGGCCGTAGCGCACCGGCGGCATTTTTCCGGTTACTTCGCGTGCCGCCTCGATGATCTGCTTGACACTGAATCCCTTGCCGGTGCCCAGGTTTAAAAACATCGACTGGCCCGGTGCTGATTTGTCCATCGCCAGGATGTGGGCATCGGCCAAATCTTCCACGTGAATGTAGTCGCGGATGTTGGTGCCATCGGGTGTGGGATAATCGGTTCCAAACAGCACGATCTCCTTGCGCAGGCCGAGAATGGTCTGGAGAACCACGGGGATCAAGTGGGTTTCAGGATCGTGATCCTCGCCCAGGGTGCCGTCCATGGCGCAGCCGCTGGCGTTGAAGTAGCGTAAGGCTGCAAAGGAGAATTTGGGGTTGGCGGCCAGCGTGTCGGTCAAAATCTGCTCGACCATGAGCTTGCTGCGCCCGTACGGGGAGACCGGGGCTTTTTTCTCCTGTTCGGTAATGGGAACCGAATCGGGATCGCCATAGGTGGCGCAGGTGCTGGAAAAGACGAATCGGTTGACCGAGGCCTCGTTCATGGCCTGGAGAACCGAAATGGTGGTGGCCACGTTGTTTTGATAATACAAGAGCGGCTTTTCGACGCTTTCACCCACATAGGCGTAGGCGGCAAAGTGCATGACGGTATCGATTTTGTGCTTTCGCAGCGCGTCGGTCAGCGCGGCTTTGTCATTTAAGTCGGCGAAGATGCAGGGCACATTGAGAATTTCGGCGGCCATGCGGTGCCCGCGCGACAGATTATCAAAAATCACCGGCGCGTGGCCGGCTTCCTTGAGACGTTTGACGGTATGCGATCCGATATATCCAGCGCCGCCGGCGACCAGTACGTTCATGGCTTCTCCTTGCTTGGGCCGACACGGCCGCGGCACTATGCCGCAAGGTCGCGTTGGCCGGTTAAAAGACAGCATAGCGCCGAGGGCAAGTTTGGCAAGCGCGAAAAAGGGGAGGGTTATGCGTGCGATAAGCTGTACCAGTAGCCCCTAGGCATTGGGGCGCCCGCGCCTTCACAGGTACAGGCGGTGCGCGCGGTTATCTCTTCCCCGCACAATACATATTAAAAATGCCGTGCCGATGAATGGCACTGAGGTGTTTTCCCGCCGGTGGGGCACTGGCGCCATAGCGGGGCGCCAGTGCCAGCGATGCGTACAGCCATATGCGTTTTACGCGATCTGCTTAAGCCGGTGGGCTTTGCAGGCGCGCTGGATGCCCGGCAGCACATAGTCGCGCGACACCACATCCCAGCTCATCTGTCGGGCAAGGTCGTAGCCGCGTTCGATGAACGGCTCAAATTCCGCCGGCGTACGCGGCAGGCGTTCGATCAACTGGGCGGCAACATTCTCGGCCACCCGGTGTTCCAGTTGATCGCGCTCCTGGGTGCCGATATTGAGCAGTTGCTCCGGCCGCAGTTTGCGCAGGTCCAGATCGGTATAATCGGCGACAATGACATTGGGGCTGTCGCCGTCGGCGGCTTTGCGGACAAAGCCCGCGCAGCCGCAGACGTTGGAAAACACGCAGATGCCGCCGAAACTGATCGGTTCGACCTGGGCGATGCCGAAGGGTTCGTAAATGCTTTGGCCGAATTCCACGTCCGAGCCTTTACGCAGGTCCATAAATTCCATGTCCGCGGGCATGCGCTGGCCACAGAGTTTTTGCTCAAAGCCGAACTGGTTGATAAAGACGACTTTGGCGTTGCGGCTGGTGGCGTTAAATTCCTGTACGCCCTGGTAATAAACCGCTTCGCCGGTGGTCATGTCCGGCAGTCCCTCGCGGTGGACGACCGGCCAGTGATACATGGCTTCCATCTGGCGGATGTCGTCGCCGCGGCGGCCGGGCACCTCGGTGGTCAGGGCGAAGAGTACGGCGGTTTCATTGCGGTCGCGCAGGCGTTTTTCCAAATGTTCCATGACGCGCAGGTCGCGCCACAAGCCCTTGGAAAGGACCAGCCGCGTTACGTGGGAAAAGACATAGGTCGGTTCGTAGCCTAAAAGATTTTTGCAATACAATCCGAGTTTGCGCCGCGCCTCTTGTTTTTCCTGGGCATTGATTTTCCAGCAGGGCACGCCGTTGTACGCCACCTGGGCGTCGACGGAGGTGAAATCGCTTCCCAGGAAGCGCACTTCCTTGAGCGTGTAATCGCCGACGGCGAAAATTCCGTCGCAAAAGCGGCTGGCCTTGATCAGCGAATGCTTGTAATAGCCGCTTTGATCGCCGAAGACTTCATCCACATAGTGGCCGGCGCTCATGGCCGAACGCAATACATTGTAGAACATGGTGTCGTGGCCGGGATGCCCCTCGACGATGCGGCGCATGGTGGCCACTTCGTGGGCGTAAAAGATGGTGCGGAACTGCGAGCGGCCGTTTTCCAGAACGGCGGCCAAGGCCGTTGGCATTCCCATATATTCATGTGATAAAATAACGCAAGGCTCGATTTCGCTGCACGCGCCCAGGGCGTGCAGCGCGGCGATCGCCGGTTTGGCCAGGCGCATGTACTGCTCAAAATCCCAGATATTTTCGTAACGGGCGCTCTCCACGCCGAAGTTTTTCCACAGATCGTACTTGAACTGGTTGATTTTCCGGGCATCGTAGCGCGACACGTCGATCAGCAACACTTCTGGGGTGCTGGTAACGCCGGCGGTTTTATCAGTGAATTTGCGCCGCCCGTAGACGATGCCCACGCCGTATTCCTGCTCAATTTCGCGAAAGCGCGCAGCCAAGGGCGAGCGATACAGGTGGTCCATGCTGCTGTAGAGCACCTCGGCATCGGGGCCGAGTCGCTGTTCGCCGGCGCCGTCCATGGGCCAGAACGGCCCGACCAGAATGTTTCGCGGCACCTGCCCCAGGTAAACGCGGCTGGTCAAAAGCCCGTGCAGCACCGCGCCGATGCCGCCAATTTTCTGAATTGCCTCATGGGTAACGTGTACGACAGTTTGCATAGTGCTCCTGAAATCCAGTGTTGGCGGTATTGGCGGCCCTATCCCGTTGCCGCCTGGCGACGGGGATTATGGGCCGGTCGGCGCACACGCGGCGCAACCGATCTTCTATCGGGTTTATGACGGCGGGGGTTTAAGCAAAGGTTAGCACCGGTAAAGCGTTTTGTGCCGCCAGTAGCGGCATACGCGGCATTATCGGTCCCGCACAACCCGCATAGCCGCTTATAACGGCACTGCACTCCAGGTTATGGGACGCGCAAGGTCCCAATAAATGCGCCTGGCCAAGGGATGGTTATCGGAACCGCGCCAGCAGGTTACGGGGCCAGTCGCTTGGCCACCAAACGTGCGCTTTGCGCCGACGGTGGGCAGCGATAGCGTTTGCGAAACTGGCGGCTGAAATAAAGTGGATCCCGGTAGCCGACGCGCTGGGCGATTTTAGAGATAGACAAGGTGCTGTGTCGCAGCAGACGCACGGCTTGCTCGAGGCGTAGTTCCGTCAGATATTGCACCGGAGAGCGGCCGGTGCGCAGCTTGAAACTGCGGTGCAGATAACCGGCCGAGCAGCCAAAACGCGCGGCCAATGCCGCGACCGACTGGGGCGCGGCGAAATGTTGTTGCAAATGGGCGATAATCCGCTCCACCAACTGATCCAGTTCACGCTGATTGTCCAAAGCCAGGCGCTGGAAACGTCCCAATAGCGCCAGGGCCAGCCCGTCCAGTTCCGCGCCGATTTGGCCAAAGGGACGCAGGGCGCGCAGCCAAAGCACCTCCGCGGTCGCCGCCAGTTCCGCGCCGGCTGCCACCGCTACCGGTTGCTTCACCCGGCGCAAAGCTTCCCCGCGCAGGCCCACCCACAACGTATCCAAACCCGCCTCGGCCCGCTCGGCGTGTTCCAGCCGTGGTGGGAGCAAAACCGCTGAGCCGGGCACCAGAGCGTAATCGTGTTGCGGGCAGCTTAGCACGCCGTGACCTTTGAAAACGTACGTCAGTTCCCAGTAATCATGAGCCGTGCGCTGGGGCCGCATGCGCGGGCCGGCGTAGCGCTGGACGTACAGCGGCGATAGCCAGCGCGAGCGAGCCAGCGGCCCGCGGCCCCATAGCGACGGCTGAAACAACCGCACGGTTGACAAGGGAAGGTCAGGATTGTCCATGTATCCTCCCGGCGCTTTACTGGCGGCGCCATGTTAGTCGTTTATATTGTAACCGAAGTTGCTGGTTGTCTGAAGAATCATGCCGCGATCGGCGTGGACGGACAATGGGTGGCAAAATAGTTTTATCCATGAGGCGGATGATGTCGCAAGTGATTTTGATTACCGGGGCGGCGCGGGGAATTGGTTATGGAATCGGCGAGTGTTTTGCCGCCAAGGGCGACAAACTGCTGATTGCGGATATGGAGCAAAGCGCGGCGGTGCAGGCCGCTGGAAAGCTCAAAGACGCCGGGGCCGCCGACGCCGTGGGGTTGCGGTGCGATGTGTCGGATTTATCAAGCGTCCAGCAAATGGTGGCGGCGGCACTGGAGAAATTCGGGCGCATTGATGTGCTGGTCAACAACGCCGGCATCTGTCCGTTTGTGGATGTGATGGAACTGAGCGAGCAGGTGTGGCGAAAGACCCTGGACGTGAACACCACCGGCGCATTTTTCTGCACGCAAACCGTCGCCAAACACATGATCCAGCGTGGCGGCGGCGGGCGGGTGATCTTCATCACCTCATTGTCGGAAAATGTTACCGGCCCGGCGCAGGTGGATTACGGCGCGTCCAAGGCCGGGATGCGGATGACCATGGTGGGTTTCGCCACGGCCCTGGGTCGCCACGGAATTACCGCCAACGCCATTGCGCCGGGCATGATCCTGACGGCCATGACCGCTTTCCACTGGGAAAAGCCGGAGAACGCTGCGTTTATCAAGTCGCGCGTTCCCCTGGGCCGCATCGGCACGCCGCGCGACATCGGCAATGTGGCGGTCTTTTTGGCATCCGAGCAGGCGGCATATGTGTCGGGGGTAACCATCCGCGTTGACGGCGGCCACCAGGCGGTGTGCGCCTAGCGCGGGCGCAGGCAACCAGTGATGTTACACTGCCGCCCGCAGGGAGCCGCTTATGATGACAGCACACGCGCCCACACTAATCTTGCTGGTGCCGAACTTGGAATTGCATAGCCTGGTAGGCGAAGCGTCCAGCCATGTGCTGCTGCGCCGCGGCCGCACGTTGATGATTGATTGCCACAGCCGCCATATGCCGCGCTGGCTCCAGAGCCGGGGCTTGGCGGCACCGCAGATGATCCTGCATACGCATGTTGATCCTTTACATTGTCGCGAAGCAAACCTGTTTCCCGCCGCGGCCATCTGGGTGGCCCGGCAATCCGCGGACCTGGCCGAGGCGTCAGAGGTGTATCGGCTGGGGATGCAAACGCGTTTTGATCATCCCGAACTATGGGGTGAAACTTTTGGCGCTGAGCCATACGGCATCGCCGGCAGCCAAACGCTATTTCCGCCGCGTGCGCCGCTGAAAATCGCCGGTGGGCTGCAAGCCGGCCAGCGGATAATGTGGGAGGATGTGCAAATCGACGTGCTGGACATGCCGGGCCATGGACGAAATGGCCTGGCATTTCTGATATCGCTGGACGATGCTCCCTTGGCACTATTTTGTGGAGACCTGGTTTGCCAGGGGGGCTTGCTGCCGCGGTTGTGGGATATGGAATTGAACTATGTATCGCTCCAATGGTCCGGGTTGCGTCAAGCCTTGGCGACGGCTTGCCAAAGTGGCGCGACACTTTTCGTGCCCTCCAGCGGTTACCCGATCGAGGATGGACCGGCCGCGGCGGGCGAGCTGCGGCGGCGAATCGACGAGTATGAACGGCTGACCCAAAGCACATCGACACTGCCTGAACAAACCCCGCCCGCTCTAAGCCGCGCGGGGCGCTGGATCGAACGCATGGCCGGCGCGTTTCAGATGGACAACGGCGGCAACAGCTTTGTGCTCATTGCCGAAGATGGTCGCGGGCTGATGGTTGACCCCGGCCCCTGCGATTATCTCAATCCCCAGCGCCAGCAAGCTTTTGCCGATGATCTGGCGGCCTTACGCCCCAAGGGACTCAAATCGCTGGAGTGGGCTTTGATAACCCATCCGCACGGCGATCACTATGACATGGTCCCCACGCTACGTCGGATTTATCCCGGCGTGCAAGTTGCAGCGTGGGATGGGGTGGCCCGGGTGATGGAAGCGCCGTGGGATTACCCCTACCCGGCGCTGCTGCCGTGGTATGGACTTGGCTTTGATTATGTGCATCCCGATTTGATACTCACCCAAGACGCGGCGGCGCAACTGGGGCCGTATGCCATCCAGACCGCGCCATTGCCGGGGCATTGCCAGCCGCACGCGGCCTATTTTCTGACCCATCGGGGCCGGCGGTTGGCTTTGACGGGCGACACGGTTCAGTGCTACGGTCAGGCCATGCACCTTCTGCCCAACTTCAGCAATGATCCGGGATTTGCCCACGGCGGAGGGCTGGAGCAATCGCTGGCGGAATTGCTCCGCCGCCCGATTGATCTGAATCTGGGCGGGCATGGCTCTTGTTTCCTTGACTGTCAAAAGGTCTATCAAGAAAGTTTGCTTCAGGTGCGCCGGGAGCGACAGGCCCTGCAACAGATGCTGGGGCCGGGTGGATTGGCCAGGTGGGGGCAGAAACCGGGTTATCCGCAATTAACACCTTGGGCATAACCGGCGCGGCGGATCAATGGCAACAAGAGCATTGCAATATAAGCATTGGCAATATTGTGATAATAGAGTATCCAATAATTTACTGTTGCAAAACACGATACCAATAATGTGATAGTGGAATATCCAATAAGCTCTTTATGGAGATATGATGCTGAAAATTGATTTGTCGGGAAAATTGGCGGTGGTTACCGGCGCCAGCGGCGAGTTGGGACGGGTGATTACACGCACGCTGGCTGGGTGCGGCTGTGATGTGGTGATTCATTATCATTCCAACCACGCCAAGGCCGAGGCGCTTTTGCAGCAGGTGCGCGGCCTGGGGGTCAAGGCAATGCTGGCGCGGGCGGATGTAACCAGTCAGCAAGAGGTGCTGGCTATGCGCGACGCGGTCGCCGCTGAGATGGGCCAGCCGAATATCATCGTCAACAACGCGGTTATTCAATACAACTGGACCAGCGTGCTGGAGCAGTCGCCGGCGGATTATGAAAGCCAGTTTCGCTCCTGTGTGCTGCACAATGTGCTGATGGCCCAGGCGTTTGTGCCGGCGATGATCAAGGCCAAGTGGGGACGGGTGATCGCCACCAATACCGAGTGCGCCATGCAAGCTACTCCCAGCCAGTCGGCGTATGTCTCCGGCAAGCGCGGGCAGGATGGCGTGTTACGCGTGCTGGCCAGGGAAGTCGGTCAGCACAATATCACCGTCAACCAGGTCGCTCCCGGCTGGATGATTAGTGACAAATACCGCCAGACCCACACCGAGCGGCAGGAGGACTATGAAAAAAATGTCCCGCTGCGGCATCGCGGTGAAGATCAGGACATCGCCAACACCGTGGCGTTTCTGGCCTCGGACCTGGCCAAATTTATCAGCGGCGTGTACCTGCCGGTCTGCGGCGGCAATGTAATGCCCAGCATTTAAGCTGCGGCAATGGGAGCGATATATGACTGGAAAACAGCGCATGCTCAAGACGCTGCGGTTTGAGCAGCCGGATCGGCCGCCGCATTTTGAGAGCATGTTTGAATTGGAGAAGGAGGCATTTGGCGAGCGTTTCCCTTTGCCCGGCGACTGGGCCGGGTACGACGGCGGGCAAAAGGAGCGGGCCATCGCGCATTGCATGTCGATCTATGAAAAAATCGTGGAACGATATCACTGGGATGCCCTGGCGGTTTACTGGCCGTGGGGAGATCCCGACGGCGTGGCCGCCGCCAGAAAGACCTTCGGCGAAAAGATCCTCATCGGCGGCATGGTGGGCGGGGCGGTCTGGTGCATCGATACCATCAGTGATTGGGAACAGTTTGCCCTTGATCTGCTGGAGGATCGTGGCAAGTTGCACGCCATCGCCCACGAGCGCTGCGGGCGGGCTTTGGATTTGATTGACCGCATGTGCGACGCCGGGGCGGATTTTATTTATCTGCCGCATGATGTGGCCGGCAACAGCGGGCCGTTCGTTTCACCCAAGGATTTTGCCGAGATAACCGCGCCCTACTGGAACCGTCTGGTGCAAAGAGTTCACCAGCGCGGGGCCTTGGCGTTTTTGCATAGCGACGGCAACTTGATGTCGGTGCTGGATCAACTTCTGGCGATGAACGCCGACGCGCTTCAGTCCATTGACCCCATGGCCGGGATGGATATCGCCCAGGTCAAGCGGGCGACGTGGCAAAAACTGGCGCTGATGGGCAATGTGCAATGCAATTTGCTGCAAGACGGACCGCCAGCGGCGATCCGGCGGTCGGCGCTGTATTGCCTTGAAAACGCCTCTGTGGGAGGCGGCTATATCTTTTCCACTTCCAACACCATCTTCGCCGGCATGCCGCTGGAAAATTATCAGTTTATGCTGAAGGTTTTTGAGGAATTTAATCGGGGTGGCGCGGTATAATGATCCCAGAGGTGGCGTCATGACTGGTTTATGGAGCAGAATTTTATGCGCGGTGACGGGTTTGGCGGCATCGGCGGCGATGGCCCAGGTGCCGTTTTATTACGCGGGGGCCACGGCGTTTGATCCCCAGATCAGCGTGGTCAACAGTGGGGTTATTCTCGATGCCCAGGCGACGGTTTCACCGGACTTGAAATACGTAACCATCACCGCCCGGCCCAGCAATACCAGCTTGCTGGCTTTACAGCAATTTACCTTTCAATCCAACGCGTTTGCGGCCCAGCGCAATAACCCGGCCGTCGCCGCGCCCGGTGTGATGCGCCTCAAAGCGATGCAACCGGGAATCTATCTGCTCAAGCGCCTGGATGAATGATCCAGCGCTGCCTGGGCGGCGGCGAGCCGCGCCGCCGGCACCCGGTAGGGTGAGCAGGATACCGAGTCAATGCCCGCTTGATCACAAAAGGCAATAGTCGCCGCTTCGCCGGCGTGTTCACCGCAAATTCCGCAAGGCAAATTCCGTTTGTTGCGCCGGCCCAGTTGCACGGCGTAGCGCAGCAGTTGTCCCACGCCCGGCTCATCGAGCCGCTCAAACGGATCGCGGGGGAAAATGTGCCGCCGCACATAGGTGGGTAAAAATCCGCCGGCATCGTCCCGGCTGATGCCCAGGGTTAATTGCGTCAGGTCATTGGTGCCGAAGCTGAAAAAATCCACATGCTCCGCCACGCGGTCGGCCAGCATGGCCGCGGAGGGGATTTCGATCATCGCGCCAAGTGGTAAATGGCAAATCGTGTGATCGCCATTACCATATTCACGTAGTAACTCACGGGTCTGATTTACCAGCGCCTTGGCTTCGCTGGGATGGGCGATCATGGGAAAGAGGATTCGCCCCGAAGCCGCCGCGCCCGCCCGTAGCGCCGCCTGCGCGATGGCCCGCACCTGCATATGGAGCATGTCTTGTCTGACCAAAAGCAGCCGAGCGCCACGAAATCCGAGCATGGGATTGAATTCTTGTTGCCGCTGAATAGCCAATGCCACTTGTCCGGGCTTGAGGCCCAGTTCGCCGGCCAATTGCTCAATCCCCCGGGCCTGACGCGGCAGAAATTCGTGCAGCGGCGGGTCGAGCAGCCGAATGGTCAGGGGCCTACCTTGCAGTCGTTGAAACATTTGCAGCAAATCGCTTTCGAGAAATTCCCGGAGCTTTTCCAGAGCTGCCCGCGTGTGTTCGTCATCCAGCGACAAAATCCACTGGCGCATCCAGCGCAAGCGCTGGTCGGCGAAAAACATGTGCTCCGTGCGGCACAGTCCCACCCCGACAGCGCCCATGTCAATGGCCCGCGATACATCCTCCGGCGTGTCGGCGTTGGCATAAATCTGCAGCTTCCGGGTCTGGTCGGCCCATGAAAGCAGCTTTTGCATGGGGGTGGAAAATTCCGGGGCGCTGCAATACCGCCGACCTGCGTAAATGGTTCCCTCACCGCCGTCGATACTCAGCCAGTCGCCGTTTTGGATTCTTCGGCCTCCCACACTCATGGCCTTGCCACTTGACGCCAGTCGCAAAGGGGCCCCGATCACCGCGGGTTTGCCCGCACCCCGCGCCACCACCGCCGCGTGCGAGGTCATCCCGCCGCTGCTGGTGATAACCCCCTGGCTGTGCAGCATGATTCCCACATCCGCCGCGTCGGTTTCATTTCGCGCCAGCAGAATCGGCTGACCCTCGGCCAGCAACGACGCGGCCTGCTGGTGCGTAAACACCACGCGGCCCGCCGCGGCCCCGGCCGATGCGCCCAAACCGCGTGCGATCGGTTCGGCCGCCGCGGCGTCAACAAACACGGGATGCAGTTGCCGGTTGAACTCCGCGGGGCTTATGCCGTGGATGGCCTGGGACTTGGTGAGGATGCCGGACTCGGCCAGGTCGCATAGCGCCGCGATGGCGGACGAGGCGCTTAGTCGCAGCGGCCTAAGTGATAGCACGGCGCAGCGCAATGAGCCTAGGCTCAGTTTTAATTGACACGGCCCGGCCACAACCCGCTGGGTCAGGTGGAAAATATGCGCAATACGCTTTTGAAGGCCCGGTTGCCCGATGGCGCAATCCCGCAATTGTCCCGCCCGCCCATCGGGCGTGTGGCTGTCGATC
The DNA here is from genome assembly GCA_038317225.1 of Tepidisphaerales bacterium. Classification (GTDB taxonomy): domain Bacteria; phylum Planctomycetota; class Phycisphaerae; order Tepidisphaerales; family Tepidisphaeraceae; genus JBBQBE01. The sequence goes on along the minus strand of JBBQBE010000011.1, from coordinate 35,113 downwards.
CAGCGCTCGTTTTGGGTATCGACCATGTGTTGCACGAGGATCGCCGGCTCGTGCTGCGGCATGTCGCGTTGTTGCCGCCAGGCAACCGCCGCCGGCGAGCGCCATTGTTCCAGCAGCGTAGAGATCGCCTGCCGCACCGCCGCCAAGTCTTTTTGCCATGGCAGGTGCAATATCGCTTTGGTGCTTGTGGGCATGGAGTAGGCCGCGCTCAGTCGCACGACCAGCAAGGGGGCGGGAAAAAAGTCGAACTTTTTCTCCACCAGTCGGCGCGATTGCCGCAGCGTCGTCGCCAGTGCTGGGGGTAAAGCAATGTCTTTTAAGCTGCGCAGGGATGCGGTCCAGCCGCTGGTCAAGACGATGCCCGGAGGCACCGGCGCTTGCGCCGCCGCCAGGTCATCTAAGCGCTGGCCTTTCAAGCCCAGCAGCGCGCGTTTTTGCGTAACATCGCCCAGGTGGCAATGCCCTAAGCGCAACCATAATGGCTGCATCCGGTTCGACGCGGCTGAAGGAAAAGATGGGTTCACACCGAAGCCACTTGCTGCTGCAATTCCTTTTTGCGGTCGGCCATTTGCGCCTTGAGCCGCGCCAAAATCGAGGAGTGCATCTGGCTTACGCGGCTTTCCGACAAGTCCAGCGTCATGCCGATCTCCTTCATGGTCATCTCCTCAAAATAGTAGAGGATGATGATAAGCCGCTCGGCCCGCGACAGGCCGCGGGTGATCATGTCCTTGAGGTCTTTGCGCTGAATCTCCCGCACCGGGTCGGCTCCGCGCTTGTCCTCCAGCACGTCGATCTCGCGTACATCTTTGTTGGAATCGGTTTCGTACCACTTGCGCGACAGTGAGACCACGCCCACGGCACTGGAATCCTTGGAAATTTTGTGAAACTCGTCCATGGAGATATTCAGCTTGCCGGCCACTTCCTCATCGGTGGCGCGGCGGCCCGCCTCCATTTCCAGATTTTTGCGGGCCACATCCACCTTGTGGGCGCGGCTGCGCACCAGGCGCGGCACCCAGTCCATCGAACGCAATTCATCTAAAATCGCCCCGCGGATGCGCTGGGCGCAGTAGGTTTCAAATTTCACGCCCCGTTCCATGTCAAACGCGTAGATCGCGTCTTTGAGGCCAAAAATACCTGAGGAGATCAAATCATCCAGTTCCACTTCGCCGGGCAATTTCATATGCAGCCGTTCGGCGTTAAAGCGAACCAGATGCAGATAATGCTCCATCAACACGTTGCGCAGTTGCTCGGTTGGCTTCTTTTTGAATTCGATCCAGACATCCTTGATTTCACGCTTTGGATTTGACATCACTGACTCCCATCCATGGAACCTATGTCTATCCCGCTGGGCGCGGACCATCTGCGCCAAACGAGACATACTCTATTTATCGGTCGTTGGGCGGCGCGGGGGCCGCAAATTTATCCTTTTTTTTCGCTTCCTGGGCCAGATTTTCCCGCAACATCCCTTCGGCCATCTGTCCCGCGATCCACGCCACCACATACGTTCCGATCATCGCCGCCAAGGCCCGTCCCACCGTGCTGGCAAAGGGATTGTCCGCCCGCAGCCCGCCCAGCACCAGGCAGACGGCAAACGCGATCAAGGAACAGGCGGCGGCCAAACGTTGCGGCATCAATCATCCCGGTTTTATTTAACTCACTTAATTAACTTAGCAAAATAACTCGCGCCTGGGCGCTTATTTTTTAAACCATCGTCCCATGCGGCTGAAAAAACCGCTTCCGCTTTGCGCCGATGGCACACCCCGCTCCAGGCGCATTGCCAATTGGCCGATTCCCACACTGGCGGCGCAGCGCGGCGCGCCCAGCACAAAAGGCATGCGGCGGCGCACGGCCTGGCTCACCTGCTCGTCGCTGGGAAGCCAGCCGCCATCCAATACGCTGACGGACAAAAATTGTTTGGCCACCCGTGCGATCCGCTCATGCACCTGTCGGCCCTCCAGTGGTCCGCGGGCTTGGTTGACCAGCAGACTCACGCGCCGCTCCTGTCCATCGCGGCTGAGGACTTTGATCACCGCGTAGGCGTCGGTAATGGCCGTCGGTTCCGGCGTGGTTACCACCAGCACATGATCGGCGCAGCGGGCAAAAGCCAGCACATTCGGGCTGATTCCCGCGCCGGTGTCGATCAGGATGGTGTCGGCCTGGCGTTCCAGTTCACCCAGCGCCTCGATCAGGTGATTGCGTTCCAACTCGTTTAAATCGGCCATCCTGGCCAGTCCCGAAGCGCCTCCGATGAGCCGGAAATCGCCGGGAGCTTTGACCATCACCTCGCTAAGTTGTTTGCGGCCGCTGATCACGTGCGACAAGTTGCTGGGCAACGTGATATTGCAAAGCACATCGGCGTTGGCCAGTCCCAAATCCGCATCCAGCAGCACCACATCTTTGCCGGCGGCCGAAAGTTTAATCGCCAAATTCACCGCTACGTTGCTTTTGCCAACGCCGCCTTTGCCGCTGGTGATCGCGATTACCGTCGCCCGCGGACGGGCCGGGCTTGCGGGTCGTGCCGCCGCCGCCGCCGGTGGGTAAGGCGCTGCGCCGGGAGCGATTTGCCGCACCAGCGTTCGCAGTTGTGTGGCCTGGTCATCGTATACGATCATAAATGGCTCCCAAGGATCATTTGCGCCAGCCTGCGGCCGCCGCCCACCTCGATGTCGTTAGGCACATCCTGCCCGGTGGTGATGTACGACAAAGACTTATTAACCTTGCGGATGACGTTCAACACCACGCCCACATGCGTGGCCTCATCCAGTTTGGTGAAAATGATTTTATCCACGCGCACATCGCCGAAACGGCTCACGGCCAGCTCAACACACTCGCAACTGGCGGTGGTGGATAGCACCAGATGCACCTCGTCGGGTGCCGCCAGCGTGATAAATTCCTTCAGTTCGTTGAGTTTGAGCGTGTCATTGGGACTGCGCCCGGCGGTGTCGATGAGGATAAATTCGCAATCGGCCAGCGCCGCCAGGGCATCGGGCAGATCTTCCGGTCGGGCCACGGCTTTGAGCGGGCAACCAAGAATATCAGCGTATTTGCGCAATTGGTCGATCGCCGCGATGCGGTAGGTGTCCAGTGTGATCAGGCCCACGGAGCGCTTTTCGCGTAGTTTCAAATTGGCCGCCAGCTTGGCGATGGTGGTGGTTTTGCCCACGCCGGTCGGGCCGATCAATGCCACCACATGCGCGCCGCTGGTTTTAGTTCGGGCGATCGGGCCGCTGGTGGGCAGCAGTTTTTCCAGTTGCTCGGCCAGCTTATCGCAAATGAATTGGGGCTGGTTGAGATATTCCGGTCGCACCTGCTGCTGCACTTTGATCACGATATCGGCCGCCAATTCCTCGGCCACCTGGTTTTCAATGAGGCGCAAATAATATTCGTGTAGATTCTCCGGAACCTGCGGACAGCAGGCCCGGCGCTGCTGGGCGACTAAGTCTTTGATCATGCTCTTGAGCGAGCCCATCTCCTGGCCCAAAGCGGCCATCATCGCGGTGGATGCGGCGCTGCTTTCCAGCAATTGCCGGCCCGGCGGCAGGACGGCGGCGGCGGCTTTGGCCGGGGCCTGGACGATCCCGGCGGCGGGGCGGTTGCGCAGGTACGCCGCCGGGCCGGCCGCGGCGGCCATCGGCGCGGGGCGGCGCGGCGAGCGGGCGGGCAGGCCCTGGCCGGCTGTTATCTCCACAATTTCCCGGCTTTTCAGACCCATCCAGCTTCGCTGCTGATAGGTGCGGGTATGCATGATGACCGCATCGTGCCCCATGGCGCTTTTCACATGGGTAAGAGCTTCGGCCATGGTGGATGCTCGAAATGTTTGCAAATTCATCCTTGCCTCAACCGTTAAGTCCCACCAGCGCCACCGCTTCCACGGCAACCTCCGGCACAATTTCATTAAACGCCAGCACCGCCACATGCGGCATCGCCGGCTCAACCATTCGTCGCAACGACGAGCGGATCAGCGGGTTGCATAAAAGCACCGCCGAACGCCCGCTTTGCGTGAGTTCCTGCGCTTTTTCGCCAACCTGCTTGACGATCTGCTGCGCCGTCAGCGGCGGCAGCGTGTTGGTTACGCCGCGCTCGCCGCGTTCTAAGTGTCCGTTGATCAAATCCTCCAGGGCCGGGTCCAGCGTCAAGCACCACAACCGATCCTGCTCATCGACATATTGCTTGCAGATGCAGCGCGACAGGGCGTTGCGCGCGTATTCGGTCAACACTTCCAGATCCTTGGTCCGCGCCGCGTAATCTCCCAGGGTTTCCAAGATCGCCTCCATATCGCGGATGGGCACGCGCTCGCGCAGGAGATTCTGGCAAACCCGCTGCAATTCACCGGGCTTGATCTGCGTCGGCACCACTTCCTCCACCAGCGCCGGGCAGGAATTTTTCAAGTTGTCCAGAAGATTGCGCACATCCTGTCGCGAGAGCAGCTCGTGGGCATGGCTCTTGACCAGTTCCGTCAGATGCGTGGCCAGCACGCTGCTGGCCTCGACCACGGTGTAGTTGAGCAATTCCGCCTGTTGCCGCTGGCTCTCGGTGATCCAGTAGGCCGGCAAGCCGAAGGCGGGTTCCACGGTCGCTTCGGCGCCGTCAATCGGGCCGGTGGTGGCCCCGTTGTCCATGGCCAGAAATTGTTCGGGATAGGTTACGCCTTTGCCGATGGGCTGGCCCTTGATCTTCACAATGTAATCATTGGCTGACAACTGCATGTTGTCATGAATGCGGATCGGCGGCACGATAATCCCCAGGTCGGTGGCGATCTGGCGACGGATCATGCTGATACGATCCAGCAAATCGCCGCCCTTGGCCGCATCCACCAGGCGCACCAGCCCGTAGCCGATTTCCAATTCCAGATCATCTAAATCCAGCAGTTTCTCCACTTTTTCCGGTTCTTTTTTGGCCGCGATATCGCGATCCTTGCGGGCCGTGGCCGCGGCGGTGCGCACCTGTCCACGATTGAGCGTCCAGGCCAATCCCGCGCAACATCCGCCCATAATTATCAGTGGCGACTTGGGCAGGCCGGTGAACGACAGCAGCGACAAAAAGGCCGCGGCGATCACCAGCGCCCGCGGCCTGGAAAAAAGCTGGCCGAGAATTTCCTCACCCAGGTTCGCCTTGGAACTGGTGCGGGTAACAATCAAACCGGCGGCCAGCGAGGTGATAAACGCCGGCACCTGGCTGACCAGTCCGTCGCCGATGGTCAGCTTGGTGTACAGCTTCAGCGACGGCATCACTTCCCAGCCGTTTTCCACCATGCCCACGTACAAGCCGCCCAGCACGTTGACGATGGTAACGATGATGCCGGCAACCGCATCGCCGCGCACAAATTTACTGGCGCCATCCATCGCGCCATAAAAGTCGGCTTCCTGGCTGACGGCCTCGCGGCGGTGGCGGGCTTCTGGTTCGGTGATCACCCCGGCGTTGAGGTCGGCATCGATGGCCATTTGCTTGCCGGGCATGGCATCCAGGGTAAACCGCGCCGCCACTTCGCTGATGCGCGTGGCACCCTTGGTGATGACCACAAACTGGATGATGAAAATAATCAGGAAGATAATCGCCCCGACCACCAGCGAGCCTTTGGTAACAAACTCGGCGAAGGTTTCGACCACGTGGCCGGCCTGGAAGATGGCGGTTTCCGGGCTGCCGCTGGCGGTGAGGATCAGCCGCGTGGTGGCGATGTTCAGCACCAGCCGAAACAGGGTAACGGCAAGCAAAAGCGAGGGCATCACCGCAAATTCCAGCGGGCTTTGGATATAGATGGTGGTTACCAGCACAATCACCGATAAAGTGATGTTGAAGATTAGCAGCAGGTCCAGCACGGCGGTGGGCAACGGCATCAGGATCACCAGCACCAGACTCACAAACGCCATAGGAAAGAGCATGCCCCGGTGTTGGTGCAGGTGATGGAGGATGGGATGGAGGGGAGCTGCCGCAGCCATAAAGCGTTACCTTTTTCCTTTGCAAAAATTAAACCGTCGCATGGCGGCCCGCCGCGCCGCTTAGCTCATAGACATAGGCGAGGATTTCCGCCACGGCGGCGTAAAACTCCTCTGGAATTTCCTGGCCCACTTCCACCAGCCGAAACAATGCCCGGGCCAGCGGTTTGCGTTCCAAAATCGGCACGCCCGAGGCAATGGCAAGCTGGCGAATCTGCTGGGCCATATACCCCTGTCCTTTGGCCACCACGCGGGGAGCGCGCATGGAATCCTTGTCATATTTGAGGGCTATGGCGAACTCGGTGGGGTTGGTTACCACCACGTCCGCCTCCGGCACCGCTTGGCGCATCCGCTGCGTGGAAATCTGCTGGGCGATCTGTTTGCGGCGCTGCTTGATCTTGGGATCCCCCTCCATTCGCCGCATCTCCTCTTTCACTTCCTGCTTGGTCATGCGCAGGTCGCGGGCGGTGCGAAAGCGTTGCCAGGCGTAATCCAAAATCGCCAGAACCAACAGCACGATTCCGATCCGCAGCCCGATGGCGTACATGACCGTCGCGCCCAGATTGAAAATCTGGTTAAACTCCAGGCGCTGGGAGGTAACGATCAAACCCATTCGCCCGCTGACGGCCGACCAGGCCACCAGCGCCACCAGGATCATCTTGGCGATGTTCATCACCAGTTGCATCCAGGTCTGGCTGCCTTTGAAAATGCGGCCAACGCCCTTGAGCGGATTAAATGCCTGAAAATTGGGCTTCAGTCGCTTGGGATGCAATCCGAATCCCACTTGCGCCACGTTGGCCACAATCGCGATGATCACCACGCCGATCATCAGCGGGGCCATCGCGGCGCCGGCGGCTAAAATGGCGTGCAGCAACAGTTGCGGCAGGTTGGCGCTGTGGATGTCCCGCAACTGCGGCCCGGAAAGCATTTCACCCATCAGGCCCTTGAGGGTCCGCACCATAGAGGAGCCGTAGTTATTGAGCAGCACCATCATCCCCACCAGCAGCGCGGCGCTGGTCAGGTCGGGGCTGCGCGCGATCTGGCCTTCCTCTCGCGCTTCCAGCAGTCGCCTGGGTGTCGGCGCCTCGGTCTTGTCGCCCTTATCTTCCGCCATAACTTGCCCCTGTATCGCGCTCGCCCCGATGCGATGCGAAAAATGCTATCTCCACGTCGGTTGCGTCCAGTGCGCCCATGCCACGCGCATGCTTTCCAACATCGCCTGACGCAGCACGCCCACACTCATGGCCAGCCCAACTATCAGCACCGCCAGTCCCACCAGTGAACGCAACGTCATGCCCATGGTCATCACATTCATCTGCGGCAGCGTCTTGCTGATAAATCCCAATGCCAGGTCAACCACCAGCAGCGTGATCAAAACCGGCGCTGCCAGTTGAAAAGCCAACAGCGTGCAGGATTGAAGCAGCCCGGCCATCAAATCCACCAACTGCTGATTGATTCCCAAGGACAAAAGCGGCAACGCCGTGAAACTCTCATGCACGCCGCGCAGCATGGCGTGATGCCCATTGATCGTTAAAAAGACCACCAGCAGCAGCATGTAATACATGTCGCCGATGATCGAGCCGTGCTGGCCGAACTGCGGATCAAACACTTCGGACATATTCAATCCCATCTGCGTACCGATCATTTCCCCGGCCCACTGTCCGGCGATAAAGACGAAACTGAGCACCATGCCCATCGCCAGTCCGAAGAAAATTTCTCCGCCGATGCCCAAGGCCCATTCCCAGCCGCTTACTGGCCAGCGCGGCGGGGGGGCGACGTTGGCGACCATCCCCAGGGCCATGGCCACCGCCAACAGCGCCCGCACGCGCTGGGGAATGCGCGTGGAGCCAAATAAAGGCGCAAACAGCATCATTCCACCCAGGCGAAAGACCACCAGGGCAAAAACCGGAACCATGCTTAAAGCGGCCTGGACCGACACGACGCGCCTCCCCGATCACTGCATCCTGAGCGACAACATCAATGTCGTATACTCCTGCAAACGATGGCCGATCCACGGCATTAAAATGATTGCCGCGGCCACCATGGAAACGATTTTGGGAATAAAAGTAAGAGTCTGTTCCTGAATTTGCGTTACAGCTTGCAGCAGCGAAATGACGATACCTACCAGCAGGCCAATCAGCAGCATGGGCGCTGATACCAACAGCGCCAGCACCAGCGTGTGGCGTACGAGTTCGGTTGCCTGATCCAGATTCATACAACACCCTTCCTTGAGTGTTCGCCGTGGCGCGAAGAATGCCGCGCTATAGCGAATTGGCGGAAAGCCCCGCCATTTGACCCCGTGCCATCCCTGGTACGAGTGGTTTTTTCTCCAGGCGATTTCCCGCCCGACTGCTTAGCTCATAAAGCTACCCATCAAGCTTCCAGTAATCAAGCGCCAACCATCAACTAAAACAAATAAAAGTAATTTAAATGGCATGGAGATCAGCGCCGGCGGCAACATCATCATGCCCATACTGATCAGCACCGAGCTGATAACCATGTCGATAATCAAAAACGGCAGGTAAATCTTGAAGCCCATTAAAAATGCCGTTTTGAGTTCACTGAGAATAAACGCTGGAATCAAGGTTATCGTTGACACCTGGGAAAAATTTTGCGGTTCAGGCTGGCCGGCAAAGTCGGTAAACAGCAGCACATCCTCATCATTGCCGGCTTTTTGGATCTGGCCGATCATAAATTGCCGCAGGGGGGCTTGGGCGCTGGTCAGTGCCGCCGACTGATCGATTTTGCCGTCCATATAGGGTTGCAGGGCTTCGTTGTTCACCCGCTGCAAGGTGGGGGACATAATCATGAAGGTCATAAAAAGCGCCAGACCGATGAGAATTTGATTCGGCGGCAACTGCTGTGTTCCCAGCGCCTGGCGCAGCAGCGACAGCACGATGATGATGCGCGTGAAGCTGGTGGTCATAATGAGAATGGCCGGTGCCAGCGACAGGATCGTCAACAAGATGACAATCTGCATCGCCGCCGAAAAATTCTCGCGCTTGGTCAGATCGGGAAGTTGGGTGATCGACGGCACCCCTGGGATAGCCACCGGCGGCGCGGGCGCGGCGGACGCGGCGGGGGCGGTTGGCGCGAGCTGGGCAGCGGCGCCGGAGCCGGGGTTGGAGGGCAAGCGCATCTCCGAATCACGATCGGCGCGCCCTTGCGCCGGCGCTGGCGCCGCGGCCGCCAGCGTCAGAAGCAGTGAGAAAAATATGAGCCTTGCGCTTTGCACCCGTTTTATCCCGTTATTTGTATTGCGAGGTCATCGAACGCACTTTATCCAGCAGGCCGCGCAATTCCTCGGCCTGCTTAGCCAGCGGTTCTTCCACGGCCCCGGCAGGCCCGCCAGCCCCGGCGGTTGCGGCGCTAGCCGGGGCGGCCGGCGGGGCCGGCTGGACGTAGCCCTGCTCGGCGCGGCTGAAAAATGAGGAAAACGCCGAGGAGAGCGAGCCGCTTTTTTCACTTTGCGCCTGGCCAAGTAATTGCGCCACTTCCTGCGGATCGGTGATTTCACATAGCCGGCTCATCTGCCCGCCGCACTGGCCTGCCAGCACCAGCCTTTGTCCCACCTGTAGCAAAAGCAATTGTTGTCGCGGAGCGATGGTGGTGCGCGAGATGACCTTGATCACGCCGCCGCCGCCGGTGCCCGGCAGAACCTTGCGCCCGCCCCAGCGCAATAGCAAAATCAAGCCGATGACGATCGCCAATGCGCCGATCACTTGCGCAATCGGCAATACCGGTTGCGATGAGGAAGGGGCCTGCGCCGCCGGGCCGCTTGTGGGGCGCGGCGTTAAGCGCAGCCGGGGTTCGGGGCTTTGTGCAAAAGCAATCGCTCCCAAACCCAGCAGTGCCAGCAGAAAAAAAACCGCGGCGCGTCTCACGCGGTTTCCTCGGTGTTGGCCGCGACGATCTCGTTGATCCGCACGCAGAAGTTGTCGTTGAGAACCAGTACTTCCCCGCGGGCCACCAGCCGATCATTGACAAACACATCCACCGGGTCGCCGGCCAGCTTGTCCAGTTCAACCACCGACCCTTCGGCCAGCTTGAGCACATCCTCCACCAGCATATGCGTTCGCCCCAGTTCGATCTTGACGTTCAAATCCACGTCGCGCAATAGATCGATGCTGGAGGCGGCGGCATCCTGCATCACCTGCTGAAAATTGGGAAGATTGATGTCGTCCAGCGATAGCGGGGCCGCTTCACCGTCGGCGGGGGCTTCGAAATGAGCCTGGTTCAACAGGTCATCAATGGCCGCCTGGTCGGCATCGGAGACCGGGGGCACGGCGGCATCGCCAAGAGGTAAATCAAGCGCAGGAGTATCCGGTTGCGCGGAATCGGCGACGGGGGGCTGCTCCTCAGCCATAAAACACCATCCTTGGATTGGCAGTTGTCGGTAGACAGGCTCGTCGGCGACCAAAGGCCGCGGTACATCCGTCCCATCTTCGGACAACTGAATTTAATAATCGCTTCGGAATCCGATGCAACGTTTGACGAGAATCTCGTCTATCGCACCTTCACCGACGATTTCATCCAACTGGTATTTTACCTGACGGCGCAGCGTTTCCAAGCCCGGTTCCTCCGCGCCCGATAATTTTTCTGGATCGCTCTGGGCAATGATCGTGCGCACGCGATCGGCCACCAGGGCTTCGCGGTCCTTTAAGCTCTCCTTGACCTTGTCGGCTTGGTCGCTCTTGACGTTGGCGAAAATGCTTACGTCAAATAGATAAGTGCGGCCATTGCGCTTGTTGGGCGCTTTGAACTCCACCACGGCCAGTTCCACCATTTTCTTTTTATCTACCGGCCCTTTGGCCGCGCCGTCGCCGTGTTCGCCGCCGTGGCCTTCGGAAGCCGCCTCCGGCTCGACCAAGGCCGCTCCCGCCGCGGCATGGGGTGAGGGAGAGAGAAATTTGAAGCCGGCGAAGAGTACCACCGCTTCCAGGACCATCACCCCGCCAAGGACCACCGGCATTTTGCTCAGCAGTCCCCCGCCCTTGGCCACCGGGGCCGCCGCTGGTGGCGGTTCAATCTTGGGCGCGGATTCCGCTTTTCTCTCTTTTTCCTTCTCAGCCATGAATTAATCCCGTCAGAAGCCTATCGCTCCTATCGGCTTTATCAGGCCCGCGCTCCAGCGAATTGCCGTAAAACCGGCCCGCACTGGTGGCCTAATCAGTGATGGGACGTCTGATAATCCGGGCATAGTCAATGGCCCGGCGGATCACTTCCTGCAGGGTTTCGCGCACCATCAGTTTTTCGCCGTTGTCGCAGCAGACCAGCGTATCGGGCGTGGATTCCACGCAGCGAATCTTTTCGGCATTGATGACGATCTGCTGTCCGTTGAGTCGTGTCAGGTTAATCATGGCTCCGCCTTTGGCTCGGACGCCGGCACTTTCCCGCCGGCGTCCCGAGCCTGGTTATATAGTGCCCCCGCGACAGCAGAATAAACACCCTGCCGCGAGGGCTGGACCGCGGGCGGACCTCCGTGTCCGCCTTGGTTATTTGTCTAGCGGCTGGAGTTCATCAATTCCGTCAGCAATTGGTTGCTGGTGGAGATGACCCGGCTGGCCGCTTGAAATCCCGTTGAGGAGATAATCAGGTTGATAAACTCCTTCGATAAATCCACGTTGCTCAATTCCAAGGTTCCCGAGCGAATCGCTCCAGCGCCCAGCGTGGTGGGGCTGGTGATGATTGCCACACCGCTGTTTGGCCCGGTGGTCAGCATATTGCCGCCTTGATCGACAAGGCCCTGGGGATTTTTGAAGGTGGCCATTGCCACCCGGCCCACGGTGCGCGTCAGTCCATTGGAAAACCCGCCGATGATCGAACCGTCGGCCCCGATGGAAAAGCTGTTGAGCGTTCCGATGCTGCTGCCGTCCTGCTGGGTCATCTTCAGACCCGACTCGGTGGAACTGCTGGTCAGCGATGTCAACGTGCCGAAATTTACTTTCACCTGCGGGCTTTTGGCCCCCGTGCCGGTGCGATCAAGCAAAATGGTATTGCCGCTCTGATTGATCAGTTTTCCGGCGGTATCGAAGCTGAGCGTGCCGCTGGCCAAAGCCAGATTTTTGTCCGCGGCGTTAGGGCTGTCGGCGTAAAAGCGCCAGACGCTGCCGGTGTCGGACTTGCTCTGCAAAACCGTCGTGATATCCATCGTCAGCGGCGTGCCCAGCGAATCGTAGACAATGAAACTGGTATGCACACTCTCGCCGGCGGGATTGGAAATTTGCCCGGCGGCGTTGATGCCGTCGTTGAATGACAAGGGCGAAGCGCCGGTGCTGTCGGTAAATGCGCTGCCCGCCAGGGACAAGGCGTTTTCCGAACCGCTGTTGCCGCTGAGGACCAACACCGCCCCGCCGCTGACCGGATCGATCTCCGTGGTTACGCCGGGAGTCGGCACCGCCGGATTGGTTGGAACCGGCACGGTCGTATCGATCCCCATTGATTTTTGCAGAAAACCTTGCAGGTCCGCCAGGGTGCTTTGACCCGGCTGGCCGACGGTGAAGCTCTGGGCCGGCAGGCTTCTTCCGCCTTTATCGCCGGCCAGCGTCAGCACCTTGCCAGGGGCAAAGAGCGGGGTTTGGGTAGCATCGGCCGCATCGTATAAATCCGACAGCGCCACCGCCGCCTCGTTGCCGACAATCGGCGTGCCGCTGATGGTTTGCAACGGCTGGGTGGTCAAGATGCTGGCGCCCCCCGCGACATTGCCCGAGGCGTTGAGGTTGCCTTCCAGGGTAACGTTGGCGGTTTCCTTGGCCTTGGTGTCGGTGCCCAGAGGGATGACGATTTTGTCCAGTACGCCGCTGACAATATTATTTTTGGCGTCCACGCCGAAGCCCTGAACGTAATCGCCGGAGGTGCTGACCAGATCATTGTCGGCGTTGAGAATAAATGAACCGTCGCGGGTGAACTTTTGTTGTCCGCCGCCTTTGACGATGAAAAATCCGTCGCCGTCGATCGCCAGGTCGGTGGACTTGCCGGTTGGCTCCATGGCCCCGGGAGTGAAATCCTTTTGAATACTGGCCACCACCGCGCCCAGGCCGCGCTGGGAGGGATTGGACCCGCCAAAATCCGAGGAAGGCGGCGTGCCGGCGGCGTCGGTTACATAAAACTGCGGCTTAAACAGCGCCCGGCTGCTTTTGAATGCGACCGTATTGACGTTGGCGATGTTGTTGCCCACCACGTTCAAACGTGTCTGGTTCACGTCCAAACCCGACAGGCCGGTAAACAGGGTGCTGGTCAATGCCATCGTGCGGTCCTTCCGTGTTCGATGCTCCTCGGCTCAACTGAACTCTAGGCGGCCTTGGCCGCGGCGGCGGCAGCATTTTGCGGCGCCGCGATGCTGGTTACTTTGTCCAGCGTCAAGGTTTTGCCGCTGTCCAGTTCCAGGCTCACACTATCCTTGTTGACGCGCACGGCGGTAACCAGGCCGCTGACGGATTGATTAAACTCGTCGGTGCCCTGCACATTTTTGCCGATCAAATTACCCGCAGCGCCGATTTGATTCTGCTGCACCAGGCCCTTGAGGCTGTCTTGCAATTGCGTGGAGTTTTCCATTTGCCCGATCTGGCTCATCTGCGAAAGGAGCTGATCATTTTTCATCGGCTCCATGGGATCCTGATTCTGCAACTGGGTAATCATCATCTTGATGAAATCCTCCGTCTTCAGACCGTAGCCCTTGCTCTTGGTGCTGGAGCTTTTGAGCTGGTTGGTGGAGGCAAGTCCGCTAATGGCGCTGCTGCTCATACCCGTTTGTTCGGCCGTCGGCGTAATATTCGATCAATTCGCCGACGGGGTAATTTGGCGCTCGGCAAGGGTTGCGCATCGGGGCGCAAAAATGATGCGAAGCAGGGCGGGCAATGGAAAAAACGGCGCTTAAAAAATGTCCCCGGGCGTAGTGCCGTCCGGTCGAACGCCGACCGGACGACACGGCCCGTGGGGAACCAACCGCGCTCCATATTTTGGACAGGTCTCCCCGTCCATGACCACCACCCGATGGCCACGATCCCTCCTTCATCAAACGCGGTGCCACAATCCAGCGGCGGCGTTAGGCCCCGGCCGCTTAGGCTGTGCGCCTTGGAGTTTGCGGGCTAAAACGCGATACTGGCTTGAGCCTTGGCCGCGGCGGCGGTGGGCGGTGTTGCCCAGCGCTTGACCAGTGGGCGAAATTCTGCCGGATTATTGGGCATGGACGATTCGAGCGTCTTTGAAATGCTTTTGGAGACGGCGCGGCAACTGGGCCTGCGCGTGCGTCATGCTCCCCTGGGCGGCGGCGGCGGGGGACTGGCGATCTTTAATAAGCAGCGGCATTTATTCGTGGACCTGGACGCCGACCCGGCCGAGCAATTGAATCAAACCGTCCAGGCATTGCGCTCGATGCCGGAACTGGCCAATATCTATCTGCGGCCGGACGTGCGCCGTTTGCTGGAAGAGGAGACATGAACGGTTACGATCTGGCTTATCGCGCGGCCCTGGCTATCAGCGCGCCGTACTGGATGCTCAAGCCCTCCGCCCGCCGCAAGGTCTTGAAGGCTTTGAGCCGCCGCGTCGGCGATGATCCGCCGCGCGACGGCCAGGCGCCATCGGTGATGATTCACGCCGTCAGCCTCGGCGAAATGAACGCTACGCGGCTGCTGGTGCGTTTGCTGCTGGAAAGCCGTCCCGATCTGCATATTTGTATCACCAGCACCACGGAAACCGGATTTGCCCGCGGCATGGAACTGTACGCGGCCAATCCCTCGGTGTCGGTGCTGCGTTACCCGCTGGATTTTTCCTATGCGGTGGGGCGTTTTCTCGATCGCCAGCGCCCCAGTGTCGTGGTGCTGATGGAACTGGAAATCTGGCCCAATTTTCTGCTCTTTTGCCGCCGGCGAAAGATTCCCGTACTGCTGATCAACGGCCGGCTGACCCGATCCAGCTTCCGCAATTACCGGCTGGGTCGATTTATCGCCAAGCGCATGCTTGGGCGGCTGGCGCGCTTGTGCGTGCAGGATGAATGTTACGCCAAGCGGTTTGCCGAGTTGGGCGCGGCGCCGGAAAAAATCGAAGTAACCGGAACCATGAAATTCGACACGGCGCAGGTGGCCGAGCATGTTGAAGGCGCCGCCGAACTGGGCGCGGCCCTGGGGCTGTTGCCCAATGCCCAGCGCCTGTGGGTGTGCGGTTCCACCGGGCCGGGTGAGGAGCAATTGATCCTGGCGCATTATCGCCAATTGCTCAAGCGATTCGCCGACTTGAGGCTGGTGATTGTGCCGCGTAAGCCGGAGCGGTTTGATGAAGTGGCTCGGCTGATTGCCGCTGACGGCTGGCCCTTGCTTCGCCGCAGCGCCACCGTCATTCCCGACGGCCCGGCCGTGGTAACCCAAGGCAAGGTGATTTTAGGCGACACCATGGGCGAGCTGCGAAAGTTTTATAGCCTGGCCGACATCGTGCTGGTGGGGCGCACACTGGTGGATTTGGGTTCCCGCCAGCACGGTAGCGACATGATCGAACCGGCGGCGCTGGCCAAGCCGGTTATCGTCGGCCCGTACACCGGCAATTTCGCCGATGCCATGAACGCCCTGCGCCGCCACCAGGCGATTGTGCAAATAACATCTGTCGAGGAACTGGCCGCCGCCGCGGGCAAGTTGCTGGAGCATGCCCAAGAGGCTCAAACCATGGGCCGCCAAGCCCAGCTTGTGGTGCAGCGCCAGCAGGGGGCCAGCGCCCGCCATGCGGAAAGAATTTTGCAAGTTTTGGCTGTGGGCGAATGATTTTACGGCTCTCCGCGGAACCCGCTGATGGATGCCAATCTGCCAAGCTCGGACATGCGATATTTCGCCCAGAACGTGGTTTCCAGGACATGGCAGGTATGTTTACCAGCGTCTTTCGCGGAGAGCCGATTTTACATTGTTGTCGCTTGCGTCAGCTTGGGTTGCGATTGAGCCTGTACCGGGCTTTTGCCGCATATGGGCGGCGCACTGTTCCCAGGCCGGTGATTTTTCCGCTTTGGCTATCGCGTTGCTATAGTATTCTCCCATGCTTTTACCCGCTTTACTGATAGCCGCCGCCGTGCTTTTAGCGGCGGTGGGGGCTTACGGCACCGAACCGCTGTGGGCGCAGTATACGCATGGACTGACGCTGCTGACGCTGGCGTTTCGCCTGCGCTGGCTTCTGGCGGCGGTGTCGATCGGGTTGTGTTTGACGGTCATCGGGCTGGTGGTGGCGGGGCGGCGGCGGGCCTGGTGGCTCTTGGGTCTCTCGCCGGTTTTGGCGCTGTTTGTGCACCAATTCGCCACCTCGCCGATGTCCTGGTGGAAGGTGGCGGACAATCCCCCGTGCGTGGCGGCGTCCGAGGCCGGCTATCTGGACGGCGCTGACTGGGTGGTGGGAGTGCGCTTCGCCGATCAGTGGTGGGCCTATCCGTTGTCGGGCTTGTATCAAACGCCGCTGATCGTGCGCGATGTGCATGAAAAGCGCATGTTGCTCATGTGGTCGCCTTTTGCCAATCGCGCCATCGCCGTGCCGCTGGGTCGGCAGGTGCGCAGCCGCGATTTGCAAATCGTCTCCATGCCCGCCAATGCCCTGCTTTGTTATAACGTCCGTCTGGGAGAGTTTATCAATGGTCTGACCGGCCTGACGCTGGACGGCAAAATCCCAACCGGTTTTCACGCCCCGCTGCCGGTGCGTGTTTGCGACTGGAACCAGTGGCGCATGGCCCATCCCGATACGCTGGTAATGGCTGGCCCGCGCCGTTTTCCCACCGGCCCGCTGCTGCCGTACTATCCCTTGCCGCCGGCCAACTGGGGGCACAATCCGCAAACCCGCATTGCGTTTTTCCCCGCCACGCAACCGGCGGCCCTGCCGCTGGCAGACATTCCCGCCGTGCCACTAAATATCCACGCCGCCGGCCGCCCGCTGCTGGTGTGGCGCGATGGCAATGGCGTTCATTTGTTTGACCGCCGCCTGCCCGAACAGCTCACCCCGCGTTTTCGCGCCGTCGCCGCCGCGGCTCGCCGCGATGGCAAAGTCTTCATGCTCGACTCCGACACGCCCAGCACCTGGAGCGCCGCCGGGATCGCTTTGGATGGCCCGCTCAAAGGACAAAAACTCGTCCCCGTCCCCTGCGAGGAAAACCTTTACTGGGGCGTGATGAAATTCTGGTACCCCAATTTGCAAATGGCCGAGCCGGCGCGATAAACGTTTGCCGCTATGGCCCTACCCGCGCGCTAATTCAATTGATTTCGCGATCCTCTGACGCCGGTCTTGATATAGCGCATCGCTCAGTACCGGAGTTGTTCCACCCGTGCTGACCGGCGGGCTTAGCGCAACCCAACTGCGACAGCCGGCGTAGGCCGGGGTGTTGATGATGCGCCTTGGCTCGGCCAGGCGGTAGACGCGCAGCAGCAGCAAATATAGCGGATTTTCCGGGCGATAATTAAAGCGCATGTCAATCAGCGCCTCGCTCCAGGGATGCTGCTCATCAATGGCTTGCAACTGCCCGCGCTTCACGATGGGCACAATATCCGTAACCTCCGCCGCGGCGCGGATCACAATTTCATCCGGCTCGCTGGTTACCTTTTCGATTTTTTCGCCGAAAGGTTCTTTAAGCAGATGCGCTTCCTGATGCACATACGTGGGAAAAAGAAAAAAGCGCGGATGCTCCAGTTCAAATTCTCCGCCGGTTTCGCGGATGCCTCCCTTGCGAAGCATCACCACCTGCTTTCCCTCAAGCAGGTTATCGCATACCACCGCCCATTCCTTCAGAGCCGCCGTCATCGATTCCGCCAGTGCCATCGTGTTTGTCCTTTTGTTGGTGCCGGGGAAAATATCCCGGTTCCTGATATAATAGGTTGCCAGAAGGAGACAATATGAAAATCTTCAAGTGGTCTATTGTGATTGTGGTGCTGCTGATTATCGCCATCGTTGTCGGCGTATGGCTAAATCTGAACGGCATCATTAAAAATGTCGTTGAGAAACAGACCAGCCAGCAATTGGATTTGAAAACCACGCTTGGCTCGGCGAAACTGTCGTTGTTTGGCGGCAGCGTTTCACTGAGCAATTTGCGGATTGACAGTCCCAAAGGTTTCAGCGCCCCGACCATGTTCAGCCTGGGAGATGTGGCGGTGGCGGTGAATTATACCGACCTGCGCAAAGACCCCATCCGTATTTCCGACCTGGCGATTCATGCCCCCAAGCTGGTCATCGAGCAGGCCGGCGGCAAGCTCAATGTGCAAAGCATCATGGATGCCTTGCCCAAGACCGATCCCAACGCCAAGCCGTTGAATTTCATTATTGACCGCCTGACGCTGGACAGCGCCGCCGTCAGCCTGCGGCCCGGCATCCCCGGCCTGCCGGCGGAAACCAACATCACCTTGCCCCCGGTGGTGCTGGAAAATATTGGCATGGGTGAAGGCAATCGAAACGGCGTGGCCCTCAAGCAGGTGGTGGCCCGCGTGGTCAGCGCCATGGTGGAAAAGGCCAAGGATTCCGACGCCATCCCGGCCCAGCTCAAGCCCTGGCTGTCGCTCAACGCCGACCAGCTTAAAACCCAAATGCTCAGCGAACTAAGCAAGCAGCTCAACGAGAAAGTCGGCGGCGAGGCCGGCAAGGTTCTCAATAACGTGCTGAAAAATCCCGACGCGCTCAAAGACCCCGCCAAGAGCGTGGAACAGGGCTTGAAAAATCTTTTCGACGGCGGCAAGAAAACCCCCGCCACCCAGCCGTAGTGCCGTATTGTGCGCGGGCCGGCGCGGCAGCGCCGGCCCTTATTCCTCTTCCCCCATTTCGCCCAGGCGATAGCCCACGCCGCGAACGGTGTGCACCAGCCAACTGGCCGAACCAAGTTTGCGGCGGATGCCGGTGATATGCACGTCGATGGCCCGGTCGGTTACCATGACATCCGTGCCCATGGCTTTATCCATCAGTTGATGCCGCGTCAGCACGCGCCCCCGCGCCATAACCAAGGCGCTGAGCAATTTGAATTCCGTCAATGTCAGCACCACCGGCTTGTTGTTGATCGTCGCCTGGTGCCTTTGCATATCGATGCTCAAGGGACCGGCCTTGAGGAATCCCGTTGGCGACTCCTCGCCCGGCTCGCGCGTCCGCCGCAGCACCGCCGCCACCCGCGCCAGCAGCACCTTCATGCTAAATGGCTTGGTGATGTAATCGTCAGCCCCCAAAGTCAGCCCAACCACCACGTCGGTTTCCTCACCCTTAGCCGTGAGCATCATAATCGGCACGGCGGCCATGCGCGAATCGCCCTTGAGCCGCCGCGCCACTTCCAGCCCGTCCACGCCCGGCATCATCAAATCCAGCAGCACCAGGTCCGGCCGCTGCTTGGCCGCCCGTTCCAGTGCGCCTGCGCCGTCAAAGGCGCAGATCACCTTGTAGCCGTGGCGCTGAAGGTTGTAGCCGATCAACTCCACCAGATCGCGCTCATCGTCCACCACCAAAATCGTCTTGCCGCTGTCGGTATTGTTCGCCGCTGTGTTCATGTAACTTAGTATCCCACGCGCCGGCCGGCCCGCCGTCAAGCGCTTAGCGCAATCTAAACCAAACCTTGCGCATTTGCATATAGGGCCGGGGCGGCACAATTGTTATCATTTGCGCCATGACAGACCAATCAAGCGAGCGTTCTTTACGTTGGGGTATTTTATCCACCGGCAATATCGCCCACCAATTTGCCGCCGGATTGCGGCAGAGCCGGCGCGGCAAATTGCGCGCGGTGGCCAGCCGATCAATCCAGTCGGCCAAGGCTTTTGCGCAAAAGTATGAAGCGCCCGTCGCCTTGGGCGATTATCAATCCCTGCTGCAGCGCGACGACGTGGACGCGGTATACATCGGCCTGCCCAACACTTTGCATGCCCAGTGGACCATCGCCGCTTTGCAAGCCGGTAAGCACGTGCTATGTGAAAAGCCGCTGGCGGCCAGCGAAGCGGAAGTGGCGGCGATGTTTGCCGCCGCCGACGCCGCGGGGCGCACGCTCATCGAGGCGTTTATGTATCGCACGCATCCGCAAACGCGGGCCGTCCGCGCGGCGCTGGCCCGCGGCGATATCGGCCCCTTGCGCATGATCCGGGCCAGCTTTTGCTATCACACCTCCCGCATCGACGATAATATCCGCTTCGATCCCACGCTGGCCGGCGGTGCGCTGATGGATATCGGCTGTTACTGTTTGGATTTTGCCAGCCTGTGCGCCGGTTCGCCGCCGCTGGCCGCGCAGGTTCAGGCCAAACTCCACGCCCGCGGTGTCGATGAAATGGCCGCCGGCACGCTGCGCTTCGCCGATGATGTGCTGGCCAGTTTTATATGCGCCATGAACATGCCGGCGGACAATACCGCTTACATTTGCGGCCAGACCGGCTACATCGAGATTCCCATCCCCTGGAAACCGCCGACCGGCGGATCGCGCTGGCGCATCGGCCGCGGAATCCCTCCCAAGATGGATCGCACTGGCGGCGCCGGCGCCCCCGTCGAGGAGTTTGAGACGCCGCCGGGGATGGATTTATACGCCCACGAGGCCGACGCCTTTGCCGCCGCCGCGCTGGACGGCCGGCCGCCGTTCATGACGGCCGCCGAATCGTTGTCCAACATGCACTGGCTGGATCAGATGCGCCGCCAGGCGGGGGTTATCGCGTGAGCGAGTTTGTCTCCCGCGCCGGCCATAAACTCGATCACGCCATCAGCGCGTTTGCCTTGGATGTTACCGCGCTGCGCTGCGCGGACTTGGGATGTAACGTCGGCGGGTTTGTCGATTGCCTGCTCCGCCGCGGCGCAAGCCATGTATGGGCCATTGACACCGGCTACGGCGTTCTGGACTGGAAGCTGCGTAATGACCAGCGCGTGGGCGTGATGGAGCGAACCAACGCCATGCACGCGCAACTGCCCCAACCGGTGGACCTGGTAACCATTGATGTCGCCTGGACGCGCCAGAAGAATATTCTGCCCGCCGCGGCGCGACTGCTTCATCCACAAGGCAAGATCATCAGCTTGATCAAACCACATTATGAAGCCCCGCCGCGACTACTGCGTAAAGGAGTGTTGCCGCTTGAGTCGTTGACGCGGGTACTACTGGATGTGCAGGAGCAAATGCGCGACTGCGGCGTGGAGATATTGGCTTTAACCGCCAGCCCCATTCTCGGCGGCAAGGGCAACCGCGAATTTCTGGCTTTGTGCCGCCTGATCGATTCATAAATGCGCCGGCGCAAAGGCGCTTGGGGTGGAGGGTGGGACGGGCGGAGGACCGCCCTATAGATTGTGGACTGTTGACTGTAGATTGTTGAAAAATGCAAATGCAAATTCAACGCTCAACGCTCAACGCTCAACGCTCAACCCTCAACAATCAACAATCAACAATCAACCCTCCAACTCTCCTCCCGCACCATTGACACCCGCCGTGCGGCGGGTAACGTCATATCCAATCGTGCCTCGCATCGGTGGATGCGGGGCGTTTTTTCAAGGGTTTTTTGGAGTCGGTTCATGAGCGAGCCAGTGAAAGTCGGCGTCATCGGATGCGGTAATATCAGTGCGCAATATTTTGACATGGCCAAAAATTTCCCGCTGGTGCAAATCGCCGCCTGCAGCGATTTGGATGAGTCCAAGGCCCAGGCCGCGGCACAAAAATATGCAGTTCCCAAAGTCTGCTCGGTCGAGAAGATGCTCAAGGATGATTCCATCGAGATCATCTTGAATCTCACTGTGCCCAAGGCCCACGCCCCGGTGGCCATGAAGGCGATCAAGGCCGGCAAGCACCATTACGCGGAAAAGCCCTTCGGCATCAACCGCGCCGAAGGTAAAAAAGTGATGGAGGCGGCGGCGAAAAAGAATGTGCTGCTGGGCTGCGCGCCCGATACCTTTATGGGCGCGGGCATCCAAACCGCGCGTAAAGCCCTTGAAGACGGTCTGATCGGCAAGCCGGTTGGGTTCACCGCCTTTATGCTCTGCCCCGGCCATGAAAGCTGGCATCCCAGCCCCGAATTTTACTATGAAGTAGGCGGCGGCCCCATGTTCGATATGGGCCCGTATTATCTGACGGCGCTGTTGAATCTGCTGGGGCCGGTCAAGCAATATTGTGGCATGGCCTCCATCGCCATCCCCCAGCGCACCATCACCAGCCAGCCCAAATATGGCAAGCAAATGACCGTGGAAACCCCCGATCATATTTGCGCAACCATGGAATTTGAAAATGGCGCTGTGGGCACTTTGATCACCAGCTTCGCCACGCGCTTTCCGCCTTCTGACGGCGGCCAGCCGATCACCATCTACGGCAGCGAAGGCACCCTGAAAGTTCCCGATCCCAATGGCTTTGATGGCAAGGTGTTTATCCACACCAATGCCGACAAGGAATATCGTGAGCTGCCGCACAGCTTTGTCGCCGGCTACGGCCGCTCGGTGGGCCTGGCGGATATGGCTTACGCTTTGCGCTATGGCCGCCCGGTTCGCGCCAGCGGTGAGCAGGCGTATGCCGTACTGGACCTGATGCAGGGATTTTTGGATTCCTCGGCCAAGGGTAAATTCCTGACGCCGACCACCCCATACGTTAAGCCCAAATTGATGCCCGCGGAGTTGCCTTACGGCACGCTGGATCGGTAAACGCAACTGAGAAAACACAACCGGCGGGTACAGTCGCTTTGGCTTCTGTACCCGCCGGTTGCTTTTGAGATCAAACTTGAAATTACGCCGGCGACTTTTCCGCCAGCAGGCGCTTGGCCTGCCCGACCAGATAGAAACTGCCGATGATGCAAATCAAATCTTCCTTGGTAACGGCACGGCGGGCGATGCCCAGGGCTTCCTCCAGCGTGTGGGCCACTTGCGCCATTTTCCCGTACTGCTCCACATAACGGGCCGCCAGTTCATCGGGATTGGCCGTGCGGATGGAATCGACCTTGGTGAAGATCACTTTGTCAGCCCCGCTGCTGATTCGGTCCAGCATCCCCGACACATCTTTGTCGGCGCAGCAGCCGAAAATCACCACCAGCGAATCATAAGGAATATGCTGGCCGATTGCCTTGATGGCCGCATCGAGGCTGGCCGCGTTGTGCGCGCCATCGACGACCATGCGCGGCGTCTGGTTGATAATCTCCATTCGCCCGGCGATAGTGGTTTTGGCCAGGCCTTCCATGGAGCGCGAGTCGCTTAATTGCACCCCGCGGGCCTTGAGCTTGTCCATCACCGCCAGCGCCAAACCGCAATTAATCGCTTGATGTTCGCCCATCAGCGGCACGGCCAGATGCTCAAACTTGCTGGTTGGCGTCGTCAGGCAGATGCGGTTGTGGGGGCCTAGCATCCGGCTGGACTCGAAGCGATAACTAAATTCGATGGTCTTGCCGGTAATGTCCAGCGGCGCGCCCACCGTATCGGCCACGCGTTTGAGTACCGCTTCCACTTCCGGGGTTTGCTGGACGGTAACGGCGGCGATGCCGGGCTTGAAAATACCCGCCTTTTCCTCGGCGATGCGCCCCAGGGTGTTGCCCAGTTGCTGCATGTGATCCTTGGAAATGCTGGTAATGGCGGTAACTTCCGGATTGACAACGTTGGTGCTGTCCAGCCGTCCGCCCAAACCGGTCTCCACCACCACCAGATCGCACTTTTGATCGGCAAAGTATTTAAAAGCGATTGCCGTGATCACGTCAAAATACGTGGGAGTCGGGCGGCTGCGCGCGACGATCGGCTCCATGTGACGAATCAGCTTGGCAAAATCCTGTTGACTTACCATCTCGCCATTGATCTGGATGCGCTCGCGAATGTCCAGTAAATGCGGACTGGTATACAGTCCCACCTTATATCCATTGGCCTGGAGCATAGAGGCGATCATGGCGCAGGTGCTGCCTTTGCCCTTGGTGCCGGCCACATGAATCGAGCGGAAAGAGTCCTGCGGATTGCCCAAGCGCTTCAGCAGCGTGCGCATCCGATCCAAGCTGAAATGCTGGTCGTTGTAGCGCACAATCCGCAAACGCTCATAATCCGTCAGACTGGACAGATAGCGCAGCGCCTTGGCGTAGGTATTGCCGGCGGCCGACGCTTTGGCTTCAGGATCCAACTTATCCACTTTATTAACCGGCTCTTGCATCACCGTCATCGCTTTATCGCTCACCGCACGGATGCTCCTAACCGAGCGGGCCGGCTTGGCGGCGACTGCCGCGGTGTGTCGTCGAGGCGTGCTTCGAGCGGTTTTAACACGAGTTGCCATAGACAGGGGATTATATCCAATTTTGGATTTTTCTTCAACTTTTTATTACAAGTCGTTGATAATCAAAGACTTGCGATTTGAACAGGCATGGACCGCATTTTGGTGATTCGGCAAATAGCCCATTTGTAGTGGCCTGTTAGCGATAGCACACAATAGGTTGAGTTCGCTTGCTTAAAGGTGAACCGGGGCTTGCCGCGGGCGTATCGTTGTCATTTGCCGTCGGCAGGCTACGATTGCCCGTGGAAAACGATGTGATGAAAAAACCGACAAAACCGATCAATTCTGTAGCCTTTGTCTCGCTGGGTTGCCCCAAAAACCTGGTGGACAGTGAACGTATGTTGGGATTGCTGGCACAGGATGGGCTGACGATCACCAACGACCCGGCGGAAGCGGAGGCGATCGTTATTAATACCTGCGGTTTTCTCGACGCCTCCAAACAGGAAAGTTTGCAGGCCATTCGTCAGGCCGCGGCATATAAGAATAAGGGCCGCTGTCAGCGCGTGGTAGTCGCCGGATGCCTGGTGCAGCGGCACAAGACCAAGCTGCTGGCAGAGGTGCCGCAAATTGATCGATTGGTCGGCGTGTTTGACCGCGAGCGCATTGTCGCGGCCGTGCGCGGGCCGGAGAACCCCGATCGCAGCCAGGGACATTTTTTAGGCAAATTTCACCAGATCAGCCGCAGTGCCAATGGTTTTGAGGATGACCGGGCGCGATTGCGTCTAACGCCGCGGCACTACGCTTATTTGCGGATTAGCGAAGGGTGCAATCAAGGCTGTTCATTTTGCACCATTCCATCGATCCGCGGGCCGATGCGTTCCAAGCCGCCGGAGCAGATTTTAGCCGAGGCCCGCGAACTGGCCGCCGACGGGGCGGTTGAACTGCTTTTGATCGGGCAGGATACCACCAGTTATGGAACCGACATTGGTTATGCGCCGGGCCTGGCTGGATTGCTTAAGCTGCTGGATGGGCAGCTAAAGGATGTGGCGTGGCTGCGGCTGATGTACGCCTATCCCTCCTGTTTCACCGATGACATGATCGCGGCCCTGGCGGACTGCCAGAGGGTGCTGCCGTACATTGATATGCCGCTGCAACATATCAATGATCGCATGCTTAAGGTGATGAAGCGGCGGGTAACGCGCCAGCAAATCGAAACTTTGCTGGACAAGTTGCGCCGTCGCGTGGCGAATTTGACATTGCGTACCACCTTCATCGCCGCCAGTCCCGGTGAAACCGAAGCGGAACACCGTGAACTATTGCATTTTATCGAGCAATTTGGCTTTGATATGCTGGGCGTGTTTGCCTACAGCGCCGAACCCGGCACCGCTATGGGTCGCATGGCCGGACAGTTGCCCGATGCCGTTAAGCAACAGCGCGTGGATGAACTGATGCTGGCGCAGCAGAAAGTGGCCTTCGCCAAGGCCGCGGCCCGTAAGGGGCAAACCACGACAGTGCTGGTCGATGGCCGATCACCGCGCGGCCGGGATTTGTGGATAAGCCGCCATGGCGGTCAGGCGCCGCAGATTGATTCGCGGACGCTGGTGCGCGGCAAGGGACTGCACGCCGGGCAGATGCTCGATGTGCGGATCACCGGAAGAAGGGATTACGATTTACTGGCGGTCGCCGCGCCGCCAGCGGCCAAGCGGCCGGCGGCGGGACATTCGTTGACAGTATTGCCGCAGGTGAGTTTAAGCCGATAAGCAAACCAGACAGGCCGGCGGCGGGCCGGCGTGCGGCTGCGCGGCGGCTACTACTTTTCAGATCCGGCACATGGTTAGCGCATTTATACGCTTTGGCGATGGACGCATCTCCCGCGAGGCCGACCCGGCGACGCTGCTGGCGGCGGCGCGCGATCAGGCGGCGGTCTTCTGGGTGGACCTGGCCCAGCCCACAGATGAGGAATACGCGCTGTTGGACGACGTATTTGGCTTCCATCCGCTGGCGATTGAGGATTGCACGCAGTATTCGCAATCGCCGAAAATTGAGAGCTACAACCACGTTGGCGACGCCTTTCGCCAGGGTTATTTTTTTATGGTCATTCACGGCCCGGACCTGGAGACCTTTCGCAATAATCTGCGCACGCGCGAACTGGATTTATTTACTTCCGAGCGCTATCTGGTAACGGTTCACGAAGAACCAATGCGGACGATTTCGGACCTGCAGGTGCGCGGCAATACCGATCCGCGCATTATTCTCGATCCGGGAATCGATCTTTTGCTGCACGGCATGTTGGACAAGCTGGTTGACGCCTATATGCCCATCCTCGATTCGCTGCAAGACAATCTGGATGACCTGGAGGAACAGGCCACGGATGAACCGACGCACGAACTGCTGCCGAAGATCACGCAAAAAAAACGCGAGCTGCTGAACTTGCGGCGAATTATCGCGCCGCAGCGCGATGTACTGGCGCAACTGACGCGCGGCGAGGTGCCATTTATTCGTGAAAGCACGCGGATTTATTTTCGCGATGTGCTGGACCATCTGAATCGCGATGTGGAACTGATTGAGCTATACCGCGATTTGGCGCTGGGTGCCCGCGACATTTACATGTCATCGGTGAGCAACAATCTCAACCGTATCATGAAAACGCTGACGATCATCACGGTGGTGGCGCTGCCGATGAATGTGATCACCGGCTTTT
This sequence comes from Tepidisphaerales bacterium, assembly GCA_038317225.1. Lineage (GTDB taxonomy): Bacteria > Planctomycetota > Phycisphaerae > Tepidisphaerales > Tepidisphaeraceae > JBBQBE01. The sequence goes on along the minus strand of JBBQBE010000011.1, from coordinate 8,376 downwards.
TCGGGATGAATTTCGAATACCTGCCGGGCCTGCACTCGGTACGCTTCTTCTGGCTGACCATGGGCACGATGGCCATGGCCGTTACCGCTTTGCTGATCATGTTTGTCCGCAAACGCTGGTTGTAGTTTTTGCACCGATCTGCTCGGCGAGCGACTGCAATTTTTCATCTCGAGCTTATCGCGCTTTACACTCCCTGTTTGGCCCGGCGGAGCAGGTCGGCGCTGTCGTTTTGACGCTGGACCGTGTAGCCCTTGAGCGGCATGAGGTACTGATGTACCGCGTCGAGCATGTCCGGCGGGAAGGGGAAGAAGGCGTCTTCCACTTCGTCGGCGGGGGTGATCCAGTTGCGCGCCCCGACCACCACCGGCGGGGCGTCCAGTTCGTCAAACGCCAGTTGCGAAATCTTGGCCACCATGGTCTGCAACGCGCTGCCGCGCTCGCAGGCATCGCTGGTGAGCAGAATCTTGCGCGTCTTTTTCACGCTGGCCAGCACCGGCTCGTAATCAAACGGCACGATGGAGCGGGCGTCAATCAGTTCGCAACTGACGCCGTGATTTTTCTGGAGCAGTTCCGCCGCCTCCTGGGCGCGATAAAGCGTGGCGCCGATGGTGAGGATGGTCAGATCCTTGCCCTCGCGGCGGATGGCCGGCGCGCCGAAGGGCACTTCGTAATAATCCGTCGGCACGCCGCCGGGCACAAACATTTCCGGCATATCGTAAAGCCGCTGGCTTTCAAAGAAGATCACCGGATCGGTCCCGGCCAAAGCGGCGTTCATCAGTCCCTTGGCGTCGTAGGGCGTAACCGGGTAGACCACTTTGAGGCCCGGAATGTGGGCGCACATGCTGGTCCAGTCCTGGCTGTGCTGAGCGCCGTATTTGCTGCCGACGCTGACGCGCAGCACCACGGGCATTTTCAGCAGTCCGCCGCTCATCGATTGCCACTTGGCAAGCTGGTTGAAAATTTCATCGCCCGCCCGGCCCATGAAGTCGCAGTACATCAGCTCGACCAGCGGGCGGCCGCCTTCTAATGCGTAGCCGACGGCGGTGCCGACGATGGCCGCTTCGGAAATCGGGCTGTTGAAGAGGCGGTGATAGGGCAGGGCCTCGGTCAGGCCGCGATAGACGGCAAACGCGCCGCCCCAGTCGCGGTTTTCCTCGCCGTAGGCCACCATGGTCGGATCGATGTAAAAGCGGTGGATAATCGCTTCGAACAGCGCATCGCGCAGGCCCACACACTTGCTCTTGGGCAGGGGCTTGCCGCCGGCGTCCACTCCGGCGCGGCTGCGGCCGGCCAGTTGCTTGACGCGCGGATTGTCTTTCAACTCCATCAGCGCTTCCGGCTGGCGCGTTGTGTCCAGGCTCTCTATTTTTTGATTGGAGAACATGGTTCTTTCCAGAATATTGCCGGTATCCTTCAGGGTACTGCGGGGGGAGATATTCAGGTCAATCGCCTTTTTGTAGGCTTTGAGAATCAGGCCTTCGATGCCGTCGCGTTCGGCTTCGATCTGGCTTGGCGCGCAGAGTTTCGCTTCCACCAAGCTGTCGGCGAATTTCAGCAGCGGGTCCACCTGCTGCCAGGCTTCGATTTCGGCCTTTTCGCGGTAGCTGGAAGCGTCCGAAGGGGAGTGGCCGCTGAAGCGGTAGGTGATGGTGTCCAGGAGGACGGGGCCATCGCCTTTTTGTAAAATTGCCCGCTTGCGGCCAATGGCATCCACCACGGCCAGAGGATTAAAGCCGTCCACGCGCTCGGCGTGCATCTGCTGGGGATTTACGCCCGCGCCCAAGCGCGCCAATACTTTCAAGCCCATGGTTTCGCCGACCGGCTGGCCGCCCATGCCGTAAAAATTGTTGACGAAATTCATGATCAGCGGCAGGCCGCCGCGATGGTCCTTGTCCCACAACTCCTTGAACTGATCCATGGTGGCGAAGCACAACGCTTCCCAAACCGGCCCGCAGCCGAGGCTAGCGTCGCCGATGTTGCAGATCACCAGGCCCGGCTTGTGGTTGACCTTTTTGAATAGCGCCGCCCCAACGGAGATATCGGCCGAACCGCCGACAATGGCGTTGTTGGGCATCACGCCAAAGGGCGGGAAAAAGGCGTGCATCGAACCGCCCAGCCCTTTATTGAATCCGTAATCACGCGCGAAAATTTCCGCCAGCGTGCCGTAGATGAGAAAATCAATTGCCAGGTCTTTGACTGAGCCGGCGGCGTCTTTCTGCACCACTTTGAGGGTCTGGCCGCCAAAGTAGTTTTCCATAATTTGCATCAAGGCGGCGTCATCGAGTTTTTCGATGGCCGAGAGGCCCTTGGCGAGAATCTCGCCATGACTGCGGTGGCTGCCGTAAATATGGTCATCCACGCCCAGCAGATACGCCTGGCCGACGGCGCTGGCTTCCTGCCCGATGGACAGGTGGGCCGGGCCGCGATGGTTGTATTCCAAGCCCTGATAGTTGCCGCGCAGCTTCACTTCGTTGAGCATGTTCTCAAAGCTGCGAATGACCTGCATGTCGCGCTGGATGCGGAGCAGATCGGCTTTGGAAAATTTTCCGCCGGCCAACTCATCGGCCACGCTCTTGCAGTATTGGTTGAGCGGAATGGGCTTGAAATTCAACTCTGCGCCGCAACGGCTTTCGGCGGGGGTAATCATCAGTGATTTCGGCATAATGCAAAACTCCGTGCAAAAATTGTTCGATGTTTTGCAATAATGTAACGCGGATTTGCGCAAAATCAAGCGTAAGGCATGCGCGAGCGCGTTTTTGTCAGATATAAGCAACGGGACTTTAAGCCTCTGGGGAGGTATATTGTCGGCGAATAATCGCCGGGCGGTGGCCCCGGTGCTTTTTCAAGCAAAGGATAGCGACAGCAATGGCCAAGAACATCAAAACGCGGAAAGAGGATTACGCCCAGTGGTATTTGGATGTCATCAAAGCGGCGCAGATGGCGGATTATTCGCCGGTGCGCGGTTGTATGGTGATTCGCCCCGAGGGGTTTGCGGTCTGGGAGGCGATTCAGCGGGATCTGGACCGGCGCTTCAAGGAGACCGGGCACGTCAACGCCTATTTTCCCTTGCTGATTCCGCAGAGCTTTTTGACCAAAGAGGCCGAGCATGTGGAAGGCTTTGCCATGGAGTGCGCGATCGTAACCCACACCAAACTGGAAAAGCAGGCCGACGGGCGGCTTAAGCCGGCGGCGCCTCTGGAGGAGCCTTTGATCATTCGCCCGACCAGCGAGACGATCATCGGGCATATGTATGCCCAGTGGGTGCAAAGCTATCGGGATTTGCCACTGCTGATTAACCAGTGGTGCAACGTGATGCGCTGGGAGATGCGCACACGCTTATTTTTGCGAACCGCGGAGTTTTTGTGGCAGGAGGGGCATACGGCCCACGAAACCGCCGAGCAGGCGGAGGCCGAAACTCTGCGCATGCTGGATGTGTACGCGGATTTCGCCGAGGAGTTTCTGGCCATACCCGTCATCAAGGGCAAAAAGACCGACGCGGAAAAATTCCCCGGCGCGGTAACCACCTACTGCATTGAAGCGCTGATGCAGGATGGCAAGGCTTTGCAGGCGGGGACCAGCCATAATCTTGGGCAAAATTTCGCCAAGGCGTTTGACATCAAATTCCTGGGCCGCGATCAGAAGCAGCAGCACGCCTGGACGACCAGTTGGGGCGTCTCCACGCGCTTGATCGGTGCCATGATCATGGCCCACAGCGATGATGAGGGTTTGGTGCTGCCGCCGGCGGTGGCGCCGTTTGTGGTGGCCATCGTGCCGATTTTCCGCACGCCCGAGGAGCGCTCGGCGGTGGAGGGTTTTATCGAGCAGTTGCTTTCGCGGCTGGTGGGGGACCAGGAAGTGGCGGCGGGGCGAAATCGTTCCACCGATCCGGCGTTGCCGCGCTATTTTTTCGACAAGATCACCAGCCAGGCGATTATTGTGGATTGGCGCGATCAGCGGCCAGGCGACAAGCAGTATCACTGGGAACAAAGGGGCGTGCCGTTTCGCATGGAAATCGGCCCGCGCGATGTGGAAGGCAAATCGGTAATGCTCAAGCGGCGCGTGGATCGCGGCAAGCAAGTGGTGCCGGTGGAACAAATGGACGCGGCATGGCTACGCGGCCAGCTTGGCGAGGCGCAGGCGATGATGCTGCAAAAGGCCCGCGATTTTCAAAAACAGAATGTGCGCGACGCCGACAGTTATGAGCAAATGAAGCAAATTCTGGCCGAACATGGCGGACTGGTGCGCTGCTATTTTGAGCCGGACAAGGCCGCCGAAGCGCAGATCAAAGCGCAAACCAAGGCGACGGTGCGCTGTATCCCGTTCGCCGACAACGCCCCGGACGCCCCGGCGGGCCAAGACATTTACAGCGGCAAGGAAACGCGCACGCGCGTGCTCTTCGCCGAGTCCTATTAGTGCATTGTCGTTCTAGGAATTTTAGATATCGCTTTAGGGCAATTAGTGTGGATATTGGCATCAACCAAGGAAGGTTGCGCCATGCTCAAGAAGTACATTGTTCGCCTCAAGGACGAGGAACGCCAGACACTCGGTCAGGTCGTCGAGAAGCTCAAGGGCCTATCGCTGAAAGTGCGACAACTATTGGTAAGGACTTGACAACTGGCGGACTTCGTAGAAGCCGTCGTGGGCGCGTTTGATGGCGTCCTGCGGGATGCAGAACAACAGGACGTGGTTGCCGTTGAGGGTCATGTCCTCGAAGCCGGCAATCACACGGCATTTGCGGCTCAGGTCGTACCGCCGAGCAGGTCGTAGCGTATCTTCTGCTGCATCGTATCGATCTCTCTGAAGGTTTCGCGCAACAGTGCGGCCTGGATGTGACTGAGCTGATGGTAGTCGATGCTGTTGTCCATCGGGGCTCCAAGGCGGGAAAGGGAGAGCTGGTGCTGTATCCGCAATGCGGTCAGGAAATCATAAGCGATTGTCAGGTCGCGCAGCGTGAGCTCGGCGAGTACTTCGGCTTGGGCGAGGTCGCGCAATCGCTGCATGGTATTGGTCGCCCCCAGCCCCAGCCGGAGAGCATAGAGACGGGCGAAGCTGACCACCGGCATCATGGCATCCTTCAGATTTAACTTGCCGGGCGTGTCGGCCGCGACGATGCGGCCAAACAGGCGCATCGGTGCTTTGAACTCCATCGCATTGCGAGCGAAATGGGGAAGGAATCCAGGCGTTGCCTTGACCGTGACATCGACATGGCTGCGCAAAGTGTCGGCGAGTACCGTGCTGCCGCAGATGGCGCGAAGGTCAAAAAAGATGCTGACATCAAGCAGTTCGGCCGGTTCGGCCTTGGCGATCCAGCCGTCGAAATAGCGTTCCCATGCGGCGAGTGAAACGCACCATCGCGGATTGCGGGCCATCACCTCACCCTTGCAGAACCCGTAGCCAGCCACATCCAGCCAATGGTTCACAAACTGCCCGACCTGCGTGAAGTAGGCCTGCTCGCAAACGTCAGCGAACTCGCGCTCCAGAATGAGCGCATTGTCCTGGTCGGTGTAGAGCGTTTGCTCCTGTCTGCCCTGCGAACCCATGGCGATAAACGCGAACTGCATGGGTGGGGGGCCGGCTCGTCCAACGGCGAGATCCACCAGCCGCCGGGTGGCAGCGTCACAGATGCCGGAGAGCGAGCTGGTAATCCGCTGGGGCGATATGCCGCGATCGGACCAGTTGCCCGCCAGCGCGGGTGTGGTGCGGCACAACTCTGCAACCCGCTCGGGAATCTCGGCGGCGGCGATGGCGACGGCCAATTCCTCGGCGTCTGTCAGTCGCGATGCGAGTCCCGACGAGACGCTGGAGCCCGCCATACTTCCCTGGCTGACGCGAAGTACCAGACCGGTTTCATTGCCAAGCTGGATCGGACTGGCGGTGATTTGGACGCGATGGGAAGCGTTATCGGCATAGGTCAGCAGGCCGGCGGTGGGAGGCCATTCTTCGCCGGCCTCCGCCCGGCGGACCGATTGCCAGACAGCGGCGTTGTCATCCGTTCGCGGTAGAACATCCTCCAAATCCATCAGTTCCAGTTGTCGGCGCTGCGCCCCTAAGAGACGCAGCATGGCCGAATTAGCGTAACGGCAACGCCCGCGGACGATCAGCAGCGTTCCCTCCGCGGTCGCCTCGACCAGCGAACGATATTGCTGGTGCGACTCCTCGAGATGCTCCTCGGCGTCGCATCGCTCCTTCTCAAGCTGCTGGCTCTCGCGCACCACAAACACGAGCAGCGTCGCCATCGCCGCCACGATCGCCAGCGACCCATACACAAGACCTCGCTCGAGCCGCGAGATCTCCTGGCGGACATCGTCGATGTAGATGCCCGTGCCGATGATCCAGCCCCAAGGCGCAAACCCGCGGACGTAAGACTCCTTGAGAACCAGACGCCGGGGATCGTCCTGCCACTGCCAGACATACTCCACATACCCTTGCTGGCGTCTGTGAACCAGGTCGGCAAATTCCGCGAAAATGCGAACACCGCGGGGGTCCTTGAACTCGGACACATCCTGGCCGTCCAAATCCTTGCGATAGGGGTGCATGATCATGCGCGGCGTGGAGTCCTGCACCCAGAAATAGTCCTTGCCTTCCCGGCCATATCGCAGCCGCTCGATCCGGGCGGCCGCCGCCCGCTGCGCCGCCTCGCGGGTCATCTCGCCCCGCAGTTCCGCATCGTGGGCCTCGGCCATGATGCCCCACGTCAGATTCGCCAGTTCGCGGATCATCTCGCGTTTGCGGTCCAGCAGCGATTGCTCAAACGTCGGCAGGAAGAAGCACCAGATCGCCACGACAAACAGCAGAATCGCCAGTCCTGTTGGAAAGATGATGTGGAAGAAGAAGCGTCGCCAACTGCGGCGATGGCGCAGGACGGTGGGCCGGTCCGGCAGCAGAGAGGTGTCGCGACTCACGCGGTCACGCAACACCTTCCACAGCGGATTGGGAATCTGCACCCCCGTGTCGCTCCCGCCCGTGGTGCCATCGTGGTAATCCGAGCCGCCGCTTACCAGCAGGTGGTACTTGTGCGCCAAGGCGACCAGTTCCTCCTGCTGCGGCCGCCCGTACGCCTGGTAGAACGCCTCGATCCCGTCCAGCCCTGTCTCGGTGAGACGCTGGATGAGCGCATCCAGAGGTGTTCCTTGGCCATAAGCGAATGGATGGGCCAGGATCACCACTCCGCCGCACCGATGGATGAGCCGGATGGCGTCAAGCGTGTTCAGTCGGCCGGCCAGCGCGGCGCTGGGCGGGTCGCCAGCGGCGGTGGCCCGATCCCGAAGGCCCGCGGTCACACTCAGTATGTCGACGCGGGCTTGGGCCTGTCGCACGGAGGCAAGGGTCGCAAGCAACTCGCGGTCTTCGGCATCAAATGCGTAGCCCAGCAGATCGACCTTCCGATCATCGAGCCATGTGGTGAGTTCAACGCCGCTGATGTGGCCAATGCCACGACGTCGAAGCGCACGTTCGAATGATGGCAATCCCTCCACCGTGTCATGGTCCGTCAGCGCCGCCACCGCCACCCGTCGGCGTGCCAACGCCCCGGCCAGATCCTCGGGACTGAGCCTGCCATCGCTCACGGTGGAATGTAGATGCAGATCAACTCGCGTCGCGTTGGCCATTGTCTGGATTGTAACTCGGTTGTATGCCGAATGCCGAACGCTTCACCACAAAGACACCAAGGCACACTGGCCAGCGAGAACGTCGGCCTTCCGAGAGACGCGATCTGCCATGGGCCTCCGAGATCCTCGCCTCATCCTCCGCCTTTTCCCTTGCCCGTCCAAGAAAGCAGGCCACCGACATCAGCGGCCGAGGTGTTTGCATGCCGGAAACTCAGCGGGGCATCTCGGCCGATGCAAGAGGCAGGATCGCTACCGACAACGTGAATACGGACGGGTGCAATGGCAGGTGCCGACGGTCTGGATCGTTAATCGATCCCCGTCCTCTTTGATCTCCTTTGATGGAACTTCCCGGTTCCTACTTTGCTCGTTTTTCGCCGTCGATCCGTACGCCATGTTGCCGGGCTTCTGTCTGTAACTTGAGAATTGAATTGGCCGCCACGGGGCTGGGGCGCATCTTCCCGCACTCCCACCGACTGACGGTCATCTTCGACACGCCCAGTTTCCGGCCGAACTCGGTTTGTGTAAGGTTCATTCCCTCACGCAGGCTGACAACAAAGCCGGGGGTGAGTTTCTGCTGATCTGTAAATACTGCGCGCAGTCGATCAAGTGCTCGCACCGCAGGTGGAAGCAGTAGCGGCTGCCCGGACCTGTCCGGCTTCAACCACGCAGCCCTGATGGCGATGGCAAGCATGCTATCCAGACCAAACGACACGACGTAAGGAAGGTCCATTCCCGGCTTCCATTTATTCATGGTTTGAGTTGCCATATT
>JBBQBE010000010.1:0-53663 GCA_038317225.1 Tepidisphaerales bacterium | reverse complement strand
TTTTGCACTCTACCGTTTCTAACGGAAACCATGGTTTCTGACTGGCCATGAAGGCTGATTTCCTTAACTTGTGCAAAAATCCGTGGGCACGCCCGTTTAAAACCACACGGCGCAAGCGGCATCTTTTTTCATCGCAGCGCCACGTTACAATATCCACCCTATGGATCTGCCTGAGGCACCGGAATATTACAATTTTGCCGTGGATGTCGTTGAGCGCTGGGCGGCACTGCGGCCCGAAGCGCCGGCGCTGTGGTGGGTGGATGAATCGCTCGAAAAGCAGCGCGTCTACAGCTTTGGGGAAATGGCTTCGTTGGCCCGCGCCGCCAGCTCGCTGTTTGCCCAGTTGGGCATTGGCCGCGGCGACCATGTGATGATCATGTCGCAGCGAACCAGTGGCTGGTGGATCGCCATGCTGGGACTGATCCGCCTGGGGGCCGTTCCCATTCCCGGCACGCCGCTATTGACCAGCCAGGATGTGCAAGCGCGCCTGCGCGTCGCGGACATCACCGCTTTAATCACCGACGCCGAGGGAGCGGCCAAGGCCGGCGATTTTTCCGGCCTGCGCATCGCACTGGATGATGCCGTGCCCGGCTGGGTTGATTTCAATGCGGAATTGGCTCGTCCCCGCGCGATGGTGGAGGCGACGCGCACCCGCGCCGCCGATCCGGGCATCATCTATTTCACCAGCGGCACCGTGGGCGAGGCAAAAATGGTTTTGCATACCCAGGTGAGCTATGCCCTGGCCCATCGCATCACCGGCGGCCACTGGCTGGATCTGAAGCCCGATGATGTGATCTGGGCTTTGGCCGATACCGGCTGGGGTAAGACCGCCTGGAGCAGCTTTTTCGGGCCGTGGCAAATGGGGGCATGCGTATTTACCGTGGACATGCGGAGTAAATTTGATCCAGCGCTGGTTTTGCGGGCCTTGGAGCGTTTTCCCATCAGTGTTTTCTGCTCTCCGGCCACGGCTTTGCGCCTATTGGTGCGGCGAGATATGTCTACATGCAAATTCCCCCGCCTGCGGCACTGCGTCAGCGCCGGCGAAGCACTCAATCCGCCGGTGCTGGAAGCGTGGAGGAAGGGAACCGGTTTGACCATTCATGAAGGCTATGGCCAAACCGAATCGGTTTTGATGATTGGCCATTTTCCTAGCGACGCGCATCCCGTGCGGCCGGGATCGATGGGCCGCCCGGCACCTGGTTACGAACTGGCTTTGCTGGACGAGGATGGCCACGTGCTGAAGGACAACCAGGAAGGACAACTGGCGGTGCGCATCCACCCCAGGCGGCCGATGGGTTTATTCCAGGAATATTGGAAGAACCCCGCGGAAACGGCCCAGCGCATCTGCGGCGATTATTATCTGACCGGCGACATGGCTGTGCGCGACGCCGACGGCTACTACTGGTTCGTAGGCCGGGCCGACGATGTCATCAATTCCTCCAGCTATCGTATCGGCCCGTCGGAAGTGGAAAGCGCGTTGCAGCAGCACCCGGCGGTGCTGGAATCGGCGGCGGTGGGGGTGGCGGATGAACTGCGCGGCCAAGTGGTCAAAGCGTATATTGTTCTGCGCGAGGGCTTGGCCCCGAGCGACACGCTGAAACGCGATATCCAGACCCATTGCAAGCGGGTAACCGCGCCCTACAAATATCCCCGGCAAATTGAGTTCATTACGCACATGCCCAAAACCGCCAGTGGGAAAATTCGCCGCGTGGAGCTGCGCGCCGCCCACGCCCGGACTCATGGAACAAATGATTTGTAGTATGATTATACGTGCAAGTATTACGCGCCGCCGCCAGCGCTTTTCTGGACAGACGCCCCGGCGGGCCGTACACTTAATCACCGATTTGTTCCCGTAGCGCAATTGGATAGAGCGACAGCCTCCGAAGCTGTAGGTTGCAGGTTCGAGCCCTGCCGGGAACATTGCAAAATCCGGGGTTTTTGATCGAAAGCAAAAGACCCGCATGGCTTTTATGACGCTTTTATGACACTTGCCATGCTCATGGCCGAGAGCCCTGCCGGGAACATTTTAAGTTTTCATTCACGCTGCCCGGGCGCTTTTACGCGCTTGTTTTAAAGCGTATAAACGCTGGTCGGCGGTTTTGAGCAGTACCCTTCCGCTCTGCTCGTCCAGCTCACTTAAATTGCATATGCCCACGCACAATCGCGGCTTACGCAATACCGCCAGCGGTTTGGCCAGGCCATCCACTGTCTCCGAGAGTCGCCGGCATAGCTGTTGGGCCTCGGCCTCGGGGCAGCCGGGCAATAGGATTACAAACTCATCGCCGCCGTAGCGAAAAGCCATATCGCTCTCGCGGATACCCGAACGAATAATCATGGAAATATCCCGCAGCAGCGCGTCGCCGGCGGGGTGTCCCAGCGTGTCATTCAAAATCTTGAAATCGTCGATATCCACCATCAACAGCGCCAGATCCAGCTCTTGTTTTTGGCAGCGTTCGATGACTTCACCAAGGCACTGATCGAACATGCGGCGGTTGTACAAGCCGCTTAAAGCATCGCGGGCCGCCTGTTGACGCAATGCGCCAATGGAACGTTCCAAGGCGTCGGTGCGAATGCAAATCCGCTGGTGCATCTCGCTGCGCAGCAGGGCGTTTTCCTTTTCCTGGCCACGCAATTCATGCAGCATTTCGCGTAAAAGAGGTGTCAGAACGGCTAGTTCTCCATCCACGCTCACCAGTTCGTCAATCGGCGCTTGACCAGCGCGAATGGCTTGGAGGCAGTTGGTCAGCCGCCGCAGCGGCCGCCGCCAGCGCACCTGGATATGCCAAACCGCGCCAAATATCGCCAGGGCCGCGATCACGCCGGCCAGAACGGTCAACGGCCAGGGCACGATCAGCGAATGAGCGGCGCGGCGCAGCAGCCACGTGGCCCCATAGCGAGCCAGCACAAACGCCAGCGGCAGGGCCGCGATCGCAACCAGCACCGACCACCGCCACAGGTTTAGCCCGGCGAACTGCCAACGCCGGTTGGCATGTGTGGACGGGTCATCCAGGCATTTTTCCATGCGCACAGTCTCCCCCGTGTTTATCGGCCTTGGACGGATGAAAGTTAATGCCGTGGTGTTGGTGCAGTGGGAGGCTTGTTCGTAAGATGGGCTGGTGTACTAAAGGTAGCGATACGTCAGAGCCAAAATTTATGGAGTAATCATGCAACTTGGACTCATTGGCATCGTCGGCGATTTAACCAAAAAGGATTTTTGGGGCACCATGCAACAGGTTGCCGCGTTGGGTTACGAAGGTATCGAAGGCGGCGAAAGTCTGCTGGCCGGCGACAAGACCGCCGACAATGTCAAACGCTTTCACGACTTGGGCTTGAAGGTTTTGACCATCAGCGGCATGCGCGAGCAGTTGCGCGATCAGTTGCCCAAGATTATCGCCAACGCCAAAGCGCTCCAGTCGCCGCGGGTTACCTGTTGGTGGGCCCCGGCCGATAGCCGCGAGCAAATTCTAGCCGACGCCGAGTTATACAACCGCGCCGGCGCGGCCTTGGCCGCAGAGGGCATCCGCTTGTGCTATCACAATCACGATCACGAATTTAAGAAAAGTTTCGGCGGCGTCTACGCCCTGGATATCCTGGCGCAAAACACCGATCCGGCCGCTTTGGCTTTTAACATCGACATTATGTGGACGAGCTTTGGCGGCGAATGCCCCGTGCGGGTTTTGCGACGAATGAGCGGGCGCGTACCGGTCATTCACGTGAAGGATACCGCGGCGTTGGGTACGGAAAAAGCCAAATTCACCGCCGTTGGCACCGGCGTGGTGCCGATCAAACAGGCGATGATCGCGGCCAAGGAAACGGGCGTGGGCTGGGCGGTAGTGGAGCAGGATGAACTGCGGCACCTGGACGCGATGCAAACCATCGCTTTCAGTCTCCATTATCTCAAGGAATGTGAGCTTTTGTAGCCGCCACCAGTGGCGCAGACAATAATGGAGCCGAGCGGGCTCGAACCGCCAACCCCCGCGTTGCAAACGCGGTGCTCTCCCAATTGAGCTACGGCCCCAACGGCGGGTACTTTAACCGCGCCGCCGCGGCTGTGCAATTTTCCCCGACGGTTTGCAGTGGCATCGGCCCACGGGTATCCTTCCCCATTGGCGACGCGCCAGGGATGGCTTAAACGTCGTCAAGGAGCAGCGTTCGTGATTTTTGACTCACTTCTAGGTTTGTTCAGCATCGATATGGGCATCGACCTGGGCACCTGTAACACACTGGTTTGCGTGAAGGGCGAAGGAATCGTCCTCAATGAACCCAGCGTGGTGGCCGTGAAAAAAGGCACCAACCGCGTTTTGCAAAACGGCCAGGCCGTGGGGCTGGTGGCCAAGGAGATGCTGGGAAAAACCCCCGGCAGCATCACCGCCATTCGTCCCCTGAAAGACGGCGTCATCAGCGATTTTGAAATTACCGAGGCGATGCTGAGTTATTTCATCCGCCGGGTGCATGGCCGCAAACATTTTATTGGTCCGCGCGTGGTCATCGCCATTCCCAGCGGTATTACCGCCGTGGAAAAGCGGGCGGTGCTGGATAGCGCTGAACGCGCCGGTGCCCGCCGCGTCTTTCTGGTGGAGGAACCGATGGCCGCGGCCATCGGTGCCGGACTGCCGGTTACCGAACCAACCGCCAGCATGATTGTGGATATCGGCGGCGGAACCACCGAGGTGGCGATTATCTCCCTGGCCGATATTTCCGTCTGCGAGTCGGTGCGCGTGGCCGGCGACGATTTCGATGAGGCGATCGTCGGACACATGAAAAAAACCTACAACATGGCTATTGGCGAGCAGATGGCCGAGCGTATCAAAATCGAGATCGGCTCCGCCGCCCCCATGGGCGATAATGAGCCGGGCATGGAAGTGCGCGGCCGCGACATGATCAGCGGCCTGCCGCGTAAAACGCAGGTTACCGCCGCGGAAATCCGCGAGGCGCTCCAAGATCCGGTTACGCAGATTATTGAGGCGGTAACCCGCACACTGGAACTGGCCGAACCGGAATTGTCCGCGGACCTGGTGGACAACGGTATCACCATGGCTGGCGGCTCCAGCCTGCTGCGCGGCTTGACCACGGTGATCTCCAACGCCACCGGCTTGGACGTGCGCCTTGCCGAAGACCCGCTGACGTGCGTGGCCCGCGGAACCAGCGTCTACCTGGAAAACCTGGAACTGTGGAAAGACACCATGGAATCCGACGCTGATGAAATGTAATGATTTTAGTCAGTGGTCAGTAGTCATTGGTCAGTGGTCAGTGGTCAGTGGTCAGTAGTCAGTGGTCAGTGGTCAGTGGTCAGTAGTCAGTGGTCAGTGGTCAGTGGTCAGTAGTCAGTGGTCAGGGGTCAATGGTCAGTGGTCAGGGGTTAATGTTCAATGGTCGGTGGGCAGGGCTAAGGCGGCGCGGGCCGTGCGTTTGGGCGCGTTATGCGGCGGCGCATCTTGCTAGCGGCGTCAAGGCATTCGTCCGGTGATCGCATTGTAAAAACGCCCTGACGGCGCGGGGCCAATTTCATCATGCTCTCTCCCCGCTTTAATACGGTTTTCGTCGGGCTGATGCTGCTGGCGGGCTTGAGCGCGTTTGTGGTCTCACGCGGCCTGACCGATCCCATGCGGGCGGGCGTGCAGGGAATATTTGAGCCGGTCTCCTGGCCGCTGCGAACCCTGTTTTTGCGCATCGATCAGCGCGTGCGGCCCCAGCCTTGGACCGACGGCGGCCCCAACGGCACCGTCCGTTCCGACAGCGCCTTGCAAATCGAAAATCAGCAATTGCGCGTCTTGTCGGCCTCCTTGCAAAAGCAGTTGCAGGATCTCAAGCGGCTCAACGCCGACCGTCAGGCACTGGGCGATATTCGCCAGTTTTGTGTACCCGCCGCCGTTACCGGCGCCGATGTCGGCGGGCGCGATGCCCTTTTGATCCAAGCTACTCCCGGCAAAATCGCCGTTAATCAGCCGGTTCTTTACGCCGGTGGGCTGGTGGGGCGGGTGCAGCGCCTCTCGATGGGCAGTGCGGCGGTGCGGCTGATGACCGATGTGGGCTTCAAGGTGCAGGCGGGTTTCGGCCGCTTTGTTGCCGGGCCGGATGGCTCGCTTCAATTTGTGCGGGTGGCCATGTCCCCAGTGGTACTTTCCGGCCACGGCGAGGGCACCATGATCTCGCGCGACCGCGATTACAAGAAGGACGTGGAAATGACCGGCCTGAAAGTGGGGGACTGGGCCGTTCTCGATGATGGCGACTGGCCCGTCAACCTCCAAGGCTACAAGTTGGGAACCATCACCAGGATCGCCCGCGCCAAAGAAATGCCGCTGTTTGCGGAAATCACCGTTGCGCCCTTGAGCAATCTGCTGCGTTTGCGCGAAGTGATGGTTTTAACCCAATGACGCCCGCGCCGTATTTGCCATTTCACTTGTCGCCGCAAAAGTCATCTACATCAATTGCGCCAAAATATCCTTCATCTCCATTCTCACGGCGGTCAGAATCGGCGTGTCGCGCACGGTAAATTCGCTGGCTTCCGTGGAGCGCAGTTCCATCACCAGGTCCAGAAAGTCCTGGGCCACATCGGTTTCAAACGCCACCACAAAATCCTGGTCGTCCAATCCGAAACTGTACGTGGTATTGAGCTTCACCGACGGATACTTATTGCCAACGCGAATGTGATCATCCATGTACTCCTGCCGCTTATCCATCGGCAGCAAGTACCACTTGCGGGTTTTGACAAAGGGATAGACGAAAATGTACTTGCCTTTGCCCGGCACGATGCAGGTGCGGCTCTCGGTGTGATGCGGATCCAGCTTGTCGATGTAAATACTCCGCTTGGTCATCGACAAAAAGGAGTGCGCCACCGTCAAATACGCCCCCAGGCGGGTGTGATTGATCGCCGCCTGCTGCTTTTGCAGCGTTGACGCATCCCAGGCAATGGTCCAGAACATAAAGTCGCAGTCGCCGCGCAACCCCACACAGCTATAGGTCAATCGCTGGCCCTCTTCCGGGGCCACAGGCGCAAGCTGGGCAAATTCCTCGCGTGCGGCGATACGCTCCTCACTGCCCAGCCGATGAAACGCCGGGTCCAGTTTGTAAGCGGCAAAACGAATCCACTGCCGAGGCAGCGGGGGAGTGGATGATCCATTCATGACCTTATCGTAGGCCGCCCCAGCCGCAAGGAAAAGCACCGCCCCGGGCGCGGCGGCCTGGCGATGATGTGATTGCGCCCGGCCTGCTTGGCACCGCCACGATATTCATCGCCAACGTACGCCCGATAATTATTCCTTTCAGGCGCAAATGGCCGACATAACTAGCAGGTGTTTTGCGCTACGGAAGGTCCGTCCATGTGGCGGGTCGAGGCGAAAGGGTTGCCGATGGATTTGGCCACATTATTTGGACTGCTGCTGGCGTGGGGCGCGGTCATTTTTTCCATGTACGAGGCCTCCCACGGGGCCATCGGCGCTTACCTGAAGCCGGCGGAATTTTTCCTGGTCTTTGGCGGCGCGACCGGGGCCTGCCTGCTTTCCATGCCCCTGCATACCATCACCAATGCCCTCAATTACGTGAAAAAGTGGCTCTTCAGCAAAGATACGCATGTGCAGCACTTGATAAAAGAAATGGTGCAATACGCCGAAACCGCCCGACGCGACGGGGTATTGGCTTTGGAAACCGTCGCCCGCGAGGCCCCGGACCCGTTCCTTCGCCGCGGCCTGCAACTGACCATTGACGGCACCGACCCGGAAATCATCGAACGCATTTTGCGTATCGAGGTCGAGGCCATGGGCGAACGTCACAAGCACGGCAAGCACTTTTTCGGCACCATGGCCAAATTCGGCCCCGGCTTCGGTTTGATGGCCACGCTCATTGCCCAGGTGGCCATGTTCCGCAACCTTGGCGGCGAAGCCAGCGTCATTGGCAAGGCCTTGGCGATTGCCCTGGTTGGCACGCTGTACGGCTGCATTCTGCAAAACCTGGTGGCCGGCCCCATCGCTGAAAAACTGGCCTTGCGCTCGGCCGAAGAATTGTTTGTCAAAGAAATTATTCTCCAAGGCGTTTTGTCCATCCAGGCGGGCAACAACCCTCGCGTGGTGGAAATGCAGTTGCTCAGCTTCCTGTCCAGCAAACAGCAGGCGGCACTGCCCAAAGCCGCGTAACTTGACGGCCAGCCACCTGGTGAGCCATCGCCGCGGCCGTTTTTTCGCTGATTCGCTCAGCAGTCCTTTGACCCGTATCGCTCATGGCCAGTAAGCAACCCTGTAAATGTAAAGCCAAGGAGTGCGAAGAGTGCCCGGAATGGATCTTCACCTTCGCAGACCTGGTCATGCTCATGATGGGGTTTTTCGTGATCCTTTGGGTACTCAAACCCAATCCCGGCAAGGCCGGTAGCGCCGAAGCCAATGATGAATGGGTCAAGGTCGCCGCCGCCATCCGCGAGGCCTTTGACTATCTGCCCGATCCCCACAGCAAGGATCCGGTGGATGTGCAGATGCTGCTCAACAAATTGCAAAAAATGCCGCCGCTGAAAAGCCCCGGCGCCGGCGGCAAGACTCCCGTTCCCACTGACGGCGCCACCGGTGTTGATCAGGAAGTAACCAGTATTCGTGACGGCAAACAGGCCGTGGTGGGTGGGCGTTTGATCTTCGCGGCGGGGGATCCCAAACTTTCGCCCGCAGCCATCGCTACCCTCAACCAGATCGCCGAAAAGATCAAGGGCCACCGCAATATCGTCATGGTCAAGGGCCACACATCGCTGGATGATTTGCCGGAAAATGCCGCGGCGCAACAGAAGATGGATTTGTCGCTGCGCCGGGCCCAGGCGGCGGCGGATTATCTGATCGCCCGCGGCGTGGAGTTGGAAGTGTTGCGGGTGCAGGGATGCAGCACCTTCGAGCCGCTGGTCCGACAGGTCTATACCCCCGACGCCCAGTCCGACAACCGTCGCGTGGAAATCCAGGCGTCAAATACCTTGGTGGATGAAATGAAGTAATGAAATACGTCGATACCCAGGGGGCGTATTGAATGTTGATTGTTGAGCAAGTCCGTAGTCCGTAGTCCGTTGTCAGTAGCAATTGCCTTTGCAACTGACCACTGACCACGGACTACTGACTACATTGCGGTACTCCGTCCGTTCCACATTCCACATTCAACACTCAACATCATACCGCAATTCGTGTGGACCAAATGAGCACGGCGATTCCGATGATGATCCGGTAAACCGCAAAGGGGACGAAGCCGTGCTTGCGCACCCAGGCCATGAACCAGGCCACCACCGCCCAGGCTACGAAGAACGACACTACGAATCCGACCAGCAGCACCCCCCAATGGTGGGCGTCCATCACATAATCCCCCGCTGGCTTGCCGCGCAGCGCCGCGGCCAGCGGCTTGAGCAGTTTATAGCCCGTGGCCGCGAACATCGTGGGAATCGACAGGAAAAATGAAAACTCCAAGGCCGCGGCCCGCGACATGCCGGCGCTTTGTCCGGCGCTGATGGTCGCCATCGAGCGGCTGGTGCCCGGAAATATCGCCGCCAGGTTTTGCAGCAGGCCCACCCACGCCGCCTGGGCCGTGGACATCTTTTCCATCTCCAGCGTCCGCGGCCGCGTGAACAAAACATCAACCACCCACATCACCACGCCGCCGATCAGCAAGGCCGCGCCCATGATCGTCAGGCTTTCCAGATTCTTGCCAATCTTCTTTTCCAGCCACCACGAGGGCCCGGCCGTCAATACAAACGCCAACAGCACCAGCGTCAACGGATGCGTCCAGAGGGTGCGATCGCCGTCGCGGCCCTTAGGAAACGTGGCGCAAAAACCTTTAATTCGCGAGAAAAAATAAATCGGCAGACACAAGATCGCCCCCAACTGGATCACGATCGAGTACATTTTCCAGTAGTCGCTGCTTAGCGGCAAATGCAAAAGCTGCTCGACGATCCGCAGATGGGCCGTGGAACTGACGGGCAAAAATTCCGTCAAACCCTCGACTATCCCCAGCAAACACGAGATCAGATAATCGTTCATAACCACCTCAGTAACAGTTGACATAGAACGTTGGCGTAAACCGCCGCCGCCAGGTCATCCAGTAAAATTCCCCATCCGCCGTGAAGCCGTTCCAATTGCCGCGCCGGCGGAAGTTTAATGACATCAAACAGCCGAAACGCCAAAAAAACCACCGCTGCCGCCCCCCACAGTCCATAACGTCCATCCAGCGGCACGCCCAGCCACGTCAGGCAAACTCCCGCGCCCTCATCCAGCACAAAGCGACCGGGATCTTCCCCGCTCCATCGCCGCTCGGCCCACGGCCCCAGCCATAGCGACAGTGCGGCAAATACCACCAGTCCGCACAACAGCAGCCCCTGCCACGCGCCGCCGGACAGGTGGCAAAAATAGCCTATTGCTCCCAGCAGCAGCACCGCCGCCGCGCTGCCCCAGGTGCCATGCGGGCCGGGCAACAGCGAGCTGCCCGCGATCGTCGCCAGGAAAAGTTTAAATTTATTCATGGGATGGCTGCTGATACAAACTGACGGCCTGGCGAATATACAGCAGCCCGCTCCAGAGCGTGATAAAGAGTGTCAGGTAGATAAATCCATCCCGGAAATGCCGGGCAGCGGTTTCCCAGTTCCATTCCAAAAGCCGTGGACGGTAATTCACGTAGACCAAGATGACCAGGATCGTCAGCGATTGCAGCACCATCTTCAGCTTTCCGCTGAAGGTGGCGCCAAAATGCGCGCCTTGGCGTTCAATGCCGGCGCGCAGGCCCGTAACCAATAGCTCCCGCGCCAAAATCAGCACCACCATCCAAGGTGCCACGCCGGTGATGGTGTGCACGTTATTGGGAATCTGATCAAGCTGGCCGTGGGGGATAATAAAATTCTTGCCGGCGAAAAAGATAAATCCACCCAACACCAGCACCTTATCCACCGTCGGATCCACCACCCGCCCGAAAACGCCCTCCACTTTCCATCGCCGGGCCAAAAAACCGTCAAAAAAATCCGTCAATAGCGCCACCAGGTAAACCACAAACGACACATTCAACAATGTCGGATCCCCCCGGCCCTCATACTGGTAAAATGATAACAGCACGAAAAAAACCGCGGCCAGCACCAGCCGCAAAACCGTCAAAGCATTGGGAACATGGCGAAACATTCGCGCAAATTGTAAACGCTGGATCGGCGATGGCCAATAGATGCAGCCGACTAGGCAAAATAGCGGTGCCGCGATCCTCACCGCGTAGACCTACTCGACCGTGGGGATGTCGCCGGCCCCGCTCAAGAGCGCTGCCGCACCTCTCTCTCTATCATCCGCTACCTTTGCTGGATGTCGCCGGCCCCGCTCAAGGGCGCTGCCGCACCGCATCCCAAAAGTTATTCACGCCGCGCCTCCAATTCCTGCCAGCGGGCATACAAGCCCGTCGCCCGCTCCTCGGCCTCGTGCGCTTCCTGGCACACCTCCGCCAATTTTTCGTGATCGGCTAATAGCGCCGGATTATTCATGAGCTGGTGCAGCGCTTGCACCCGCTGTTCGACCTCTACGATGGTTTGCTCCATCGCGTCGTATTCTTTTTGCTCATTCCAGTTCAAGCCTTTTTTCTTTTGCCGAGGCGTCGGGCCGCGGGTTTTGTCGCTGCTATTTTGCTTCGCCGCCGTCGCCTTCTCTTTGGCCCGCTCGCGGGCCTGCTCCCACTGATCCAGGCTCGCATACACCCCCGCTCCTCCCAGCCCGTCCAGCCCCACCAGTTCATCGCACAACCGTTCGATCATGTAGCGGTCGTGCGTTACCAGCACCACCGCGCCGGGATACTCCTCCAGCGCCTCTTCCAGCACCTCCAGCGACGCGATGTCCAGGTCGTTGGTCGGCTCATCCAATACCAGCACGTCCGCCGGCTGCAACATGAGCTGCGCAATCAGCACTCGCGATTGCTCGCCACCGGAAAGCTGGCCGACCGGCATATCCAACTGCTCGGTGCGAAATAAAAATTGCTGAGCAAAACCGCTGACGTGAATGGTCTTGTTGCGGTACATCAACTGATCGCCATGAGGCGACAAGGCCCGCCTTAAAGTCTGTGCGCCATCCAACCGCTCCCGCTGCTGGCGGAAATAAACGATTCGCGTACCCTCGGCCACGCGGATGGTGCCCGACCGCGGCGCCAGCTCCCCGGTCAGCAGCCGCAGCAGCGTTGACTTGCCGCTGCCGTTGGGACCCACAATCCCCAGCTTCAATCCCGGCGACAACGTTACATCAATACCCCTAAATAAATCCTTGTCTTCATAGCCATAACCCAATTTTACGCCGGCCACCAGTTTGCGCGTCTGCTTGCCCCCGGAGGCGAAATCCACGCTGATGGCTTTGCCAGCCTCGTTACGCGTCTTGAGCTGCGCCAGTTCCCCCATTAAGCGCTGGGCCTCTTGAATCCGCCCCTTGGCCTTGGTGGTCCTCGCCTTGGCCCCGCGCCGCAGCCATTCGATTTCGCGGCGCACGCGCCCGGCCACCGAGCTTTGCTCGCTACGCTGGGCCTGCAAAAATTCCTCCCGCTTTTCTAAAAACTGGCTGTACGGCCCGTCGATCGTGAAAACGCCGCCGGGAAAGGCCGCATTCAGTTCGATGATGCGATTGGTTACGCTCTCCAAAAAATAGCGGTCGTGGGTGATGACCATAAACGGCAAAACCATCTCCTCCAGCGTCCGCTCAAGCCAGTCGATCCCCTCCAGATCCAAATGATTGGTCGGCTCATCCAGAAGCAGCAAATCCGGCTTGGTAATCAGCGCCTCACCGATTGCCAGGCGTTTTTTCCACCCGCCGCTAAGCGTGTCGGCCGCTTGCTGGCGGTCGGCAAATCCGATCTTCCCCGCCATAATCGACACCGCCGCCCAGCGTTTTTGATCCGGCAGATGCTCCCCGGCGATCGCCGCCTCCAGCACTGAGCTTACCGTCGCCCCCGGCTCAAATCGATCCTCCTGTGCCACATAACGGCAGCTCAGGTTGCGCCGCCGGACCATCTCCCCCTCGTCCGCCGACTCCAGCCCCGCCAGTATCTTCAGCAGCGTGCTTTTGCCGCTGCCGTTGGGGCCTATCAAGCCGGTTCGTTGCCCGTCGCCCAGCGCCAGCGACAGCCCCGAAAAAAGCGTGCGCGGGCCATAGGTTTT
This sequence comes from Tepidisphaerales bacterium, assembly GCA_038317225.1. GTDB lineage: Bacteria > Planctomycetota > Phycisphaerae > Tepidisphaerales > Tepidisphaeraceae > JBBQBE01. The sequence continues at coordinate 40,549 of JBBQBE010000010.1, read as the reverse complement.
CTTTAGTCGGTCGCAGTTAATCAGCAGTTCCATCGTCGGCAACTTTATCCGCTCATCGGCTTTGCGGCCAACGCAGCGCTTGCCCTTTACAACCCGCCCGACTCAGGCAATCATCTTCTCCCATGAATAAGTCAGCCCCAAAACTCCAGCGCAGGTTGCGCCCCGTTGCATTGAAGGACGTTTCGCTTACCGGCGGATTCTGGAAGAAGCGGCAGGACAGCAACCGCACCGTTACGCTGCCCATCGAATACCAGCAATGCAAAAACACCCATCGCATTGACGCCTTCAAACTCGACTGGAAGCCCGGCCAGCCCAATCAGCCCCATCATTTCTGGGACTCCGACCTGGCCAAATGGATCGAGGCCGTCGCTTACTCTTTGACCACGCATCCCGATGCCCAGCTCCAGAGCCAGGTGGATCAGGTGATCGATCTGGTCGTCAGCGCCCAACAGCCCGACGGCTATCTCAATGTCTTTTTCACCGTCGTGCAGCCGGAAAATCGCTGGAAAAACCTGCGCGACATGCACGAGTTGTATTGCGCCGGCCACTTGATGGAGGCCGCGGTCGCTTATTTCCAGGCCACCGGCAAACGTAAACTGCTGGATTGCCTCTGCCGCTATGCCGACCATATCGCCCAGGTGTTCGGTCCCGGCAAAGATCAAATCCCCGGCTACTGCGGCCACCCGGAAGTCGAGTTGGCGCTGATGAAACTCTACGACGCCACCGGAATGGATCGCTACCAGAAGCTGGCGGAATTCTTTGTAACCCAGCGCGGCCGAAAACCTTTCTTTTTCGATCAGGAAGCCGATGCCCGCGGCGACAAGCGCGTACAGTGGCATCAAACCCCGGAATATTTCCAGGCCCAGACGCCTATCGTCAAACAGGACAAAATGGAGGGGCACGCTGTTCGCGCCCTCTACCTGCTCAGCGGCGCGATCGACGTGGCCGCCGCCACCGCCAACGACCGACTTTTGACGGCCTGCAAACGCCTGTTTGATAATGTGGTCGATCAGCGCATGTACATCACCGGCGGCGTCGGCTCCGCCCGCCACAATGAGCGCTTCACAACCGACTACGACCTGCCCAACGAAACCGCTTACGCCGAGACCTGCGCCGCCATTGCCCTGGCCCTGGCGGCTCATCGCATGTTGCATATCGATCCGGATGGCCGCTATGGCGACATCATGGAAAAGGCGCTCTACAACGGCGTCGTCAGCGGCGTAAGCCTCAAAGGCGACCGCTTCTTCTACGCCAATCCACTGGAGGTGGATTACGACGCCCTGACCACTCAGGCCGCCACGCTCTCGGCCTTTCGCCAGCCCTGGTTTGATTGTTCCTGCTGCCCGCCCAACATCGCCCGCCTGCTGGCGGAGATCAACCAGCTATTTTACTCCACCGCGGACGATTCAATTTATGTTCACCTGTACGGCGACAACTGCGCCCGCTTGCAGGTGGCCGGCGGCGCCATCGCGCTGCAACAAAAAACCCGCTACCCCTGGGACCAAACCGTGCAACTGACTATTGGCGCAAAGTCCCCGGCCCGCTGGACGCTGGCCTTGCGGATTCCCGGCTGGTGCGATCAACACCGCATCAGCATCAATGGCAAATTGGTGCGTATCAAACCGCGCCGCGGCTATGCCTACATATCGCGTAAATGGAGCGACGGCGACGTGGTGCGACTGGAATTGCCCATGGAGGTGCGCTTGATGCAAACCCATCCGCTGTGCCGCAATAATTCCCTGCGCGTGGCCGTGCAGCGCGGGCCGATGGTGTACTGCGCCGAGCAAGTGGACAATGGCCCGGAAATGGCCGCCCTGGCGATCCCGCAAAAAGCGCGCTGGACCACCCATAGCGATCCCAAGATGCTTGACGGCGCTCTGACGATCAGCGCCAAGGCCGTGAAACAGGATATCGCCGAGTGGCGCGGCCAGTTATACCGAACATGGAAAAAGCCCAAAACCACACCCGCCAAACTCAAGCTGGTTCCCTACTGCCTGTGGGGCAACCGCAAAGTGGGAATAATGAGGGTGTGGCTGCCGCTGCTGCCCGCGTGCTAAAGGCCGGCGGCAATGGCGTGGCGGCCCGGCCCGCGCGGTTTCGGTTGCAATGTTTGGTGTTTTGGTGCTTGTTGGGCCGCCGTCGCTTGCATCGAGCCAAACCTGCGGTAAACTGTTTTTCGACAATGCACGGGTGGCACAAGCCCGTCAGCTTCGGCTGACGACGGGAAGGCGGTGAAAATCCGCCGTGGACGCGCCGCTGTAAGGAATCGCTCAGGTTGCCTTGGCCACTGTCCTTTGCGGATGGGAAGGCCGAGGCGATGGGAATTTTTCCCGCCTGGATTCCAAGCCAGAAGACCGACCCGGGCAGTTGACCGCGAGGGATGTCCTTCGCGGATTCGGTAATTCGTCCTCGCGGGTTGGGACGGGCCGGGTTGCTCTTGTGCCGCCAGGCCCGCGCCTTTTCGACCGCGCCCGGCATCCAAACAGCAAACCCTCGTCCCCATGCGACTTTTACGCCGCCCGGGGACGAGGGTTTTTTGTTTGGTGCCGCGCTGTTCGGCACAGGGAGTGTTTCGTGTTTCGTTCTTCATTGTTGACCGCCTCCGCGGCGGTCTTATCGTTGGCCGCCGCCGTCCAGGCCGAGGCCGTTTTCGTTTCTTCCGTAACCTCTTACACCCGCGGGGATTTGTACACCGGCGGCGGGACGCTATTGTCAGGGTACGGTGATGCTTCGGTGGCCCTCGGCCAGCCCAGCCCCACTGTCGCCGGCGGCGGGGGGTATCCGCCCAGCGTGTTGACTCCCTTCAACGCCCACTACGAAGAGAGCGCCTTGGCCGCCTTCGGACGCACCGGCTCGGTTACTTTCCAGTTCCCCAAAACCATGAGCGTGGTCTCCGGGCCGATGATCGGTATCTTTTCCAATGCCGGTTTTTCTGATTACGCCTATCCCGACGGGCTGGTCGGAACCACCTTTACCCAGGGCGAGTACAGCTATGAGCGCAGCGCCATCGTGGAAGTGGGCGCGGACGTAAACAACATGAAATCCCTTGGCCGCGTGCAAATCGACATGCCGGCCAATTATTACGCCAATATCGGTTCCCCCTATGCTGCTGTTGCGCCAGCTAATGCGATTTTGGCCAATTTCTCTAAGCCATATGTCGGCAGCGCCGCTGATTTCACCAACATGACTCTGGCGCGGGTATTGACGCAACTGGGCGGCTCGGCCGGCGGAACCTGGCTGGCCATCCCGGCCAACCTGGGCCTAAGCACCATCAATTACATCCGCTTCAGCGATCCATTGTGGATAGATAGCCAGGGCAATACATCCCCGACCGCCCACTCGATTTATTATTCGGAGACAACCGTCCTCAAATACGCCGATTTGTTCCTCAACGGCGTGGTGGCCATTCCCGAACCGGCGGGTTTGAGTCTGCTGGTTCTGGGTGGACTGTCGCTGCTGCGTCGCCGCCATTAAACGCCTCGCGCCGCCGGTTCGCCCTGGGCTATCCAGCGCAAGGCGAACCGGCCCTTTTATCTTGTGCCCCCATGGTTAAAAAAGCATTTACCCTCGTTGAGCTGCTGGTCGTCATCGGCATTATCGCTTTGCTCATCGGCATCCTCATGCCCGCGCTGACCAGTGCCCGCGTCGCCGCCAGCCGCGTGCAATGCCTCAGCAACATGCGGCAGATGGTCATCGCCGCCGTCAACTATGCCGCTCTCAACGCCGGCCATTATCCCAGCGCCTATTATGGTGTCAGCACGCCCGACGTGGCCATTGCCTACAACTGGGATTTCACCGTCACCACCGATCTGCATACCGGCAAACTCACCATAACCCCCGGCCTGCTCTGGGGCGGCTCAACCGACGCGCGCATCCAGCAATGCCCCTCGTACGACGGTCGTTCCAACACCCTGGCCGATCCCTATACCGGATACAACTACAACACCAGCTACATCGGCCGCGGCGACTTGGAAGTGATCAAATCCCCCGCCAAACTCGGCCAGGTGAAAAACAGCGCCGGCTGCATCCTCTTTGGCGATGGACAATGGCGAAACGGCGCTAATAAATTTATGCGTTGCCCGCAAACCAGCCCCGGCGACGGCACTTTCAGCGGACGCACCGCCGGCACCCAGGGACTTCGCCACGGTAAAATGACCAACGCCGCATTCGCCGACGGCCACGCCGAAAGCTTCCGCCAACTTTACTCGGCCGGTTATGCGGGCTTGCCCGCCGACTGCGGTTTTTTCTCCCCTGACAATTCCATGTACGATTTGGAGTGAACCTTGCTACGCCACCGGCGACAATAGCATCTTCATCGCCACCCGATACACGAAGATCGAGTCCACCTGCGGATCATAACTGTTGCGAGCGATCACCGTGTCGTAATCTTTCACCGGAAGCTGGCCTAGAATCTGCCCGCCGGCGTTGACCGTGCGATACGCCGCCAGCCGGTCCAGCACCGCCCGCCCTGGCGTTCCGGCCACGGCGCCGAAGGCGCTGTACCCGCCATTGAGCGTGTCCAAATTCGTATTGTCGGCGGTATTGAAAAACCATTGATTGCTGGCACTGTTCAAATCGCTGCTCCGCGCCATGGCGATGGTATACGCCACATTGCTTAACCCCTGCTCCATCACTATCGGATCATATTTTCCGAGCGCGTCAACTTGATTAGCGCTGGTAACGGTATAGCCCCCGCCTTGCAATACGTGCAGCGGGGTTTTTTCGCTGCGCTGGAAGAATGTGCCGTCCCACATGCCGTTGTTGGCATAATTGGTGAAATTGCCCACCGTGATCGGCGCTACCTGCGGGTCAAGCTGCACGTTCATGGCACCGGTAATCGTGGTGAACCGCGCCACTTTCAGCGCGCTGGGATTAGAGATAAATTTATAGTTTCCGCCGGCCTGTCCATCCCCACTGGCGACCTTCCCCCCATGAAATTCTCCGTCCAGCCACGCCATGTTCACGCCGGTTACCATATTGGCGCGAATATTCACGCGGTAGGGGGTGTCGGCAGGCAGATCGGCCTGCATCACGATCTGCCGCGTGTCGGCGTTGTACTGCACCAGCGGCGACAAGCGCACATCATCCGCCGTGCGGAAAAGCCCGTCCGGGCCGGCGGTGAACATGCGGCATGAATCGTAATTAATCCCCGCGCCGTTGAGGTCCGCATCCGCGCTTAAAACCACTTGCCCGCGATTGTCTGCGAAGGTGTTGATGATCTGCGGCCCGGCCGACAACAGCGTCCGGCCTTCCAATGCTTCAATCCCACAGCGCATGCCTGCTCCCGTTAAAAGTACCCACTAGTTTACATTCCCCAGCCACGCGGGCAAGCGCGGTGTGTTGTCATTTATTCCAGAAAATGGGCTCTCCGCGAAAGACGCTGGTAAACATACCTGCCATGTCCTAGAAACCACGTTCTGGGCGAAATATCGCATGTCCGAGCCTGGCAGCTTGGCATCCATCAGCGGGTTCCGCGGAGAGCCAGAAAATGTTTGTACCAATTGTCGTGCGTCCAATCATCCAGCGCGACTTTGTTTTGCATTGTCCGTTTGCTGATAGGCTGCACGTAGCCCATCGGCGAACAGGCAGTTCATCATATCCTCACCCTTACCTGGAAACGCCAAGCCCCAGCTCGGCGCGAATGGAAACTCGTCAGCCATCTGCCGGAGTGCAGTAAAAAACATCGCCCGCCGCATCCCGCCCCCGCGGCCAACCTTCCCTATTCACGCAAAAAGCAAATCGGGCAATGGGCGCGTCGCTTGGAATTCGCAAGCAACGGCGCGCCCAGCGCCCGAGTCGTAGCATGTGTACCGGCAATCCGCCGGCGAATTTACAGTTAAATGCTGTTCAATTCCCGCTCAGACTGAAGCCAGTTTTCCAGTTCGCTGCCGCCTTGACCGGTCAGGTGAATCTGGTACGCCCGCTGGGCGATCTGCTCGCGGGTTGCCGACTGTTTGGCCGCCGGCAAGGGGCTTTTGGGAATCGCCGAGTTACGCACCGGCGTGCTTACCGAGCCGACGCTGACGCTCGGCTGGCTCTTGGTTGTCTTGGTTGTCGCTTTACGTGCCATAATATCATCTCCCTGGTTAAGAAAACCGGTTATACAAGCGGGAGTTGCGGCCGGCGGTGGCATTTTTTCATGGTTCCCCCACCCGCCCTCGCACTCCATTGCGAATTCCACATCCTTGATCTAACCGATCATTCAAGTCATTGCAAGTTATCGGACCCGCCGACGAACCATTTCGCCGATCACTTGGATTCCGTCGCAAACATATCGTACGCTTAGCTCATGAAGGTGGGAATGGGAAAAAAATCATGCAGCGACCTCGCATGAATGTGGAATTTTTTGACCCCGAAGTGGCCGCGCCGCCGCGCCGCCAGTTTGCCGCGGCGGCCGCTGCGCTATGGGGCGTCATCGCGCCGGCTTGCGCCGCCACGCTGCGGCGCATCGTCCGCTGTTCGCCGCGCCGCTGGCTGGCCGGGGCGGCGGCGGCGTGCATCGGCGTGGAATTGCTCTTTGCCACATTGGTCTACACCAACACACACCCCGCAGCCGCGGACGATTCGCTGGACCCAAGCTCACAGTCCCTGGCATTTGATCCGGTTACCTTCGCCGCCGCCGACGGTGTGGCGGTGGACGGCTGGTTGATCCCCGCGTTGGATGAGCGGGGTATCATGCGTCAAGGCGAGCGGGCGCTGCTTCAGCGATCGCCGGCACTGATTTTGTGTCACGATGCCGGCGCTGATCGCGCCCAATGGCTTAAATGGGTGCGCCCGCTGCACGAAGCGGGTTATGTGCTGCTGCTGGTGCAAAGTCGCTCGGCGGCCGGCGGTGCGGGATTAACCTTTGGACTGCGCGAATCGGCCGACCTGGCCGGGGCCTACGCCATGCTCTGTCGCCGTGCGTATGTGGATGGGGATCGGATCGGGCTGGTTGGAATTGGCGCGGGTGCCAATGCGGCATTGGCCGCCGCCCGGTCCACACAGGCCGCGGCGGTGGTGGCGCTGCGCCCGTTGAACGACCTGGACGTGGCGATCAGCGCCCGGATGCCGCCGCGCCTGCTTGGCAGCGCGGCGGCCCGTTGGCTCTGGCGATGGAATTTTCAATGGATGTACCGCGTGGATGAGCGCGACATGCGTTTGGACAATTTGCTGGCCGTCCAGGGGCAACGTCCGGTTTTGGTGGATAACAACGCGCAACTAGACAATACCGAAAAACTGGTCGCCTTTTTCCAGCGGAATCTTATGCACAAACAGGCGATCAAGGATTTCGCGCCAGCGGCAAATCCCCTGGCAGAGCGGGATTGATCCACTGCCGCAACGCCGTCGCGGCGCTATAGCCGCCATAACCATCCCGCGGCATCGGGTCCGATGCGCCGATCACGCTCAAGGTCAAACTCACCCCCAGGAGCAGTCCCGCCAATACCCAGCTAACCGGCCGATGTCCTTTGCGCAGCCACGCCCCGATCCAAAACAGCGACAGCGGCACAAACAGTGAAAACTGCGGCTGGGCGAATCCCAGCTCGCCGCGCTCGCTGTCACGTTGGGCGAGGCTGAGGATTATCCAGATGCCGCCCAGCAAAGTCGCCCCGGCCAGCATTTTGATGCTGCCGGGCCAGTGCCGGTGCAAGATGGCGCTCATGCCGATCAATCCCAGAATAATCATGGGATAATGGCTCAGCAGCCCGTGCGCTCCCAGCAGCGTTTCCAACGTGCGGCCAATATAACTTCCCATATCCAGCCACACCGAGCGCGTCGGCACATCCTCCTCATCATAAAATACCGCTTGCGCGCTGACCGGCCCGCTCAGTTCCACCAGCGAGGGCTGTTGCGGCAGCCACGATCCACCCATCGGCAAAACCAGCGTGGCATTTAAAAAAAGCGGCGGCAGCGCCCCCAGCAGATACAATCCCAACCCCCCGGCCCGCATCCGCCAGCCCCAGCGCATAAAAAGCATCACCAGCGCGAACAAGGGCAGGAATATCAGCGCCGCCGGTTCCACCGTCCCCGCCAGCGCTGCCAGCATCCCCGACACCGCCAGCCAGGCCGCCGCCCGCTTGGGACGCGGCACGCTGATCAAATGTGTCAGACACGCCGCCGAAGCCAGCAGCAGCGTGCCCGCCGGGGCGGCACCGTTGATTGCCACACCATAACTAAGCAGTCCCCCGGCCAGCACCACCACCGCGCCCAAACACGCCCGCAACTGACGGCGCAGCTCAAAGAGCCGACCCATTCGGTAAATCAAGCCCGCCGAGAGCGCCGCCGGCAGCGTAATGCCAAAAAGCGTCAGCAGATAAAGCACCAGCGTGGAGTTATCTTCCAGCGTCAGCCCCAGCCGACGCATGATCTGGTATGGCCCGGCCATCAGCAGCGATTGCATCGGCGGCTGCGTGCTGTAAATGTGGCCGTTAACCATCCGCCGCTGCACCAGCGGTTGATAGGTCGATTGCTCGATCGCCGCCGTCCCGTGTTCGGCGAAGGACTGGATCATCGCCACCCGTCCCAATTCCTGTTCTCCCATCTGCCGCGGATCGGGATGCCGCAATGGACGCAATAGCGGCAGGCAGATCAAGAGCACTAATATCGGTGATGATAATGCCCACGGGCGCACCAAGGGCCGCTGCGCCGCTCCATACATACGGGCACTGATCCACCGATACCAGAGGCGGGGGGTCATGATCGGTAAAGATGCAGAAATTGCACCAGGTTGCCCAATAATTTATTGCCCAAGCGCTCGTAGCGCGGATAGAACAATTGGCTGTCGCGGCGAATCTGCTCAGCGCCTTGCGGGCCTAAAACCTTTTGCCAATCGTCGCGGGCGGCGTCGAGCATTGCCTCGATCCCATCCGGCGTCATTTCAAAATGATACTGAAATCCAAACAAGCGGGTCTTGAACCGAAACGCCTGATTTTTGCATAAACGCGTACTGCTCAGCAAGGCATTGCCGGTGGGCGGGGCCGGGGCCGGCGGCGGGGCGGCATTGGCCGGGGCCGCCAGACGCGGCAGGTCAAAGGTGTCAAAGTGCCAATGAAACATCATGGTCCCATCATACGCGCCATAGACGATTGGCTCGGTGCCGCCGGGGAAGGGAAAATTCACCGGCCCCCAGCCCATCTCCGGGGCCGGCTCGACCGGCGCTTCGCCGACGGCCGGTCGCATATTGGGATACACCTTGGCACCGGCGGCGTGGGCCAGTAGTTGCGCCCCCAGGCAAATGCCCAGCACTGGGCGGTCCAGTTCGATCATCCGCCGCAACAAGGCCACTTCATCGGCCAGGAAGGGATAGCGCTCCGATCCAACGTCGTCCACCCCCATCGGGCCGCCCATCACGATCAGCGCCCGGATTTGATCCGGGTCGGTCGGCACGGCATCGCCTTGATGCAGCCGACGAATTTCCACGGGGATGCCGAAATCTTGAAAAACGGGAAGGATGCGCCCCGGCCCTTCGTGACCCACATGTTGCAGCACGATAACTTTACTCATCTGGCTTACCATCATCACGAAAAGCATGGAAACTTGTCAAGTTGCAGCGAGGGGACGAACAGCGATTATCAAGGCAAGCGCTTGCGGCGATGGCTACTCCCTCTACCGCGTGCTCGCTGAGGTGGGGGAGGAGCAATCTCTCCAAAACCAGGCTCTTTCAACGCTCGACCCTCACCCTAACCCTCTCCCTGAGTACAAGGAGAGGGGATAATTCGCCCCATGCGAGGATCCTAAGCTTATAACGCTCGACTCTCACCCTAACCCTCTCCCCGAGAACAAGGAGAGGGGATAATTCGCCCCATGCGAGGATCCTAAGCTTGTAACGCTCGACTCTCACCCTAACCCTCTCCCCGAGAACAAGGCGAGGGGATAATTCGCCCCATGCGAGGGTTCTGATCTCACAACGCTCGACCCTCACCCTAACCCTCTCCCTGAGTACAAGGCGAGGGGATAATTCGCCCCATGCGAGGATCCTAAGCTTATAACGCTCGACTCTCACCCTAACCCTCTCCCCGAGAACAAGGAGAGGGGATAATTCGCCCCATGCAAGGGTTCTGAGTTTTTTGCCCGCAAGACCTGGAGGTCGCTGGTAGCGATTACTACACAAACCCTACAGCGGTTCGACTTTTTCCACGTCCATGTCGTACAGGCTGATGATGCGGCCCTGGTCCAGTTGTGTGCGCACGTGCAGGATGCCGGTAACGCGCGCCAGGTCGGGGTAGTAGCCCACCTTGCCGCCGTTGGGTACTTTGGCAAACACGCGCTCCTGCACCTGCGGCGGGCCTCCAAAGCAGCATTTGGCAATGGAATAGACCAGTTGGAAATGGTTCACCTCCGGCCCGGCGGCGTCGTCGGCGTACATCTGCCCCTCAAACACCACGCGCTTGCCGTCGAGTTTTCGGTAGACCTCCGGCACATCAGACAATTTGCCACTGAGTTCATCAAAGGGGAAATTGCCCATGGCCTTCAAATCCACGGTGTAATATTCCCCATGCTTTTGCACGCCCTGGGTGAGAATTTCCCGCACGTAGATGTAGGCCGGCGCGCCGACAATCACCAGGGCCACAGCGACGAACAGCCATAAGCGCAAGTTGATTCGCCTGGCCATGCGCGGGGGAGTTTGCGTTTGCATACGGGTCATCTTAGTCCTGGACCATCATCGGTGTCATTTCTTGCTATATAAAGCATCCGCCGCCGGCGGGAAAGTTTCCAGTTTCCCCGCGAAAATTCCCGCATACGCCTTGCGGGCTTATTGCCCGCTCAAATGAGTGGCCACCGGTGAGCGATACGCCTTGAGGGCCGGGACCAGACCCGCGGCCAGGGCGATAATCACCACATCGCGCAAATAGCCCCATTCATCCAGGCTGATGGTACGCCAATCAATCCCTTCGCCGAGAATCTGGTTGAAGTAGACGCTGCCGGCGGCGGCCAGGCCGTGGCCGGCGGCCAAGCCCAGTAGTCCGCCAACCAGCCCGATCAATCCCGCTTCCACGCAAATCAGCGACAAGATGCGCACGCGCGTCGCTCCCAAAGCGCGCAATATGGCGATCTCCTTCATACGGGCCGATACCGAATTATAAATACTGACCAAAATTCCCACCGCCGCCACAATCGTTACCAGCCGGCCAATGGTCAGCAGCAGCAGGCTTGTGCCTTTGAAAAAGGTATTGAAAAATTCAAACATCACCTGCGCCGGGTTCACCGCCGACGGACCTTGGCGAACCTGGAACAGATACAGCAGGTTCATCGTCTGGTGCGGGCGGGTTTTGACCAGGATCGCCGAGATGCTCCAATCCTTTTTAGGCAGCTCGATAGCAATCGTGCCGTCTGGCCGAATGGTATAAGGCTCATGGTCGTGATGGTGATGATGCCCGGCGGGTTCATCGCCGTGATGCTCCTCAGCGGCGGCATCATGATGCTCATCCGCGCCATCGTGATCTTTCTCATCATGCTGGGCATGTTCGGCCTCCACCTGCCGGCGGGCGATGGCCGGATCAAGTCCCTGGCGAATCAACTGCTGGATTCGCTCGCCTTCTTCATGCTCCGCGATGGCGTAGGTGCTGAGCAGGGGAATATACAAAACCCGATCGTTGGCGGTGTGGGTGGGGGATAAAATTCCCACCACTTTCCACTTGGCGCTATGCACGTCCGGCGTCTGGTTGGGCAGCGGCATGCCGTGGGTGGATTGAAATTCGTCGCCCAGCTTCAGGCCCGTGCGGGCGGTGATATCCGAGCCGAGGACCGCTTCAAATTTGCGGCTGTCGAACATGCGCCCGGCCGACAAGGTAAACTTTTTTCCCCGTCGGTATTCAAATGTGTCGGCCTGTTTTTCGCCGGTGATAGGCTGGCCCAGCCCATCATAGCCGCCCAAGGGTTTGCCCAATTCGTCAAAGCCGAACATGCTGGGCAACGTGCCGATGATGCGATGACTTTGATAGCTGTCGCCCACGGCGATCGGTACCGCAATTTTCACAAATGGCGCATAATTCATGTGCGCTGATTCATCGGCGGTAGAGCTGGACGGGACGGCGGGGGAGGTGGTGGTGGCCGAAGCGCTCGTAGCCGGCGGCGGGGCAACAAGCTGCTCGTACACCGAGTAGGGCAGCGTGCCGGGGCTTTGATCCATGTGGTAGATGGTGTTTAGCGTCAATTGCAGCGGTGAGCCTTGCGACGGGCCGACCAACACTTCAAATCCAAAATCGCTCTGGGCAAATAAATGCTGGCTTTCGCGGCGCATGACCATAATGGAAATCGCCAGGGCCACGCCCAGCATCACCGAAAAGAGCGTCAGCCAGGAGGAGAGCGCCCGCTGGCGCATTTGCTTCATAACCAGTTGCAGTAGATTCATGGTAATGATTCCCACTGCCGCCGTAACAGCGGCAAGAAAGTAAGCTGATTAGTCCAAACGATTCACCGACTGAAGTTCAATCTTGCGCCCCAACTGCTCGGCGATGGATAGATCGTGCGTTACCAAAAGCAGTCCGGCGGAAATTTCCTGGCACAGTGAGCGAATGAGTTTGAGCACCTGTTGGGCATTGGCCTCATCCAGCGCGCCGGTCGGCTCATCAGCCAGCACCCATTTCGGCCGATTGGCCATCGCCCGCGCCACCGCCACCCGCTGCTGTTGGCCGACCGATAATTTGCCGGGCCGATAATGCAGACGTTGGCCCAGCCCCACCTCGCGCAATAAATGCTCAGCCCAGGCGCGATCCGGCCGCCGGCCGGTAAAGCTCATGCCCAGCAGCACATTTTCCATAGCGCTCAGGCCCCAAAGCAGGTGGTGCGTTTGAAAAATATAACCCAGATGCCTGCCGCGAAAGCGATCGCGCTGCGCTTCGCTGAGTTGGGTGATCTCCTGGACGGGCAGGTCCGGAAGGTGATAAATAACTTGCCCCGAATCGGGCAATAAGATGCCAGCCAAAATGTGCAGCAAGGTGGTCTTGCCCGAACCACTGGTTCCCACCAGGGCGGCTTGATCTCCCGAGGCCAATTCCAGTTCCGGCACATGCAGCACCGGCACCACCGAGCCATCGGGCGCTTCATACTGCTTGTGAATATTTACTAACTTGAGCGACATGCTTTCCTTTCTGTTTTCAGCCATCGGTCCATAGCCTTCCTGATGCGAGGGCTACGACGGTTCTGGCGGGGTATCAAAAAGCGGTTGGCCGCTGAGGGTCGGGGGTCGATATGGCAATCCCAAATGCTCATACGACAGCGCGGTGGCCCGCCGACCTTGTCGGGTGCGGGTCAAAAACGTTTTTTGCAGCAGATACGGCTCAACCACATCGACCAGGGTATCGATCTCCTCACCGAGCGTCGCCGCCAGCGCTTCGATGCCCGCCGGCCCGCCTGCGTACACTTCTATAAGCGTGCGCAACAAGAGCCGGTCTTGTTCATCCAGCCCGACCGCGTCAATCCCTTCCAGGTCCAAAGCCGCATTGGCATTGGCCACGGTAATTTTTCCGTCGCTCTGAACCGCTGCGAAATCGCGCACCCGCCGTAATAAACGGTTGGCGATGCGCGGGGTGCCGCGGCTGCGGCCAGCCAGTTCCCACAGCGCCGCATCCTCGCACTGCAATTTGAGCAGCTTGGCGTTGGCGCGCAAAATCTCGTGCAGCGCTTCGGGTGTGTAAAACTCCAAGTGCGAGACGATGCCGAAACGCGAGCGCATCGGGCCGGTCAAAAGGCCGATGCGCGTGGTTGCGCCAATCAGTGTAAAGGGCGGCAAAGGCAGGGTCATGGTGCGGGCGTGCATCCCTGAATCCAGTGTGATATCCATTTTGAAATCTTCCATCGCCGGATAGAGGTATTCCTCCACCACTGGCGGTAGACGATGAATTTCATCAATGAATAAAACGTCGCCTTGCTGTAATTTGGTCAACAATCCGGCCAGGTCGGCACCTTTGGAAAGGGCCGGGCCGTTGGTGATATGCACCTGCGCGCGCATTTCATTGGCGATGACGTGGGCCAGCGTGGTTTTGCCCAGTCCCGGCGGGCCGTGCAGCAGCACATGCTCCACCGGTTCCTTGCGGCCCAGTGCGGCCTTGACGGCGATTTGCAGTTTGTGCACCAGCCGCGGCTGGCCGATGTACTGCGTAAAATTCTGCGGGCGCAGCGCGTAATTGAGGTTGTTTTCCGTTTCGCCCTGACTTTGGGCTGATACCATGCGCTCACGAGCCATAGCGTAGTTGTACCCGCTGGACGGCTTGCGCCCAAGGGTTGCAACCATGCGATTGGGCGCGATTGAGATTGAATCTCATTGGTGCCCCATCACCCAATCCGCCGTAAGCCGTTTGGCCAGCCCTACGGCCGGCTGAGCGTCGCCGCCTGCAAGCGCGCCTGGCCGGTAAAGCGTGTCGGCTCGCCGCTGAGTTTCCACTCAACCATCAATTTCTGATCCGGCGAAGCCGCTTGATACATGATGGTGTACTCCGCGGAAAATGCGCCGGGGCACGCGGCCCAATTACCATTGCCAAAATTGCCGTTCCACGAATCGCTGACGTACGGCGGCGCTGAATCATCCGAGAGCTTGGCCGTGAGCGTTGCGGCCGCGCCGTTGATCCCCGCCACATACAATTTCAACACCCGCGGTTGCGTGTCGGCGACCACGGTGAAACTCTGCGCGTAGTTCACATTGTTCCACCATAGACCCCAGTGCGTGTCATCCACTTGGCGCTTGGGCTGGCCATCACTCCAGCGAATGCTCACCGGGCAGCCGATGGTCGCATCCATGTATCCCTGCCCGCTTGCCGTCAGTGGGCCAAAGAGATTTTTCCTGCCCATTTTTCGCTGCACGGACTCTTTTCCATCCAGGCCCCAGTGAATCCAGTCAAGCGTTCCCTGCCGCGTTAAATCCACTTCGCCGGGGGCTGCTTGCGTAGCGCCCTCGATGCGACCCTTGCCGGTGGGGCCAACGATAAACGACACATCGCGCACAATGTTGTCCTTCCATTCACCCGGCAGGCGATTGATATCGTCCACCACACACTTGAGCACATGGGCGCCGGCCGTCGCGGTCCACTGTCCCTGGGTTCCCGGTCCCTCATCGGAGATCAGTTCCCACTCCTGGCCGGGCCGCATCGGGCCGGGCTGGGTATGCCAGGCCACCACCTTGCCGTCAACCGACCAAGTAACCCCGGCCTGAATATGGGGCGGGGTCGCGCCCGCGCCGATATTTTTCAATTTGGCAAACATGCGAATCTTCTGATCCGGGGAGGGATTGGCCGGATCGGTTCGCAATTCGGTAACGATCAGATCGGGAAATTTGTCGGCGGTCTTGGCCACCACCGCCGCCGGCAGCGAGAGATTGCCCTTGGCGTCATAGGCTTGAATTTCGTAGCTGTAGCCCAATCCCGGCCGCAGCCAGGAGGAGGCGTCGGTGAAATGCGTTTGCGTTACGGTGCCGACGTGGAAACCGCTGCGCAGCACAAAATATCCGGCGGCGTTTTCCACCGCTTGCCAGGAAAGCTCCACTTGCGATTCAGTGGTTTTCACCTCGATGCTTTGCGGCGGCGCCAGCGGCTTGCCGGCCACCAGGGAGGGAGTCAGTCGCACGATCATCACCGAGGAAGGCACTTGCAGTTGCAGCGCATTGCCGCTGACGGCGGCTTTGTTCGCTTGATATTCCCCCTGGGCATTTTGGGTCAGGCAGGTTGCCTCGGATTCAACCGGGGTGGAAAACTGGACTTTAACCGCCACGGGCGCGACGTGAATTTCCCGCTTGCTTTGGCTGTCGAAATTGACCACTTCATTCCAGATCAGCAAAAAGTATTCGCCGGTATGCTTTTGCAGCGTCAGGGTGTGGACGGTGGTCGGCGCGTCGGGCAAGGTCAGATCATTTTTCAGCCCCGTGCGATAGTGCCGCACGCCCAGGTCGAAAAACATTTCCGGCGGATAATGCGTGCCGGCGCCTTTGAACGGCCCATCGGAGAGATAGCGGTCAAAGGGAGCGGCGCTCAGACCAATGAAGTTGAAGAAATCATCGGCCCGAAATGTCGGGGAGGGCTGGGGTTGAGGCGCCAGTGGACCACCCCATAAATCCGCTTTGGCCGATTGACTGGCCAATCCCAGGAGCAGTCCCAGCATCAGCACATTTCGCCAGCCGCCGCGCTTGGCAAACCATGTCATCAAAAACTCCGGTTGAATAGGGTGGTAACATATCAGAGCTGGCGCATTCACCAAGGGCCGCGATCGATCAAGGCTGTTTTGCCAGGGCCGAGGGGATCTGGTCCCAGCGCGTGGTGTAGCAAGGTGAGCGATGATCCGAGCGCAGGTGCCAGGTGCGGCCGGCCCCCAGCGTGAGGGAAGAGGCCGAGGCCAGTCGCAGCGTGCTTCGGCCCATCAGGTGGTTGATGCGGTCCATCGCTCCCATCAGCCGATGTTGCTTCTCCAGGTCCGGTGAATCAAACAGTTCCGGTTGAATATCCGACCGGCGGCACAGGTCCAGCAGCAGCACCCCGGCTTTTTTATATTGATGCCGCGGGCGAAAAACCCGCCGCAGACACCAGGCCGCGGCTTTGGCCAGCGTGGGCGTATCAAAGGAGGCTTGCTCCAGGCGCACTTGCTCACTGGCGACGTATTGCTCGACGGGGGCGTGGCGATCGGTTTGCACAAAAACCGCCAGGCTGTCGGCGGCCAAATCCTGGCGGCGCAACTTCACCGCCGCCTGGGAGACAAAGCTCATCACCGCCTCGTGCAAGGTGTCCAGGCGATTGGTTACTTCGCCGAAGGAGCGCGAGCAGCAGATATTTTTTTTATGCGCCGCCGCCGGTTCCAGCGGCAAGCAGGAGATGCCGCGCAGTTCATAGACCATGCGCTGGCCGACAACGCCCAGGTGCCGGCGGACCCGGTGCGGGTCGGCGTTGCGCAACTGCAACGGAGTGGCGATCCCCAGTTGCGCCAGCCGCCGACTCAAGCCCCCGGAGATGCCCCAGATGTTTTTCAATTCCGTCGCCTCCAGAGCCGCTTGGATCGAGCGCGGCTCGTCCAGCACATGCACGCCGGTGGCGCCGACGGCGCGCTTGGAGAGGTGATTGGCCAGCTTGGCCAGTACTTTGGTCGGGCCGATCCCCACGCCCACCGGCAGGCCCGTCCACTGTTTGACCGTATCGCGCAGTTGCGCCCCCAGCAGGGCCGGATTTTCCGGCTCACAGCGCCACCACAAAAAACTTTCGTCGATGGAGTAGACTTCCATGTCGTCGCAAAAGCTCCGCAGGGTTTGCTGCACCCGGCGGCTCATGTCGTCATAAAGCGTGTAATTGGAGGAAAAGACCACTACGCCGTGTTGGCGCAATAAATCCCGACACTTGAAAAAAGGCAGGCCCATTTCGATCCCCAGGGCCTTGGCCTCGGCGGAGCGGGCGATGATGCATCCGTCGTTGTTGCTCAGGACCACCACCGGCCGCTGGGCCAACTCCGGGCGGAAGACCCGCTCGCAGGAGGCATAGAAACTATTGGCGTCCACCAAAGCGAACATGGCTTAAAACCGGGTAACCGCCGCCACCACCACCCCGCAGACCAGCGCCGGCGAAGCGTCGTAGCGACAAACCACAAACGCCCCATCTTGCTCCAGCACCACCAGCCGCCCGCGGCTGGGCATCAGCGAGCGGTCCACCACCAGGATCGAGCCGTCGCGCAAAAATTCCTGGCACAATTCATCGCCGCGAACCCGGTAAAAAAAGGTCGCCGCCGGATTTTTCACGAGAAACTGCTGAAGATTTAAGGGGCGATCCTCATATCCTTCAGCCGCCGACGGAAATCCCGCCGAGATATCACCCAACAACCACATGGCCGGCTCCCAAAAATGACCACGGGGCAGGGGGTTGGTACAAAACGCAACGTTTTCCCGCGATCCGCTCCCTGGGAAACGGATCGTTGAACCACCCACCCCGATCTTCCGCCTTTATCATGTTAGGGTTAAGTTCGTATGTCAAGTCTTTTTTCCCATGAGCCTGCCGCAAGGCGGGGCAATTGCATTTGGCGCTCATTACTCCCTTGGCCGTGTACTGGCGGGGAGGGGTAATCATTCGCTTAAAAGTAAGGCCTTTTCTCCGCTCGGCCCTCACCCTGGCCCTCTCCCACGAGTACGTGGGCGAGGGGATAATTTGCCCCGCAAGCCCCGCCCCCTGACCCTTTGGCGGCGTACCGGGCGAGGGGATAATTTGCCAAATGCGATTGCCCTGCTCCCCGCGCCCGGCGGGGACAATTCCACTTGCGTGAAGAGGGGATATTTGCACTGGGTTACCACACGTTGGCTTTTTGCTATTCGTGCAAACGCGAGACGGTGGGGTTATGATTTTTACCGCAACCTCCGCGTTTGAAGCCTTTGTAGCAAGGATGGACAGAATTTTATGAGCCACAGCCCCGAATCGACTTCCCCTAACGCCGCCAACGCCGCTAGTACCGCCAGCGCCGCCAACGCCGCTAGTACCGCCAGCGGTGCCGGCGCCGCCAATGCCGTCAGTGGTGCCGCCGGCGAATCTGTGGATTTTATTCGCACGCAGATCAACCAGCATAACCAGGAGGGCAAATACTCCGGCCGCGTGATCACGCGTTTTCCTCCCGAACCCAATGGCTATCTGCACATCGGACACGCCAAAAGCATCTGCCTGAATTTCGGGCTGGCCAAGCAATACAACGGCCGCTGCCACCTGCGCATGGATGACACCAATCCGGTCAAAGAGGAGCAGGAATACATTGATTCCATTCAGGAGGATGTGCGCTGGCTGGGTTTTGACTGGGGAACGAACTATTACCACGCCTCGGATTATTTTGGCCAGCTTTACCAATGGGCGTTGCTCTTGATTGAGGCCGGCAAAGCGTATGTGTGCGATCTGTCCGGCGAGCAGATCAGCCGCACCCGCGGCACGCTCACCGAGCCGGGCACGCCCAGCCCCTTTCGCGACCGCACAGCGGCGGAAAACCGCGAGCTGTTGACGCGCATGAAAAACGGCGAGTTCCCCGACGGCTCGCGCACCTTGCGGGCCAAAATCGATATGGCCTCGCCCAACGTGAACCTGCGCGACCCGGTGCTCTATCGCATTTTGCACGCCGCCCATCCGCGCACCGGCGATGCCTGGTGCATCTATCCCATGTACGACTGGGCCCACGGGCAAAGCGACTGGATCGAGGGAATCACACATTCCATCTGCACGCTGGAATTTGAAAATCATCGCCCGCTTTACGACTGGTTTTTGGATACGCTGCGCGCGCTGGGCGCCAAGCCGGCGGGGGTGGACTATCGTCCGCAACAAATCGAATTTGCCCGGTTGAATTTGACGTTTACGCTCTTGAGCAAGCGCAAACTATTGCAACTGGTCAAGGAAAAGCACGTCAGCGGATGGGATGATCCGCGCATGCCCACGATTTGCGGCTATCGCCGCCGCGGCTATACGCCCGAGGCGATTGGCGCCTTCGCCCGCCAGGTCGGCGTAACCAAGTTCGATAGCCTCATCGATATCAGCCGCCTGGAAAACGCTTTGCGCGATGATCTGAACCGCAGGGCGCCGCGGCGCATGGCGGTTTTGAATCCTTTGAAGCTGGTGATCGACAATTTTCCCGCCGGCCAGACCGAATGGCTCGATGCGATCAACAATCCCGAAGACCCCGCCGCCGGCACCCGCTCCATCCCCTTCAGCGGCCAGTTGTATATCGAGAAAGAGGATTTTGCCGAAACCCCGCCGCCCAAGTTTTTCCGCTTGTCGCCCGGCCGGGAAGTGCGCTTGCGCTACGGCTATTTTGTTACCTGCACGCATGTGGAGAAGGACAGCGCCGGACAAATTGTGGCGGTACACTGCACCTACGATCCGGCTACCCGCGGCGGCGATTCGCCCGATGGCCGCAAGGTCAAAGGCACGATTCACTGGGTTTGCGCCGCCCACGCTTTTGCCGCACCGGTGCGGTTGTATGATCACTTGTTTGCCCAGGCGGACCCGGATGATGTGCCGGAGGGCAAAACTTTCCTGGATAATCTCAATCCACGCTCGCTGGTGGTGGCCGAGGCGCAACTGGAGCCCAGCTTGCGCGACGCCAAGCCCCAGGAGCGCTATCAATTTGAGCGCCACGGCTACTTCTGCGCCGACGCCAAGGAGTCCGCGGCGGGCAAGCCGGTCTTCAACCGCGCCGTTTCGCTGAAGGACACGTGGGCCAAAGTTGCTAAGAAGGGATAGAGGGTGTGCCCATATATTTTTGCATCTGCCGAATCTAAGTGGGAAACACGGTTTCTGACTGGTCGTGAAGGCTGATTTCCTGAACCCCTGCAATAATTCGTCGGCACGCCCGGGATAGAAACCCTGGCGCGGTTGCCGGGACAGCCGCCGGCAAATCGGGTAGACTCCCGGCGGCGGTGGACGGGGCGATCGCGCCGGCGAATAGTCGTCGGTGAGGAAAGTCCGAACTGCGGGTGGCGACAACAGCCGCCCTGGGTACGGTGCTTGAGAAATTCAAGGCGGAGCAATCCGACGGAAAGTGCAACAGAAAGATACCGCCCGCTTTGGCGGGTAAGGGTGAAATGGTGCGGTAAGAGCGCACCGCGCCGGAGGCGACTTCGGCGGCACGGCAAACCCCACCGGCAGCAAGACCACGTATGCGGTTTGATCGGTTCATCCGATCCGCGGAACCCAACGCGGGCTGACAAGGCCGAGCCGCGGGTAGGTCGCAGGCGATAAGCCTTTGGGCTTATCCCTGGCGCAAGGCGACTTGCGCCGCAGAGAAATGATCGTCTCCCCAAGCGCGCCAGCGCCGCGGGATACAGAATTCGGCTTACTCCCCACCGCCACGGGCCGGCGACAGGCTTCGCGCTTGTCGCCGGTTTTTATGCGCTGACGTAGGCGCCAACTAAAAACTTTTCCCAGCGTACAGGCTGCAAACTATTAACCGCGCGGCAATTTCAATCGGTTGCCCGTGCGCCGACTAAAAACTTTTCCCCTTGCGTCAGTTTGAAACTTTACCAGTGCGCCGGCTGCAAACTGTTCCCTCGTGCGCCGACTTGCAACTTTTCTTATTGCGACGGCTTAAAACTTTCTCCAGTGCGCCAACTTAAAATTTTTCCCAGTGCAACATGGAGTTGAGCGGTCGCTTTTCCGGGTTGGGTGTTTCATCGCCGTAGCCCACCGCCACCACGCTGAGCAACTTGTAATCCACGCCGGCCCCCAGCAGTTGCCGCACCGCGTCGGCATAGGGCTGCTTGTCAGCGCTGATCCAGCAGGAACCCAGGCCGTGGGCCGCAGCACCATTGAGCAGGTTCATGGTGGCCGCCGCGCCATCCTCCACATAAAACGGCTGGTTCTTCACCAATACCGCGATGGCCGCGCCCACCGTGGGCAAAAATTTGCAATGACTGATCAATTCGCCCATTTTCGCCAAGGTCTGGGGATTGGCCACCACCACAAACTCCCAAAGCTGCTGGTTCATGGCGCTGGGCGCGAGCCGCGCGCAGTCCACCAGATCGCTGAGAATCTCCCGGCTCACGGGCTTGTTCTGATACACCCGCACACTTCGCCGCGTCTTGATAACCGTTAATGCATCCATAGCCATTTTCAGAAAATTCGCCGTTATTGATCAATTACCACGGTCGCGCCCAACGATCACGTTCCCAGCAATCGTCGCACATCCTCGGCCAGCAGTTGCGTCGGCGGCTCATCCTCCTCGATTTGGGGGAATCGTCCGCCGGCGTCTAAAAAGCGGTTGTCGTTATGATCGTCATTCACCAGCGACACTTCGCCCACCAGCGTCCATCCTTTGCCCGGCTTGGCCCAAAAGCGGTGATACATCCCCTGGGTTAAGCAAATGCTCTCTCCGGGCGTCAACACCACCTCGCCGCCTGACGGGATGGTGCGCTGGATGCCATCCACGCTCACGGTTACCGGCGTGTCATCCAGCGTTTGATCTTTGCGGGCGTTGAACAAGCGGATCACCAGTTCACCGCCGCCGCGGTTGATGATGTCCTCCATCTTATGAAAATGAAAATGCGTGGGCGTTACCTGGTTCTCCTTGACCACCATGATCTTCTCAGCATAGCTCTTGCCGCCGGCGCGGCTCTCGTTCAGCGTGCCATTGCGCAAGGTAAACAGCAGCAGCCCGATTTTTTCAAAATCCCCCGAACCAAAATCGGTGATGTCCCAGCCGAGTTGCTGATCGAGAATCGCCTGGCACGCGGAGGTCTGCTTATTCCACTTTTCCGCCAGCCAGTAGGCCCACGGCGGCAGCTTGAATTGCATCTTTTCCGTAAACGCGATTCCGTCGTGCAGGATGGCGTTGACTTTTGAACGTTTCATTGGATCCTCACCTTATTTTGTTAATAGCATGGGAACCGAAAACGCTTTGATTTTCAAGTCCCATCTTGCATTGCAACGCATTTTTGGCGATAGTGTTTGCCCTATGAGCCAGGAAAAATTCCCCATTGATTTACGCGGCATTGAATCGCTCTCTTTAAACCCCGCCCAGCCGACGTTGACGACGGCGCAAAAGCTGACATTGGAGAAAAATATCGCCATCGGACGCGATGCGGTGGTTTTTTTCACCGGCCTGGCCGACGCCAAGGGTCTTGGCGGCCACACCGGCGGGGCCTACGACACCATGCCTGAAGTCATGATCGCCCGCGCCTTTATCACCGGCGGCGCCGCGATTTTGCCAATCTTTTTTGATGAGGCCGGCCACCGCGTCGCCACACAATATTTACTGGCGGCCCTGGACGGCGACATCGCGCCGGAAATGCTTCTGCATTATCGTCAATACGACTACTGCCTCCCCGGCCACCCCGAACGCGGATTGCACAATATCAAATTCTCCTCCGGGCGCCTGGGGCATATGTGGCCTTATGCCAATGGTGTGGCCATGGCCCATCCCGGCCGGATGGTCATGGTGCTCGGCTCCGACGGGTCGCAGATGGAAGGCGACGACGCCGAGGCGGCGCGCCTGGCCGTGGGCAAAAAGATCAATATCAAACTGCTGGTCGATGACAACAACGTAACCATCGCCGGCCACCCGCACAATTACATGCCCGGCTACGACGTGGCCAACACTCTGGCCGGCCATGGCATGACGGTCTTAAGTGTCAACGGCGAAAACATTGATGAACTCTACGCCGGAATGTGCAAGGCGTTTTCCTTCGAGGGGCCGTTCGCGCTGGTCGTCAAGCGGCTGATGGCTCCCGGCATCGCCGGCCTGGAGGGCAGTACCAGTGCCCATGAGTCCATTAAACCGGACAAGGCCGCCGCTTACCTGGAAAAACGCGGCCTGACCGACGCCATCTCCATGCTCAAGGCCGCCAAAGGCGATAAGTCTCCCCTGGTTTACAAAGGCTCCAGCGGCGCGGGCAAAAACCGCGACGATTTCGGCAAGATCATCAATGCTCTGCTGGAACCGATGACCCCCGAAAAACGCCTGCAAAGCGTGCGCGTTTTTGACTGCGACCTGGAAGGCTCCTGTGGACTGCATCATATTCACAAAAAGTTTCCGGAAGTGTTTGTGTCGGCGGGCATCATGGAACGCGGCAATTTCTCCGCCGCCGCCGGCTTCGGCTTCGCCAAGGGCCAGCAGGGAATTTTCGGCACGTTTTCCGCCTTTTTGGAAATGTGCATATCGGAAATCACCATGGCCCGGCTGAACAATTCCAATGTCCTGGCCCATTTCAGCCACGCCGGCTGCGATGATATGGCCGACAATACCTGCCACTTCGGCATCAATAATTTCTTTGCGGCTAACGGCCTGCCCAACGACGGCCACGATACCACGCGCTTGTACTTCCCCTGCGATCAACACCAGTTCGCCGCATGTGTAAAAAAAATCTTCCACGATCCGGGTCTGCGTTTCCTCTTCAGCACCCGCTCGGCTTTGCCTGACATTCTTAATAGCGATGGCAAGCCGTTCTATGGCGAAGGCTATCGCTTTGAAGCCGGCCGCGACGATCTGATTCTCGACGCCCGCGGCGGCGGATATATCGTCAGTTTCGGAGATACCGTCTACCGCAGCGTTGATGCCGCCCTGCGACTGGCCGAGAGCGGCACGCCCGTCGGCGTGGTCAACAAGTGCACGCTCAATGTATGGGATGTGGACATGCTCAAGCGCCTGGCCGCCGCGCCGTTTGTGCTGGTGGCCGAGAGCTTCAGTGTCAACACCGGCCTGGGATGCCGCCTGGGCAGCGAGTTGCTCAAGTACGGCTTCAAAGGCAAGTACAACAACATCGGCACGCACAAGGAAGGGTGCGGCGGATTGTGGCAACAAATGAGCTTCCAGGGACTTGATCCCAGCGGCATCGCCGCGGCCGTGAAAAAGCTTCTGTAAATCGCTAATCGAAAAAAATGTCGCGGCGGAGCGTTCCCTGGATCGCTCCGCCGCGACTGTTTACTGGCGCTTCATCAGCTCGATAGCCTGACGCGATCCCTCCGCCGGCAGCAGCCGCCAGCGCACCGATAATGTGGCCGATTCGCCCGGCAGCAAGCTTTTGATCGGCCCGGTCGTCTGCATTTCCAGATAACGCCCCAAGTCCGGCGAGCGATGCGCCGACTCGGCCACATCGGCATAAAACTGCATCGCTTCATGCGGCCGGGCATGATAATCCGGCGGGGTAAGCGACTGGATCAGGAACAACCGATTGCCGATCAGCGCCCCGATCACGTCGGCGTCCATCCCGATTTTTCCGTAAGAACTTGCGGGCATGGTCAAAACCAGGATCGATCCATCCTCCCCGCTGATGGGCAGCGACTCCTCGGCCAGTGCGCCGTATGGACGCGTGGTTGGGGCTACCGGCAGCAGCCGCGCATACAGCCGCGACGGCGCGGGAACCTGCGTGTTGTTCCACGCCGCCATGCGCAGAGGCGCTGAACCTTCCAGCCGGTCCACCGAGGTATCGATACGCACAGCGGTGCCGGTCTTTTCCATGTGAATCCGCCGCACAATCCGCGCGCCGTATCCCCTTACCGGCGCGCTGGTCAAGATCAAATCCCCGTCTTCAATGCGCGCCGCGCACAGGGCACCTTCCGGCCCATCGCCCGGCGGCGGCCAGCTCCGCCCGGCCAGCAGCGGCCAGTCCTCCTGGGGCCAGATCCACGCTTTGTCCCCGCCCCAGTTGATGAACCCACCGAATTGTTTGATGTAATCTTCGGGTCGCGGGTGATGCCACAACATATTCTCCCCGCCCTCGTAGCCGTAGCTCATGATCCGCCCGATAGCCGGGGCGATGACGACTTTAATCGTTCCATTGCGCATGATATACGTCGGCCCCCACAGTTTGTCCGTAGCGATGGTGATACGCGGACCGTGCGCAGCGCACCCGGTTAAACTCCAACCGATCAGGCAGGCGGCTAGCGTGGCAAGGAAATGTTTCATAATGATATTGTGAAAAAAAAGCCGGCGGAAGACAATTTACGCGCCCGCCGCCGACAAAAGTTACCGGATGGCTAAACCCATTACTTGAGCATCTCATCCAAAACCGGCTGCATTTTCGCCTTCCACAGTTCATAACCCTTGGCGACCAGGTGCAGTTGATCCGGCGTGTACAAATCCGCGCTCACTTTGCCCGGCGCTTGCACAAACGCCTGGCCCATGTCCAGATAGCGTACCATCTTGCCATCGGTGGCCTTGGCGATCAATGCATTGATGCGATCGATGCGGTTGCAAAAATAATCATTCTGCCGGGGCAAGATTCCCAGCAGCAGCACCTTGGCGTCAGGCAGTTTTTCTCGAAGCAGTTTCACCGTTAGCGGGTTGTCGGATATACTTTGCTCATGCGCGCGATTTTGAGCGGACAAGTGGGCGTGGACAAGGGACCGTATCTGGAGAAGGTGCGATCTCTGGCGCATGATCGGGGCGTGGACCTGCATATCTGCCATGTCGGGCGCATGATGTATGCCGAGGCCCCGGATGTGCCGGCGGGACGTATCTTGAACCTGCCTATCAAGCGCCTCAACGCCTTGCGGCGATCGGTTTTCAAAGAAATTCTCGCCATCGCCGATCGCCATGAGCATGTGCTGCTCAACACGCACGCGACCTTTCGCTGGCGCCATGGCTTGTTCGCGGCCTTTGATTTTGACCAGATCAAGGCCTTCGAGGCCGATCAGTATGTAACCCTGGTGGATAATGTGGAATCGGTCCATGCCCGCCTGCTGAAGGATCATGTGCTGGATCACAGCCTCAAAGACATCATGGTCTGGCGCGAGGAGGAAATATTGGCCACGGAAATTTTAGCCAATATCCTTCGCGGCCACGGACATTATTACCTGCTGGGCCGCGGCCGCCAGCAGCAAACCAGCCAGACCTTGCACGACATTCTTTTTTTGCCCCAGCGCCGCAAGGCCTACCTGTCTTTTCCCATGAGCCATGTGATGGACATGCCGGCGGTGCTGGCGCAAATCGACGATTTCAAAATTAAAATGGCCGCTCTTTTCACCTGCTTTGACCCGGCGGAAGTCGATGAAATCGCCTTGCATCAGCGCGCTTTAAAAGCCCTGGAGGAAGGTGAAACGCAGCTATCCATCCAGACCGATGCGGGGGAGGTGTCGCTCAAGCCCGCGGACGTGGCGGCCATCAGCGGCGACATCCTCGGCCAGACCTATGCCCGCGATTTTAAGATGATCGATCAGGCGGATTTGATCGTCAGCTACATCCCCCAGCTTCCCGGCGGCCGGCCGGCCCTCTCCAGTGGCGTCGAGCGCGAATTGCAACACGCATTTGAAACCGGCAAGGAAGTTTATGTGGTGTGGAACTGCGCCGCCGCGCCATCGCCTTTTGTTACCGAAACCGCCACCCGCCTGTTTAAAACCGTCGAGGAGGCCGCGGCCTTTTTTGGCCGCGCCTGATTAGGTTCGGCGGATTGTTACAGTCGCGCCCGCCAGCCGTCCGATAATGTAAACAGGGGCGCAAGATTAAATTGACGTGATGAGGAATGATATGGCAGTCAATGCAAGCAAGTGGTTACTGGGTGCGGCGGTTGCGATGGTTTTTGCCGGATGCTCCGGCCGGCCCGCGTTGCTGCCCAATCATGATCCGATGTTGCGCAAAAACATGGCGCAAATGGCCGCCGACGCCGCCAAACGCCACCCGATGAAAACCGATCTGCCCCACGGCGGCCAGGCCTTGGCCCGCGCCGAGGTGGAGGCGTTTTTGAAGATTATCAATATCGTCAATCTCTCCGACCAAGACTGGTCAGATGTGGAAATGTGGGTCAACGACAAATATGAATTGTTTTTGCCGCGCATGGAGCGCAAGGTGCAAAAAAGCGTTAACTTCCAGATGCTCTTTGACGACCAGGGCAATCATCTGGCCGCCGAAAAGAATCCGCGGGTTTACAAGATCAATTTGATTCACGACGGCAAAAACTACGATGTGCCCGTGCACGCCGCCGAATAAGCGGTGTGCCCGTATTTATTTGCACCTGGCGGTTTGTGAAGTAAAAACGCGGTTTACGAATTGGCATGATGACTGGCTGCCTGAACCCGTGAAAAAAGTCGTGGGCACGCCGTCGAATAAGCGGCCTGACGATGGTCTCTTTCCCGGTGGCGGCGGCCGGCCTATCATTGGTTTTTCGGAGAGCCTATGAATGTCGCCGCCGATCCCGCCGAAACCCTCCATCAACCCTACGCGCTGGATGAGGCACAAAAAGCCGCCTTTGGCCGCGATGGGTTTATCAAGCTGAAAAACGTTATTTC
Source organism: Tepidisphaerales bacterium (assembly GCA_038317225.1). Classification (GTDB taxonomy): domain Bacteria; phylum Planctomycetota; class Phycisphaerae; order Tepidisphaerales; family Tepidisphaeraceae; genus JBBQBE01. The sequence continues at coordinate 12,923 of JBBQBE010000010.1, read as the reverse complement.
TCCGCAAGAGCTGGCGTATTACCAGGCGGAAATTACCGCACAGGTGCAAAGCCTCAATACCCATTCCCTGCCGCTGGAGCAGCGCGGTACCTACGGCAAGGCGTTTATACAAATTTCCAATATCTGGCGACACTCGCAGGTCGTGCGCCAGTTTGTCTTTTCCCCGCGACTGGCGCAAATTGCGGCCGATTTGCTGGGCTGCGCCGGTGTGCGGCTGTATCACGACCAGGCGTTGTACAAAGAACCTGGCGGTGGGATCACCCCCTGGCACGCCGACCAATTTTACTGGCCGCTGGCCACCGACAAAACCATCACCGTTTGGGTTCCTTTGCAGCCGACGCCGATGGAAATGGGGCCGCTGGCTTTTTCCCGCGGCAGCCACCGGGCCTACAGCTCCGGCCGCGAAATGGAGATTTCCGACGATAGCGAGGTGAAAATTTCCAAGTGGGTGCTGGAACAGGGCTTGCCCATCGAGCAGTCGCCCTACGACCTGGGCGAGGTCTCATATCATCTGGGCTGGACCTATCACCGCGCCGGGCCTAATCAATCCCAGCAGCCGCGCAAGGTGATGACGGTGATCTACTTTGACAAAGACGCGAAAGTGGCTGAACCGAAAAATAATGCCCAGCGCTCCGACTGGAAAACCTGGCTGGACCAAACGCCGGTGGGACAAATTCCCGATACGCAATTGACGCCCATTTTATTCCCGTCGTAAGAACCGCGATATGGGATGTCCCGCACCGGGCAACCATGCAATCGCGCCACGCGATGCAATCCCCCCGCAGCCCGCGCCCGCATTCCACACAACGTCAGCGCCACCGCATCTCGCAACCCTGCAATCGCGTTCACCCCGCCGACACAAAATCTCCTCTCCCATGTACCCATGGGAGAGGCCGGGTGAGGGTCTCCTTATTCCGATTGCTCAGTCAATGCGGGTGGACAGTACCACCGGACCGCCCTATGCAAACGCCCCGCATGCGGCACGGGTTGCGCCGCTTCTACTGGTGGCCTTGCTCAGGTATCCTTTGGTCATGGCCGTATGCCCGGATTCCATTCAACGTCTGATCGACCGCTTCACGCAGCAGGCCGATCAACTTCGTTCGCCGGACTACAACGAAACCCTCATCCGCGCGGACTTCATCAACCCATTGATGAGTGAACTGGGCTGGGACATCGACAACTCCCAGGGCTTTGCCGAGCAGTACCGCGAAGTGGTCCATGAGGACCGCGTGAAAGTCGCCGGCCAGACCAAGGCCCCGGACTATTCCTTCCGTGTCGGCGGCGTCCGCAAGTTCTTTCTGGAGGCCAAGAAACCCGCCGTTGGTCTCAAAGACAAATGGGAACCGGCCTACCAATTGCGCCGCTATGCATGGAGCGCCAAACTCGCATGCAGCCTGCTGAGCGACTTTGAATACTTGGCCATCTATGATGCCCGCGTCAAACCCAAACAACTTGAAAAACCGTCCGTCGCCCGCCGCGAGCTGATTCACTACACCCAATACCCCGACCGCTGGGATTTTCTCGCCGGCACCTTTTCCAAAGATGCCGTGCTCAAAGGCGAGTTTGACCGCTATTGCGCCGCGCAGAAGGGGCGCGGAGCGGAACTATTCGACGACGCTTTCCTGGGCGAAATCGAAGAGTGGCGCAAGAGCATCGCCAGTAGTCTGGCCCGCAACAATTCAGCGTTGGACCAAACGACACTCAACTTCGCCGTCCAGCGGATCATCGACCGCATCATCTTTCTGCGCATCGCCGAGGATCGTGGCACCGAACCGGTCGGCCAGCTTCAGGCCCTCATCAATGGCGACAAGGTCTTTGCGCGGCTTAATGAAGTGTTCCGCCGCGCCGATGAGCGTTACAACTCCGGGCTGTTTTATTTCAGTAAAGACAAAGTCCGCGGCGAGGCCCCCGATACGCTCACTCCCGCCCTGGACTTGGACGACCGCACCCTCAAGGGCATCCTCAAGGCCCTCTACTATCCGGCCAGTCCGTATGAGTTCACCATGGTCTCGGCCGATATTCTCGGCAGTGTTTACGAGCGCTTTCTGGGCAAAATCATCACCCTGACCGCCGGCCACAACGCCCGCATCGAGGAAAAGCCCGAAGTCCGCAAAGCCGGCGGCGTCTACTACACGCCCACCTACATCGTTGACTACATCGTTAAGAACACCGTCGGCAAACTGCTGGAGGGCAAGAACCCCAAGTCGGCCGCCGGGCTAAAAATCCTCGATCCCGCCTGTGGCTCCGGCTCCTTCCTGATCGGTGCTTACCAGTTTCTCCTCGACTGGTATCACACCCAATACACCTGCTCCTCACCCTCCACCCCAACCGTACCCGCCACCTCCACCGACCCGGCCGTCCCCTCCGCCCCCTCCACTCTCGCCACCGGCAAAAACCCCGTCCTCCGCCCCAACGCCGCCGGCGGCTGGTCGCTCACCATCGCCCAGCGCAAACGTATCCTGCTGGACCATATCCACGGCGTTGACCTGGACAGCCAGGCCGTCGAAGTCACCAAACTCAATTTGCTGCTCAAATGCCTCGAAGGCGAAACCAGCCAAACCCTCGGCTTCGAGCAACGCTTTTTCCGCGACCGCGCCCTGCCCGACCTGGCCCGCAACATCCAATGCGGCAACAGCCTTATCGGCACGGATATTATCGGCACCGTGGCGTGGAAAGTGATGAGCCAAGAGGAACGACGGCGGGTCAATCCATTGGATTTCAAGCGGGCATTTTCGCAAGTATTTAAGGGCAAGGACAGCGGATTTGACGCGGTGATTGGGAATCCGCCGTATGGAGCATATGCGTCTGAAGTTGAGGCTATATACCTGCGGGCAAATTTCGCAACGATTGCCAACTCCCTCGACACTTTCATTATGTTTGTCGAAAACGCCGCAAATCAGTTGCGCGTAGATGGTATCGTAGGATTGATTATTCCATCAGGCTGGGTTTCTACCCCGTCTTCAAAATTACTACGCGAGTTTTTTCTGCGAAACTTCAAACCAGAGAGCTTTGTGTCGCTCCCATTTGACGTGTTTAGCGATGCGTATGTTGATTGTGTGGTGTTCACCGCTAGCAGGAAAACCGAGTCAGAGCCTTCCCCCTCAGACGTTCGCTTGATTGTGTTTCCCCATAAGTTCAAGATCAGCGAGCAAATGGATTTCATCCGGCGTGAGTCAATTGGCAATACGAAAAGTTGGCTCAAAATGGCTGAACGTGAGTTTCTAATCACACTCACTAAGTCCGCCGAGTCGATTTTGAAGAAAGTTCTGACACAACCGCATAAGGTTGGCGACTTTGTGGACGTTAAACGTGGCATAGAAAGCTATGATTTATACCGATCCAGGGTCGGGATGAAATTTCCACGCCGAGCTTTTGATGGCGTACTACAAAGATACACGGACGAAATCGGCGAAGCGGAATTTATGGATTATTCCCCAGAAATTGAACAATCTAAGCCTTGGGAGTTCTTCTCACAGCCTCGAATACTTTTAAGGCAAGTACTGAGTCGTAAACTGCGACTTCAAGCGACTTTTGTGACGACCAAATATCTGACGAATCAATCGGTGCAAAGTATCTTGGCGGAAAAAAACATCGATCTTAAATGGCTTCTTGCTCTGTTGAATAGCAAGTTACTTTCGTGGTTTTTTGTTCACTTTAATGCGGCGGCCAGGCGAGACGACTTCCCCAAGATCATCATTAAGCAAACACGTGAACTGCCGATTCCAAAGCCCACTTCAAACAACCAACTGATTTACTTGGTCGACACCATGCTCTCCCTCCACAAACGTCTATCCGCCGAAAAGTTGCCACAGCGGCGCGAGCAGCTTCAGCGCGAGATTGACACCACCGACCGGCAGATCGACCAGCTCGTCTACCAGCTTTATGGCCTGACGGATGAGGAGATCGTCATCGTCGAAGCCGCCACTCGCTAAGGTTCCAGACAAGATTTCTCAACCACGAAAGGCACGAATCACACGAAAAAATGCGCATACAAAAAGAAGCGAATTCTTCCTTCTCTTTTTCGTGTCCTTCGTGCCTTTCGTGGTTAAAATGACTTGTATTCTTCCTCGAAAGGGCAAGCAACCATGGCTGACACGACCGTTGATCTTTTGTTCAAGGACGAAGTCTACGCCATTCAAGGTGCGGTCTTTGATGTGTATCGGGAGATGGGCTGCGTTTTCCTGGAAGCGGTGTATCAAGAATGCTTGGAGAAGGAACTCCGTCTGCGGGGCATCCCATGTGTGGCACAGCGGGAACTGAAGCTGTCCTACAAAGGCGACCCTTTGGCGCAAACCTACAAGCCGGACCTCATCTGCCATGGCCAGATCATCCTGGAACTCAAAGCGGTTAAAGCCATTGGCCCTGAGCACTTGGCACAGATGCTGAACTATCTGAAGGCCACAGGATTGCGGCTGGGCCTCATCATCAACTTCGGCACCTACCCCAACGTTGAAATCAAACGAGTCATCCGTTGAAGGCCAATACATGAACCACGAAAGGCACGAATCACACGAAAAAATGCGCATCCAAAAAGAAGCTATCTCCTCCATCTCTTTTTGTGTTCTTCGTGCCTTTCGTGGTAAAAGGTATTGTGTTGGTTGAACGCCAGATCGATCGGCTTTACGGCCTGACGGACGACGAAATCCGCATCGTTGAGGAGGCGACGGTATGAACACACTGCTGCGATTCGCGAAGGGACTTGCCCAGGTGCCGGCCGCCACGGCGTGGTCGCTGGCTGATTTGGGGCAGTTCGTGGGGCGGCAGGAGTTGTTCACCCGGCAGTCGCCACAAAAACTCAAGGTGTTGCGCGAGCATGCCCTGATCGAGAGTGCGGTTTCATCCAACCGCATTGAGGGCGTTGAGGTAGACCAGAAACGCATTGGCACCCTGATGTTCGGCAAGGCCGCCCTGCGCGACCGCGATGAGGAGGAAGTCCGCGGCTATCGGGATGCGCTGAATCTGGTTCATGGCCGAGGTGCGGAACTGCCGGTCACGCAAGAGACGATTCGGGAACTGCATCGGCTGGCACGCGGCAGCATTTGGGATGCCGGGAATTACAAGGATAAGGATGGGGACATCATCGAGCGTTTCGCCAACGGCCGCCAGCGGGTGCGATTCCGGCCGACGCCCGCGAAGCAGACGCCCGCCGCGATGGCAGAACTGGTGGAGATATGGACGGATTGCGCCCGCGAGCGATGGGCGCCGCCGCTGGTGGCGCTGGCGGCGTTCAACCTGGACTTCCTCTGTATCCATCCGTTCCGCGATGGCAACGGCCGGACATCGCGGCTACTGCTGCTGTTGCTGTGTTACCATGCCGGGGCGCAAGTCGGCCGCTATGTCAGCCTGGAACGATTGATCGAGCAGAACAAGGAACGTTACTACCAGACACTGGAGCAGTCCTCGCAGGGCTGGCATGAAGGCAAGCACAACCCCTGGCCGTTCATCAACCATGTTCTGTTTGTACTCAAGGAGGCGTACAAGGAGTTTGAGGGCCATATCGGACAGATGGCCCAGCCCCGAGGAGCCAAGACCCAACTGGTGACTGGTACCATTCGCCAGCAAGCCGGGGAGTTCACTCTTGCGGATCTGGAGCGAGCGTGTCCGGGGGTCAGCAGGGACATGATCCGGCGAGTGCTGCGCGATCAGGTAAAGCAGTCAACGGTGGAATGTATCGGCCGAGGCCCGGGAGCCAAGTGGCGCAAACGGGGAAAGAGGGTACTACCTTCAAAAGAGGGTAATAAAGAGGGTAATAGCAAAAACGGCCGGTAATGAGCCCCTGGCCACCGCTCAGTTGCCGCGACGGCGCGAGCAGATGCAGCGCGAGATTGACACCACCGACCGGCAGATCGACCAGCGCGTCTACCAGCTTTACGGCCTGACGGACAACGAAATCCGCATTATTAAGGAGGCAACCAAATGATACGGACGACTGTTTCCAGGCATGGCGTCTGCATCCGGCTCACTGACGAGCGGTGGGCTCACATTGTCGAGGAGCATGCTGAACTGGCGGGAATGCGTGAGGATGTGCTGCAAGCAGTCGCGGATGCCGGCAAAGTCGTCGGAGGACACGCCGGCGAGAAATTGGCGTGGCGAATCATGGAAACAGGCAAGGCATTGGTGGTAGTATCTGAGAGACCGATGACGCCGACGGTTTTGTTATTACTGCGTTCCTGACCAGCAGAGTGGTGCCGTTACAGCGAAGGACACAGCTATGGCCGTAGCAAACCTTGACGAGTACCTGAGACTGTTGCCTGCCACGCTGCGCGCTCCGCATCGCTTACTATGGTCAAGCTACGATGCCGACGCCGACGTCTTGTACGTTAACTTCAGGAAGCCCTCACACGCCACCGACAGCCAGTTGACGGATGACGACGTGATCCTCCGGAATGACGGAGACGAAATGGTCGGCGTTACCGTACTGCACGCGAGCAAACGAGAAAATCTCTGAAGAATCATGGCGCAGTCGGCAGGTCGACTGCGCAGAACGGTCCACTATGATTAAGGAATATGACCGTGTAGTGCTTGTAGCGACCATCGAGTCAGCGCCGCTCGAACCTGGCGACGTAGGTACGGTCGTGCATGTATACCCGCGCAACGCCGCCTCTGAAGTAGAGTTTGTCGCCCTTAACGGATCAACCGCCGCCGTGGCTACTCTTGACTCTGCGAAGGTCCGGCCAGTCCTTCCCACCGAGATCACCCACGCCCGTCAGGTCGCCGCGGCCTGATACACCACGGCCATCGCCGAAGCCGCTACGCGGTGAGACCTTCCCCGTGCAGGGGAGCCGCCATATCGATTCCCTTGGATGCCGTGGTATAATCGGAAGATCATGACGTACGCCGACCGAATCACCATCGAACCGGGCAAGCGGGGGGGCAAGCCCTGCATTCGCGGCCTGCGGATCACGGTCTATGATGTTCTTGACTATCTGGCCGGCGGAATGACTCCCGATCAAATACTCGCTGATTTCCCCGACCTGGAAGCTGCCGACATCAGCGCCTGCCTGTCCTTCGCGGCTGATCGCGAGCGCAAGCTGGTTTCCCACGTACTGTGAAACTCCTCTTTGACGAAAACCTCTCGCCGAGCCTGCTACGCGCAGTTGCGGTGCTGTTCCCCGGATCGCTTCATGTGCGCGATGCCGACATGCAGCGAGCGGATGTTGATCGCATCTGGCGGTATGCGGCGGCAAATGGCTTTGTCATCGTCAGCAAGGATGATGATTTCCGCCAACGGGCACTCGTCCATGGACCACCACCCAAGGTGATAGGCCTCTTACTGGGAAACTGCACCGTGGAAGAAACCATCGCCGCGATCAGAAACCACGCGCAGTTTCTGGATGCCTTTGCGAATGACAGCGTGGCTGCCTACTTCGCAATCGAGCGGCCCGGTAAATGACATCTTCTCTTCACAAGCGTCTCACCGCTGAAAAGTTGCCCCAGCGGCGGGAACAGCTTCAGCGGGAACTCGACACCACCGACCGGCAGATCGAGCAGCTTGTGTACCAGCTCTACGGCCACAGCGAGGAGAAAATCCGCATCGTGGAGGAGATCGTCGCGTGAATGTGCTATCGTTTTGCTCCATCAGCATATGGCAGCACAGAGGTTAACTTTTCCGGCTCTCCGCGGAACCCGCTGATGGATGCCAAGCTGCCAAGCTCGGACATGCGATATTTCGCCCAGAACGTGGTTTCTAGGACATGGCAGGTATGTTTACCAGCGTCTTTCGCGGAGAGCCACTTTTCCTAAATAGGACAGGGGGGCGCAAGGGTGCACAACCGTCATCAACGCGCCCATATTGAAAAATTGTTCAGATAAAGCACTCCGCTGGTGCGATATTGATTTTATGGTTAACATGCTGGCCGCTTTGGCTATCATGTGACCGATATTGTATCAGGAGCGCAAGCATGGATCCGGTTATCCTTTCGCGTATACAGTTTGCCCTGACGATCGGCTTTCACTTTTTATTCCCGCCGCTGACGATCGGGTTGGCCTGGCTGCTGGTGGTGATTGAATATATCGGCTGGCGGCGCGACCAGGAGGTGTGGCGGCAGGCCGGGCGCTTGTTCGCCAAGGTGCTGGCATTGACCTTCGCGGTGGGCGTGGCCACCGGCATCGTCATGGAATTTCAATTTGGCACCAACTGGAGCCGCTATTCCAAATTTGTCGGCGATATTTTCGGCGCTCCCCTGGCCGCCGAGGGTGTGCTCACCTTCTTCCTGGAATCGGGCTTTTTGGGCCTTTACCTGTTCGGGCGCAATCGCGTTTCCAAAGGCATGCACTGGTTTTCCATTCTGATGGTGGCCGTGGGCGCGACCCTCTCGGCTTTCTGGATCCTGGTGGCCAATAGCTGGCAGCAGACCCCGGCGGGATTTGTCGTGCAAAATGGCCGGGCGGAATTGGCCAGCTTTTATGACGCGGTCTTTAACGCCTCCATGTGGGTGCGCTTCTTACATACGGTAACGGCCGCGATTGTCTGCGGCGCATTTTTCCTGGCGGGCTTGAGCGCGTATCTGCTGCGCAAAAATGCCGAGGACCGCATGGCCCGACGAACGCTGACGCTGGCGGTGGTGGTGGGGCTGATCTTTTCGATCCTGGTGGCTTTCCCCACCGGCCACGATCACGCCAAACAGGTGGCCCGGACGCAGCCGGAAAAATTCGCGGCCATCGAAGGTTTGTATACCAGCCAGAAGGCCGCGCCGCTGGTGATGTTCGCCTATCCGCTGACCAAGCCGCCGGAATTAAAGGCGAAGTTTGAGATCAAAGGACTGCTCAGTTGGATGGCCTTTGGCGATGTCAACGCGCACATTCCCGGCATCGACCAGTTCCCCGCCGACGAAATCCCGCCCTTATGGCTGACATTTGTTTCCTTCCACAACATGGTGCTGCTGGGATCACTGTTTATTGTAATCATGGCGTGGGCGGTGATTCAGCGCATCCGCGAAAAGATTTGGACCAGCCGGCGATTTTTGCTGGTGTTGATCTGGGCGATTCCCTTCCCGCTGGCCGCTTGCCAGTTGGGCTGGATCACCGCGGAAGTCGGCCGCCAGCCTTGGATTGTCTATAAATTGATGAAGACGGCCGATGCGGTGAGTGTTACCGTTCCGGCGGGGCAGATTTTGTTTTCCATCATTCTTTTCGTAGTGGTCTATAGCGCTTTAGGCTCGCTGTATATCTACCTGCTGGTTCGAAAAATGGGCCATGCCGATCAAGAGCGGCTGAGCAGTGCGGTCGGGCAAATCGCCTAAGCGATGAGTTGATGCAATAGACGGGAGTTTTCATCATGGATTTAAATATCACGTGGTTTTTGCTGGTGTTTGTGCTGCTGGGCGGCTACGCCATCCTCGACGGCTTTGACCTGGGTGTGGGCGTGTTGCACCTGTTCGCCGGCGACGAATTTGAGCGCCGCGTGCATCTCAACGCCATCGGGCCGGTCTGGGACGGCAATGAAGTCTGGCTGCTCACCGGCGGCGGGGCGCTCTTCGCGGCCTTTCCCGTGGTCTACGCCACCGTCTTTTCCGGGTTTTACCTGGCGCTGATGCTGCTACTCATGGCCCTGATCTGCCGGGCGGTGGGGATTGAATTTCGCGGCAAAGTCGAATCGCTGCGCTGGAAGCGCTTTTGGGACATGGTGTTCGGCATCTCCAGTCTGGTGGCGGCGCTGTTACTGGGGGTGGCGTTTGGCAATATCCTGCGCGGCATCCCTCTGGACGAACAGCAGAACTACGCCGGCACCTTTTTCACCTTGCTCAATCCGCTGGCGCTCTTGATCGGCATTTTGAGTGTGGCTCTGTTTACACTGCATGGCGCCCTCTATCTGGTGATGAAGAGCGAAGGGGATTTGCATGAGCGTTTGCGCAAGTGGGTGCCGGGATTGTGGGTGGCGGTGGTGGCGCTCTACGCCGCGGCGACCGCCACCACGTTCTTTGTGTCGCCGTTTTTATTCACCGGCCTGCTGAATCAGCCTTTATTCTGGGTCTTTTTACTGCTGGTAACCTGGGGTATGCTCAGCATTCCTGTGGCCAGCGCCGCCAATCGCGGGGGACTGGCGTTTATCGGGTCCAGCTCACTGATCGGCGGGATTATGGGCCTCAGCGCTGTCAGCCTTTTCCCGCGTTTGGTGCCGGCTTTGGGGAATCTGGCCAATAGCCTGGACATCCGCAACGCCGCCAGCACCCCGCGCACGCTCAAGGTGATGCTGATTATCGCTCTGATCGGCATGCCGCTGGTTATAATTTATACCGCCTATATTTACCGCGCTTTCAAAGGCAAAGTGAAACTGGGCCACGAGAGCTATTGAGCGAGCGGCGGCGAGGCGGGATGGGATCAATGCCGTAAGCGGTTGACAAATATGGGCGCTGATGCGTTGCTTGGCGGCTAAATTCGAGGTCGGCTGCGCAGCCATACACCCACGGCCAGCACAAACAGCGAGCCTACCAAGCCGACAATCGTGCCGCCGCGGGCCTGATAGGCCACGTCGATGGGGTTGTCTCCGCTATTCATCCAACGCCAAACGCCCCAGCGCGGATCGGTGGTCCAGAAGAAGAGCATTCCGAGAATGCCCACGATCATCAAGTTGCGTCCGGCGTTGGATGGCATAGTGTTTTTTTGGCTCAAGCGGATTCTACCGTCTCAAGGCGTGATGGGAAGGCCTGTGCCGCGGGGCAAATGGTGATGCCAAGCGATCCGGCATCAAGCGATAAAAATATAATTTCAACTTTTTGCCGTTTCCGGCACTTTCATTATTTACCAGCACTTATGGCGACGAAAAGCCCGGCCTGGCGCGGCGTATGGCCTTGCAGATGCCTTCGTTCGTTTGCCTCCGGCGTTTGTGGCGTTACAATCATATCAGGTTGCGAGGGCGCAGCCTGTCCATAGTCGGTCATATTCACGATCAGGTGCTGACATGGCGACGCAGACCGTAACGTTTCCTCCATTGCCCGACATCGGGCGTCCAGAATCGTTTTACGCCCACCGCATTCACCAGGCGGATCGGGCCGGGGACCATTTCAGCCACGAAGCCCACAAGGTGGCCCAGTACATCACCTTGGCCCTGGACCCGAATTTAGAGTGGGAGGAAAAGCTAAAATACTTCACCCACGCGCTCAATCGCCATTGTCAGCCGCCGCCGTTCCCCGACGAGCAGGTATGGATGTTTTACAAACGCCTGGCCAACTGGGTGCGCGAAAACGCCGGGTCCGAGGCGCTGCGATTGGCCAGCTTGGAGGATGACTTGTATGCGGCCAGGTTGAATATGGGCCAGGATCGCGAAAAGATCGAGGATGACGCGGAAATATTTTTCGCCCGCCTCCTGGGCACCGGCGATCGCCCGCCGGAGCATTTCAATGAGGAAGATTGGCAACAACTCAAACTGATGCGCGATCAGTGGATTTAAAATCGCTTACATCGATAAAAACTAGTAAATGGGCAAATCAGCTTGAACCAGCGCCGGAAGATTCTCACGCTCCAGCACGCGCGTGGGATAGTTGGTCAAGGCGACACCGGGGGCGCCAGGCATCTTGCCATCGGCAAGCGAAAAACCCCAATGATGCCAGGGGCAGTGGGCACAGCCGTTTTGCACATAGCCCGCGGCCATCGAGCCGCCGGCGTGCGGGCAGGTGTTGTCCATCACATAAGGCGTGCCTTGGGATAAAAAGACGGCCAGTTGAAATCCGCCGATTTCGACGTATTTCCCTTCGCCCTCTTTCAATTCACTTAATTCGCACAAGCTGGTCCATGACATAGGGGGCACTCGTCGATAGGGTGAAAATTAAAGGTTGAGTGTTGAGTGTTGAGTGTTGAATGTCAATAAAAGCATATGTCTTATAGTTAGCCTGTAGTTAGTGCGGCAAAATCTGCCATCCACAATCCACAATCTACAGTCCACACTCTCCAATCCACAATCTACAATCAACAATCTACAATCAACAATCTACTCCACCCCTACTTCACTTCCGCAATCTTCACTGGCCGTTTTTCCTTAGCGCTGATGACCGCGGCTTCCAGAACCTGCTGGGTTTTCCACGCATCCTCAAAATCGGCCAAGGGCACCAAAGGCTGCTCGCCGGCCAGTTGCTTGAGCATGTCATAGGTTTGATTGATAAACGTATGCTCATAACCCTGGGGGTGGGCGGTGGGCCACCAGGCTTCGGCGTAGGGATGCTCGCCGGGCACGCTGGTTTGAATGCGCTGCCAGCCCTGCACCTTGCGCGGCAGTGTGGCATCGTAGTACATCAGGGCGTTGAGGTCTTCAAAGTCAAAGCGGATGGAGCCTTTTTCGCCGTTGATCTCAATAGCATTTTTATTTTCGTTGCCGGTGGCGAATCGAGTGGACTCGAAATTGGCCACCGCGCCGCCTTTAAAACGGGCCAGGAAAAGCACGGCGTCATCCACCAGCACCTTGCCCTTTTTCCCGCCGGCCTTTGCGCCCGACGCGATGCCGGCCCCGGCCGTGGCGGTGGGGATGGTGCGCTCCTTGATAAAAGTTTCGGAGATCGCGCCGCTGACTTCGGATATCTCGTCGCCGGTGATAAAGCGGGCCATGTCGATAATATGCGCCCCCAAATCCCCGTGGCTGCCGTTGCCTGCCGCGGTCTTGTCAAAGCGCCAGATCAGCGGAATATCCGGGCTGGAAGCCCAGCCTTGCAGATACTGGGCGCGAACATGATAGATGCGTCCCAAGCGCCCCTCGCGCGCCAGTTGGTAGGCGAAAGCCACCGCCGGCACACGCCGGTAACTGTAGCCCACAAACGCTTTGGCTTTGCGGGATTTGCGGGCCGCGTCGCGCATCAGCCGGGCGTCGTCCAGCGTCGCCGCCAGCGGCTTTTCGCATAGCACATGTTTGCCGGCTTCCAGCGCCGCGACAGTCATTTCACGATGCTGGTTGTTGGGGGTGCCGACATCCACCAGGTCAATATCCGGGTTGGTAA
>JBBQBE010000009.1:0-53813 GCA_038317225.1 Tepidisphaerales bacterium | reverse complement strand
CCATGGCTTTACCGCAATCGTTCGCACGCCGCCAGGCCGCGCCGCGCCGGCTCCAGGTTGGGATTCAGCCGCAGCGCAGCGGTGAATTGCGCCGCCGCGAGGGATATTTTGCCAGACTGCAACAGGGCGGCGCCGTAATTGACGCGCGCTTGCGGCCAATCCGGTCGTTCTTCAATTAACATTTCATATTGGCTGATCGCATCATCCAGCCTGCGAACCTTCAGCAGCAAATTGGCCAGGTTATAGCGCGCCTTGGCGGCGGCGGCGGGGGCCGGCGACTGGACGATAGACGCGCGATAGTGCTGTTCGGCGCGGTCGGGTTCTCCGCGGCTTTCTAAAAAGATTGCGTAGTTGTAGTGGGCGATGGGAAATCGCGCGCGGGCGGAAAGCGCCTGGCGATAATATGCGTCGGCCAACTCAATTTTATTTTCCGCCGCATATAAATTCGCCTCCGTCAGCAGCGCTTCGGGAAACGATGGTTGCAGACGCAGCGCTTCGGCCAGTGCCGCGTGGGCCTCGGCGTTGCGCCCTTGCAGCGACTGGGCGATGGCCCAGTTCCATTGCACTTCGGGAATCTGCGGCCCCAGCCGGCGAGCTTGATCGTATTGGTCAAACGCCTGGCGCATGAAGTCCTCACGCCGGGCCGGGTCGGCTATTTGCTCGGCGCGCTCGCTCAAAGATGCGGCCAGATTCACATGCACCATCCACGAATCGGGATTGCCCGCCGCCGTCGCCCGCCAGAGCGTGAGGCTGTCGGCATAGTTGAAACATTGCACAAAACCCAGAATCGCCCACGCGCCGGCCAAAGCCGCCGCCAGCCATCGCGGCCCGAATCGCGCGCATAACCACGCCAGCGGCACCAGCACGCCGATGCAAGCCAGGTATTGAAAATGATCCGCCACGTAGGAATAGCGCATCGGAAATATGTTAAAAAAACCCAGCGCGGGCGTTAGGGTTCCGGCAAAAAAACAGGCCGCGACCACCGGCCCGCGCCCAATGTGCCGGCGGAGCAAAAACAGTCCCGCCGCCGCCGCCACCGCCAAGGCGGGAAAAAGCCATTGCCACCAGAGCGCCGGGTTCAGTGTCCAGCGCGGATAGATAAAGATCAGCGGCCAGGGCCACAGCAATTTGCCCAGGTAAAACCACAGCGCCCGCCCGGCCACCAAAACGCGCTGGGCCATGCTCAAGGCCCATTCAGCGCCGGCCGCGCCGACATGTTCCTTTTCCAGGTGCGCCGTCAACAGCGCCATCGCCAGCCCCAGAGCGAACCAGGGCAGCAATTCCACCACTCGCCGCCATTGCAGTCGCTTTTTCCACCATAGCACCAGCAGCAGCGCCGCCGGCAAGGAGCAGGTAACACTTTTGCTCAACAGCGCCGCGACAAATAACGCCGACGCCGCCAGGTATAGGGCGATGGAGCGCTTCTGGAGCCAGCGCCAGTAGGTGATAAACGCCGCCAGGTAAAAAACCGCCGACAAAACGTTCTTGCGCTCGGTCACCCATGCTACCGATTCCACCTGCACCGGATGCAGGGCAAAAAAGAAAGCCGCGGCCAAAGCGCCCGGCAATGCCAAAAGCCGCAGCGCCCGCCAGAGCAAAATGGCGGCAGTGGCATGGAGCAATATATTGGTCGCATGAAATCCTGCTGGCCACAATCCCCACAACTGATATTCCGCCCAAAAGCTGGTATGCACCATGGGATACCACTGCGGCAAAGAGCGCACATCGCTCCACAGGGTCCATAACCCCGACAAGTTGCGGAGCGTCGGATTATTCAGCACATAATCGGGATCATCCCATATCCACCCCGCCGCCAGCGCCGGCGCGTAAGCCAGCAGCACCGCCGCCAGCAGCGCCAGAGTGCCCGGCCAGATAGGATTCTTGCTATTTGGAGGTTGCGCCGCCGTCATGTGCAGCAGTGTAGCGGGCCGGCGCAGTTGCCGACAACCGCGCCGCCACCAATCCTCTTGCCGAAACTGGCAAAACGTTCTACGATCTTATCAAGTAAACGACCTTCAGGAGATCGGCATGGCGCCCCAGAATGTCAATCACGATCAGTTGGTGGTAATCCGCGTGGAGGGGATGCATTGCCACAAATGTGAAGTGGCCATTCAAAAGGCGCTGCAGCGGCAGGCGGGTGTGCATGAAGTGGAAGTGGATTTTCCCAGCCACCAGGCTTCGGTGCTCTTCGATCGCGCAGCTATTACCGTGGCCCAGTTGATGAGCATCATCACCGATGCCGGCTATAAGCCCACCGGTTTTACCCAAGGCAAGCAGTAATCCATCACCAGGGTTTGGCATGTCCGATTCGATTTTCACGCGCATCATCAATAAGGAAATTCCCGCCAAAATCGCTTTTGAGGATGAGCGCTATCTGGCGATTCACGATATTCAGCCGCAGGCGCCGGTGCATTTGCTTCTGATTCCAAAGCATCCCATTGCGACATTGAACGATTTATCTGACGGCGACAGTGAATTGGTTGGCGGCTTGTTATTACTGGCGGGGCGGCTGATGAAGCAAATGGGCCACAGCGACTATCGCACGGTCTTCAATTGTGGCCAAAGCGCCGGCCAATCGGTCTTTCACCTGCATTTGCATGTGCTGGCCGGTCGTCCTTTCGCCTGGCCGCCGGGATAATGTGCCGCGGCTCCTATTGTCAATGACCCGCCATATTAAGGAAAAGATTTCATGAGTGAGCAAACGCCCGGCGTGATTCTGGAGCAAGCGCCGGCTGACTGGCAGATTTTGCAGCGGGATTCCAGCGGATTTGCCGCGGTGGCTCTGGCTGGCCGCTGGCAAGAGGAGAATCCGCCGCCGGGGCCGCTGGTGGAGGCGCGTGTGGTGCGCGAGGATAGCGCGCAGTTGGCCGCCGGCGACACCGACTGGCGCCCGATGCAAACCGAGCCGAATGGCACCTGGTCGGGAATGCTGCGCGTGCCCGCCGGCGGGTTGTATCGCCTGGAGACGCGACTGAACAATCGCACCGGCCCGCGTAATGAATGGTCGATGCGCGGCGATATGCGGCACTTCTGGGGGGTGGGGGATCTGTGGGTTATCGCCGGCCAGAGCAATTCCGCCGGCTACGGTCGCGGGCCGGTGCATGATCCGCCGGAGTTAGGCGTGCACCTGCTGGGCCACAATATGCGCTGGGCCTTGGCCAGCCATCCTTTGAACGACTCGACCGACTCGCGCCACCCGGCCAATCGTGAAGCGGCTAATCCCGCTCATTCGCCTTATCTGCGTTTTGCCAAGGATTTACAGGCCGCCTTGGGTTGTCCCATCGGGCTGATTCAAACGGCTTTGGGTGGATCGGGCATGGATGCGTGGCGGCCGGTGCAGGGAGGCAATGCGCCTTTATACGATAATATGCTCACCTGCGTGCGCCAGGCTGGGGGGAAGGTGCGAGGCTTGTTGTGGTATCAAGGTGAATCCGATGCCAATGACCAGTTGGCACCGCCGTATGCCGAAAAGTTTGCGCAAATGATCGACGCATTGCGCAGCGCTTTGGATCAGCCGGATTTGCCGGCGTTGACCGTGCAGTTAGGCCGCTATCTGGATGGCACCCCAGAGGCCGCGCGGGGCTGGTCGCTGCTGCGTGAGCAACAACGCGCTATCAGCCGTAATCTGCGGCACGCTTACGTGGTTCCAGCCTTGGATTTGCCGTTGAGCGATGCTATTCATATCGCTCCCAGCGGCAACTTGATCCTTGGAAAACGCTTGGCGCAGTTGGCACGGCAAAAGATATTTGGCCAGGCGGTTGTGGGCCAAGCCCCGGATGTGCAAAAAGCCGTGCTCTCGGCGGATCGGCGCTCGGTTGAGCTTTCTTTCGCGCCGGTAACCAGTCATATCGGTTCCATTGTCGCCAATAATACCGCGCTGATCGTGGAGGATGAGCAGGGGAATGTGCCGGTCAGCAAAGTGGTATTTGGCATCGCGCCCGATAAGATCAATCTGGAATTGGCCCAGCCGCTGGCTGGCGGCGGCAAGGTACACTGCGGCATGGGATGCGATCCGCCGATCCTGCCCATCGACTTTGAGCGGCAGTTGCCGATTCTGGCGTTTTACGATGTTCCCGTGGAGGAAAAAATCGCGTAAGATTCGCCGCGACGAGTAGCGGGTATTGACCAGCTCGCTGTGGCGCTCCTACCGTTCGTGAAGATTTGCACAAAGTGCGGATGCTCCGGCCGCCAGATCCGGAGCGTCGTGGCCTCCGGCGGGGCGCCGGTGGCGGACCATACAGGGAAGAGGGCATAATTTGTCTCGGGCATTGCCGAAAAATTCCAGCGCCATCGCCGCGGCCATAGGGCTGGCTGTGATGCTGCTGGGCGGACTGGTTACCGCGGGGGTCTGGTATTATGCCTCCCCCAACTATTTCCGCGTCGGCTATGAGCCGCTGCAGCCGATCGCCTTTTCGCATCAAATCCACGTCGGCGGCCTGGGCATGGATTGCCTGTACTGTCATACCAACGTTAAAGAATCGCCCCATGCCAATATTCCCTCCACCGCCACCTGCATGAATTGCCACGACGCCGCCAAGGGCAACATCAAAAGCGACAGCCCGGCTCTGGCCCCCTTGCGCGAGGCGTTTAAGACCGGCCGGCCCGTGGAGTGGATGCGCGTGCACAAGGTTCCCGACTTTGTTTATTTCAATCACCAGGTTCACGTAACCCGCGGGGTGGCGTGCGTTAGCTGTCATGGCCGGATCGATCAGATGGATACCGTGCGCCACGCCGAGCCGCTGAGCATGTCCTGGTGTCTGGACTGCCATCGCAATCCCGGCCCCAATCTGCGTCCCGCCGCGGCGGTAACCAGCATGAGCTGGGACGCCCGCACCGAGCCATTGTTTGCCACAAAATCCCAGGGGCAATTTGCCAATGAATTGATTCGCCAAAGCGGAATTCATCCGCCAACCAATTGCACGGGGTGTCACCGTTAATTTTTTTCCGAGCGATCGCGCATGAATTCGTCCAAGCCGAGCAATCCGATTGATGCCGCCCAACCCGGCGTGGCTCCCTACGCCGCGCCGCAATTTTGGCGCTCGCTGGCCCACCGCCAGGGCAGCGCTGATTTTGTCAGCTCGGCGGATCGGGAGTTTCCCGATGGCGCTACCGAATCTCCGGCGACCGAGGCAACCTCGCGGCGCACGTTTTTGCAATTGATGGGCGCATCGCTGGCCTTGGCGTCGGCAGCTTCGCTGCCGGGATGCCGCCGCAAGGAGACGCGCATCCGCGCTTATCAGCAAAAGCCGGAGGACTTGATCCTGGGCAAACCGCGCTGGTACGCCACCACCTTGTGCCGCGCCGGCGCGACACTGGGTGTGCTGGTGGAAACCCACGAGGGCCGGCCAACCAAAATCGAAGGCCACCCGCTGCATTTGAATAGCCTTGGTGCTACCGATTTGTACACCCAGGCGGCGATCCTCGATTTGTATGATCCCGACCGTTCGCGCCAGTGCCTTGAGCAAGGAAAACCGGCTGACTATGACAAGGATATTCTTCCCCTGCTGGCGCAACTGAGCGAGCGGCATCGGCAAAATCAGGGCAAAGGCCTGGCGATTTTGGCCGAGCGGGATTGCTCCGCCGGGCTGCAAATGCTCCAAAAGCACATGGCGCGCACGCTTCCTGAGGCACGCTGGTACATTTATGAACCGGCCCAGTGCGGCGGGTTGGAGCAACTGGTTCAACAAAATATAGTTGCAACCGAACAGGGTGCCCGGGCCGAGACCACTTTGCATTTGCGGCAAGTGGGCATGCCCGTTTGGTCAAAAACAATTGTCGCTATTGACTCTGATTTTCTGGGCACCGAAGACCGCGGCGTGGCCCATAAGCAGGACTTTGCCCACGGGCGAGCGGCATCGGCCGGAGAGGCGGACGGTTCGTTCACACCGCCGCCGGCCAATCGCCTGTACGTCTTTGAACCGGCCATGACCCTCACTGGTGCCAGCGCCGATCATCGCTACGCGGTGGCCGCGTGCCACATGCCGCTGTTGCTGGGACAACTGGCTTTGGCTCTGGGAGTGGGGCATAGGAACCTGAGTCAGGAATATCAATCCTTGTGGCCGGCGAAAGTGGCCCAGGTGCCGGGTTTGCCGGTCGAGGTCATTGCCAAACTCGCCGAGGATCTCAAAGCCAACCAAGGTCAAACCGCGATCGTGGTCGGACGCGGCCAGCCAGCGGTGGCCCATGTGCTGGCGATGATGATCAACAAGCATCTGGACAGTCGCGGGGTTGTCTACCATCCTCGTAAGCAGTCGAGTTTGTCGGCTATCACTGAACTCACTGGGCGTTTAAGCAAGAACGACATTTCCACACTGCTGATCCTGGGCGGCAATCCCGCCTTTAACGCCCCGGCGGACCTGCCGGTGGCGGACCTGATCGCCAAGGTTCCGGTTTCCATTCGCCTGGGGCTTTATGAGGATGAAACCAGTGCGGTTTGCCGCTGGCATATTCCCCTGGCCCACGATCTGGAGCGCTGGGATGTGTGCCGTTCCGGGCTGCAGGCGTCGATTGTCCAGCCTATGATCGATCCCTTGACCAACGGGAAAAATCCGCTGGAAATCGTGGCCCGGTTGATTGGCCACCCCACCACCGACGGCTATCAACTGGCGCGGGATGCATACGCCGCGCTGGATCGCACCGGCGATATCGTGGACTGGGAAAAATTTATCGAGCGGGGGGTGGGCCAAATAACCTTTGTCCACTGTTTTCCCGATGCGGCGATCAGCTACGCGCAAGTGAAGGAGCTGACCCACCTTGACCAGAGCCGCGTGCTTTCGGCCGAGGCGCTGGAAGTTAGATTTGTGCCGGATTATCGCCTGTTTGACGGACGATATGCCAACAACGGCTGGCTGCAGGAGTGTCCCGATCCGATTACCAAAATTACCTGGGACAACGCGGCCTTGATGTCTCCCAAAACCGCCGCCGCGTTGGGGATTGAGTGCCGCAGCGTCAAGGGCCAGACCGTGGCCGACGTGATTGTGATTCAAGTCGGTGAACGCTCGCTGGAAGCGCCGGTGTATGTGCTGCCGGGATGCGCTGACTGGAGTATCACGCTGCCGCTGGGTTATGGCCGCAGGGCCGGCGGCTCGCTGGCCACGCAGACCGGGTTTAACGCATATGCGCTTCGCACCACCAGTCAGATGGGATTTGCGGTGGGCGCTACGGTTAAAAAAACCGGGAAAACCTATCTTCTGGCCACCACGCAGGAGCATTGGGCCGTCGCCGCGCATCATCTTGGACTGGGAGATGAGCAGGCCCACGAGCGCGGCTTGATTCGTCAGGGTACGCGCCAGGAATTTGCCAAAGACCCCGCCTTTGCCCAGAAAATGGGGGAACATGCGCCGATCCACCTGAGCATTTATCAATCCCCGAAAATGGATGGTGATCATCAGTGGGGCATGGTGGTGGATTTGAGCGCCTGCGTCGGCTGCTCGGCGTGCGCCCTGGCGTGTCAGGCGGAGAACAATATTCCGCTGGTGGGCAAAAACGAGGTTATTCGCGGTCGCGAGATGAACTGGATGCGCATCGATCGCTACTTCACCGGCGACCCCGACGGCCAGGTGTCGGCGTCTTTTGAGCCGATGATGTGCCAGCACTGCGAAAACGCTCCCTGCGAGCCGGTATGCCCGGTCAATGCCACAGTTCATAGCCCCGAAGGGCTAAATGAGATGGTATACAATCGCTGCATCGGCACGCGCTACTGCTCCAACAATTGCCCATACAAAGTGCGGCGGTTTAACTTTTTTGATTACAACAAAGGCTCGCTGCGCCAAAGCGGGCACAGCCCCTTCGATGGCCAGATCCAGCCGCGTCCCCAGGCCGGCTTCTCCCAGCCGCAACTGCTTCAGCCGGCCATGCAGGAGTTGTTGAAGATGCAGAATAACCCGGATGTAACAGTGCGTATGCGCGGCGTGATGGAAAAATGCACCTATTGCGTGCAGCGCATCCAGGAAGCGAAGATCGCGGCAAAAAGCAAAGTGGGCCAGCAGGCGGCCGATGGCGGCACCGATGAACGCGCGGCGGTGAAAATCGCCGACGGCGCAGTGCGCACCGCCTGCCAGCAGGTTTGTCCGACCAGCGCCATCACCTTCGGCGATCTGGCCGATCCCCAAAGCAAGGTGGCGCAATTGCAGAAAAAGCATCATCAGCAATTGGGATATTTTATTCTGGAACATTTGAATGTCCGTCCGCGCACGATGTATCTGGCCCAACTGAAAAATCCCCATCCCGCGCTGGATTTGACGCCACCCAACCACAAGGAGCCGGCATGAGCGGCGCAGCAAGCGCAACATCCACACTCGCCCGGCCGGAGCAAGACCCGTCGGTGCGTCCGCCGCTGGTGCTGGGCGGTAAGCGCGTCGGCGATGTTACGCGTCTCGTCAGCGGCATTGTCGAGGGCAAAACCCCGCGCTGGTGGTGGCCGGTGTTTCTATTCACCGGCGGCATAACGGCGATGTGTTTCGCCATGATCGGATATTTGTTCGCCACCGGGGTGGGCGTCTGGGGACTCAATGAGCCGGTGGGCTGGGCGTGGGATATCACCAACTTCGTCTTTTGGGTGGGCATCGGCCACGCCGGCACGCTGATCAGCGCCATTCTTTTTTTGCTGAGGCAAAAATGGCGCACCAGCATCAATCGCGCCGCCGAGGCCATGACCCTCTTTGCCGTCATGTGCGCCGGCATTTTTCCGGGCATCCACGTGGGGCGCTGGTGGCGGGCGTATTTTTTAGCGCCGATTCCCAACAGCAACGCTATCTGGCCGAATTTCCGCTCGCCGCTGCTTTGGGACGTCTTTGCCGTTAGCACCTACGCCATCGTCTCTTTTCTGTTTTGGTATGTGGGAATGATTCCCGACCTGGCCACTTTGCGCGATCGGGCCAAGAGCAAGACCAAACAATTTCTCTATGGTCTGTTCGCCCTGGGTTGGCGGGGCGGCAACCGCCAGTGGCGGCATTATGAAATGGCTTACCTGCTGCTGGCGGGCTTGAGTACGCCGCTGGTCCTCAGCGTGCATACGGTGGTGAGCTTCGATTTCGCCACCGCTATTTTGCCCGGCTGGCACGCCACGATTTTTCCGCCGTACTTTGTCGCCGGGGCCATCTTCTCCGGCTTTGCCATGGTGCTGACGATCCTCATCCCCGCCCGCGCTTTGTTCGGGCTGAAGGATCTGATTACCACGCGGCATTTGGAAAACATGTGCAAGGTTATCCTGGCCACCGGATGCATGGTGGGCTACGCCTACTCAATGGAATTTTTCACCGCCTGGTATTCGGGCAATCCCTTTGAAACGTTTGTCTTTGTCAATCGCGCCGGCGGACCGTATGCCTGGGCTTACTGGACGATGGTTACCTGCAACGTGATCACGCCGCAGCTTTTCTGGTTTAAGAAGATTCGCACCTCGCCGTGGCTGATTTTCGCGTTGGCGATTTTCGTGAACATCGGCATGTGGTTCGAGCGCTTTGTGATTATTGTTACCAGCCTCCACCGCGATTTTCTGCCCAGCAGTTGGGGGTATTTCATTCCCACCTGGGTTGACATTCTGACTTTCGTCGGCAGTTTTGGCTTGTTTTTTACCTGTTTTCTGCTGTTTTTACGCTTTTTGCCCATGATCGCCATGAGCGAGGTCAAGGGGATCATGCGCGGCCACAGCCTGATCGGCGCCGATGAGCCGATGGACGTGCATGGCCGCGGTCCCATCGCCGCGCACAAGCACAAGGAGGCCCGCCCATGAGCCAGGTGAGCATTCCCATGCCCAGCGCTATTGGCGGCGTGGCGGGGCAATTCGATACGCCCGGCGAACTTCTGGCCGCGGCCAGGCGCGTGCATCAGGCGGGCTTCCGCCGTTTTGATGTGTACTCGCCCTATCCCATTCACGGCATGGATCTGGTGATGGGCCTGGGTCGCTCGCACTTGGGCTGGATCGTCGCCGCCGCCGCCGCCGCCGGCGCTGTTACGGCGCTGGTGCTTCAGTGGTATACCAATGTGCTGGATTACCCGCTGATTACCCAGGGCAAGCCCTATTTTTCCTGGCAGGCGTTTTTGGTGGTGGTCTTTGAGTTGTCGGTGTTGTTTGCGGCGTTCGCGGCGGTGTTCGGCATGTTTGCCCTCAATGGTTTGCCGCGTTGGCATCATCCGACGCTGACGCATGATCTATTTACCACCGCCACTGACGACGGCTTTTTCATGTTGATTGAAGCGGCTGATGAAAAATTCGCCGGCCAACAAACTTGGGCGCTGTTGCAAAGTTGCGGGGCCAGTCGCATTGAGTGGATCAACGAGTCGTAGCGCATGGATGGGAATATGACAAGCAAACAACCTGCGGGACCAACGTGTTGAAAATTGTGCTGCTTAGTTTTGTGGGCTTGATCGTGCTGACGGTGGCGGCGCTGGGCTGGCGTGGCCAGCGCTCGACGCGGCCGCCATTGCAGGCGTTTGATGACATGGTGGACCAGCCAAAATACAAAGCGCAATCCGAGAGCGTCTATTTCGCCGACGGCCGCGCCATGCGCCTGCCCCCGGCGCATAGCCGCGCTTATGTGCCCGCCAACGCCGCCGACGATGACCAAGCCGCGTTCGCCAAGGCAAAAATTCCACTGACGGTTGATGAAACGCTGATGAATCGCGGGCAGGAAGTTTTCAGTATTTACTGCGCCGTCTGCCACGGTCTGGCCGGCGAAAGCAACGGTCCCACGACGCACTACGGCATGAGCGCGCCGCCCAAATACTGGGTGGATCGACTGCTCAAGGAGACCGACGGGTATCTGTATCGCGTCATCACCGAAGGGAAAAATACCATGCCCGCTTATGGACCGCAGATTCATCCGACCGACCGCTGGGCGGCGGTGGCGTATGTGCGGGCCTTGCAGCACGCCGCCGGCGGCGCGGCGGCGACAACAGTCCCGGCAACCACGCCAACCACCACGGAGGGCCGGCCATGAGCCACGCGACGACCCCAGCCCTACTTGATCCGCGTGCCGAGAACCCGCCGGCGGAGTTACTGGCACCCTGGAAGCGCGGCTTTATCGTGGCCTTGACCCTTGGGCTGATTGGCTCGGCGGCCGGGGCGCTGATCAGTCCGCGCCATTTTATTTTCAGTTACCTGATCGCTTTCGCCTTTGTCATGACCTTGGTGTTGGGGGCGATGTTTTTTGTGCTGCTGCATCATGTGGTCGATGCCGGCTGGTCGGTGGTGGTACGCCGCGCCGCCGAGCAGGTGATGGCCGCCACGCCGCTGTTGCCGGTTTTATTTTTGCCATTGGTGTATGCTCTGTTCGGCGGATTTGGCGGACTGTATCCCTGGATGCACGACCCCGATCCGCATGGACTACTGGCGAAAAAACAGGCTTACCTCAATGCGCCGTTCTTTCTGATTCGCGCGGCGGTCTTCTTGGGTGTGTGGATGCTTTTGTCCTGGCAATTGCGTCGCCATTCCATCGCCCAGGACACCGACGGCCTGGCCAAACACACCTTTTCACTGCGCCGCTGGAGCGCCGGCGGATTACCGTTATACGCCTTCACTTTCACCTTCGCCTCTTTCGACTGGATCATGTCGTTGGATTATGCGTGGTTCAGTACCGTCTTTGGTGTGTACGTCTGGAGTGGGGCGGTGGTGGCCGGCCTGGGTTTGATCACATTGATGGCGCTGGCGTTAGCCAAAGGGCCGCTGAATCAACTGGTTACCAGCGACCACCTGCACGACTTGGGCAAACTGCTTTTCGCCTTCGCGGTGTTTTGGGCGTACATCGCATTTTCGCAGTATTTTCTGATCTGGTACGCCAATATCCCCGAAGAAACGGTCTGGTTTCTCCACCGCTGGTGGGATATGGATAGTCAAACCCGCTCGCAGTGGGCGATGGTGAGCATCCTTTTGCCGGTGGGGCATTTCGTGCTGCCGTTTGTGCTGCTGATGAGCGCCCACGCCAAGCGCAACGTCAAGATGTTGGTTGGCATGTCGGTCTTGCTGCTGGCGGTGCATTATCTGGATTTATACTGGATGGTCATGCCGCAGTTGTCAGCGCATCGTGTGCCGCTGGAGGCCGCGTGGATTGATCTGGCCACCCTGCTGCTTACGGTTGGGGCCTGCGGCTGGATGGTCTGTGGGGCGATGGGCAAGGCGGCACTGTATCCCCGGCGGGATCCGCACTTGCGGGAATCGCTCATGGCCGAGCATAGTGAGGAAGTGTTGGCTGAGGAGGCCCCATGACGCAAACACCGCCTGAAGTTTCCACAGCGCCCGTTGCCGCGTCCCCGCGTCGCGGCGGGGAGGTGCGCGTGATCGTGATTTCGCTGATCGGTATTGTGCTGGGTTTGTCGGCATTGAGCCTGCTGATGTTGCCGCTGCTGAGCCGTCCAGGCAACGACCCCACGCCGCCGCCGGAAAATGCCAACCAGCCCTCAACTCCCGCCGGCAGAGTTGCCTTGCTCAATGAATTGCGGGCCAAACAGCTTGAGACATTGCAAACCGCCGGGCCGGGCGAGGGGCCGCAAAATCGAAGAATTCCGCTCAGCGCGGCGCGGGCCGCGGTTATCGCCGATTATCAGCGCGCCGCCGCAGCGCCGGCGCGGAAGCGGGCACCATGAGTATGCTGGGTTATATTTTGGTATTTTTCATTCTGGCCGGATTGAGCGGCTCGGTCATCTGGGGTTTGTGGTGGGCCTTGCGCGGCGGACAGTTTTCCAATTTCGCCGCCGGGGCCACCAGTATTTTTGATGATGAGGAACCGCAAGGATATGCCACCGACGCCTTTCCGCCGGCCAAGGATGAAAATAAATCGGAAGAAATGAAGTGAATCAATGCGGAAGTTGCTATTGCCGGCGGTCGGCGCGCGGATCATAAGCGAGAACGAGTAAAATTAGTGCGGGCGTAATCATGAGCAGTTTGAATATTGATATGCAACGCGGCGTCGTCGGCGATCAACTGGACCCCGACTCCATGGCCAGGGTGCTGGACCAGCGCCAGCAGGCATCGCAGCGCGCCCTGATCGACGCATCATGCAAAGTGCCGGTGCTGCTGTTTTACGGCAGCGCCGTCTTCTGGCTGCTGATTGGCACGGTGTTGGCGCTGATCAGTTCCATCAAACTGCATTCGCCCAATTTCCTGACCCATGAGGCCTGGCTTACTTTCGGGCGCGTGCGCCCAGCGCATCTTGATGTGGTGGCGTTCGGCTGGGCGTCCATGGCGGGCCTGGGGACCAGCCTTTGGCTGATGTGCCGCCTCTGCCGCGTACCACTAAAATGGCCGGGGATGGTGGTGGGTGCGGCAGTGTTATGGAATGTGGGCGTGCTGAGCGGCACGGCGGGGGTGCTGGCCGGCCAGTCCAGTGGCATCGAGTGGATAGAGTATCCCTTCTATGCCACCTTCATGCTCTTTGTCGCTTTTGCCCTGGTCGCCGTCTGGGGATTGATGACCTTCGGCCGCCGCCAGCCGGGGCATGTATATGTATCACAGTGGTATTTGTTCGGCTCGATGTTCTGGTTCCCCTGGGTGTACATCACCGTGCAACTGTTGACCAACACGCCTTTGATGGTCAAAGGCACGCCCCAGGAATCGATTCACTGGTGGTTTGGACACAATGTGTTGGGCGTCTTTTTCACGCCCATGGGCCTGGCGGCGATTTACTATTTGATCCCCAAGGTGATTGGCCGACCGATCTACAGCTATTACCTGTCGATTCTCGGCTTCTGGTCGCTGGCCCTGTTTTATAATTGGGCCGGGGCCCATCACCTGGTGGGCGGGCCGGTGCCGGCGTGGCTGGTTACGGTTTCGGCCGTCGGTTCAATGATGATGTTCATCCCGGTGATCACCACGGCACTGAATCACCATATGACCACCTACAAGCACTTTGGCGTTCTACGCTACAGCCCGACGCTGCGTTTTGTGGTATTCGGGGCCATGGCTTACACCATCGTCAGCTTTCAAGGTTCGCTGATGAGCTTGCGCATATTCAATGAGCCGTTTCACTTTACCCACCACACCATCGCCCATGCCCACCTTGGTTTGTATGGCTTTTACACCATGGTGATGTTCGGAGCCATGTATTATGTGATGCCGCGATTGACCGGCCATGAATGGTCTTCGGCGCGACTGATACGGGTGCATTTTTGGACCGTAGCCATCGGCATAGCGCTCATGTTCGTAACTTTGAGTATCGGCGGGATGATCCAGGGCTTTGAACTGCACCAATCGCGCCAGGGGTTGGGCGATCTGATGCGCCAGCATACGCAGACCGACGGCCTGGTCAGCGGCAGTATTAACGCCTTGTCGGACTTTTTCGGCGGCTTCAAAGCCAAGCAGGATCAGCCCATTCCTTTTTTGGCCGTGGTGCGCGACACCATCCCCTGGCTGTGGATTCGCAGCGGCACTGGCATACTGATATTTATCGGGCACATGGCCTTTGCCTGGCTGGTGCTGGCCAATCTGCTGGGCCGCGGAGAGCGCCGAACCGGCCCAACTTTGTTTCACACCGATGCCGACGGGTATCGCCGCAGTCTTGAGGTTTAGTGCCAACGGTTATTTGACGACGGAAAAGCGATGAATTTTGGTCCACTACTGTTTTTGGGGATTTTTCTGACTTTCGCCAGCGCCTGGATCGGGCTGGTCTTTGCGCCCAGCCAGCAGCTCAAGGATTTGCAGGCCATGCGCGTGGAAGGCAGCGGCCAGACCAATCCGCGTCCCTACAGCGGACTGGAACTGGAAGGCCGGGCGATTTACCTGCGCGATGGCTGCGTCTATTGCCATTCGCAGCAGGCCCGCGGCGGCGATTATGTCAACGACATCGAGCGCGGCTGGGGCGCAGGCCCGGTCGGCGAACCGCGCCGCAGTCTGCCGCAGGATTACCTCTATGATCGCCCGGTGCTGCTGGGGACCAGTCGCACCGGCCCAGACCTGGCCAATATTGGTTCGCGGCAAAGTGATGACAACTGGCATTTGACCCACCTGTACGATCCGCGCTTGACCTCGCCGGGGTCGATCATGCCGTCATTTTCCTTCTTGTTTGAAACACGCAAGATTGTCGGCCAGCCGTCGGCCGATGCCATGAAAAATATTCCGGTG
This sequence comes from Tepidisphaerales bacterium, assembly GCA_038317225.1. Taxonomy (GTDB): domain Bacteria; phylum Planctomycetota; class Phycisphaerae; order Tepidisphaerales; family Tepidisphaeraceae; genus JBBQBE01. Next base: position 38,761 of record JBBQBE010000009.1, on the reverse strand, counting down.
CAGCCGGGTTGGGAGATTGTCCCCACATACGAGGCCAAGGCGCTGGTGGCGTACTTGAAAAGCCTGGACCATGCTTACGCCGTTGCCACGCCAGGGAGTGGAAAATGAGTGAACCGACCCAACCATCGCCAGAGCCGCAAAAGCCCAAGCCGCCGGCGGCTCCTCTATTGGACACCGCCGCCGACAACGCCTCGGACCAGGTGGACGTCAGCGCCATGCACAGCCCGATCATGCGCGAGCAGCAAGACCCGCGCGACGGTTATGAGCCGGTGCCGCTCTGGCTGATTACCATTTTCGGACTACTGATTTTCTGGGGCGGCTGGTATCTGGCCACGTATTCCGGCGGCTGGCGCGGCGACGTGTTCGATGATCATCCGGCGGCATTATACTCCGGCCAATCCGCGGCACCGGCCAAGCCGGTGGACCCGGTGGAACTGGGCAAGCGCATTTTCCTGGGCAACTGTGCCGTGTGCCACCAGCCCGATGGCAAGGGCGCGCCGCCGACCTATCCGCCGCTTGCCGGCAGCGATTGGGTGAACTCCGATGCCGGCCGGCTCCAGCGCATTGTGCTGCACGGCTTTGAAGGTCCGGTCAAAATCAACGGACAGCAGTACAACAACAACATGCCGGCCTTTGCGGCCAAACTCAAAGATGAGCATATCGCGGCGGTGTTGAGCTTTGTTCGCACCAACGCCGCCTGGGGCAATAGCGCCACGGCGGTAACGCCCCAGCAAGTGGCCGCCACGCGCCAGGCGACACAAAATCGCGCCACGCCGTGGACGGCGGCGGAACTGGAAAAAATCACCGGCCCGTAATAGTAGGCTGTCAATCAATGTGAGCGGTACGAAAAAAGTGGATGGTTGATACAGGATATCAACCATCCACTTGTTAATTTTGGCTCTCCGCGAAAGACGCTGGTAAACATACCTGCCATGTCTTAGAAACCACGTTCTGGGCGAAATATCGCATGTCCGAGCCTGGCAGCTTGGCATCCATCAGCGGGTTCTGCGGAGAGCCTTAATTTTCAACGCTCGACCCCCACTTAGGCGCGCACCCGGCGAACCGGGCAAGGGGACAAGCCGGCCTATGCGATTGCTTTGATGGGCCAGCGCTATTTGGTCGCCATCAGCAACATGTTGCGCATCAATTCGGTGGCGCTTTGTGGATCGTAGCCGTGAACCCCGTCCACTTCCTGGCCTACCAGCCCGGTGCTTAGGTCTTCGGCCGAGTAATAGATGGCTGTGCGGCCGTTGATCTCGATGCCGCGGATGCGCGGGAGTTTCAGTCCACTTATCAGCGTCTTTTTGGCAAATGAGCGGTAGCCGACCCGCTCGATTTTCTGTCCGCCCACCGCATAAAGCGGATTGTCCTTGGGCAGGGGGTTGGCCAGTTGCTTGGCCGCGTCTTTGCCGAAGATAGCGGCCAGTTCCGCTTCAATGGACTGCCCGAAAGCCGGTGAACCGCCGGCGGCGTCGATGATCAGCGTGCCTCCGGCCTCCACAAAGGTTTTGAGTTCCTTACGCTCGGCTTCGCTGAAGGTTACGGGATTGACGCCGGTCAGGTGCGCCACTTTGTAGCCGGCCAGGTTGCCGCTACCCAGTTTCACCGGCTGGACAACCAAATCGGTTTCTAATTTATTGTGCATGATCGCCGCCAGGCGACGCCAGCCGCCGGCTTCGGGATCCCAATCGGTGCCGCTGGTCTGGATGCGCGCCAGCTTGATGGTGCGTTTGGCGATAATCTTGGGATCGGGCTTGACGATGTAGGTCTGGCCCTTGAACTGCAAATTCTGCTTATCCACCGCGTACTGGAAGATATCGGCGGCGATGAACCACAATTCCTCGCGCGCCCCCACCGCCTGGGTCTGCCAGACGCGGGCCGGATCGGCCTGGGGCAATAGCAAAATCAGTTCGCGGGTGCCATTGCTCATCCCCAGCATCCCGACCGGCCGCTTCCAGCGGGCGCGGGGAAATTGCTGATTGGTGTAAATGGGATGATCCTGCGGCAATTCCCGAAATTCATAATTGGGGAAAAGTTCCTTGGCAATCTTCTTAAATGACTCGGCGAACGCGGCCCGACCGCCATCGGCGTTAGCCAGCACCAGGCCGCCTTGTTCGATGAATCTTTTGAGCTTGTCCTTGGTTTCAACGGAGAAATTGAGCGCCTGCGAACCGCTGATGTACAAAATCGGCGCATCGTGCAAATCGTCGGGCGAGACTTTCAAGTTGACGATCTGCCAATTGAGGTCGCGTTCGATCTGTTTACCGATCCACTTGGTTACATTGGCCACATCACGCGGCCGCTCGTTCCAGAAACCTTCGGTTACCTTGCCATTTTCATCCAGGTCATATTCCAATTTGTTCATCACGATCGGAGCGCGGCCGCGAACCAGGGCCACGATCCCCAGCGCGGTGCTGGTCAGATCGGAGTTTTCGCCAGGGACTCCTCCCCATGATCCATTGCCGCCTTGGCTTTGCACCAGCCGATCCGACACTTCCTTATACCAATCCACCTTGCCGAAATATTTGCGGCCGCTGGCCACGCCGATACGCTCGGCGGCATAGTAGGAATAGGGGGAGTTGCACTGATCAAAATGGTTGGCAAGAAAATTCAGCCCGGCATCAATGGCCGGATTGGTGATATTGCCTTTGGGTTCCACGCCGCTGTTGGCGTGTACATAATCCTGGGTTACAAACAAAGTTGCCACGCCGGCGGCGGTCATATTGAAATTGGGCGGGTTTTTCGGATCGACCATCAATCCATACGTCCAGCCCCCGGTGGCTTTGTCCTGCGTGAGCATCCAGGCATCTTCCACCACGCCCCATAGTTCGCGCTTCATTTCAAAGCCCGCTTCAGCCAAGGCCCACAATCCCAGCACACCGTATTGACTGACGCTGTGATCGATACGCGCGTCGGTCGAAGTGACCATATAGTCATACAGGCCGCGCACCTGGCCGGTGGTTTTAATCCCTTTGAATAACTGGGCCGCATCGCGGGAGATGCCCTGGCGCACGTCGGCGTCCACGGGGATTTTGCCCCAGATCTGCGCCCGCACACCCAGGGCATAGACGCCGATCATGTCGGTATTCTTTAGATAACTGACGGCCTGCTTCAATTTACTGCTGCTGGCACTGTCGCCGGAGGCCAGCAGGGCATAGGTGCACATGGCGGTCAATCCGCCCCACTGAGCGCCTTTGAGGCTGGCACTTCCATCGGCCGTGCGCTTGGGGGATGTTTCCCATGTGCCGGGAATAACACCTTTGGATTGCTGGGAGTACAAATAATCCCTGGCCTTGCTAATGGCCTTGTCCACCTGCTCGCTGGTGGCGGCCATTGCCGGAGCCGACCCCAAAAGCGTGCCAACCATGCATGCCAGCCCAATAACTCGTTGTTTGATCGTTTTGAACATCGCTGTCTCCAAATTTATTGAGTCCGCTCGCCGCCGGTGCCGACTGGTCTTTTTTATCAGAAAAAACCCGCCGCGCCCAATGCTATTGACCGCGCCAAAGATACATCAAACTGGGTGAAATTACCCGTTCCACGTCCTGTCGTGTCAGCGGCGCTTCGCCCGACCAAGGCGATGCCTGGGAGCTATGACCGCTGAGCAATTTCTGGAGCGAGGACGGTTCGCGCAAACGCACGATGTGCGGGTTATTGAGTTTGGACCATTCCGTAATCCACTGAATGGCTGTCTCCAAATATCCCACTTCGTCGGCCAAACCCAGTTGCACGGCCTGGGGGCCGAGAAAAATCTTGCCATTGGCGACGGTTTGCAAATTCACTTTTAGCCGCTTGAGATCCCCGCCGCGAGCGGTTTGCACCACCTGCTTAAACTGGGAGAACGCCTGGTCGATCAATTCCTGGATATACGCTGTTTCCGCCGGTTTTTCAGGCTGAAACATGCTGCCGGCGTTTTTGAAATCCGCGCCGCCGCTGGTCAAAGTGGTTTCCTTCACGCCCCATTTTTCCATCAGGCCGCTGAAATTGAAGCGCGGTAGCAGTACGCCGATATTGCCGGTCATGCTGGTGCGCTGGGCCACAATATGATCGGCGGCGCAGGCCACGTAATACCCGCCGCTGGCCGCCAAGGCCCCCAACGACGCGGCCACCATCACACCGGGGCGTTTTTGCTTGAAACGCATCACCGCATGGTACATCTGATCTGAAGCGGTAACCGATCCGCCGGGGCTGTCGATTTCCAGCACGATGCCTTTGAGCGCGTTGTCTTTGAGCAAATCATCCAATCGCCTTTCCAAGCGGCTGGCCTGATCCTCAAGCAACATGCCGTTGATTGGCACCACAACGATTTTTTGTTGCGGATCGCCTTCTTCAAGTACCTGTCCCTGGCCGGCGCCGCCGACGCCCAGAATCAGTAGCAGGTAGACGTTCAGCAAAAGTGAAACAGTGAATATCACCGAAGCCAGGGTGGTGAAAATGGCGCGGGTAAACCAGCGCCAGCGGCGCGGCGGTGGGGCGCTATAACCTTGGCATGGAGTGCCGAGAGGCATTATTGGCGCAGGTTGGTTTGACATCGCATCACTCCGGTCGGAAACCGCGGGCTGGATCAATAGGGGTAGTGTAATAAAACCCGGCCACCACTGGTAGCGCAAACTTTATCAAAGCGGCCGAGGCAAATTGCGCGGCTTGCTCAAAACCCCGGATCGGTCTACTGTAGCATGACTTAAGAAAAGGAGTAACGAATCATGGCCGACGATAAACCATCTATCCAAATTGACAGTGATTGGAAACGCCAGGCGCAGGAGGAAAAACGCAAGCTGGCCGAGCAGCAAAAGCAGACCCAAACCGCAACGCCGCCCGCGGCCGCGGGCGCGGGCGGGGGAACCGGCGCCGGCGGTGCCAAATCCTCTGCGCGGGGACAAAGAGCCTTGCCGCAGGCCAGCATGATGTCTTTGATTCAATCGCTGGCCACGCAGATCATGTATTATCTGGGCGATCTATCGCCTCAAGGCGCTGAAGCGGGCGTGAACCTGGATATGGCCAAGCACCTGATCGATACGCTGGCGGTGCTGGAGGACAAGACCCGCAACAATCTCGACGAAAACGAGCGGAAAATGCTCGACGCCACACTTTATGAAACGCGCATGCGCTATGTCTCGGTCGCCAGCCAGTACATCGGGCCCACCTGAGCTGTTGGCCTTGGCCGACCTGGGCTGATGGCGCTGGCCGACCTGGACTGATGGCACGGGCCGACCTGAGCTGTTGGCCTTGGCCCACCTGAGCTGACGGCGTTAGCCAAGTTGGGCTGATGGCGCTAGCCAACCTGGGCAGACGGCGCGTGCCGACCTGAGCTGACGGCGCTGGCCAACTTGGGCTGATAGCGTTAGCCAAGTTGGGCTGATGGCGCTGGCCAACAATTTGCAATCGCCCAAACCTTATTCCCCGTCGCGGGAACTATTGGGCTAGCTGTGCGACTAATGGCGGGGGAGTGATGGGTTGCGCACAGTTTGTTTTGCTAAGGAGTATCGCCATGTCCCGTTGGAGCCTGTTCGCTTGCGTACTGGGTATTTTCTCCGCGGCCCTTTGGGCGGCCTCCAGTCAGCCGGCCGCTTCCCTGGAAAAAGCGCTGGATCTGAAACAGCAAGGGCAATTCAAGGAGGCGTATGAACAGCTCGCCGCCAGGTTGAAGCTGGCCGATGAGCCAGCCGACAAGCTGGTTACGGAACTCCCCCAGGCAATCGACTGTCTGTCCCAATTGGGACGCATCGAGGAAGCCGATGCCCTGCTGGAGCAAGTCATTGCGGCGCAGAGCGGCAAGTGGCAGCTATTGCAACAAGCGGCCCAGAGCTATCTCGGCCTGCCGCATCAGGGGTTTATCATCGCCGGAAAATTTGAACGCGGCGGCCACCGCGGCGGCGGACAAATGGTCAACAGCTTTGATCGCGACCGCATCCGCGCCCTGCAATTGATGGTACAGGCGATGCCGCTGGTCAACGCCCACCCAGACCACAATCAATCGGCGGCGTTCTATCAGCAGCTTGGTCAAATGATCCAGCAAAGCCTTTATGGCGGGCAAAGCTGGAAACTGCAAGTTCTCTCGGATTTGTCGCAGTTGCCGGATTATGAGCAAGGGTACATGCCTTGGGCCTACCGCGGCAGCAATTTCAATGGTGCGCCGGTCAATGCCGATGGTTCGCCGGTTTTTTATGCCGTTGCGCCCAGTTGGCAGAAGGCGGCCAATGACGGGCAGCGTTGGCGCTGGGCCATGGCCGAGGCGGCGCGGCTCAATCCGCAATTGCAGGCGAGCGTGCAGTATGGGTTTGCCCAATTTTTATTGGGTCAATTTGGCGTTCAGACCATGGCGGGAACTCCGTACTGGCGCGGTTCGCTGGATCAAGCCGATGAGCCGCAATTGTCCAGTGCCTTGGCCGTGCGCACACTGAAAGAAAACGAAACGCTGGCAAAATTGGCCGGCGGGGTCAAGCGTTTTACCTTGCCCGATGAATTTAACTACATCCTAATCTTCCGTACGCTGGCGGATGATGCCAAAGGTCCATACGCCGAGCAGTCGTTACAGCAATTGGCAAGCGTCTTCACCAATCGCCGCCAATACCCTAAGGCCGCGGACTGCTGGAAATCGTCCATCAACCGTTATGGGCCGGGGCATGAGGATTTTAAGAAAAAAGCCTTGGCACAGATTGTTGGAAACTGGGGCGAATTTCGTTCCGCCCCCACGCAGCCAGTGGGCATGGAGACGGGCTTTGATTTCCGCTTCCGCAACGCGACCAAAGTTACCTTTACCGCCGCTACTGTGGATATTGGCGGTTTATTGCAGGATGTGAAAAAGTACATCCAGTCCAATCCCAATCCCCTTCAATATGAACGGTTGAATATCGACGATATCGGCTACCGTCTGATTACCAGCGATCAAAGCAAATATGTCAGCAAAGAAACCCAGAAATGGGACTTGGACCTGACGCCACCGGCAGAGCATCAGGAGAGCCGCGTGCATGTGGCCGCGCCGCTGAAAAAGGCCGGGGCGTATCTGGTTACCGCCACAGTGGAAGGCGGCAACACCTGCTACATGGTTTTGTGGCTGGCCGATGCGGCGCTGGTTACCAAGCCGCTGGAGAACGGCACGCTTTGCTACGTGGCCGACGCCGCCACTGGCAATCCGCTGGCCGCCAATGTCGATGCGTTCGGCTGGTGGCAGCAGTACATTAAAGATCGGCAATACAAAATCCATGTCAGCCAGTTAAAAGCCCAGACGCAGGACAACGGCCTGGCGACGCTGGAGGCCTACAACGCCAATCGCAACAATTTCCAATGGCTGATCGTGGCCACCACCCCCGACGGCCGACTGGCGTATACTGGCTTCACTTCCATCTGGCGCGGCATGCGCCACGACGAGCAGTACAAGGCCGATCGGGCATTTATCATGACCGATCGGCCGGTCTACCGGCCCAAACAAACCGTGCGCTTCAAGGCGTGGATCGCCCGCTCACAATATGACCAGCAGGGCAATTCGCCATTTGCCGGCAACACGTTTGTTATGCGCCTGATGAATCCCAAGGGCGAGGAGATTTGGAAAAAGACGCTCACGGCGGACGAATTCGGCGGCATATCCAGCGACTACGCGCTGGATGAAGAGGCCACTTTGGGCGTTTACCAATTGCTGATCGATGGCCATAGCGCCCAGTCATTTCGCGTGGAGGAATACAAAAAGCCTGAATTTTTCGTGAATGTCGAAGCTCCATCGGAGCCGGCGGCTTTGGGCGAGATGATTACCGCCAAGGTTAAGGCCGAGTATTACTTCGGCGGCGCCGTCGGCGGGGCCAAGGTGCATTACAAAGTAACCCGCATGGCCCAGGATGCTTTGTGGTATCCGCCGGGGCCGTGGGACTGGCTTTTTGAGCAAGGCTACTGGTGGTTTGCCTACGATTACAACTGGTATCCCGGTTGGGAAAAGTGGGGTTGCCCGCGGCCGTATTACCCATGGTGGCCCCGGTCGTCTATGCCGCCGGAAGTGGTGATGGACGGGCAAGGGACGCTGGACGCCGATGGCGCGCTGGCGCTGAAGATTGACACCAGCACCGCCAAGGCCGTCTTTGGCGACCGCGATCATCGCTATGACATCAGCGTGGAAGTAACCGACGCCTCCCGCCGCACCATCGTTGGCTCCGGCAATGTGCTGGCGGCCCGTCAGCCGTTTATGGTGCGCACGTGGGTGGATCGCGGCTGGTATCAGGTGGGGGACCAGGTAACGGCGCACCTGCGCGCGTTCACCGCGGATCAAAAACCGGTCAAAGGCATGGGCGTGCTGAAACTGCTGAAAATTCAGTACGATCCCCAAGGCAAGCCCACGGAAACCGCTCTTGAGCAGTGGAATGTCAATACCCGGGAAGACGGCTACGCCGAGCAGTCGCTCAAGGCCGCCGCGCCGGGACAATATCGGCTCAGCTTTACATTGGCCGACGCCCAGCAGCACAGCGCCCAAGGCGGCTATATCTTCACCGTTCGCGGCGAGGAAGAGGCAGAGGCCGGAAATTACCGCTTTAACGAACTGGAACTAATACCGGATCAAGCGCAATACGCGCCAGGTCAGGCGGTGCGTTTACAAATCAATACCGCCCGCCCGGGAGCGGCGGTGTTGTTGTTTGCCCGTCCGTCTAACGGCATTTATTTGCCGCCTAAAGCGCTGCATCTCAAAGGACTCAGCGCCACCGAATCGATCGACGTGGCCACGCGTGATATGCCCAACTTTTTTGTCGAGGCCCTGACGATCCACAACGGCAAGGTGTATCAAGAGGTGCGGCAGATCGTGGTGCCACCGGCCAGCCGGGTGCTGGATGTGGCCGTAACCCCTTCAGCGGCAAGCTATCAACCCGGCCAAAAGGCCAAACTGACGATCAAATTAACCGACGCCGATGGCAAACCGTTTGTCGGTTCCACCGTGGTGAGCTTGTATGACAAAGCCGTGGAATACATCTCCGGCGGAAGCAATGTGCAAGACATCCGCTCATTTTTCTGGGGCTGGAAGCGTTCGCATAATGTGTCGTTTGATACCAGTTTGAATCATTTTGGACATAACTTGGTCAAGTCGAGCGATCTGGCCATGCAGACGCTTGGGGTTTTTGGAAACGATCTGCAACTGCGCAGGGGCTTTGGCAGCTATTTGAAGGAAGATGGCGAATTGATGATGGATCAGGCCTCGGCGGGGGGACGCGGTGGCGCTATGGTAAGAAACCGGGTGTCCGGCGAGGCGATGGGGCCTATGGCCACGGCCTCGCCGATGGCGCTGGCCGAAGGCAAGTCCGAAGCCAGCCCAGAAGCGCCGCCGGAAGCCCAGACGACGGTGCGGGAGAATTTCGCCGATACCGCGCTGTGGCGGGGCGCATTGACAACCGACGCCGACGGCAAAGCCGAGGTGGAACTGAACATGCCGGAAAATCTCACCACCTGGATGGGACGGGTCTGGGCGATGGGCCGCGGCACCCAGGTTGGCCAGGGAAGCTGTCAGGTGATTACCACAAAAAATATCATGGTGCGCCTGCAAGCGCCACGATTTTTCACGCAAAAGGATGAAGTAACGCTTTCGGCGATCGTTCACAATCATTTCAAAACCGCCCAGTCGGTTCGAGTGGTATTGGAATTGGAAGGCAATTGCCTCGGTCCGGTTGAATGGCACTACAAGGCCGGCGATTCGCAAACTCTGACACATTATCAACTGGAAAAGCGCATCGAAGTGCCGGCCGAGGGACAGGTGCGGGTGGATTGGCCGGTGCGGGCGCTCAATCCCGGCACGGCGGTGGTGCGCATGAAAGCGCTGGCCCAGGCCGAGTCGGATGCCACGCAACAGAGCTTCCCCGTACAGGTTCACGGGATGCTCAAAACCGAGTCGTTCAGTGGCGCGCTCACCGGCGGGCAGCAGCAAACCAGTGTTTCGCTGCAAGTGCCGGCGGAACGGCGAGTGGCGCAATCGCGGCTGGAAGTGCGCTATTCGCCCTCACTGGCGCTGGCGATAGTCGATGCCTTGCCATACCTGGTGGATTATCCTTACGGCTGCACCGAACAGACGCTCAATCGCTTTGTGCCCACGGTGCTGACCCAGCGATTGCTTTTGGATATGAAGCTCAATTTGCGCGATATCCAAACCAAGCGCACCAATCTCAACGCCCAGCAGATCGGCGACGATGCCGCCAGAGCGGCCCAGTGGAAGCATTTGGATCGCAATGCGGTGTTTGATGAATCGGAAGTTGCGCAAATGGTCGCCGCCGGCGTGCTGCGTCTGGACAAGATGCAGTTAAACGACGGCGGCTGGGGATGGTTCAGCGGCTACGGCGAGCAATCCTATCCGCATACCACCGCCGTGGTGGTGCATGGACTGCTGGTGGCCCGAAGCGGCGGGGCGAAAATTCCCGACGGCATGATCGATCGGGGCGTCCAGTGGCTCAAAACGTATCAGGCGGAACAAAACCGGCTGCTGAAAAACTTTGATGAGCAAAAGAAGGATGCGCCCGCCAAAGCGCACCCGGATGCCATCGATGCCCTGGTCTACACGGTTTTGGCCGAGGCGGATGCGGCCGACGGGTTCATGCGCGATCATTTGTATCGCGACCGTTTGGAACTGCCCGCTTATGCCCAGGCCCTTTTCGGCCTGGCGCTGCATCAGCAGAAGCAGCAAAAGATGCTGGATATGGTGTTACGCAACCTCAGCCAGTTTGTGGTGCGTGATGCGGAAAACCAGACGGCATATTTGAAACTGCCGGAAGCTGGCTGGTGGTATTGGTATGGCTCGGACACCGAGGCCAACGCCTTTTACCTCAAGCTGCTGGCCCGCGTGGATGCGAAAAATCCGGTGTGCGGGGAATTGGCCAAGTACCTGCTGAACAACCGCCGCCACGGGGTGTACTGGAACAACACCCGCGACACGGCGTATTGCATCGAAGCCTTAGGTGAATACGCGCGGCTCAGCGGCGAGATGACGCCGGATACCACCGTGCGGCTGAGCCTGGACGGCAAGCAGGTTAAGAGCGTGCATATCACCGCGGAAAATCTGTTTACCTTTGATAACAAACTGGTAATAGAAGGCGCGGACCTGACCGACGGGGCCCACAAGTTGGAAGTGTCCCGTGACGGCCAGGGGCCAGTCTATTTCAATGCCTACCTGACCAATTTCACTCTGGAAGATCCCATTACCGCCGCCGGACTGGAGATCAAGGTTCAGCGGAAGTTTTATAAGTTGATTCGCGACGACCGGGCGGTGGCCGTGGAAGGCGAGCGCGGCCAGGCGGTCAATCAGCGCACCGAGCGCTATGTGCGCCAGGAATTGGCCGAGGGCGCCCAGCTTAAAAGCGGCGATTTGGTGGAAGTGGAACTGGAGATCGCATCTAAAAATGATTATGAATACATCATTTTTGAGGATCTCAAGGCCGCCGGTTTTGAGCCGGTGGAGGTTCGCAGCGGTTACAACGACAACAGCCTGGGCGCGTACATGGAACTGCGCGACGCCCGCGTATGCTTCTTCGTGCGGCAACTGGCCCGCGGCAATCATAGCGTGGCGTATCGCGTGCGCGCCGAGATTCCCGGCGTGTTCAGCGCCCTGCCGGCGCGGGCCAGCGCCATGTACGCCCCGGAACTCAAGGCCAACAGCCGGGAAATGAAGCTGAAGATTGTGGATGAGTGATTCCCGAGGCAACCCTATGGCTGCTCGCGCCAACCGCGAAAATAAAACGCATGCGACCCCGGCGGGAGCCGATTTTCCGCTGGATCGGCGCTTATTAATGGAGTTGTCGCAACAGTACCGCCGCCGCTGGGGTGTGGGCCTGCACGCGACCGACAGCGAGGGCCGGCCCCTGCTGGAAAAATTGTCCGGCGGCGCCGGCCGGCGAGAGCGGTGGCGGCGCGTGTGCGTGCTGGCGTTGGGCGAAGCCCTGCGCTGGGGGGAGCCAGCGGTGCAAAGCGGCGAAGGGGGGCTGCTGTTGTGGGCGGTTCCTGTAATGCGCAATAGCCAAATGCTTGGCGGGCTGGTGGCCGCCACCAATGAAAAGTGGATGTTTCCTGACAGCGACAGCGCGTCGCCGCGGATTGATACGCGCCAGGCCTGCGCGGCCCTGCGAGAACTGGCCGAGCAGCACAATCTGACCAATGCCGCGCTGCTGGAGATGCGGCGCATCGCTACCCAGCGCGAGCGCGAGCGCGCCGAGGCCATTCACGCATTTAAGGGAGTGGCCGTCAACGATCTGCGGGCGGTCTATCTGCTGGATGAGCCGATGCTGCTTAGCGCTATTCGCAAAGGCGACCGCGGCGCGGCCCGGGAAATTCTCAATCGCCTGCTGGTGGGGATGATCCATCGCGCCGGCGACCGGCTGGACTTGGTGAAAAGTTTTTTTATGGAACTGGTCGTGAGCTTGTGCCGCACGGCGGTGGAAGCTGGCGGAGCGCCGGAGGAATTGCTGGGCGCGAATTTCGTCGGCATCTCGGAACTGTCGCGGCTAAACAGCGATGAACAACTGGCACCCTGGCTGCATGAGATGCTGGAGCGCATTTTGGATGCCATTGGCCGTCACCGCAAACAGACGCACCCGGCGCTGCTATCCTCCACCCTGCGCTTCATGGCGGAAAATTGCTGCCGGGATTTGTCGCGCAACCAGGCGGCCGAAGCGGCCTATCTCTCTCCATCCCATTTTTCCCGCTATTTCAAAAAGCATCTCGGCCAGAGTTTTACCGCGGTGCTCAACCGCATGAGGATCGACAAAGCCTCGGAACTGCTGATAGATCCTGAACAGGATATTAAAATGATCGCGCTGAAAACCGGGTTCACCGATCAAAGTTATTTCACCAAGGTGTTCAGGCGTTTGCGCGGGGTTACGCCGGCGGAATATCGCAAGAAGCGCCTGGTGGTCAGCGGCGGATAATAACGCCAATTGACTTGGCCGCCGCCGCTTCATACGGTCCCATGACTCATGAATCAGAAAATATCCAATCTGTTTGAGCGACTGGCCGCTATCTTGGAAATCAAAGGGGCCAACCGCTTCAAGGTGATCGCTTTTTCCAAGGTGGCCCGGGCGCTCAAAGACCTGACCTATGACATCCGCCCGCTGGTGCTGGAAGGCAATTTGCCTCCGATTGATGGCATCGGCGCTTCCAGCCACAAGATCATCGAAGAATTTGTGCGCACTGGCCAAAGCGCGGATTTTATGGAAGCGGCCGAGGGCGTGCCGCCGACCTTGCTGGACCTGATGGAGATTCCCGGACTTGGCCCTAAGACCATCGCCTTGTTGTGGAAAGAGCGCAACGTTACTTCCGTGGCGGAGTTGGAAAAAGCCATCGAAGTAGGCGCGCTGGATGGACTCAAAGGCATTGGTGAAAAAAAAATCCAAACCATCCGCCAGGGCATCGCTCTGCGGGCCGCGGGACTGGAGCGCATGGGCATCGCCGAAGCCCTGCCGGTCGCTGAGGAGTTGCGCCAGGCGGTTGCACAGTTGCCCGGCGTGCAAGCGGCACAAGTGGCTGGAAGTCTGCGCCGCGGCAGGGAGACCATCGGGGACGTGGATATTCTGGCCGCGGTGGCCGATGCCGATCAGGCCGAACCGGCAACCCTGGCGTTTACCAAGCTGCCGCGGGTTAAGCGCGTGCTGGGACAGGGCGCGACCAAGGCCAGCGTGCTCACGGAAAACAATCTGCAAGTCGATTTGCGCATCGTGCCCCCGGAGCATTTTGGCGCTGCCCTGCTTTATTTCACCGGCTCCAAGGACCACAACGTGAAGTTGCGCCAATGGGCCCTGGACAAACATATGACCCTCAACGAGTGGGGGTTGTATGATCTGGATCAATACGACAAAATTGAAAAACGCAGCGGCTTGGCACCGGATATCCAGCCGCTGGCGGCGGCCGATGAGGCGGGTGTGTATAAAAAACTGGGTCTGGATTATATCGCCCCGGAACTGCGCGAGGATCGCGGGGAGTTGGAGGCGGCCCGGAGACATCAGCTCCCGGATTTGATTGAAGTGAAAGACATTCGTGGCGATCTGCATTGCCACACCGTCGCCTCGGATGGCGTGAACAGCATCGAGGAAATGGCCTTGGCGGCCAAGGCTCTGGGTTATGAATATCTGGCCATTACCGACCACTCCAAAAGCCAGACGATTGCCCACGGCTTGACGGCCGAGCGTTTGCTGGAACATATTCAGGCCATTCGCCAAGCCAATGATCGCGTCAAAGGCATTACGCTGCTGGCCGGCTCGGAGGTGGATATTCTGGCTGACGGCCATTTGGATTATGAGGATGCGATTCTGGCTGAACTGGATGTGGTGATCGCTTCGCCACACGTGGCATTAACCCAGGATGCCAACAAAGCCACCGACCGGCTGCTGCGGGCGATTGAACATCGGCATGTGAACGTGATTGGTCATCCCACCGGGCGGCTGATCAATCAGCGCGAAGGTTTGTCGCCGGATATGGGCAGGATTTTCGCCGCCGCCGCTGCCAGCGGCACGGCTTTGGAAATAAACAGCGGCTATCCGCGTTTGGATTTGAACGATGTCAACAGCCGGGCGGCAGCCGCGGCCGGCGCGAAGATTTCGATTAACACCGACGCGCATCAGGTCGATCAATTTGGCTGGATCACCTTGGGCGTGAAAGTGGCGCGGCGCGGGTGGCTCAGTGCCAGCCAGGTGATCAATTGCCTGTCGTTGAAAGATCTGCGCAAATTCCTGCGGGCTAAAAAATAGCCGCAACAATTTGCGTATGGCACGGTATGATCTGAGGGAGTTTCCATTTGAAAGGGCGGTTTATCTTGCGTTGGCCTCATGTGATGGGATTGTTGCTGCTGGGCTGTTCTGTGGCGGCGGGGGATACGCTGCTGCTCAATGACGGCCGGCGGCTGGAAGGGCGCGTCAGCCTCAATGATGGACAGTACACCATCGAAATGAAGCTGGGGAAGATGAGCTATTACGCCGACGAGGTGCGGCAATGGATTCGCCAGTCCGATGCGCCCGATCCAACCCCAAGCACAAAAGTCGCGGCTAGGTCGGGGCAACCCGCGCCCGCCGGCGTGAGCATCACGCCCGCCCAGGCGACGGACCTTTCCCAAACATTGCACCAGGGCGGCCAGGCTCTTGCCAGCGGCCATGATGCCGAGGCAATCAAGGCGTTTGACCTGGTGTTGAAGTTGGATGGGGACAACTTGGCGGCTCTGGCCGGCGCGGGATTGGCCCAGGTGCGCCAAGGGCGCGTCGCCCAGGGACGCAACTTGATGGAAGCGGCTTGGCGGATTGATGGTGCCGATAGCGCCTTGGCGGTAAATTTGGCGGCAAGCCAACTGGCATCGCGGCAAAGCGCCCGGGCTGTCAAACTGCTCAGCGACTATCTCAAGGCCCACGACGACGCGGGTGAAACGCTCGTCAACGCCTTGGCGGCGGCGCTGGCCAACTGTGAAGCGGGTTTTAAGCACAGCCGCGATTTCGCCGCGGCGCGCACCATCTATCTCAAAGCCAGCTCCGCGTTGGAACTCCAACGCCCCGGCGAAAAGCGCTGGGGCATCCAATGGCTCAGCGCCGCCGAGGTGGACCAGCGCAACGCCGAGATGGTGCGTATAGGCAAGCTGATCACAGCGCTGGAACAGGATTCGGATCGCGCCCAGCAGCAAGTGCGACAAGCGGAGATGGCCGTCAAGCAGGCCAGCATGGGCATGATCGGCAATCGCGCCGCACGCCGCAATGAACTGCAAGCGGCACAAAACCGCGCCCAGCGCGAATTGCAAGCCGCCCAGGGCAAACTGGATGCGGTCCACGAGCAGTTGCAGGAGACGCACAACAAAATCCAGCGCCCAACTTTTCCCGATCACATAGAACTGGTGGACCTGGACCCCAAATTATTTGAGCGGCCGGTGGCCCAAGCCGCGGCCAAGCCGGCGTCAGCCCCATCGTACCCCGAAGTTGCCGCCACCGAGGAAAGTCCGGTTGAGTCCACTGCCGGCCTGGACGATTTTACCTTCGCCAGCGACAAACCGCCGGCGCTGGATAAAGCGAGCGACTCCTCGCAGCCCGCGGCCGATCAAAGCGCTGTTTTGAATGTTGCGGCATTCGCCGTGGCGCCGGACCTGCTTTTGGCCCCGGAACAGATCGCCGAAGGCAATGGTAAACTCGACGTGCAATTTCCCAACGGCAGCGGCGACAGCGCCACGGTCGTGCGCCGCGGCGGAGGGATGGCGCTGCTCAAATTGTCCCGCAAGAAGGTGGCGTATTTTGATCTGGCCGAGGATTTTGCGGGGGGGAAAATCGTCTGCGCCACCTTGAACCGCTCGGCGGTTTTCAACCAGGCGGCGTCGCTGCTGAACGGTGAGGCCGAAAAGCCCGCCGGCGAGTGGACGGTAAAACTATCCGATTCCCCCGGTCTGCCCGGCGGCCCGCTGCTGGATGAGAAAAATATGCTGGTGGGAATGGCGATTGCCGCCAAAGCCGACAGCGCGCGGCGGACGCCGGCTCTGAGTTTACAACTGCTCAAGACATTTTTAGGTAAGGATCGCCCGATCAACTCCGGCGGCAACCCGGAACCGGCCCAGGCGGTATTTCTGGTCACCCGTCAGCCGCAGTAACCGCCGGGTTACACCAGGCGCACATCTACTTTGCCAGCGTTGCGCGGGCCGGTGCGCTCCAGCGCCATATCGTGGGCCTCGGTGTAATGATCGATCAGCGCCGACCAGTCAAACAGTTCGCTCAGCCGTTCTACTTTATTACGCAACTCGATGCGTTGGCGGCGATTCATCCGCACAAAGTTCATCAGGTACGCCACCAGCGATTCGACCGCTTCATCAAAACCCGCGGTGCCGCGGTTGAGTATGCAGATACCTTGCTCGGAGCTTTCGGGGATGTGTTTTTGCACATAGGCGCCAAAGCCGCTTAAGTCGGTGGTAACCGCCGGAATACCCAGCGCCACGCACTCCATCGGCGTATAGCCCCACGGTTCGTAATAGCTGGGGAAAATGCCCATGTGGCAGCCGCGGACAAACTGTTCGTAGTCCAGGCTCAACAGTGGACTGGTGGCCGAGATAAAATCGGGATGGAAAACCATCTTCACCGCGTCATCCGGGGCATTAAATAATTGACGATAGCGCAGATGCTTTAGCACCGGATCATTGGCATCGTCGCCCATGTCGTGGGTAACAATCGAAGGCTGCCGCCCGCTGCGCCAGGCTTGCATGACGCGCTTGAGGCGCACCGATGCGTCGTCGGTCAACAATTCCTCATATTGCGGCAGCCGGCCATTGGCCGCGGCCAGAAACAGCCGCCGGCCCATCCCTTCCTTGATGTCCTGGCAGGTGTTGCGCAGATCATCAAACATCGACTGGTTTTGTAACACCCCAACATTGATGTTGCGCGTCTGAGCACGGGTGATGATAAACGCCACAATGGTCGGGGCGTCGGCCTGCCCCTTGAGCCGCTGGTTCACCCGGTGCAGCGCCTCGATGAACAGGTCCATCCCCTTGTTGCGATACTCGTAACGCCCGGAGGTAAATAGATACAGCGTGCGGTCTAGATCAAAGCTGTAGCTGGGGAAAAAATGGCCCATGACAAATTCATGGATCTTTTCTTTGTAGCGCCGATGCATGTTTTGAAATTCATGTAGCGCCGAAAACCGCTGAATATTCAGCCCATTGGGCAATATCGCGTCGGCGTCGCGGCCCAGAAGTTGCCGCGCTTCGGCGGCCGTAACTTCCGAGACGGTGGTGAAGACCGTGGCGGCATGTGCCGCGGCCCTTTCAATCTGGTAACGCGGATAGATGCCGTAGCGCTGGGCCTCGGCCTCGGGGTTGATCCACTGAAGGTTTTGATAAAAATCGGGATTGTCCCCCGCCAGGTAGCGGCCCAGCAGTGTGGCGTGGGTGGTAAAGACCGTGGCCACCGGCAATTGCAGATGCGCGATCCGCGGCACCGCCACCCCGCCCATCCATTCGTGGAAGTGGGCCAAAATCCGCCGCTCCGGCACTACTTGCGTCAGGTGCCGGAAAAATTCAGTTACGGTAAATCCAAACGCCACCACTTCATTAACTTCCCCGTCATTGGGTTGGGTGCCGATGCCGTGGTCTTTCCAAAGCAGGTATTTATCAACATCCAGCGAATCAAAGTGGGCGCGATAATCCAGCAATATCACCCGCGGCCGCCCGGCCACCAGCCAGCGCCCGTAATGGCAGGCGATGCCCATATCCCGCAGCCGATCCAGCGTCTGGCGGATATACCCCTCGGTGGGCTGCTCTTCAAATTCCACCGCCGCCGTATGCGGGTTGTACGGGCCGATCAGGCAATAGCGGTCCTGCCAAAGCTGCTGCATGGCCGCGGCCTTGGTGCGCAGCACGGTATAAATCCCGCCCAATTGCCAGCACACTTCCCAGCCCACTTCAAATAAAAGCGGCAATGGCTCCTGGGGTTGGAGGGGTACATCGGAATTGCCCGTTTGCGGGCTTGGCATCGAGGCCGACCGCTGAGCGGTTTCGGCCTCCACCGGCGGGGCGGTCAGGTCGCGCACGGGTGCGGCCTGTCCCTCTGGAATATTGAATGCCGAGGGCGGGGCCGGCGGCGGGGGGGGCACCACCGCCGGCGACGCGGGGTGAGTCCCACCGGCATTTTTCCCGCCAGCGTTCGGCCAGTCAGCGTTTGTCCCACCGGCATTTGTCGCGGCGGACGGCGAAAACTCCATCGGTTTGGCATTCGTCAATCTCTCCTCGCCACCGGGTGCCTGGCGGTGCAAACCCGAAGCGTAGGGTATCGAGGCTCTGTTCATCAAAGGCCCGGCTTTTGGCTGCGCCGGGGGCGTTTCAACAGGTGCGGCAGAGACACCAGAACCATTAGCAATGACCGCCGCTTTGGCCACAATCGGCGCGTTGGATACGGAGGGTGCTGAGTGCTTTTTGCCCGATGAGCGACGGCGTTTGGACATGCACGCCATTATGCTCGCAAATGCCGCCATGTTGCAACCGTGCGGCCTTTGGATGAATTTGCCGAGCGCCGCGCCTCTACCCAATTATGCGATTGGCACATAATATGCACGCACCAACCGCCGCCGCCGCGGCAATGGGTTGGGTATTATGGAACAAGCAACCATTGCATCTCCGGTATTGACCCAAAAGGCCCCGCCCGTGTCCAGCAAGCGGCATAAAGCGCTGCGCGTGCTGCTGATCGCCGTCATTGTGGCGATTGTGCTGGCAGTGATCATTTGGTGGCGCAATCGGGGCTATGAAAGTACCGATGACGCCTATATCGAAGGGCGCATCGTGGCTCTGGCGCCCAAGGTTTCCGGGCGGCT
Source organism: Tepidisphaerales bacterium (assembly GCA_038317225.1). GTDB lineage: Bacteria > Planctomycetota > Phycisphaerae > Tepidisphaerales > Tepidisphaeraceae > JBBQBE01. The sequence continues at coordinate 19,501 of JBBQBE010000009.1, read as the reverse complement.
GGTGGAAGTGCTGGTGCGGGATAATCAGGCCGTGGAGGCCGGGCAGGTGTTGGCTCGGATTGATCCCCGCGATTACCAGGCCAAGCTGGATCAGGCCCAGGCGAGTGTGGCCGCGGCTCGCGCCAAGGCCGAGTCAGCGCAAAGTTCGCTGGTGATGATGAAGACCACCGCCGCCGCCGGGCTGGAGCAGGCCAAGGCGGCGCTGGTGGGAGCGCAAACCTCCGTGCAAACCGCCGAGGCGCAACTAGGCGCGGCCCGCAGTCGGCTGGTGCAAAGCCAGGCGATGATCAAAACCGCCGAGGCCGCCGCCGCCCAGAGCAAAGCGGAAGTAGATGTGGCCCAGGCCGAGGCCGAGCGCACCTCCACCGATCTGAAACGAATCCAGGAGCTAGCGCGCAGCGGCTCGGCGTCGCCGCAGGAATTGACCAACGCGGCCGCCGCCTCCGAGTCCAGCTCGTCGCGTTTAATGGCGGCGAAAAAGAAACAGATTGCCTCCGAAGCGCAGATCGCCGAGGCCCAGGCGGCGGCGGTAACCGCCGGCGAGGAGATCAAGCAATATCAATCGCAGATCGTCGCCGCCCAGGCGCGGGTTACCCAGTCCCAGGCCGCGGCCGCGGCCGCCGACACCGTGGCTCAGCAGGTGGCCATCGCCGAAGCGCAGGTGCGGCAGAACCAGGCCGACCTGGAGCGCTACCGGGCCGCCGAGGCCCACGCGCAACTGGATGTGGATGAAACTCAGCTCAAAGCCCCGCTGGCCGGCAAAGTTACGCGGAAGAGCATGGAGGCCGGGCAGTATGTGCAGGTTGGGCAGATGCTTATGGCGGTGGTATCACGCGATTTGTGGGTGGTTGCCAATTTCAAAGAGACACAGCTCACGCATATGCGTCCCGGCAACAAAGTTTTCATCAGCGTCGATGCCTACCCGGATGCGGAATTTGCAGGGGTGGTGGACAGTTTGCAAGCCGGCAGCGGAGCCCGCTTCAGCTTATTGCCGCCGGAAAATGCCACCGGCAATTTTGTCAAAGTGGTGCAGCGTGTGCCGGTGAAGATCACGTTTACCCAGCCGCCGGACTTGCAAAAATATCCGATGGGGCCGGGCATGAGCGTCGAGCCGTCGGTGCGCGTCAAGGATTAACCGCCATTTATTTGGCATTCCATTCAAACCAGCGTGAAAACGCGCCGACGTAAGCGGTTTTGCCCTCGTGGTTCACATGCGTCCATAGGTAACGGTCTTTGAACTGCGCATTTTTCAGGTAGTTGGAAATCTGAACTTCCGCCAAGGCTTTGTCTAGCAGCCCGCCCGTGGCCGGCCGATGGGCCTGGGTGTACCAGACATTAAACTGTTCTTGCGACGGGCGGCTTAGCCACGCCCCGCCGGCCAGCAGTGCAAGTAAAATCACTATCAGCAGCGATTTGATCACTGTGCCTCCTCGGTTTTCAGGTGATATTCAAAGTCGGGGCCGCTTTGGCGTTCAATTGCAATTGCTTGAGCATTTGCAGGGCGATTTGTTCAAAGGCATTGGCCAACGCGGGAATCTGGAAATTGGCGGTCGGATCGCCGCCGTCGCTATGGCGGCGAAGATCGGTCAACATAGGCACCGCGCCCAGATAACCAATGCCCAGTTCTTGCGCCTCGGTCTGTGCGCCGCCACGTCCGAAAATATCATGCTCCGTGCCATCGGGAGCGACAAAATAGCTCATGTTCTCCACGATGCCCAGAACCGGTGTAGATAACTGCTGGAACATGCGCACCGCCCGCACGCAATCGTCCAGCGCCACCCGCTGCGGCGTGGCCACCACCACCGCGCCGCTCAGCGGCAGCAGTTGGCAAAGCGTCAGCGGCACATCCCCCGTCCCCGGCGGCAAATCCACAATCAGAAAATCCAGTTCCGGCCACAGGGTATTATCCAGCAGTAGTTGCTTGAAGGCCCCATGAGCCATCGGGCCGCGCCAGATCAGCGGCTTGTCGGCGTCCACCAGCGAACCGATGGTTACGGCGTGAATGCCGTGAACGTGCATGGGAATTAATTTGCCCCCCTCCAGTTGCGGCACCCTCCCCTTGATCCCCAGCATGGTCGGCAGCGACGGGCCGTAAATGTCCCCGTCCATCAAACCCACTTTGTGCCCCATGCGCTGCAAGGCCACCGCCAGATTCACCGCCAGCGTACTTTTGCCCACGCCGCCTTTGCCCGCGCCCACGGCGATCACATGCTTGACCTGCGGCAGCACTGTCGGGGCAGCCTCCTGGGCCTTGTTGGACTGGGCGGGCGCAGAGGCGCGGGTTGCGGCAGTTGCGGCAGTTGCGCCGGCAGCGCCGCTTGCGCCGGATCCGCCAGGCGGAAGCGACCATTCCAATTGCACGCCCCCCGCGCCGGCCGCTTGCAATGATTTTTCCACTTCCGCAGCCAGTTTCCCTTTGGCCTCGGCCGTCGCCACCTGGCCAAGCAATTGCATGCGCACCGCGACAATATCGCCATTCATGCGTACCTGTTTCACCATCACTTTGCCGGCCAGTCCATGGTCCCGCGCCGCCTGGTTTACCAAATCCATTACCTTTTGCTCACTCAATTCCATCACGAACCTTTCATATTAAGTTGGTCGATTATAGCCCTTGGCCGCGTGAAACAACCCCTCGAGCGTTTCCAGCGGCAGCGCTTCGGGGCGCACCCGCTCATCGAGTCCCATAGACTGGGCGATTGGCCCGGCCGGCAGTTGCATCAGCGTCAAACACTTGCGCAGCGTCTTGCGACGAAACGAAAAAAGCTGGTGTATAAAGCGCGCAAACTCCCGCGCATCGTCCGGCGGGTCAGGCAGTCGGGCCGTCAGCCGCACCAAAGCCGAGTCAATCTTAGGCTGGGGCCAAAACGCCTGCGGGGGCAAAATGCGCAAAATCTTTGCCGTCGCCAATCGTTGCACGATGATTCCCAGTGGCCCGTAAGCCTCATCCCCCGCGCCGCCAACCAGCCGATCGGCCACTTCTTTTTGCACGGTGAAAGCTAATTCGCCCACCCCGGCCAGCAACAATTCTACGATCAGCGGGGAGGCCGCCGCATAAGGCAGATTCGCCGCCAATTTCACTTTGCACCCTTGCTGTCGGGCGGTTGCAATGCGCTCAAGCACTTGCGGCGCAAGCGCCTGCTTGCTGGCCAGCGCATCGGTTTCTAAAATCTCAAACCGCGGCTGATCCGCCAGGCGCTCCCGCAGCAACCCCGCCAGTTTCCGGTCAATTTCCACCGCCAGCACCCGACATCCGCGGTCCAGCAGTTCATCGGTCAGCGTGCCGGTCCCCGGGCCGATTTCCAGCACCCAGTCGCCCGCGTTGGCCTCCGCCGCGTCGGCCACGCAGCGCACCAGGTTGGCGTCGATCATGAAATTCTGCCCCAGCCGATGGATCGGATGCGTGCCGGCCCGGCTCAGCCAATCCTGAATCTGCGACTTGCTCTGCGGCATCGGCGCAGCATACGCGCGGGCAGCACGAAATCAAAAACCGCCGAATGGAGGCCGGCGGTTTTGCTTGGTTTTTATTCCAATGGCAATTGCTTTACGTCGGCGGCGCAACCCCATTTCGTCCAGGCTCAGAGTCAGAAACCCGGGCCTCATTGCTCCCAGCACCAGCGTCAAAGCCCAGGCATAGAAACCCTGGCCATATTGGGTGCAAGCCTGCGCAGCAGGAAATACCATTGTCAAAATGACTCCACCTTGCGCAAAATACACCTATGCAAGCTGATGCGCTGATTGCCGAGCAGGAAAATGCCCCCTTGGTGCTGGTCTGTGAAGACATGGCCGCCGAGCGGGCGGCGGTGGCGCAGTTTCTTCGCGGCCATGGCTATCGTGTCGATGAGGCGGCCGACGGGCGGGCGGCGCTGTTGCGGCTCAAGCAGCAGAATGTGGATGTGCTGATTCTCGATTTGCAGATGCCGGACGTGGACGGCTTTGATGTGCTGCGGCATGTGCAGAAAAATCTGCCGGAACTGGCGGTAGTGCTTTTGTCCGGCATGCCGCTGGAAAAGATTCAGCGGCAAATCGCCGGTTTGCCCCAGCGGGAATTGCCCCCGCTGCTGATTAAGCCGTATGCCCCCCAGCAGCTTTTGCAGGTGATGGAAATGCAGTTGCAGTCGCGGTTGGGCGAGCAGTCGTAGCATCCAGCAATATTCGCATATACTTTTAACAATTCAACATCTCCCCCCATCGCACTTGAGCAACGCCGCGGCCCACGCTAGACTTTGCCGCTTTATTCAAGCAAAGGATTATTCATGCGTATTGCGGTATTGGCTGGCGACGGAACCGGGCCGGAAGTGGTGAACGAGGGTTTGAAAGTCCTCAAGACGGTGGCCGCCAAGGTCGGTTTTGATTACACCCTCAAACACTTTGACATTTCCGGCGATCGTTACCTGGCCCGCGGCGGCGATCCGGCACGGCAGAATGCGGCGGTGATCGAAGAGAGCGAAATCGCCGAGCTGCGCAGCTTCGACGCTATTTACCTGGGCGCGGTGGGCCATCCGAAAATTGCTCCCGGCATTTTGGAAAAGGGCGTGCTGCTGCGTTTGCGCTTTGAACTGGATCAATACATCAATCTGCGGCCGGTCAAGCTCTATCCCGGCGTGGAAACCCCGCTGAAAGCCAAAGGCCCCGCCGACATCGATTTTATCGTCGTGCGCGAAAATACCGAGGGCATCTACACCGGCATGGGCGGCGTGCAGTACAAGGGCACGGCCCAGGAAGTCTCCACCCAGATCAACTGCACGACGCGTTTTGGCGCCGAGCGCGCCATTCGCTACGCCTTTGATTTATGTCGTCGCCGCAACAGCCAAAAGAAGATGCTCACGCTGGTACATAAGACCAACGTACTCACGTTCAACGGCGATACGTGGTTCCGCGCATTCAATGAGATTGGCCAGAAGGATTACCCCGATATCAAGCGCGACTACAACCACGTGGACGCCGCGTGCATGTGGTTTGTCAAAAACCCTGAATTTTATGATGTAATCGTTACCGACAACATTTTCGGCGACATCATCACCGACCTGGCCGCCGTCATTCAGGGCGGCTTGGGCGTGGCCGCCGGCGGCAATATCAATCCCGCCGGGGTCAGCATGTATGAGCCGATGGGCGGCAGCGCCCCCAAGTACACCGGGAAAAATGTCATCAATCCCATAGCTGCCATCGGTGCCATGGCCATGCTGTTGCGTGAGACCGGGAACAACACTAAAAACCCCAAGCTGGTTGATGCCGGCAACCGTGTGGAGGCCGCCATGATGCGGGTAACGCCCACCATGCCCAGCCAGAACGCCGGCAAAATGGGCGTGGGAACCAAAGAAATCGGCGACAAGGTGTGTGGGGAACTGGCGTAAGAGGCCGGTGGTGCCAGGCGTTATCCAACGCTTGCACCGACGCGCATGGTTGGGTCAGCCGGCGCTTGCGACCTACTGCGCGCTAGCGCCTAGCCAATGGGTGCGGCGCGCTGGGGGTCAGTGTGGCGACCGTGAACGTTTGTGCGCCATGGCACCTAACCAATAGGTGTTGCGCGCGGAGGTGAATGGTCATGCTCAATGCTCTCTGAAAAAGTATTCCTCTTCCAGTTGCCTAAGCCGCTGGGCGCATGTTTCATATTCCGCTTGCAGGGTGGCGCTTTTGGCCGGGTCGCGGTAGGCCTCGGCGTCGCCTAATAGCGATTGACATTCGGCTAAGGCGATCTCCGTTTCGGTGATGCGCTTCTCCAGTTCCTCGGTGCCCAGGCGGCCAAAGGGGCGGGTGTAGGGATTACATTTGGGCGTTTTTTTGGGTGCCGCCACGGCGGGCGCGGGCCGGCTGACCGGCTTGGCGGGGGCTGGCGGAATTTTGGACGCTCGGGTCGCCGCGGTCTGGCTGGCGGTCCACTTGGAATAATTGCCCGAAAAGTCCATGACTGCCGGCGGGTCCAGCACCAGCAGCCGCCCGACGGTTTTATCCAGAAAATAGCGATCGTGGCTGACGCAAAGGATGGTGCCGGAAAACTGCGCCAGCGTTTGTTCCAGCGCTTCGCGGCTGGCGATGTCCAGGTGATTGGTCGGTTCGTCCAGCAGCAACACATTGGGCCGATCCAGCAGCAGTTCGGCCAAACGCACCCGCGCCCGCTCGCCGCCGGAGAGCATGGAGATGTATTTGTCGGCGGCGGTTCCCCCTAAGAGCAAACTGCCCAGCACATCGCGGATTTCCTGCACCGGACAACTGCGCCCCTGGGCCGCCTGTTCAAAAACCGTCAGCGATTCATCCAGATCATCCAGGTTCTGGTCGTAGTAGCCCAGCGTCAGGTTTGCCCCCCAGCGCACGCGCCCGGCCTCGGCATCCCGGCGGCCCAGCAGCACTTCCAGAAGCGTGGTCTTGCCCGATCCATTGGGGCCGATGACGCCGATCCGCTCGCCGCGACGCACGTGAAAGTGGGCATCGCGCCACAAGGTTTTGTCGCCGTAGGATTTGGTCAATTCCGCAACATCCAGCACTTGATCGCCGGCGCGTTTTTGGGTTTGCAGGGATAGATGGATGGATTTGTCGCCGCTGACCGACTGGATCAACTGATCGCTTTTGAGCAGGCGATTGAGCCGCTTTTCCCGGCCCTTGGCTTCTTTGGAGCGCTGGCCGGCCCCGAAGCGGCGGATAAACTCCTTTTGCTTTTCAATATCCTCGCGCTGCTTGTCATAAGCGCGCTGCTGTGACAACTCCAGCAATTGCCGCTGGCTCACATAAGACGAATAGTTGCCGTCAAAACTCTGGATTTTCCCGCCACTGAGCCAGGCGATGCGCGTGGACAATCGGTCCAGCAAATAGCGGTCATGGCTGATCAGCAGCACCGCGCCGGAAAAATCCACCAGGTATTTTTCCAGCCAGTCGATGGCCGCCAGGTCCAGGTGATTGGTCGGCTCATCCAGCAGGAGTAAATCCGGCTCGCTGATCAGCAGCTTGGCCAGTGCCAGCCGCGAGCGCTGCCCGCCGGAGAGGGTTTGCACATTTTGCTCCCAGATTGATTCGGCCAGGCCGATGCCCAGCAACGTGGCTTCAAGCTTATGCCGCCAGGCGTATCCGCCGGCCAGTTCAAATTCATGTTGGGCAACTTGATACTGATTGAGGATGCGCTCCAATTCATCGCCGGCGGCATCGGCCATGTCGTGTTCCAAGCCGCGCATACGGTGCGCCAAATCATGCAACTGGGCAAAAGCCAGCTCCGCCTCATCCAGCACCGAATTAGCCGGGTCGAAAACCGGGTCTTGCGTCAGATACCCCACGCGGGCACCTTTGCGCACCGAGGCGGTCCCGGCGTCGGGCGCCAGTTCCCCCACCAGCGCGCGAAACAGCGAGGTCTTGCCCGAACCATTGTCGCCGATCAAGCCCACGCGCTCGCCGCGATAGACGTTCAAATTCAATCCGGCGAACAGCAATCGCCGGCCAAAGGTCTTTTCCAAATGTGTCAACGTCGCCAGCGGCATAAACTCCTAATGCAAAAAAAACGAAGCGACATTGTAGCGATTTCTCGCGCGCTTTCATGGCAACGGACATGGAATGTGTCAGATACCCAGTTACGGGGGGCTATTTCTTGGACTGCCCACGCTTCAGCAGCGACGGGCATAAGAGCAGCGTTAGCGGATTGGTCGGGGCGGGGGCGCTAGCGGTGCGGAGCTGGTCGGTTAACTGGCGCAACTGGCGCATTTCCAGGGCCGACAGGTCGATGCCGCGGGAGATTTCCTTGAGCAGTTTGCCGTTGTGATTCAGCACCTTCGGGCCGGTTGGATCATTTTTGGCCGCGCGGCGTTGGGCGATCACCAGCACCACAATCGCCGTGGCCGCCACAAAAAGGATTACCCCCAGCATTTTGGCGCTGTCAACCGGCTCGCCGCTGACGGACTGTTCGATACTGCGAAACACCTCCTCCTGAGTCGCCGCCAATAGCGATGGACAGCAGGAGAAAATGTATGCGGCAAAACTGCTCATGGCTACCCCGCGGCTTGTCGTTGTTGTTTGGCCAGGTCCGCCACGCTTTTGAGGATACCCAAAGCGTAGCGGCGCACGCGCATGTCCTGATCGCTTTTGGCCACGCGGCCCACCTCGGCCAGCAGTTGCCACAATCCTGTCGCCCGCAGCGCCCACATGGCGCTGATGCGGTGTTCGCCGCGCGGGTCGCGTAGCATCAGCATCAAATGCTTTCCGGCCACGCCCACTTTCATATGATGCATCGCTTTGATGGCGTTGGCCCGCTCGCGGCTGAATGAGGAGCGGGCCCGCTCATTAAGCAGCGGCAAAAAGCGTAAGTCGCCGCGTTTTTCCAGCACTTCGATGGCATTGGCGCGCACGCGCGGATCGCTGTCGGAAATAGCCCGTTCCACCAGCGCATCGCTGGGCTGATCGCTTAAATGGCCAAGGATATGCACCGCCTTGGAACGCAAACGGGCGTTGGCGTCGCCGGTCAGTTGCACCAGCAGCTCACGGGCATCGGTGGCCAGGTCTAAATCTTGCACCATGCGCATGGCCCGCAATTTTTGTTGCGGCGGACCGCCGGCCAGTCGCCGCAAAATCCGGCGTTTGGTCTCCGGTAGTAATTTCAACAGCGCTTTGCCGGCCTGGCAGCGCGTGGGCTTATCCAGCACCTCCCAGCGTTCCCAAAGCTGTTCAAAACCCGCCTGACCGATCGAGCGGCTGATCACCCGCCGCACACTGTCGGCCGCTCCGCTCATCAGGCCGAGCAGCCAGTTTTCATATTCCTGCGGTTTGCGGCGGATGATGTCCCGCGCCGCCATGCGCGCCAGCCGTTCATCGGGATCCTGCAACATCGTCCGCAAGAGCTGCACCGAACCGCCGCGCGGCCGCTCCAGCGCCACCCGCAACAGGCTCAAACGCAGCGAAAAATCATCGGGCTGATGGGTCAACAGTTTTTCCAGCCGCTCATCCTGCACGCCCTCGTGAACCCCGCAACAGCCAATCCACCGGCCAATGCGCGCCGTCTGCTCCGGCCCGCGGCGCGGTAGATCGCGCAGCAGTTCACTTTCGGTGAGCCACGCGCCGCGGCTGACCTGCCGCAAGCAAAGCTGCATCTGCTGGTCCTTGAGCCAGTGCGTGCGCCGCAATAGTCCGTCCAGTACCGGGGCTTCCTCAATACGCGAAAAGACCGTGCCGAAATGCGACCGCAGCCCGCCATGCGACGCCGCCAGTAAAAAGGCGTCCACTTGATCCGGCGTGGGGGGTTGTTGCAGGCGGCGCACCATCTGGCTTTGGCCGGCGTGGCGGCCGGTATGCAAAATCGCAAAGGTGCGGCTATGGGGACTGTCGCATAGCAGCAGCGCCGCCTGAAGCAGCAAGGCGGACTGCTTGCCGCGATGCACATCCATCGCCCGCACCACCGCCGCCTCGATCTCCGGGCGCTCCTTGCTGATCTGCCGCAACAGCGCCGCGTCGCCGCCATCTTGTAATTGCCGGGTCATCCCCGCGATCCACTGGGCCAGTTGCAACATCGCCTCGGCCGCCGCGGCGCAACATCGCTCGTCGGGCGCATGCAGATTTTCCGACAGCACATAGGCCAGTTTCCCCTGGCGCCCCTGGGCGATCAGGCGCAGGGCCGTCAGTCGCCGCTGGATCTGGTCTGCGGCCCCGCAGCGCCGCAAAGCGTGATGAAACTGTCCGATATTGCTGATGACATGCTCGCGCAGGCGCGTATCCAGGCGCTCATAGCGCTCGATCACGCCCATCATCCCCGTCTCAGTGCCGCGGCGCACCAGGGCCCCCAACGCCAAGGCGCTCTCGCTGTCGCAGCCGAGGTCCAAGGCCTCCAACAGCAGTTCGTCGGCCGCCTGGTTGGGGCTGGCGATGAGAATGGGCAGCAGTCGCGCGAGATTCACTTGGTCATTATCGGACGTTCTTTGGCTGTGGCTTGAAGCCATTCAGCGCCTGGCCGCTTACCCATTGCCGGTAATTTTAACGGCGTTTGCCGCTCCACCCCTTTTGCAAAAAAACCGCCGGGCTTTTACACTGCCCACGGTAATCAACAGGGATTCGTACACATGGCCAAGGCACGCGCAATCGTCAAACGCCGCAAAGCGGTTCGCAACATCCGCAAGATCACCAAGACCATGCAGATGATCGCCACCGCCAAATTTCAAAAAGCCTTGCGCCGCGCGGTGGGTGCCAAGCCCTACACCCATAAAGTGCGCCAGATCGTGGCGGAAGTGGCGGCCAACCTGGGCACAGTAACCCACCCGCTATTGGGCGAAGCCGACCGCAAGCCCGCCAATCGCATCGCCATGATTGTCATTACCTCCAATCGCGGGCTGGCCGGGGCATACAACGGCAGCGTGCTGCGCATGGCCTTGCAGCATCTGCGACAACTGGAGGCCGAGGGCAAGCAGGTGGATTTATACGTGTCGGGCAAAAAAGGCGTTAGTTTTTTCCAGTTTCAAAAGCGCCCCCTGGCCAAGCGCTATGACCAGTTCGCGGATATGCCGCGTTTTGCCGATGTGCGACAGATTGCCGATTTTTTCATGCGGCAATACACCGAGGGCGCCATTGATTCGCTGCAAGTGGCCTACATGAATTTTGTCAGCGCCGGTACGCAAAAGGCCGAAGTGATGACGGTTTTGCCCCTCGGCAGCGTCAGTGCCGCCGCCGAGCATTTGGCCCACCAGATTGCCCAAAAAGATGAGTCTGCCAAGGCCCGGCCCCAGCGTCCGGTCGAACCGGAAACTATTTACGAATTCACCCCTTCGGCCCCGGAGCTACTGGACGAGCTGCTTCCCCTGACGGTGCGCACGGCGCTCTTTCAGGCGTTTTTGGATGCTGTCAGCAGTGAAAATGTCGCCCGTATGGTGGCCATGAAGAGCGCCACCGACAATGCCGACAAGATGGTCAAGAGCTTGACCATGCAATACAACCGCGCCCGCCAGAGCCAGATCACCACGGAACTGTCGGAAATCATGGGCGGCGTGGAAGCGATGAAAAACGCATAGTTAATTTGCCCATGCATTGCAGTGCCGACACTCAGGCGTGACGATACGCCGTTATCCGCTTAAAATTCGCCGCACTTTTTTTGCCGTGGGAGAAAAATTTCTCCAGCGCTGGTCCATTTTTTGCAAATCTGTTCCCTGACCGGCCATGTGGCCGGCCCGCCGTCCGCCACTGCGTCGATCGCGCCATTCGCATTGCGCTGGACCAGCGCACCGTTACCTGTGTGATCGTGCCCAAAGATATTCAAGAAATGGATGCCGTCGCCACGCCGCCGCGCATGACCCATTTTTTGTTTGCTGTATCGGACATGAGATGTATTCCTTGAGTGTGTTTACTGATCGGCCAAATCGCCCACGTGCATGTCGGCGAACAAGTAATTCATCGAGTCAAGCGACCCCGCCGCACCGTGAAACGGCTCATAGTTGGTGAGGATAAACAAAAGATTATCCCGCTTTTTTTTCCGCCAGCATGGTGTCTTTGAGTTGCCTCCCGGCATAGCGGGCGCTGAGCATCGGATTGTAATGGTAGCTGGAGCCTTCGCGCTCAAAATACGTGTCAAACCCCGCCGGCGAACCCGGCGAGGGCTGGCGGATCACATCCGCTCCGCAGCGAAAAACCCTTACTTCCCCGCGATGATACGGCTGCAACACTTCCACGAGCGCGGGCGCATCCGTGATCTTCGGCCGCATCGAGGGCATGGTGTTGATGTGCGGCAGGCGGTTTTTGGAATCGTTCAAGTACATCTGAAACATGGCGCCAATGTCGCGCAATTCCGTCCGGCAGGCCGTTCGCTGCGCGCCGGCCCGCACGCGACTGATTACTGGCAACAAAATGCCCAGCAGCAGCGCGATGATGCCGATGACCACCAGCAGTTCAACCAACGTGAATCCATGACGAGCGCGCATACAACCTCGGTGTTGCCCATTTTAGAACGTCGCCGCGCTTCAATTATTGTGCGGCGGCGGGGCTAAGTTTCTCGGCGGGGTTGGCGCTGGAGGTGAGATAGCTGAGCCAGCGGGCTTGATCGTATTGAAAATCCCGCCCGGTCAGCAAGTTTAGACTCTTTCGCGCCTGCCAGGAGACGGAAAAGTCCTTGTCCATCAGCACACGAATGAGCGATTGGGCCGCATCGCTTCTGGCGTAACAGCGCAGCGCGTCGGCGGCGGCGATGCGCACATCCTTCTCCTCGGCGGGGTTTTCCATATGGGTGATCAGCGGGCCGATGGCCGCGACGTCGGGATTATTCGCCAGCGCCTTGGCCGCCTCCAGGCGCACCAGAGGTTGAGAATCCTCCAAGGCGCCCAGGTACGGGCCGGTCGCATTACGCCGCGAGCGGTTTAAGGCGCGGATGGCCGCGGCGCGAACAGTAAAATCCTCCTCGCCGCTGGCGGCGATGATCTTGAAATAATCGCGATACGCGTTCTGGATTCGACCCCATTTACGGGCCGCGAATTTGAATATCGCCACCCGTTTTTGGTCCGGCTGGCCCTGGAGCATGTTTTTAGCCCATTGCGCGGGGGTGTTGCCGGTGGTGTAATTCCAGGCGTTTTCCAATCCCTTGACGACCAGGCCGGGGATAAATCCGATCACCGCGTCCACCGCATCCACATGGGCTTTATCTTCGCCGGCCAGGCGCTGGGCATTGTCCTGGCGCATCTGCCGCCAGCGCGATTCGGTCAGCGGTTTTTCCGGGTTGGTGTCCTGAAAAAAGGTGCAACCGGCGGCAAGCAAAAGCACAAGACTGGCGGCCAGTTTATTCATGGTGGCAAATAAAAAATATTAACCGGCCGATTTCATCACCGGTGTCGCGGCGGCGGCGACGGCGTACATTTCATCCGGCGGCACCCACGTCGGTGGCTGAATCGGTTCGCCCAGAAAGCGAGCCGCTAGTAGGCCAAAACGTGGCGAATCATCGGTTACAAAGCATCGCAGCGCGCCTTGATGATCCCGGTCGCCGCGCAGTAGTCCGCCGCTTTGCAGCCGCCGTAGAACATCATGGGCGCAGTGATCGCCGGAGTCAATCACCGGCACTTTCTCACCCAGCAGCAGTTTGATCATCCCTTTGAGCATGGGGTAATGCGTGCAGCCCAGCACCAGCACATCCATGCCCCGCTGTTGCAGGGGCGCCAGGTATTGCTTGAGCGCGATTTTCACCAGCGGGTCTTTGGCGTTGCGCCCCTCCTCGATGATGGGAACCAGCAGGGGGGTCGGCAGCAGCAGAATCCGGGCATGGTTGCGGCGGCGCAGAATCGCCCGTTCATAGGCGCGCGAGCGCACGGTCGCTTCCGTGGCGATCACCCCGATCACCGGGCTAGGCTTGGACCCGGCGGCTTCCACCGCCGCCCGGCTGCCCGGCTCGATAACGCCGCTTATGGACAAATGGGCAAACTCGCTTCGCAGCGTGGGCAGCGCCAGAGCCGTGGCGGTGTTGCAGGCGATAACCACATGCTTGGGGTCGTGGACCGACAAGTATTGAATGATCTGGCGCACGAAGGTGGTTACTGTCGCGGCACTCTTGGAGCCGTAAGGCAAACGAGCGGTGTCGCCGAAGTAAACAATATCCTCCTGCGGCATGACAGCGCGGAGGCTTTGCACCACCGTCAGCCCGCCAAGGCCGGAGTCGATCACGAGGATGGGAGATGCCGGCGACACAGCGGTATTATCGGACGTTTCCAATACAGCACTTGACAATTCCCCCCCGTCAACGGACACTGACTTTTTCTGGTTTTACAGGAGTTAACAATGGCCGCAAGCCTTGAAGGCAAAAAGATTTTGGTCGTGGATGACGACCACGACATTCTGACCAGCATCGAAGCCGCGTTTGAACCGACTGGCGCCGATGTGCAGACGGTGAACAATGGCAATCGCGCTGTCGAAATGGCGGAGCGCACGGACCCGGACCTCATCATTTTGGACATGATGCTCCCCGGCCGCAGCGGGTTTCTGGTGATGGAAAAACTCAAATCCCGCAAACCCAAAAATGCCAAGCCGTATGTGATTATGATCACCGGCAACCCCGGCGCCCGGCACAAGATGTACGCCGAAAGCCTGGGTGTAAGCGAATATTTCCATAAGCCCGTCAAGATGGACAAGCTGGTGGCGACGGCTGAAAAGCTGCTGGCCGAACCGCTGCCGGCGGAATAAATCTGGCCGACAAAATAGTTGGTGAGTCAGCCGCGGCCGCAAGGTCGCGGTTTTTTTCCGCCCGCCCAGGCCGCGGCAGACAGGTATTGGCTGGGTGCGGATCAGACCGCCGACTACCCTTATCTCGCCAGATCACCACGGCTGGTAGACGGTGGGATCCTGCACTTGGGCATCGGCAAACCCTTTTTTCCGCAAGCGGCAACTGTCGCACTGTCCGCAGGCCAGGCCTTGGTCGTCGGGGTCATAGCAACTATGGGTTTGCCCATAATCAACGCCCAATTCCATGCCGCGACCAATGATCTGAGCTTTACTTAAGTGCAGCAGGGGACAATGGATGCGCAAGGGGCGAGAGGTTTGCTCCACGGTCATGCGCGTCGCCAGGTTGGCCATCTTTTCAAACGCGGCGATAAATTCCGGGCGGCAATCCGGGTAGCCGCTGTAGTCCACGGCATTGACGCCGATAAACAGGTCGCGCACCTCCAGCACTTCCGCCCAGGCCAAGGCATAGCTCAAAAAAATCGTATTGCGCGCCGGGACATAGGTAATAGGAATTTGCCCGGCGGCGGACGGACCCTTGGGCACGGCGATATCCGCCGTCAGGGCGCTTTTGCCGAATTGCCGCAGATCGATGGTGATGATGCGATGCTCCGCGGCGCCGAAGCGCTCGGCCTGCTTAGCGGCGGCGACCAACTCATGGCGATGGCGTTGGCCGTAATCGAAGGAGAGCGAGTACAGCGGGGTAAAATGGCTGGCGGCGGCGATGGCCAGACAAGTTGTGGAATCCAATCCGCCGCTGCTGAGAACAATGGCCGGGGCGCGCGTGCATTGCATAAACGCAGTATACCCAAAGAGCTAGCGGTAAGGATCCTCGGCGGGGATCGCGTTGGGCGGGGCCGGACGCGCTGCGGGGGGCTGGAGGGGCTGGGGAGGCGCTGGGATGTTTTGCCCAGAGGCCTTGGGCCGGTCCAAGTGGTCGAGCTGACTGAGTAGCTGGTGCATCGGCTGGGCCGAATCGAGCAGGGGACGCAACAGTTCGCGCAGGCCATGACGAAAAAACTGTCGGCGGTTGGGTATACTCATCGATTCATCCAGCAAAGCACCGTGGGAGCCGTCGGCTTGCGGTTTTTGTCGCCGGCGGCGAAACTACACTATTATTGACACCCTACAGCGAAGGCGGCAAGCATGAAAGCGGTTTTTATTGGTGGCGGCGCGTTGCGTCATCTGGCGATTTTGCGTACCGCGATGGGCACGCCGGGGTTGTTTGACAAGGGCCAGATCATTTTATGTGATTTGAATCTGCCGCGGGCCAAGGCCATGGCCGCAGTCGCCGCCCAGACTCCCGAAGCCCGCCAGTGCGGATGCAAAATCACCGCCACCGACCAGTTTACCCCGGCGATCGACGGGGCGGATGTGGTGAGCGTGGTACTCATGGGGGGCAATCGCCTCACCCACGAGCAGGGCAATGACCTGTCCGTGCGCGCGGGTTTTTTGGGTTCGGATAACTTGTCGCTCAACGGCGCGTTTCTGGCCATGAAGACCGCGCCCTTTTTAATGCAACTGGCCCGGCAGATGGAGCGGCGCTGTCCGGAGGCCTGGCTGTTGAATTTCGCCAATCCGGTGGGGCCGCTGTCGGCGATGGTCAATGCCCACACGCGCGTTAAAGCCTTGGGTGTGTGCGCGGGATACACCAATCACCGCTGGGATTTATCGCGCATTCTCAGCGGCCAGGATCACGGTGAGGCGGATGTGCAGGTGCGTGTGGCGGGGGTGAACCATCTGAGCTTTATTGTCGAGGGAACCTATCGCAGCGAGGATTTATTTGTGCTGCTAAAAAAGAAGCTCAAGCCGGATTGGCAGCCGATGAAATTGCTGGGCCACGCGCCCGTCCGCCAGCGGCAGATGCGCTATGGCCTGGAGAAAATGGCCGAGGCGTTCCGCTCCCTGGGCGTGGTGATTTTTTCCACCGAGCCTGATGGGCTGGGGCACTTGTTTCACGACGAGGCGATCACGGCCGCCAAAGCGGCGCTGAAAATCCCCGCCGCCAAGCGTGCCGAGGCGAACAAGCGAAATGCCCAGGATGCCGACGAGCGCTTTGCCGACTGGGCGAATCAAACGCTTGACGAGGCATTCTGGAAGCAGCCGCCCGATCCGCTGTTTGCGCCCCAGGAAAGTATTTTCACCGAACTGCTGGCGGGGATTGGCGGGGTGCGCCCGGCGGCGGTGGTCGCCAGCCACCTGAATCGCGGAGCGGTGGCCGGATTGCCCGATAAGCTGAGCCTGGAATATTCCATGATTGTCCATAAAAGGACCATGCGGCCGGAGACGGGTTTGTTTATCCCGCCGACGGTTTTTGGTTTGACGGCCTCGCTCGCGCAGCATCAAACGCTTTTGGCCGATGCGATGGCCACACAAGATCCTCACGTGTTGGCGCAGGCTCTATTGTGTTATCCGGTGGGGGCCTATTCACAAAATCTGCAAAAATTGGTTAAGGCGCTGATGAAATTGCAGCAGGCGGAGCTGCCGCTGGCGCTGCGTAAGGCGACCAATTGGATGCGGTAAAACCGGCGGATTGAATTATGGATTGCGCAAGTTTCAAGTCTTCTGAAGCTGACGTTTTTCAGCTTGCCAGCGCGGCGGATTATTTGCCGGCGGCGCAGTTGCGGGCGGTGCAGTTACAGCGCTTGCGAGCGATCGTGGCCCGGGCCTATGAGCGCGTGGAACTATTTCGCACGCGCCTCCAGCAGCGGAAGCTCACGCCGGACAGCATTCAATCGCTGGAGGATCTGGCCCGGCTTCCCTTTACGCTCAAGAGCGATTTGCGCGACACCTACCCATTCGGTTTATTTGCCAGCCCGATGGAACAGATTGTGCGCCTGCACGCTTCCAGCGGCACCACCGGCAAGCCGATCGTGGTGGCTTATGATCAAGCGGATCTGGATGTGTGGGCCAGTGTGATGGTGCGCTCGTTCGCCGCCTGCGGATTGCATCGCAACGACATCATCCAAAACGCTTACGGCTATGGTTTGTTCACCGGCGGACTGGGCGCGCATTACGGCGCTGAAACGCTGGGCGCCACGGTCATCCCTATATCCGGCGGCAACACCGAGCGGCAGATCATGGTGATGAAGGATTTTGGCGTTACCGCCATCTGCTGCACGCCCAGCTACTTTGTGCATCTGATTGAGAAGGCCAAGGAGATGGGAATTGACGTGCGCTCCCTGCCACTGCGGGCGGGGGTCTTTGGCGCTGAACCCTGGACCGAGGCCATGCGCCTGTACATGCAGCGCCAAAGCGGTGTCAAGGCGTATGACATTTACGGACTCTCGGAGATCATCGGGCCGGGCGTGGCCGTGGAGTGCGCCCAGCAAAATGGCCTGCATATTTTCGAGGATCATTTTTATCCCGAAATCATCGACCCGCAGACCGGCCAGGTGCTGGCCGATGGCCAGGAGGGTGAACTGGTCCTGACGACGCTGAGCAAGCGGGCGATGCCGATGATCCGCTATCGTACGCGCGATATCACGGCACTGGAGACCGAGCCGTGCCCGTGCGGGCGAACCATCCGGCGCATCCGCCGCATTTCCCGGCGATCCGATGACATGTTTATCATCCGCGGCGTCAATGTCTTTCCCTCGCAGGTGGAGTCGGCGATGCTGGCGGTGGAGGGGACGCTGCCGCATTACCAGATTGTGCTGACGCGCGACAAGGGCCTGGACAAGATGGAACTGAAACTGGAGGTTACGCCGGAGGTCTTCAGTGATAAGGTGCGGGCTTTGGAGGAACTGCGCAAGAAGATCGCCCATTCGCTGGACCATACGCTGGGCTTGCATGTGCAGGTAACGCTGGTGGAGCCGCGCTCCATTGCGCGCTCCGAAGGCAAGGCCAAGCGGGTTATGGATTTGCGCAACATGTAGCTGGCGCGGGCCGCACAATCGGAATAATCCCTTGGCTGTGCATGGTCCAAGCCCGGCGGGCCAGCATTTTCATTTTTTTTAGTTGCCAAATCCGCGCTCGACCGCCTACACTGTGTCATCTACAGGAGAGGGTGCGATGAATTTTGTGAAATCGGCGATGGCAGCGGTGGTAGTGGCAATGGCGGCAGCGCCGTTGCATGCGCTGATTCTTCAGCCGGATCATGTGGTGGTGGTGGTGCTGGAGGATCGCTTCACCAATGCCGTCGGCGACTTGGGGAATATGCCGTGGGTCAATACCGTGGCGAATGATGCGCTGCGCTATACCAATATTGCCGGCCTGTATGCTCCCAGTCAGCCGAATTTTCTGGCTCTTTTCTCCGGCTCCAATCAGGGGGTAACAGATAACTACATGCACGGCGATGCGAATCACCAGTTTGCCGGGCCGAATCTGGCCAAGTCGCTGTATAGCGCCGGTAAGTCCTTTGTCGGTTACAGCGAAAGTCTCCCGGCCGATGGGTCCAATGTGGAATTCGCCACCGAGCCAAGCGATCCCAATAGCTGGTATGACGCTTATGCGCGGCGTAACAACGCCATGGCCCAGTTCTCTGATTACGCCGGGCACACCAACGCCGAAGTGAACCGCACCTTTGCCGCATTCCCATCCAATTTTTCCGCATTGCCGACCGTGTCGTATGTCATTCCCAATATGCTCAATAATACGCATGGCTCCAATGATGATGGCGCCGCGACGGTTACAGGCTTGCGACAGCGCGCCGACACTTGGCTGAGTGACAATATGAACGCCTACCTGGAGTGGGCCAAGCTGAATAACAGCCTGCTGATTTTGACCCATGATGAGGTGAATGAGGTGGCTCCTCCCGGCACCAAGCTGACGGTGCTGGTGGCTGGGGATAGCCATTTGTTTGAAGTGGGCGCAAATAATATCGCCGGGACCAATTACAATTTGCTGCGCACTTTGACGGATATGTACGGCTTGTCGCCGCTGGGCAACTCCGCTTCGGCCGGTCGCTTTGTTACCAATAGCCAGGGCCAGTTGGCGCTGGTGCCGGAGCCGGGGACGCTGGTTCTGCTGGCCGGTGCGGCGGGATTGCTGATGCGGCGGCGGGCGGCGCGTGCATAATCGACAAGACCCTGGGCCATGAGTCGCCGGTGTTTTGCGGGAATGCTTGGCCGGATTGATGCGCTTCTGGAGTCGCCTCCATTTGGCGGCGACTAGAGCGGTTTTCTGATCAGTGTACACAATAGCCACAATGTTCGAACCAGCCTCGGGCGTCGTCGCCGGTGACTTTTGAAAAACCCTCTGCCGCGGCGCATCCCAAGGCTTCGGTACTGCGTGGCTCGGTGTGGCGCACATGGCCTTTCACTTTCGACCAGCACGGCTCGATTGGTGAGAGATCCGGTGAATACGGCGGCAACGGCATCAGAGTCGCCTTGGCTGCTTTCAATTCGTCCTGGACCTG
>JBBQBE010000008.1:0-55090 GCA_038317225.1 Tepidisphaerales bacterium | reverse complement strand
ATCATCCCGCGGATTACCGGGAGATGGCATTAAATAATAATCCCCTCGCGCTGTACTCATGGGAGAGCAAGCCCCCGCCCAACCCTCCCCCGGAGTACTAGGAGATGGCATTAAATAATAATCCCCTCGCGCTGTACTCATGGGAGAGCAAGCCCCCGCCCAATCATCCCGCGGATTACCGGGAGATGGCATTAAATAATAATCCCCTCGCGCTGTACTCATGGGAGAGCAAGCCCCCGCCCAACCCTTCCCCCGGATTACCGGGAGATGGCATTAAATAATAATCCCCTCTCCTATGTACTCATGGGAGAGGGTTAGGGTGAGGGCCTCCTTATTCCGCCAGCGCGGCCAGGAATAGCAAGCAAAAGCTTCCGCCCAGACGTACAGTATCAAACGCGTCAATCAAACGCGTCAATCAAACAGGGACGCATATCCCGCGGCCATGGCGCGCGGGCGCTGGACATAGGGGGGACTTTGCTGTAATGTTCCCCATCCCGGTTTTCGGGATTGAATTTTTTGAGGATGCTATGGCCTATAAGCAAAAGCCCAACAAGTCGGTGTTGAAGCGTTTCAAGTTGACCAAGACCGGCAAAATCAAGTGCCGCCACGCCAAGACTTCGCATTTGATGAGCGGTCGCAACGGCGCGCTCAAGCGTCGGCTGGGTCGGGCGGCGATTATGACCGAAGGAATGGCCCGCAATATGCGGCGGCTTATGTGCGCTTCGGGTACGCGTCCGTGCCAGATCGCCCACGAGCGCAAGTTGGCCGCCCAGGAGCAGGCGGCCGATCAGTCCGCCGCCGTCGAGTAAGACGGCATTTTTCGCGGCCCGGTTACAAGGCCGCCTGTAAGTGCCGGATCGTTTCCGGCACAGCCAAGCCCCCGATTTTTCGGGATGTGCCTCTAGCTTTTACGAAAGGTTTGTCATGCCACGCGTCAAGATCGGGCCGGTACACGCCCGCAAACGCAAACGGGTTCTTCGCCGCGCCAAAGGTTTTGTGGGCGGGCCGGGAACGATTTACCGCGCCGCTTTGGAATTTACCCACAAGGCGGATGTCTACGCTTATCGCGACCGCAAGCAGAAAAAGCGCCACTTCCGCAGCCTGTGGATCAGCCGGCTCAATGCCGCCTGCAAGCAGCATGGCATCAGCTACAGCCGCTTCATTCCGGCCCTGCTGGCCGCGGGAATCGAACTGAATCGCAAGATGCTCTCGGAGCTGGCGATCCTCGATCCGGCCGCGTTTACCGCCGTAGTGGAACTGGCCCGGCCGCACGTTCACGTGCCCAAAGCAGCATAAATTGGTCAGTAGTCAGTAGTCCGTAGTCAGTAGCAAAAGACTCTAATTGCCAAGCCTTTTGCTAATGGTTAGTCAGTGGTCCGTAGTCAGTAGTCCTAGGGTTAGTCAGTGGTCCGTGGTCAGTAGCAAAAGACTCTAACTGCCAAGCCTTTTGCTACTGACTACTGACTACTGACTATCCCCTAGGACTTACCCCTTATCAATAGGCTTGGCAGTGCGAATCTTCTGCTACTGACCACTGACCACTGACTACTGACTTATCATTGCTGATTTTTTGCTTGCAACATATTCCACGTCAAGTGCATTTGTCCTTGATGGTGGGCTTCGTGCCAGGCCATCATCTGTGCCGCCTGGGCCAGTGAAAAGCGGCGTTCCGGCGGGCCGACCACGCGCTCCAAATCCGCGTCGGGCAAATTCTTGTAATAGTCGATAAACGCTTGGAACGGCTTGGCCATCGCGGCGCGGATTTGCTCCAGTGCCGGAACGGTGTCCGATGGGGTGCTGCCGCCGCCGTAGGCTTGCACCAGCGCCGGGTCGGCGGGCTGGCCGCCTTGGATGATGACGCGCAAATATTTGTCATGCGTGGCGGCCAGGTGCATCGCCTGCCAGGCGATATTCGCCCTCCCCGGCCCCGGCCGCCAGGCCAAAACCTCCGCCACGTTTTTGCCGCTCTTTTCAATCGCCGCCAGGGTGCCCAGCGTGCGGTTGCGGCAAAATTCCATCCCCGCGATCAGTGTGTTTTTATCCATAAACCATCATCCTTTGCGAATAATTTCCAGATTGTTCATATACGGCCGCAACACGTTCGGCACGGTGATCGAGCCGTCGGCGTTTTGGTAATTTTCCATGATCGGAATCAGTATCCGCGGGCTGGCCACCACGGTGTTATTCAGCGAGTGGCAAAAGCGCACTTTGCCGTCAGCGCCCTTATAACGCAGATTCAGCCGACGGGTTTGGAAGTCATATAGCCGCGACGCCGAATGCGTTTCACCGTAGCCGCTGTCGGGATTCTTTCCATCATAGCGCCCGGGCATCCAGGTTTCCACGTCGATCATCGAGGCGTTTTTCACGCCGATGTCTCCGGTGCAGCATTGCAGCACGCGATAGGGAAGCTCTAAATCCCGCAGCAACTGCTCGCTGTAGGAGAGCATGGTTTTATGCCACTGGCGCGACTCGGCCACGTCGTTTTTGCAAATGACCACCTGCTCGCATTTGTCGAATTGATGCACGCGGTAGATGCCGCTGGTGTCCTTGCCATAAGTGCCGGCCTCGCGGCGAAAGCAGGTGCTGACGGTGGTGTATTTCAGCGGTAAATCTTTTTCATCGAGAATTTCATCCAGATGATGGGCCATCAAACCGACTTCGCCGGTGCCGGTGATATATAGATCATCGTCATTAACGCGGTAGGTTTGCTCGCGGCCGGCGGGGAAAAATCCGGTCCCCAGCATCGCCACCTCGCGCACCAGCACTGGCACGCTCAGCGGCGTAAAACCGTGGCCGTAGACCATTTTGTCCATGGCCAGTCGCAACACCGCCTGGTGCAGCAGGGCACCGGCGCCTTTGAGATAGTACGAGCGTGAGCCGCTGAGCCGCACGCCGCGCTCGATATCCAAAATTCCCAGTTCCCCGCCCAGCTCCGCGTGGGTTTTAGGTGTAAAATCAAAAACCCGCGGCGTGCCCCACTTGTATAGAGTTACATTGAAGGAGGCGTCGGTGCCGTGGGGCACATCCTCATCCGGCGGCTGGGGAACCTGCAACAGCAGGTTTTGCAACTGACCATCCAGTTCCCGCGCCGCTTCCTCCTGGGTTTTCACCTGCGCTTTCAAGTCGCCCATGCGCGCGATGGCCGCTTGCTTCTCCGCCGGGTCTTTGAGCCGGCCGATGGACTTGGACGCCTCGTTTTGCTCGGCGCGCAGACGCTCAAACTCACGCTGCGCTTTGCCGCGGCGCTCGTCCAGTTCCAATAGCGCATCAAAATCGACGACGATATTTTTCAGTTCCGCCCCGCGCCGATAGCGCTGGGGATTATCGCGTAAATCTTTCAGGTCAATCATGGTTTGGTCCTCAACATGTCGTTTATAACCGTATCGGGTTGCATCCGCAGCATCGGCCATAGTGGCCGCATCTGCCATATCCACCGCTCCGCGCCGCTCAAGCCCCGGCGTCCTCCAAGCCGCCAAAGCGCCGGTTGCGCTGGGAGAAACTGTGCAAGGCCTTGGCGAATTGCTCCTGGTCAAAATCCGGCCAGCAGACCGGGCTGACATACAACTCGGCGTAGCTGATCTGCCACAATAAATAATTGCTCAAGCGCATCTCCCCGGCGGTGCGAATCAGCAGGTCCGGGTCGGGCATATCCGCGGTATAAAGATGCCGCTGGATGGTCGATTCGTCGATTTGCTCCGCTTCCAGCGTTCCATCGCGCACTTGCCGGGCGATGGCCTTGACCGCGTCGGTAATCTCTCCGCGACTGCCGTAATTCAACGCCAGCGTGAGGGTCAGGCCGCGATTATTAGCTGTTTCGTCGATGGTTTGGCGGGTTTGTGCTTGCACGGCGTCGGGCAAATCATCCAGCCTGCCGATCTGGCGATAGCGGATGTCGTTGTCGCGCATGGTCTGCCGCTCGCGTTGCAAATAGTCGATATACATTTGCATGAGAAACGCCACCTCCTCCGCCGGGCGTTTCCAGTTTTCCATGCTGAAGGAATAGAGCGTCAGGTAATCCGGCCTGCCCAGACGGCGGCGCAACTGGGCACACAGAGTGGTCAGCTCGCGCACCACATCGGCCCCGCGCTGGTGGCCGCTGCTGCGCGCCAGCCCCCGCGCCCGCGCCCAGCGCCCATTGCCATCCATGATAATCGCCACATGCCGCGGCAGGCGTTGCGGGGCGATGTCAAACAGCCCTTGATCCATCGGGGGCATTGAACCGCAAAGGCCGGAAAAATGCAAAGCGGCACAAGCGACGGTTTTCATGGCGACGCGGGCATTTTTAGCATGGGGACTCGATAAATTGTTCACGATGGTAACTTTGACTTCAAGCGGGCCGCTGGGCCGCTGGACAGGAAAAAAGGCGGCCGCGCCAGTTGATTGCAAGCTGTGTAATTGGCGTTACAGTAAAGACCATGAATCGCCTGGCTTGGGATTGGCTGATCGACTTTGCAACCGGGGCGTTTACCGTCGCCGTCGCCGCGGCCGTGGTCTGGCTTTTTCCTGTCTTTGCCGCCCGCGGGGCGTTTGTGCTGCTACTGGCGGCGGTGGCCCTGAGCGCCTGGTACGCCGGGCCGATGGCCGGATTGATCGCCACGATTTTGTCGGTGCTGGTGGCGGCATGGATGAGTGATCCATTGATGAGCCACCCGATCCTGGCCACTGAGGCCGATTGGATTCGCCTGCTACTGTTTGTGGCGGTCGCGGCCATGGTGGGCTTCATGCACTGGCGGCGCGACCGCGCTGAGCAGGCCATGCGGGCCGGGGAATTGCGCCTGCTGACGGCGCTGGACGCGGCGCGGATGGATGCCTGGGATGTGGATTTGTCCGCCGGCCGCGCCTGGGCGTCGCAGAGTCTGTTGCGGCTGCTGGGACGGACATCGCCAAGCGATTTTTCCCATGCGCTGTTACTGGAACACGTGCCTCCCCATTATCGCGATAAGCTCCAGGCCCTGTTGCATGGCACACTCGATTTTGAACTGGAGCATGATCTGCTGGCGGCCGATGGGGCGGCGCACCAGGTGATTACCCGCGGGCACGCTGTGATAGATGCGTGTGGCCAGGTGAGCCGCTGGCTGGGGATCGTGGCCCAAAAGGAAGCCGCGCGGCCGGCGCCCCCCGACACTTTGCCCACTCAGCCCGCCGCCGCGCAATGAAAATCGTTCACATCATCACGCGCTTGATCGTGGGCGGTGCCCAGGAAAATACGCTTATCAGTTGTCAGGGCCAGCACGATCTGGGCCACGAGGTGGTTTTGCTCACCGGTCCGCCCCTTGGACCGGAAGGTTCGCTGATGCCGCGGGCCAGCGCCGGCGGCTATCGCGTGGTGCAACTGCCGCACTTGCGCCGGGCCGCGCATCCCTGGCGCGACTGGCTGGCGTATCGCCAGATGGTGCGATTCTTGCGGGAATTTTCGCCGGATATTGTGCACACGCATTCTTCCAAGGCCGGCATTCTCGGCCGCCGCGCCGCCCGGGCCGCCGGCTGTCGCGGCGTGGTGCATACCATTCATGGCCTGGCGTTTACCGCGTCGCGCTGGCGCGTAGTCAACGACTTTTACCGCTGGGCCGAGCGCCGGGCCGCGCCTTGGAGCGATCGCATCGTCTGCGTGGCCGATGCCATGGCCCGCCAGTCGCTTGCGGCCAACATCGGACGCGCCGAGCAGTATGTAACGGTGTACAGCGGCATGGAGACCGCTGGGTTTTTGCATCCGCCGGTGGATCGCCAGAGCGTGCGGCGGTCGCTGGGGATCGAGCCGGTGGATATTGTCGTTGGCACCATCGCGCGCTTGTTTGATCTGAAGGGTCATGAGGATTTGCTGGAGTTGGCTCCGCGCTTGTGTGCCGCGCACCCGCGCTTGCGATTTATGTGGGTGGGGGACGGCTCGCGGCGCGGCGAATTTGAAGCGCGCATCGGGCAAATGAACCTGCGCGACCGGTTTATTTTGACCGGCCTGGTTCCCCCGGCCCGCATTCCCGAACTGGCCGGCGCCATGGATATTCTGGCCCACCCCTCTCGCCGCGAGGGTTTGGCCAGAGCCTTGGCCCAAGGTTCGCTGGCGGGCAAGCCGATCATCGGCTATGACATCGACGGCAATGCCGAGGCCATGCTGCCCGGCCAAAGCGGGCTGCTGATTGCGCCTTTTGACGTGGCGGCCTTGGGCGCTGGGTTGTCGCGCTTGGCCGCCGACGCGCTATTGCGCGAGCATATGGGCCAGTGCGGCAGGCGCTTTGCCCTGGAGCGATTCGATAGCGCGGTGATGGTGCGCAGGTTGCATGAGGTGTATCAACAAGTGCGGGACAAAGTATGAATCGCTGGTTGCTGACAATAACCGCCGTAGGGTTGATTGGCGCTTCGCCTTTGGCGGCGGCGCGTCCGCCCCGTCCGCCGGCGGCAACCGCCAATGACACAGCCGATAAATCCGCCGGCATCTTCGCCGCCCGCTTGGGTCAACTCGATGGACAACTGGCCACGCTGCTGATGCGCCGCGCCCAGACATCGGCGGCTCAACTGCCGCTACTGGATATGTCGATCGACCTGCGCGTGCTGGGGCGCTGGATGTTCGCGGCGTCGGCGGGAAAAAATGAGCCGCTCAACGTCGCGGCCCTGTTGCGCTGCCGCCAGGCGCTGTTGGCGGCGGCGATGCTGGAACAATCCCCGCCGCTGCCGCTGAATCGCGCCAAAAGCCAAGCGCTGGTGCAACTGCATCAATTAAGCTACGAACTGCCGCCCCTTACCGATGCGGCCCAATTGGACCAGGCGGGACAAAAACTCGGCAAGATCATCTGGACTTTGGCCGGCAACGATGAGGCGGCGAAAATGACGCTCATGCGTCCGGCGCCGCTGCGAGCGGTGCCCGTGCCGGACGGCGGCGAGGGTAAAAAAGCCGCGCCTGCCGGCCCGCCGCCCATCGAGCGATTGTCTATCTCCCCGGTTTTGCGCAACCAATTGCTTTCGCTGCGGCAACAAGCCCAGTCCCTGGCCGCCGAGCGCGGACAGGAGCCAGAAGCGCAACTGCTCCAACAAGCGCTCGATGAGTCGGTGGCCTTCGCCGCCGGCCTGGCGGAAAACGACACCGTCAGCACCGCCATCCGCCAGGACTTGGAGACGCGTCTGGGCGAGGGGCTGGCGCTGTACGCCGACGCGCGCACGCGCGAGGCGGGCCAAACCCGCTTGCGCGGCTTGGATGAATATCGCCGGCTTTTTTCCCGCGCCGGCAAACTGCCAGTCAGTGATGAGCTGCGCAAGCGGCTGGCCGGCGTATTTTCCTATGCCCAGGAGCATCCCGACCAGTCGGCGATGCTTTTACAGATGCTGGAGGATTTTGCGCAGTTGGGCCAGCGGTTTCAGGCGCTGGAAAAAAACGCCACGGTCTTGCCCAATGTGCGCCACGGCATTGATGAATTGCGCAAAGCCTTTGAAAATCAAGCCGGGCAATTTGTTTCCGACGCCCAGCAGTTGAATACCGCTGGGATGCTCTCCGCCGGACCGCGCGACTTGCAGGCCGCCGTGGCGGAATTGCGCTGGATGCTGCGGGCCTTGGAACAACTGGAAAATTCCCCGGCGGGGCTGGAAGCGCTTAACGACCTGAAGCCCAAGCCGTTTGGCGCTATCGAGCGCCGTCTGGCCCTGGCGGCCTCGGCGCTGGCCGGCAAACCGGCGCAGCGCGCCGAATCGCAAAAATATCTTGATGACATCATGCAATTGTCGCAGGCCGCCCGCCGTCTGGCGGCTCGTCCCGCCGCTTCACTGCCGGCGGATGTGGCCAAAGCCTACGGAGCCGATCAGGCCGGCGCGCTGGATAACCGCCTGCGCTTGTGGATGGGCGAACTGGCTTCGCAACTGGCCGCCGGGGCGGCGCTGGACGGCAATAAATTGGCCCGCGTATCCGGCGGACTGGGCCTGGTTGACGCCCTGTGGGCCGCAATGCCCCTCCAGTCGCAGCGCCAGGGGTTGATCGATTTGCAGCGCTGGGTGGATTGGGCCATGAGCCAGCGGCAATGGGAACTGCTCTTGGAACCCTATCAGCAATCGCTAGCCGCGGCGGCGGTTGCGCTGGTCAATGATAAAAACGACGCCGCCGATCGCTTGCTTTGGGCCCAAAGCCGCTACGGCCCGCTGCTAGCCCTGTTGGGGCGCGATCTGGCCTACGCCAACGCCGCCGCGGCGCTGCCGGGCAATTTAACCGGCGTTGCCTGTCAGTTGGCCACGCCCCTGGCCGATCAGCCGTTTGCCTCGGAACGCATCGTATCGTATTACCTCGACCTGTGGTCGGCGGGTGAATCGGCGGTGAACTATGCCGCGTCCGATGCGGCCCTGCTTGCCGCGGCGCGTCGGGCCGCGGCGGAAATGAACCTGCCCTTTAACGAAAAAGCGGCGACCGCCGGTGCCGCGCCCGCCAATCGTTCCACCACGGCTCAACCCAGCGCCCGTGAACCGTAAGCCGTCGCATATCCTTGGGGCCGCTGTCGGGCCGCTCCCCGTGGCGGTGCTGCTGCTGATTTGCTGTTTGCTTCCCCTGGTGTGGATGGTTCACATTATCTGGACCCATCCGGCCTCCTGGCTGGACGGCTGGGGCGGACTATGGGGCATCCGCCTGGCCGGGCGCACCGCCGGTTACAATCTGTTGGTGGCGCTGGTCGCCGGCGTGCTGGGACTGGCTGGCGGCATCGGGGCCACCCGCGGCGGCCGGGCGGGGGCGGCGGCGATGCTACTCTGGCCGCTGACACTGCTTTTGCCGTCGCTCTGTTTTGATTACGGCTGGAACCAGCTTTGGCGCCTGTCGCACCTGCGCCCGCGCCCGCAAAGTGCCGCCGATGTGCTGCGCTGCGCCTGGACCTTGGGCACCTGGCTATGGCCCTTGTGCGCTCTGGCCACGCGCTGGGCCTTGGTGCGAACACCCAATGATTTATGGCAACAAGCCCGACTGGACGGCGCGGCCGGGCGGCTGGCGGTGCGTCGTCTGGCCCGGCCGCTGCTGGCCGGCATGGCCTTGGCGGCGCTGCTGGCGGCGCAGGAATTTGGCGTATGGGAGGCCACCGGCATCAGCGTTTCGGCCACGGAAGTGCGCACGGTCTTTGAAATGGGCGGCGGGGAGGCCGCCTCGCTTACCGCGCCGCGCGACCGCTACGCCGCCGCTTTGGGCGCGGCCATGCCCATGATGGTTCTCAGTGTGCTGCTGGCGGCGCTGGCGGCATGGGGGCTGGGTGAACACGACAGCGCCGACGATTGGCTCACCGCCGCGCCATCAAGACCGGGCCGGCAAACCGGCATGGCGATTTTGGCTTGGAGCGTGCCCTTGCTGACGGCCGGAGTGCCGCTGGGGGCGATGATGCTCTCCATGCGCACGCCACTGCCGCTGGGCGAGCTGCTGCGCGTGCTGGGTCCACAGTTGCTTGGTTCCCTTTTGCTGGGCGCGATCATGGGCCTGCTGGCGGGCGCGGTGGCCCTGTTTGCCATGGCCCACCGGCCGCGCTGGACGCTGGCAATGGCCGTCGCCTCTTTTTTGGCTGGAGGGCCGCCCTTGGCGATTGCCTTGATGCACCTTTACAACCGCGCCGGCCTGCAATGGGTCTATGACACGCTGGTGATCGCAATTTTGGCGCTGGTGGGACGCTTCGCCTGGCTGGGGCTGCTCATGGGCGGATGGACCTGGAACCGCTCCTGGCTGCCCATCCGCCAAATGGCGGCGCTGGATGGTGCCGATCGCCGTCGCACGCTTTGGCATGTAATCCTTCCCCAGGCCTGGCCGCTGGCGGCGGCGGCGGCGCTGACCACCATGGCCCTGAGTTTGGGTGAAGTGCCGGCCACCATGCTGCTGGCACCGCAAAATCCCCCGCTGCTGACGCCGCTGCTCATGACCTGGGCCCACAATCAGCGCTACGACCCGATGCTCCAAGGCTCGCTGCTGCTGGCCGTCGCCACGCTCTTGCCGGCGGCGGGGGGCATTTGCATTTTGACCAAAGTCATCAACCGCAATCGATAAAGGCTTTGGCCGCAGCCGAAGCGGTGCGGCGGGGGACTATAGACCACCGCTCGGCTACAAGTGATGGGGTCGGGGCGGCGATATGCTCCTCAACATCGCCGCCAATCGCCTCTTTACTTCCCCTGCCGAAATGGCAATAGGATTTGTCGCTTTGCCGCTTGTCTGCCAGCATGGCAGTTGCGGCCAAAGCCGGCGGGTAAATTCGTTCGTTG
Source organism: Tepidisphaerales bacterium (assembly GCA_038317225.1). GTDB lineage: Bacteria > Planctomycetota > Phycisphaerae > Tepidisphaerales > Tepidisphaeraceae > JBBQBE01. Next base: position 44,893 of record JBBQBE010000008.1, on the reverse strand, counting down.
TAACATCATATTTTATAATCACTTACGCATTCCTGCATCCCGATCAGCTTTGGCACTGGGTTTGTGTTAGACCCGGCACGTGTCCTCGTTTTCACGCGAATGCCTGAGACACCGGGAAACGGTTCCATTGGGAACGCAACCAAACCATAACTTGTAAGGAGTTGTTCATGGCCGCGAAGATGATCGCTTTTGATACTGAGGCCCGTAAATCGCTTTTGGAAGGCGTCAGTAAATTGGCTCGGGCCGTCAAATCCACGCTCGGCCCCCGCGGCCGCAATGCCGTTATCGATAAAGGCTGGGGAGCGCCCACTGTAACCAAGGACGGCGTTACCGTCGCCGAGGAAGTCGAGCTGAAAGACAAATTTGAGAATATGGGTGCCAAGCTGGTCAAGGAAGCGGCCAGCAAGACCAGCGACGTGGCCGGCGACGGCACCACCACCGCCACCGTGCTCGCCGAGGCCATCTTCAAAGAAGGTACCCGCGCCCTTTCGGCCGGAACCGACGCCATGGCCATGGCCCGCGGCATCCGCAAGGCCGTGGAGAGGGTGATCGTTAGTCTCAAAAAGCAAAGCAAGCCGATCGATGCCACCCGCAAGGACGACATCGCCAACGTCGCCACCATCAGTGCCAACAACGACCGGGAGATTGGCGACATTATGGCCGACGCTTTTATGAAAGTGGGCAAGGACGGTGTGATCACCGTTGAGGAAGGCAAGAGCCTGGAAACCTATGTGGATGTGGTCGAGGGAATGCAGTTTGATCGCGGCTATATCTCCCCCAATTTCATCACCAACGCCGACGCCATGGTGTGCGAGTTGGATAAGCCGCTGATCCTGATTTACGAAGACAAAATCAGCGCCGCCACCAAGCTGCTGCCGCTATTGGAAAAGATTCAAAAAGCTAAAAAGCCGCTGATGATTATCGCCGAGGATGTGGACGGCGAAGCGCTGGCCACCTTGGTGGTCAACAAACTCCGGGGCATCTTGAATGTCGTGGCGATCAAAGCGCCCGGCTACGGCGATCGCCGCAAGGCCATGCTGGAAGACATCGCCATCCTTACCGGTGCCGAAGCGGTGATGAAAGACCTGGGCGTGGAACTGGACAAAATCGAGTTGCATCAGCTTGGCACCGCCAAGCGCGTGCGCATCGACAACGACAATACCACGATCATCGAGGGCGCCGGCGAGAGTGCGGCGATTCAAGGCCGCATCGAGCAGATTCGCCGCGAAATCTCCATTACCACCAGCGATTACGATCGTGAAAAACTCCAGGAACGTCTGGCTAAGCTGGCCGGCGGCGTCGCCCAGGTAAACGTCGGGGCGGCGACCGAAGCGGAACTGAAGGAGAAAAAAGCCCGCGTCGAGGATGCCTTGCAGGCCACACGGGCCGCGGTGGAAGAAGGCGTGGTCCCCGGCGGCGGGGTGGCTTTGATCCGCGCCATGGCCTCGCTGGACGCGGCCAAGCTCGGCCTCGAAGGCGATGCGGCCGTGGGCGTCAAGATCGTGCGCCAGGCGCTGACCGCGCCGTTGCGTCAGATCGCCGAAAACGCCGGCACCCCCGGCAGTGTGGTGGTCCGCCGCGTCATGGATGCCAAGGGCAACGAAGGCTACAACGCCCTGACCGGCGAATACGTCGATGTGGTCGAGGCCGGCATTATCACTCCCACCAAGGTGGAGCGAACGGCCCTGCAAAACGCCGCGGAAGTGGCGATTTTGCTCCTGACCACCGACTGCATCGTGTGCGAAAAGCCCAAGGCCCTCAAAGGTGCCGAGGGCGGTGAGGAAGGGATGGACGGCATGGACGATATGATGTAACAGCGCCATGCAGCGCGGACAAAGCGTTGAGGTGGCCAGTGCCGGTTGTACTGCGTGAGAAAGGCTATCAGTTTGGGTTCTTCGGAGCCGATCAAAGCGAGCCTCCGCATGTGCATGTGAAGCATGGCGGCTGTGAAGCGAAGTTTTGGATGGAGCCGTTCGTGCGTGTTACGCGGCACAAAGGTTTCAGGCCGCATGATTTGAAGGAGATCGAAAACCATCGCGACGCCCTGTTGGAGGCCTGGCTTGAGTATTTCAATCAGTGAAGCGGAGTTTGAAGTCCGAGCCACCAAAGTAACCGTCACCGATGAACTGTTGACGGTGGAATTCGACGACGGACGCACCGTGTCGCTGCCGGTGCAGTGGTATCCGCGGTTGGCGCACGGCACGGCCAAAGAGCGGGCCGAGTACCAGTGCGGGGCCTTTGGAATCGGTTGGCCGGCGCTGGATGAGGAACTGAGCTATAAGAGCCTGATCCTCGGCTGGCGCAGTGGCGAGAATCCAGAGTCATTGAAGTTCTGGCTGGACAATCGCCGCAAAGGCCGACGTACGAATGTGCAAGATTGGATGAAACAGCGGCGGCAAAACAAAGCCCCCAGCGCGTCGGCTCGCAAGCGCCAGACAGCCTGAGTGAAAGTAAAAAAGTAAACCGGCGGCCCGCGGCGAAACGGGGCCAAGTGTGTAAAGCAACGTGATAGCAACTTGTTTTTAAGGAATCGTTTTATGAAATTGCGACCTTTAGCGGATCGAGTGATTGTCAAGCAATCGGAAGCCGAGGAAAAAACCGCCAGCGGGATTCTGCTGCCGGATACGGCCAAGGAAAAGCCCACCAAGGGCAAGGTGATCTCCGTCGGCCCCGGAAAGACTGATGATAAGGGCCAGCGCATGGCCTTGAACGTCAAGGCGGGCGACAGCGTCTACTATGGCAAATACGCCGGCACCGAAGTGGAAGTCAACGGCGAAAAATTCGTCATTCTCCGCGAGTCGGACTTGCTGGGCATACTGGAATAAACGCCGCTGGCGTGGTGAAGGGTGAAGGTGGATTGTTGGTTGTTGATTGTTGACTGTAGAGTGTTGATTGTTGAAAGGCCAAAGCGTTCTTGACGAGCCACCCAATCAACGATCCACGATCAACATTCAACATTCAACATTCAACACTCATCGCTCAAAACCAATTTACTTACTTTGGAGTTTAGACCATGGCATCGAAACAGATGAAATTTGATAGCGACGCTCGGGCCGATATGGGCCTGGGTCTGGCGCAACTGGCCCGGGCCGTCAAGGCCACGCTCGGCCCGCGCGGGCGCAACGTGATTTTACAAAAGTCCTACGGTTCGCCGCGGATCACCAAGGACGGCGTTACCGTCTCCAAGGAGATCGAACTGCCCCAGCCCTTCCAGAACATGGGCGCGAAACTGGTTAACATGGTCGCCAGCAAAACCGGCGACGTGGCCGGCGACGGCACCACCACCGCCACCGTTCTGGCCGAGGCCATCTACAACGAGGGCCTCAAGTATGTAACCGCGGGCGTCAACCCCGTGGCCATTCAGCGCGGCGTGCTTAAGGCCGCCGAAGTGGCCGCCGACGCCATCAGCGGCTTGTCCAAAAAGGTCAAGGGACATGAGGACTATCTGCGCGTGGCCACCGTCAGCGCCAACGGCGATGAAAAGATCGGCCGGCTCATGGCCGACGCCATGGAAAAAGTCGGCAAAGAAGGGGTCATCACCGTCGATGAGGGCAAGGGCACCGAAAGCGTCCTGGAGTACACCGAAGGGATGCAATTTGATAAAGGCTACTTGTCTCCGTATTTCCTGACTAATCCCAACACCCTGGAAGCGGTGCTGGAGGATTGCTACATCCTGATCCACGAAAAGAAGATTTCCAACCTGGCGGAACTGCTTCCTCTGCTGAATAAGATTGTCGGCGGCGGCAAGCCGTTGCTGCTGATCGCCGAGGACGTGGACGCCGAGCCGCTGGCGGCTTTGGTGGTCAACAAACTCCGCGGCGTGCTGAATATCTGCGCCGTCAAGGCCCCGGGCTTCGGCGATCGCCGCAAGGCCATGATGGGCGACCTGGCCACGGTAACCGGCGGGCAATTCATCAGCGAAGACCTGGGCTTGAAGCTGGAAAACGTCGAGATCGAGCAGCTTGGCCAGGCCAAGCGCGTCGTGGTGGACAAGGATAAGACCCTGATTGTTCAAGGGGCCGGCGCCAAGAAGGATATCAACTCCCGCGTCGAGCAGATTCGCAAGCAGATCGAAACCACCACCAGCGATTACGATCGCGAAAAGCTCCAGGAGCGGCTGGCGAAACTGACCGGCGGCGTCGCGGTCGTTAAGGCCGGTGCCAATACCGAAACCGAAATGAAGGAGCGCAAGGATCTGATTGATGACGCCTTGCACGCCACCCGCGCCGCGGCCGAAGAGGGGATTATCCCCGGCGGCGGGGTCGCGTTCCTGCGGGCCATCGAAGCGGTGCATAACGCCAAGAGCAAAGCCCGCGGCGACGAGAAGATCGGATTTGACATCATCGCCACGGCCCTGCGCAGCCCGGCCCGGCAGATCGCCGACAACGCCGGCGAAGAGGGCGAGGTGATCGTCGATCAGATTTTGTCCAGCAAAAACGTCAACTGGGGCTACAACGCCGCCACCGGCGAATATGTGGACATGCTCAAGAGCGGCATCATCGACCCGACCAAGGTCGCCAAAACCGCTTTGCTCAACGCCGCATCGGTCAGCGGACTGGCATTGACCAGCAACGTGCTGATCACCGAACTGAAAGAGAAGAAGGATGAAGTCTCCAAGCCGGTAAGCGGCGCGGTATCGTAAGTCGGCCTGGCCGCTTGATAATTTGTTTCATCACCAGCAACTCAGCGGATGGATTTTTTCCGTTCGCTGAGTTGCTCGGTTAGATGGAACCCTTGACGGCGGGGCATGCGCAAAGAATAAGGAAGCCCCCACCCAACCCTCCCCCGCGAGTACGCAGGAGAGGGCAAGGGAAAAGAAGCTCGCCCGCGGGCGCATGGGAGAGGCAAAAGATCCCCTCGCTCAAGTATTCATGGGAGAGGCGCAATATTTCCCTCGCCCATGTACTCATGGGAGAGCTAAAAAATCCCCTCTCCTATGTACTCATGGGAGAGGGCTAGGGTGAGGGCCTCCTTATTCCGCAAGCGCAAGGAATAAGGAAGCCCCCACCCAACCCTCCCCCGCGAGTACGCAGGAGAGGGCAAGGGAAAAGAAGCTCGCCCGCGGGCGTATGGGAGAGGGTTAGGGTGAGGGCCGAGCGTGAAGTGCGCTTGACTTTCCCTGGGCGTACGCGGGAGAGATAGTGCAAAGCGAAGCGTCCTCGCGCGGCGTCTCTTGACGGCTGTTGTATGATGGTTCGCTCGCCAGGGGTAAATCCGGGCGGCGGGATGAGGCCGGCGTGGAAAATCCAATGGGGATGTGTTTTTGATGGTGAGTTTTCGTGCCAACCAGTAAACGCGATTATTACGAGGTTCTTGGTGTTACGCGCTCCAGCGAGGACGAGGATATCAAGCGCGCTTATCGCAAGCTGGCGATGAAGTATCATCCCGACCGCAACAGCGGCCAGGGCCAAAGCGAAGCGGAGTTGCTCTTTAAGGAGTGCGCCGAAGCCTATGAGGTGCTCAGCGACCCGGAAAAACGTCGCCGCTACGATCAGTATGGCCATGCCGGCGTCGCCGGCGGCCAGCACGATTTTTCGCATATGAACGTGGCCGACATCTTTTCCATGTTCGGCCTGGACGACTTTTTCGGCGGGGCGTTCGGCGGTCGCGGCGGGGCTGGCTCACGGCAACAGGCCCGCGGCTACGATTTAGAAACCCGCGTGGAACTTTCCCTGGCGGAAGTGGCCGCCGGGACAGAAAAAACCATCGAATTTGAAAAACATGCGGTGTGTGAAAACTGCAGCGGCAGCGGTGCCAAACCCGGCACGCGCCCGGCGGTTTGCCCGGCCTGCGGCGGACAGGGCCGCGTGGCCCAGCAGGGATTTGGTGGCATGTTCCGCATGGTTACCACCTGCCCCAATTGCTCGGGGCGCGGACAAGTGGTGCGTGAACACTGTGTTTCCTGCGGCGGCAGCGGGCGGCAACTGGCCCGGCGCGTGGTGAAAGTGAAAATTCCCGCCGGCATCCACGAGAGCCAGGCCATCCGCGTTACCGGCGAAGGGGAGGCCGGCGAGCAGGGATCGCCCAGCGGCGACTTGATCTGCGAAGTGGCCATCAAACCCCACTCGATTTTTACCCGGCATAACAACGACCTGGTCTGCCAAGTGCCCATCAGCTTCACGCAGGCGGCCCTGGGCGCGAAAATTGACGTGCCCACGCTCACGCAGACCGAAGCGCTGGAGATTCCCGCCGGTTCGCAGCATGGCGAAGTGTTTAAACTCAAGGGCAAGGGACTGCCCGACCTGCGCAGCCGCAAAACCGGCGATGAATTGGTCCAGATTTTGTTGGAAGTTCCCCGCAAGCTGTCCGACAAGCAGCGGCAACTGCTGCGCGATTTCGCCGCCACCGAGGACGGCGCCCATATGCCGCAGCGAAAAGGATTTTTGGACAAACTCAAGGACGTATTTAAAACCAGCGATTGATCGGAGCGAAATGACATGGCCAATATCCCCCCTGACGACTTAAACGGCATCGGTTCGCCCAACGACGAAAACCTGGCGGCACAAAGCCAGAACTTCGAAGGCGAAGCCTCACTGGAAAATGATCTCAAGCAGCTTCAGTCGGAGCGCGATGCGCTGTTTGACCGGCTGGCCCGGGTGCAGGCGGATTTCAAAAACGCCCAAAAACGCTTGCAGGCCGACAAGGAACAGGCCGTGCAATACGCCAATGCCCAGATCATCCAGTCGATGCTTCCGGTGATCGATAATTTTGAGCGGGCCTTGGCGGTGGATCCGGCCAAGACCGACGCCGCGGCGATTCTCCAGGGTATGAAGATTGTGCAAGATCAATGGTTGAAAATGCTCCAGGCCCAGCAGGTGCGCCAAATCGCCCCGGAGCCGGGGGAGGAATTTGATCCCGCCCGCCATTCGGCCCTGATGCAGCAGGATGATCCGCGCTTTGCCGACTCGCCCCAGCCGGTGGTTACGCAATTGATGCAAAAAGGGTATGAGCTGCATGGACGCGTGTTGCGCCCGGCGCAAGTGGCGGTGAGCAAAACCAGTTGATGGCTCCGGAAAGAAGATCGATATGCCAACCTATGAATACCAGTGCCCCGATTGCGGACACAGCTTTGAAAAATTTCATTCCATCACCGCCGCGCCCATCAAACAGTGTCCGGTGTGCAAAAAGAAAAAGGTACGCCGGCTCATCAGCGGCGGCGCGGGTCTGATTTTCAAGGGCAACGGTTTTTACATCACCGATTACCGCTCCGAGGGATACAAGAACGCCGCCAAAAGCGAGAACGACGCGGGCAAACCCGCCGAAACCCCCGCAGCGGCTAAAAGCGCCGATGCCCCCACGGCGACCAAAAGCGCCCAGTCCCAGTCCGAATCTAAATCCGCGCCCAAGCCCGCCGCGACCAAGCCGGCGGCTAAAAGCGCCTAATGCGCCCAAGTGTCCGCCAGCCGCGAAAATCACCCCACGCGCCCGTAGGCCCGCTTTTGTCAAATGTGCATCCGGCGGGTATCGTCTGATATGTTGGCGCAAGGGTGGATCGGTAGGGTCCGTCCGCCGCCGATGAGAAAAAAGTTCGCGCAAGATATGTATGCTTTTAAGAGGATATAGCAATGTGGGGCAATCGACTGGGCTGGGGATTGTCGGGGGCGATGGTGGTGATCGTGGGCGGTTTGCTCGGCTTGGTCATCTGGGCCAGCCTGCGCATCACCCCGCCCACCGAGTTCACCGCCCAGGGCAAGCACCTTGAAGCGATGGCCTTACCGGTGGACCCGGCGGGATATCTTGCGGCCTCCACCGAGCCGGGAAATGCCGGCGAGTTGTATCGCCAGGCCATCATCGAATATGGCCAAAACGCCCAGCGCTATCAGGCCTTCACCTCCAATCCCCGCAAGCTCTCCGATCTGGACAACCTGCCAGCGGCGGCCGATCTGCTCAAAGCGGCCCAGCTCGCCCCCGGTGCGATTTTCGCCGACAAGCCGGGCGTCATTGTTTCCTATGACAATCAGGAATTGGTCGACAGCATCGAAGGGCTGGGCAATGTGCTGACCATGGCCGGCAGCCTGGCCCGCCGGGAGAAAAATTTTGATCTGGCCGAGAAATATTTCCAGGCCGCTTTCGCCTTCGGTTGCAGTTTGTACAAGGAACGTCTCACCCGTGGCGAACTGGGCGCGGGGCTGGGAATGATGAGCGGCGCGGCCGTCTCCATGCAGCGCATGGCCGTGGACCAGGGCAAAACCGACCTGGCCAATCACTGGCAGGATTTTCTCAAAGCCTACAGCGACTACGACACCGATTGGATCAAACGCATCGAGCGGGTCATCAGCAGCATCGACCAAAAAGTGCTGGAGCGCCACGCCGGGGATGTGTATGTTCTGGCCACACAATCCCAGGAGCGCTTATGGCGCATCGAGGCGATTTTGAAACTGGGCCGCTATCGCTACAACGCCGGGCGCAAGGGAGATCAGCGCCAGGCGGCGCGGTTTGTCAAACAATTGGCAAGCGAGGCGACCGATCCGGCGATCCGCGCCGCGGCCGTCGCGGCCCGCGACCTGACCCCGGCGCAATATCACCAGCTTGGAAATTAAGCGCCGCGCCCTGGCCGCGCCAGGGCCTGGTGATCGCATTGGATTGTGCCGCGACTCGGCGGCACGCTGCCGCTAATCGCTGTCGCGCGGCCGCACCACGGCGTCACGCTGCCGCTAATCAGCGTCGCGCGGCCGCACCACGGCGTCGCGCTGCCGCTAATTGCTGTCACGCGGTCGCGCCTCGTGGTCACGCTGCCGCGCCTCGTGGTCACGCCGTCGCGCCCGCGCCGTCGCGCTGCTCGACTCGTGGTCAAGCTGGCGCGCCTCGTGGTCACGCTGGCGCGCCACGGCGTCACGCTGCTGTTCCTGCGCCTATTGCAACGTGCCCGTCGCCTCTTGTTCGCTTGGCTCGGTGCTGACCTTGGCCACATGGCGCACTGGCGGATTGCTCGGCGGCAGCAAATCGGGACTCGCCGGCCCATCCTGGCGGCGAAGCACGCGGTAATATTGATCGCGCTGCGCTGGAACCCATCCGGCATCGCGGATCAAGCGGCAGATTTCCCGCTCGTTGAGGCTATAAGTGGTCCCCGCCGCCGAGACCACATTCTCCTCCATCATCACGCTGCCCATGTCGTTGGCCCCGAAAAAGAGCGCCAGTTGCCCGATCTTCGGCCCCATGGTAACCCACGAACTTTGCAGGCTGGAAAAATTATCCAGAAACAGTCGGGCAATCGCTAAGGTGCGCAGGTATTCATCGGCTCCAGCCATGCGCACCACGCGCCCGCGTAAAATGTCTTCATTGTCCGAGTCATCAAACGCGCCATGCTTGGCCACGTCCCATTCGGCGGCGCGGCCCAGCGGCGTGTTGTCGCGCTGAAAAGGCCAGTGGATAAAAGCGGTGTAATTGCCGGCGTTGGCCATGGGCGAAACCACCGCCGCCGCCGCCGCATCACCGGCAAAAACGCCCGGCCTTTTTTGCCGCACCTGTCGCATCGTGGCGCTGTCGCCGGATCGCAGCGCCAGCGCATAATCCTGCATATCGCGCAGGGCCGACATATGTTCGATGCGCTCGCGGGCAAATTCGATATGCCCGATCAACATGGTGGCGCTGGTGTTCATGCCCAGCTCGTGGGCCAGGCGCATGATGCGCAGCCAGTTGTCGCCGTCGCATTTGCCGATGCCGATGCGCCGCCGCACCCGCGGGGCGAAAATCTCACCGCCGCCGCCGGGAATCGTGTCCAGGCCCGCCTGCTGGAAACGCTGTAAAATGGTGCGGGCGTCGAGTTGGAAAAACCGCTCAAACTCCGCAAATTCCGGCGGCGAAAAAGCATGTAGATGAATCGAGGGAAAATCGCGCTTCAGTCGGCGGAGCAAATCCTCATACCACTCGATGGGCAATTGCGGGTTCATTCCGCCTTGCATCAAAACCTGGGTGCCGCCGATGTCTCGCAATTCCTGAATTTTCAGCGCGATGGTTTCATAGCTGAGCGTGTAGGCGTCGGTGTCGTCGCCATCGCGCCGAAAAGCGCAAAATGTGCAGCGGGCCGTGCAGACATTGGTGTAGTTGATATTGCGGTCGATGACGTAGCTGCGCCAATCCTCCGGGTGCAGCCGCCGGCTGACGCCATACGCCCAGTTGCCCAGGTCATGCAGCGATGCGGTTTGGTGCAGCTCCAGCGCCTGGGTTTCGGTCAAACGCTCTTGGCCAGCCAAAACCGGCTCGATATCAAACGATAATACATTCATGATGTTGCTTAGCCCGCCGCTGTTCCTTTCCACCTGGATTATAGCGTGGTATGCCGCGCGGCCCACGGCCACGGCATTTTCAGCGGGAGATTTTCCGCTGGTTGCGCTTGGAGCTTTTAGGTTGCCATAGCCGCACATCCGGCCGGTCGCCCTCGGCGTCCCCCGGCCGCCAATCACCGCCGGCGCGGATCAGCGGCACACCCTTGATCTGGTTGATCTTGTCGCGCAATTGCGCGGCATGTTCAAATTCCAGGTCTTTGGCGGCCTGCAACATCTCCTCCTCCAGCAACTTGAGGATTTCCGTCTGATCCAGTTGATCGTCGTTGGCGTGAATCGCCTCGGCGGCGGCGCGGCGGCCTTTCATCTCATTTTCAATTCCCGCGCGAATCGCCTTCTTAATCGTCTGCGGCGTAATGTTGTTGTCGGCGTTGTATTTCAACTGGATTTCGCGCCGGCGGGCCGTCTCATCCATCGCTTTGGCCATCGCCGGCGTGATGGTGTCGGCGTACAAAATCACCTTGGAATTCACATTGCGCGCCGCCCGCCCGATCATCTGGATAATCGACGTTTCCGATCGCAAAAATCCCGCCTTGTCGGCGTCCAGAATCGCCACCAGCGACACTTCCGGCAAATCCAATCCCTCACGCAACAGGTTCACGCCCACCAGCACATCAAAAATCCCCTGGCGCAAATCCTTGAGAATCTCCACACGCTCCAGCGTTTGGATTTCGCTGTGCAAATAGCGCCCGCGGATTCCCGCCTCCTGGATATACGCCGACAAATCCTCCGCCAAGCGCTTGGTCAGCGTCGTTACCAGCACACGCTGGCCATCGGCGGTCCGCTGCTTTATTTGCTCCAATAGATGCGGAACCTGGCCCTGCGCCGATTGCACAAAAATTTCCGGGTCCACCAGCCCGGTGGGGCGGATCACCTGCTCCACCACCTCTCCGCCGGTCTTCTCCAGTTCGTATTTTCCCGGCGTGGCCGAAACAAAAACCACCTTGTTCCACATCGCCTCAAATTCTTCAAATTTAAGCGGGCGATTGTCCAGCGCGCTGGGCAGCCGGAAGCCGTGCTCCACCAGCACGTTCTTGCGCTGCTGGTCGCCATTGTACATGGCGCGAATCTGCGGCAAGGATACATGCGATTCATCAATCAGCAGCAGAAAATCCTTGGGGAAATAGTCGATCAGCGTGTAAGGCTTGGCCCCCGGCGGCCGGCCGTCCAGATGCCGCGAGTAATTCTCGATCCCCGGACAAAATCCCACCTCCTGCAACAGTTCCATGTCATACTTGGTCCGCGCGATCAACCGCTGCGCTTCCAGAAGTTTTCCCTGGCCGCGAAGCTGTAACACCCGATCATCCAACTCCGCCATAATGGAAGCCGCCGCCGCCTCCACGCGCTCGGCGGGCATCACGTAATGCACCGCCGGGTAGATGAAAATCTGCTCGCATTCGCTGAGCAATTCGCCGGTCAGCGGATTGATCATGTTGATGGCGGTGATCTCGTCGCCGAAAAATTCAATGTGATAGGCGAATTCTTCGTAGGCCGGATGCAGTTCCACCACGTCGCCGCGCACGCGAAACACCCCGCGCTTAAAATCAATGTCGTTGCGGGCGTATTGCAGGTCAATCAATTTGGAAAGCATCTGGTCGCGGTCGGTCGGCTCACCCTTGCGGATCGGCAGCACGCTGGCTTTGTAATCCGTCGGCGAACCCAGGCCGAAAATGCAGCTCACCGACGCCACCAAAATCACATCCTCCCGGCTGACCAGGTTGCTGGTGGCACTGAGCCGCAGGCGGTCCAGATCGTCGTTGCGGCTGGCGTCCTTCTCGATGTAAATGTCGCGCTGGGGGATGTACGCTTCGGGCTGATAGTAGTCGTAATAGCTGACAAAATAGCCCACGGCGTTGTGCGGAAACAGCTCCTTGAATTCCTCGTACAACTGCGCCGCCAAAGTCTTGTTATGGCTGATGACCAGCGTCGGTTTTTTCACCCGCGCAATGGTGTGGGCCATGGTAAAGGTTTTGCCCGAACCGGTAACCCCCATCAGCGCCTGAAATTTTTGCGCCGACTGGATACCGCGCACCAACAGTTCAATAGCTTGCGGCTGGTCCCCCTGCGGAGAATAATCGCTGATAACTTCAAATTGGGGCATGATGAGTGTTGAGTGTTGAGTGTTGAATGTTGAATGTTGAGTATCGAAAACAAATCAACAATCCACAATCAACATTCAACACTCACTTTTACAACTGACTAAAAAATTACTTATTTCCTGCTGGTTCCAGTTGCGCTGCCTGCGTCGTTCGGTCGGTTAGCAGATTGGTCGCCGGCGGCAACATGCCCAGCGCCAGCGTTCCGGCCACCGACACGATCACCGCCGCCGTCAGCGTCAGCGGTTGGGGCGGGTCGGTTATCACCCCATCCCCCATTGGCTCGGGCAGCGGCCGCAGATACATCGCCCCGATGATCCGCAAATAATATCCCGCGGAAACCGCCGCGTTGATCACGGTGATAACCACCAGCCCGATCATCCCCGCGTCCAGCGCCGGGCGGATAAGATAAATTTTGCCGAGGAACCCCACCGTCAGCGGGATGCCGATCAGGCTGAAGCAGCAGATCGCCATCACCAGGCCCAAAACCGGATGCCGCCGCCCCTGGCCGGCCAGGTCTTCAAAAGTTTCGGCCGTCCCCTTGCCGTTGCGGGCCGGCAGCATCATCAAAACGCCAAAAGCCCCGGCGTTCATGATGCCGTAAGCCGTCAGGTAAAACAAAATACCCGACAAGGCATCCTGCTGGATCAATATCTGTCCCGCGCCCGCGCCGATCAGGGCGGTTACCGCCGTGAGCATGTAGCCGCTATGGGCGATCGAGGAGCAGGCCAGCGTGCGCTTGACGTTGTATTGCATCAGGCCCAGCAGGTTGCCGATGCTCATGGTCAGCACCGCCACCACCCACAACAATTTGACCATCATCGGTGGGGCGTTCCACGTCCCGCCGCCCACCACCCAAAGCAACTTCAACAAAGCCGCCATGCCCGCGGCCTTGGGCACAAAGCTCAATAGCGCTGTAACCGGCGTGGCCGCGCCCTGGTATACGTCGGGGGCGTAAAAGTGCATGGGAGCGGCGGCGAGTTTGAAACTGAATCCCGCCAGCGCAAACAGCACTCCCGTCCACAGCATCGGCGACATCGCTCCGCCCTGGCCGATCTGCCGGGCAATGGCGTCAAGCTTCAATTGCCCGCTCATGCCAAACAAATAGGAAAATCCAAACAGAATCAGCGCCGCCGACATTGCTCCCAGGAAAAAGTATTTCAGGCCCGCCTCCTTGGCCGATGCCAGCGGACGGGAAATGCTGACCATGATGTAGGTCGGAATGCTCGCCAGTTCGATGCCCAAAAAGAGCAAAATCAGGTCATTGGCGCTGGCCACCAGACCAATGCCGCAGATGCTCAGCAGCAGCAGCCCGAAAAACTCGCCGGCATCCTCGCCGAAATCCAGCGCTGCGTTGCCGGTGGCGTCAGCGTTCTCCGGCCAGTTCATCAAAACAAAAATCGCCCCCATCGCCGCGGCCAGCATCTTAAAATACTGCGCCAGTTCGTAAACGCGCACCGTGTTGGTCGGATCGGATAAAGTCTGGTTGGGCGACACCACCGCCAACGCCTGCCAGATGAACACCCCGCCCAAGCTCAGCAGCGCCAGCAGGGCGCAAAAACGCCGCACGCCGGCGCGGTTCACCACGCCCAGCAAAAACAGCACGCACGCGGCCGCCGCCAACACCACTTCCGCCGCCAGGGGTTGCAAGTACGCATTCATAAATTCACTTCCTAGTTACCGCAGCATAGTTTATAGGGAGCGGTGCCAAAGCCAAGATCATAGCCCCACCGCCTCCGGCCTGAGCAAACCAGCGTGCGCTCGGTCAATATTCCCTCTGGCGGAGTAGCAGAGAGGGGCAAGTAGCTATGGCGCACGCGCTTTGGATTTATCCCCTCTCCCATGTACTCATGGGGGAGGGGGAGGGTGGGGAATTTTTTATTGCCTAATGACATAGTGACTTACGAAGAATAACTCATCAATAAGGATGCCCCCACCCCGCCCTCCCCCGGAGTACCAGGAGAGGGAGTGGAAGGATGCCCCCACCCCGCACTTCCCCCGGAGTACCAGGAGAGGGCGGGGAAGGATGCCCCTACCCCGCACTTCCCCCGGCGCACCGGCAGAGGGGAGTTGATAAAAATTCCCACTGGCTAATCGGCCACATTACTGTTGCGGCGGCGACTCGGCCGGGGCATCGGCACCATTGTCCTCGGAGGCATCCACGGCAGGCTCCTCGGCCTGCACCCGCGCCAGCGACACCAGTTGGTCCTTATCATCCAGTTTGATCAAGCGCACGCCGGAGGCGTTACGCCCGCACTGGCGAATTTCATCAACGCGCGTACGCATCAAAATGCCATTTTGGGTAATCAGCATCACTTCATCATTAGCGCTGACCAGTCGCATCCCCACCACTTCGCCGTTGCGATCGTTGGCGTCGATATTGATCACCCCGCGTGTGCCGCGGCCTTTGCACGGATATTCCTCCAGCGGCGTGCGCTTGCCAAAGCCGTTGACGCACGCCGTGAGCAGTTGCAAATTCTCGTTGCTGCCGTCGGCCACCACCAGCATCGACACCACCTGATCGCCTTGACGCTTGAACCGGCAGCCGGTTACCCCGCCGGCCGAGCGGCCCATCGCCCGCACGTCCGATTCTTCAAAGCGAATCGCCAGCCCGCTGCGCGTGGCCAGGATCACATGATCCTTGCCGCCGGTTACCGCCACGTCGATCAGGCTGTCGTTCTCGTCGAGATTGATGGCGATGATGCCGTTGGTGCGAATGTTGCCATAGGCGCTCAGGGCCGTCTTTTTCACCGTGCCGAGGGCCGTGGAAAAAAGCAAAAATTGCTCCTGGCTGGAAAAATCGCGGATCGCCAGCGTGGCGGCGAGTTTTTCCCCTTCCTGCAAATCCAGCAAATTGGCGATCGAGCGCCCGGCGCTGGTGCGCCCCAGTTCCGGCACATTGTAGACCCGCCGCTCGTACACCCGCCCGCTGTTGGTGAAAAACAACAGGTAGTCATGCGTGTTGGCCACGAAAAGCTGCTCGACAAAATCGCCATCGCGGCTGTCGGCCCCGCGGATGCCGCGCCCGCCGCGACCCTGGGCGCGGTAAGTGTCAGCCGGCAAGCGCTTGATGTAACCGAGGTGCGAAACCGTTACCACCACATCTTCCGGGGCGATCAGCTTGTCCAAATTATATTCGCTGACCGAGCCGGTGATCTGCGTGCGCCGCGGATTGCCGTATTTCTCGGCGATTTCAATGGTGTCTTCGCGGATGATGTCCATCACCAGCCCCTCATCGCGCAAGATCGCCTCATAACCCTCGATCTCCTCGACCACCGAGCGATATTCCTCCACCAGCTTTTCGATCTCCAGGCCCACCAGTTGAATCAATTGCAGCCGCCCGATCGCCTCGGCCTGCGCCTGGCTCAACAGCACCGGCCGATGCCCCACCCGTTCCATTAAGGCCGCCGGAATCCGCGGGGCATAGGGATGTTGCGGATCAATTCTAAACGACCGCTGACGCAATTTGCCGATCGCCTCATCGCGCGTTTTGCTGGAGCGGATTAACTTCACGATCTCGTCGATGTCGCAGACCGCGAAAATCAAACCTTCCAGCAAATGACCGCGCTGCTGGGCCTTTTTCAGCAAAAACCGCGTCCGCCGCGTAATCACTTCCTTGCGATGGGCGATAAAGTGCTGAATCAATTCCTTGAGGCCCATGGTTCGCGGCTGGCGATTGACCAGCGCGATGTTGATCATGCTCACCGTGATCTGGCAGGGCGTGTATTCGTAAAGCTGGTTGATGACGATCTGCGGATCGGCGTCGCGCTTCAGGTCCACCACGATCCGGCACACGTGCTCGCGCCCCGAATGATCGTTCACATCCGAAACGTCGGTGATGAAATCCTTCTTCACGCACTCGGCGATGGATTCGACTATGGTTTTGCGAATGATCCCGTAAGGCAGCTCGTCGATGATGACCGCGTTGCGTCCGTTTTTCTGCTCCTCGGCCCGCAGCTTGGCCCGCAGGGTCATCCGCCCGCGCCCGGCCTGGTAGCCGTCGAGAATGCCGTCGCGCCCGCAGATGATCCCGCCGGTGGGAAAATCCGGCCCCGGCACGATCTGCAACAACTCCTCCAGCGGGCAGTCGGGATGATCGATCACATGCGTGATGGCGGCGCAGATTTCCTTGAGATTGTGCGGCAGCAGGTTGCACGCCATGCCCACTGCGATGCCGGTCGATCCGTTGACCAGCAGATTGGGAAACCGCGCCGGCAAAACCGTCGGCTCCTGGCGCGTCTCGTCGTAGTTGGGCTGAAAATCAACCGTGTCGAGGTTCAAATCCTCCAGCATCTCCATCGCCGGACTGGTCATGCGCGCTTCGGTGTAACGCATGGCCGCCGCCGGGTCGCCGTCGGTGCTGCCGAAGTTGCCCTGGCCGTCAACCAGCGGATGACGCAGGTTCCAGTCTTGGGCCATGCGCACCAGCGTGGGATAAATAACCTGCTCGCCGTGGGGGTGATAGTTGCCGGAGGTGTCGCCGGCGACCTTGGCGCACTTTCGATGCTTGGAACGCGGGCCGAGGCCCAAGTCGTTCATCGCCACCAAAATGCGCCGCTGCGAAGGCTTCAGCCCATCGCGCACATCGGGCAATGCGCGGTCCATGATCGTGCTCATGGCGTAGGTCAGATACGAATCCTGCAATTCGCGCTCGATTTGCAGATCTTCGATCCGGTCCACGGTAACGGGGGGATTATCCTGAGGAGAAGTTGGTTCAGCCATAGCTTGGAGTAAAACGAGAATTTTACAGCAACCCGCCGGCAAAAGCGAATGCGCGGGAGCGCTTATTCACGCGATTTTCCGCTCAAGATACGCTAAGCAACCATCGAGCGGAATGCGTACCCACATTCGTAGGAAAACTGGCAAATGTTCATAGTCCGGTCAGGGATGGTCGCTCATCCCCGTTAGCCGGTTCAAGGTATGGAACGTTCAGGCAACAGGCTTGTTGCTACCGCTGGTGTAGTCCACTTTCCGACTGGGAAAATGACTTACCGTGCGTGCAGGCGGTATTGTGTTACGCTTCGCCGGGCACGGGACTTACTGCGCGTCGGGATTGCCTTTGCCGCCTTGATCGCGCCTGCGCTGGGCCGAGCGTAAGCCGCCCATGCGGCCGATCTGGCTCATGCGGGCGCGGTCGGCGCTGACCGACTGGCCGCCTTTGCGTCCGGCGGCCCGGGCCTCCTCGCTGGTAAATTCGTGCGCTTTGCCGCGCTGGTGGGCGGTTTGCCCGCCTTTGCGGGCGATGGCCTGCTGCTTATCTCGGCTCATGGAGGCGAATCCGCGCCGGGGGGTGGGTGTTTTTTCCATTATTGACTCCCTTTCATCCTGACCCGCATCCGACAGTCGGCGATTTACAAATTGTTCGTACACGCTGGATTGCACCGAGGCATTGATCGCCTCTGCCCAACCGGGCGCCGCGCAACCGCCGTTTTGTCCTGCTGTGAGAAAAATACGGGCAAATTGTCCGTCCTTTTCCCCATCAATGGTCAAAATGGATAAGCTGCAAGAAAGATGCCAGCGGGCCAAACCCGCTTGTCGGTCAATTGGCCGCGCTACTTGCGAAAAATAAAAAGATTTTTGCAAGCCGCGTCCCAAAGCTGCCGATGTAAGTAATAGAGTTGGCGGGCTTGGTATTATCGGACGTTGGTGCCGTCTGATCCTCCAGCCCAGGCGGGATTTACAATGTCAAAGCCACGCGCAAACGCTAAAACCCCCGATCCCTCCCCGCGCCGCAAAGCGCTGGTCTTAGGAACGTTGGTGGTCGGGTTGGGTCTGACCAGCGTCTTTTTGCTGGCCGTCTCCCCGCCACCCCTGACCGGCGGGGCCGCCGGCAGCCTCTTTGCCGTCGAAAATGCCCCCTCCTCCCTGGACCGCATTTTCCTAACCGCCGCGCCCCAGTCCAATTGGAAGTATATCTACATCCACCACACGCGCACCCCCTCCGGCAATGCCCAAACGCTCTCGGAAACCCACCGCCTGGGGGATCATTTCCTCCTCGGCAACGGCGACGGCATGGGCGATGGGGAAATCCAGATCGGAGCGGCCTGGGAACGCCAGCAGCCCGCCGCCGCGCCGCCCGGCGCGGATTTCACCGATCCGCGGCACATCATCAGCATCGGCATCGTCGGGGATTTTGATCGCTCCGTGCCCACCAGTGTGCAAATGCGCCGCCTGGGCCAACTGGTGGGGGCTTTGCAGGTTCGCCACGGCATCGCCGCGGCCAATGTGCTGGTGGTCAATCAACCCGACCAGGCCTCCGGCATCGGCCGCTATTTCCCGGCAACGGCCTTTCGCGGCCAATTATTGCAGTAGAAAATCAATATTCAGTTGACCGCCGATAGCCCGCCAGTCTCGCCGGCGACCGACGACATGCCGCAACTCTGACTTGCGTGCGTGCGCCGCTATATTTTAGCAATCTATCTTTTCTAAGCGGGAAACACGGTTTCTGACTGGCCATAAAAGCGGATTTCCTCAACCCGTGAGAAAATCCGTGGGCGTACCCTGCATAAATCCGTGGGCACACCGTGCAAAAATCCGTGGGCGCACCGTGCGAAAATCCACGGGCACACCCTGCAAAAATCCGTGGGCGCACCCTGCGAAAATCCATGGGCGCACCGTGCAAAGATCCGTGGGCGTACCCGGCAAAAATCCGCGGGCGCACCGTGCAAAAATCCATGGGCACACCCCGCCCGCGATATGCCCCCAGTTCGCGTTTGACGCGGCTTTGCTTCGGGCTTACCATAATGGCCAACAAAGGGAATGATGTCGTTTCATTGCACGGTGGTAACCCCCGAAGAGCAGACGTTGGACCTGTCGGTCCAGCAGGTGATTTTGCCGGCCCACGATGGGCTGCTGGGCATTCTCACCGGCCGCTCGCCCTTGCTGGTGAAACTGGGCACCGGGCCGCTGCGCGTGGATGTCGATTCGCGCACGCAACGCTACTACTTTATCGATGGCGGCGTGGCCCAGATGAGGGGCGGCAAGCTGACCATTCTCACCACCGAAGCCATCCCCGCCTCCGAGCTGGACGCCCAGACCGCCCAAGCCGAATACGCCGCCGCCGCCGCACGCAAAACCGCCGACGAAGCCACTGGCCAGGCCCGCCAGCATGATATGGACCGCGCCCGGGCAAAAAAACAAGTCGCACTCAAACAATAGTTGTTATCCGCGCGTGAACGACCGCGAAGTGGCTGCTTAACAATCGCTTTGCAGCATTCTTACAGGAAGCGGAAAACGGGACAGGATTCGGGTGTGGAAAAGTGGATATAAGACTTTACTGATCGGGGGAAATAGCTTTTCTCCTGACATACTCAAGGTGCCGCGAGCCTTTCATTTTTTCCGGGAGGTGAGCAATTAATGTCTAGTGTCCCCTTTTTACTTCCGATCATGACCAGCCCCGGGCCGAGTTGCAAAAAGCCTTGGGAAAGCAGGTGGGAAATGCTTATGGAAATGGCATTCACTCCCGACCTTATGTGTTTTACTAGGCTTATGTAAATAAATATGAACACCTTTACTACTTTCTACGTATCGATGGACGGACGCGACACCTGGTCTGGACAGTTGCCCGAAGCGAACGCTGCACAGACCGATGGCCCTCTACGCACGCTGGAGGCGGCGCAACAGGTTGTGCGCAGGCGCAACGCTGAGGGAAAAGCCTCCGCCGGGATTCAGATTTGCTTGCGAGGCGGAACCTATCCGCTTCTAAAGGGACTTTCCTTCGGGCCGGAAGACTCCGACTCAACGGGCGCGCCCATCATTTACCGCGCCTCCGCTGGGGAGACCGTCCGTCTCATCGGCGGATGTCGCCTCGATCCCGCGGACTTTATAGCGGTATCTGACCCCGGCGTTCTGGCGCGGTTTGCCGAATCGGCCCGCCCGCATGTCGTACAAATTGACCTGAAAGCACAGGGCATCACCGACCTTGGAACCTTCTGCTCCCGCGGATTCGCCCGCCCCGCCACTGTGGCGCATCTGGAGCTTTTCTTTAACGATCAACCGATGACCGTGGCCCAATGGCCGGATACCGGGAAGTTCGCCACCATCACCGGCTATACCAAGCCGATGACCAACGAATGGGGCGCTGAATCCGGCGACCTGACCGGTGGATTTACTTATGACGGCGATCGGCCGGCGCGATGGGCAGCGAGCGACAACATCTGGGTCCACGGCTATTGGGCTTACGATTGGGCCAACTCCTATGAGCGGGTCGCCCGGCTCGATCCGGTGGCGCGGGTGGTGCAGACGGCCAAGCCGCACGGGCACTATCACTTTGCCAAGGGACAGCGATTCTATTTCCTCAATGTACTGGAAGAACTCGATCAGCCGGGCGAGTATTACGTGGATACCCAGCGCGGCATCCTCTATTTCTGGCCCCCGGCACCCTTGAGCGGCGCGGATATCCTGATATCGGTGCTGAACGAACCGCTGATATCGCTGCGGGATGTCAGCCACATGACTATTGCCGATTTCACGCTGGAATGCGGTCGCGGCAGCGGCATCCGCATCGACGGTGGAGAAGAGTTGCTCGTGGCTGGCTGCACGATTCGAAATTGCGGTACGTGGGCGGTGCAGATCAACGGTGGAAGACGCCACACCGTGGCTGGCTGTGATATCTACGGCACCGGTGACGGCGGAATCAGCGTCACGGGTGGCGACCGCGCCAGCCTGACTCCCTGCGACCACAACGTAGAGAACAATCACATTCACCACTATGCCCGTTGGAGCCGCTGCTATGTGGCAGGGGTGAACGCCACCGGCGTGGGCATGCGCATCGTGCACAACTTCATCCATGATGCGCCGCATAATGCCATTCTGTTTTGGGGAAACGATTTACTGATTGAGAACAACGAGATTTGCCGGGTCTGCCTGGAAACCGGCGACGCCGGGGCCATTTATATCGGGCGCGACTACACCTTCCGCGGTAATGTGATCCGGCGCAATTACATCCATCAGATGGGCGGCGTCGGCATGGGCAGCATCGCCATCTATATGGACGACTGCGTCAGTGGCACCCATATCGCCGAGAATGTGCTGGTGGATTGCCAGTATGGCCTGATGCTCGGAGGCGGTCGGGATTTTCTGGTGGAGAACAATATCTTCGTCAACTGCAAACCGGCTATCCATGCCGACGCCCGTGGGATTGATCCCAATCCCGTGTGGCAGAACATGGTTAAGAACACCATGCAGGAACGGCTGACGGCCATGCACCACCACAAGCCGCCATACAGTGTGCGCTACCCGGAAATCGCCGACGTGGACAAGCACTATGCCACCGGCAATGGCGTACCGCCGGAGAACAATCGCGTGGAACGTAATATCTGCTGGCAATGTGATGTGTGGATTTCCGAGTGCTGGCCCAAAGATGCCGACAACGGCATTACCGAACGCGGCAATCTTGTCGGGACGGATCCGCATTTTGCGATTCAAGGGAAAGTGGATGGGCAACTGCGCCCCGATTCCCCCGCGTTCAAACTCGCATTTCAGGCGATCCCGGTCCAGAGCATCGGCCTGAAAGTAGATGAGTATCGGACTTTGATCAGAATGCCTCGCACCAACATACCTTCCTGGGACCGCAAAACCGGACAGGATTCAGGTGTGGAAAACGAGACACCAGACATTACTGGTCGGACGATATAGCTTTTCTCCCGACATGCTAAAGGTGATGCGAGCCTTTCATTTTTCCGGGAGGTGAGCAATTAATGTCTAGTGTCCCCTTTTTTCCTTCAACAATCAACACTCAACCCCCGCCGCCCAGTTCTTCGAGTAATTTCGCGGGAACCTCGCCGGTGTTTTTGCATTTGGGATAGCCCGAGCAGCCGAGGAATTTGCCGCGGCGGCCGGTGCGGATGATCATCGGCTTGCCGCATTCGGAGCAGTCGATATCCGTGGGGATGGTTGCCGGGGCGCTTCCGGGGGCGGCGGGAATTTCCCCGGTGATTTTCGCGGCCATTTGCCGGGCCTTTTCGGCGCTTTCGGTTAACAGCGGCAACAGGGCCTCTACCTGCTTCAGATCGTCGCCGATCAGTTTTTTTACCATGCGCGTCGAGCGGCACTTAGGGAAAGTCGAGCAGCCCAGAAACGGCCCGCGCTTGGAATCGCGCAGCAGCATCGGGCTGGAACATTTTTCACATTTGACCGTCGTGGTGATCGGCGCCGGCTTGGGCGGCAGCGGCTTGCCCTGCTTGTCCAGGTTGATGATCGTGCTGCACAAGGGCTTGCCCGCTTCATCTTTTTCCGAATAGCCGGAGCAGCCGAGAAATTCCCCGAAGCGGCCCTTGCGGCGGATCAGCTCCCGTCCGCAGACCGGGCAATTATACTCGCTGACCTGCCGCACCGTCGGCTTGCCCTGGGCATCGACCGGGCGCGTGGCGTTGCAGCCTTCACGGTTGGTGCAGGCCAGAAAAAATCCGTTTTTACTGATCCGATAGACCATCGGACTGTCGCATTTTTCGCACTTGTACGGCGAAGCCGATCCGCCGGCGTGTTCCAGCTTGTCCAAGGCGCCTTCCACGTCCTGGTGAAACGGGCCGTAAAAATCCCGCAACAGTTGGACCCAGTCCAAGTGCTTTTCCTCGATCTGATCCAGCTTCAATTCCATGTCGGCGGTGAAGGCCACATCCATGATCTTCGGAAACGCCTGCATCAGCTTATCGGTAACCACCATGCCCAAAAGCGTGGCGAAAAATCGCCGGTCCGTCTGTTCCACATACTGGCGATCCTGAATCGTCTGGATAATGCTGGCGTAGGTACTGGGCCGGCCGATCCCCAGTTTTTCAAGTTCCTTGACCAGGCTGGCCTCGGTAAACCGCGGCGGCGGCTGGGTGAAATGCTGCGTGGGGGAAATCTCGATGGGCCACAAAGGCTGATGCTCTTTGAGAGCTGGCAGCAATTGATCTTCGCCGCTGAGTCCGGCGACGCGCATGAAACCGTCAAAGACCAGTTTCCGGCCGGTGGCGCGAAAAACCAGGTCGCCGGTGGAGCTGGTGGCCGCGATTCCCACGGTCGTCTGGTCAAACAAGGCCGGGGGCATCTGGCAGGCCAGAAAACGATTGTAAATCAGTTGATATAGCTTCCATTCATCCGGCGCCAGCTTGGCCTTGGCCGCTTCGGGGGTCAGAGCCGCATCGGTGGGGCGGATGGCTTCGTGCGCCTCCTGGGCGCTTTTATTGCTGGAGGCGTAAAAATTCGGCTTTTCCGGCAAATACTCAGGTCCAAATTCCTGGGCGATAAACTGCCGGGCCATTTGCAGCGCCTCGGCCGACAGGTGCGTGGAGTCGGTACGCATATAAGTAATATGCCCCGCTTCGTACAACCCCTGGGCCAGACGCATGGTGCGCTGCGTTCCCAGCGACAGACGGCTGGAGGCCGCTTGCTGGAGCGTGCTGGTGATAAACGGCGCCGGCGGACGGCTGGAGGTGCGGCGCGTATCGATATCGCGCACCTGGAATTGCGGGCAGCCGGCCAGATGCCCGCTGATGCGCACCAGCCGCTTGGCCGGCCCTTTGGCCTCCGCATCCTCGGTTAGCTGCTCTTGGTCGATCACCAGACCCATCGCTTGTGCCAGGGCGCGGGCCTGGTCCACCGAATCCGCTTGGAATTTCTGGCCATTGACCTCGATCAACTCGGCGGCGAAGGCCTCATGTTCACTGATCCAGCGCTCTTTTTCCTGCTTGGTGCGCTCGCCGTTGCCGGTGTTATTGAGATAATCGCTCCACTTGGAACTGAGCTGTTCGCAGGCACCGTCTGTGGCGGTGAAAATGGCCCCGATCTTCCAAAATTCCTGGGGAATAAAGCGTTCGATATCGCGCTCGCGGTCCACCACCAGCCGCACCGCCACACTCTGCACGCGCCCGGCGCTGAGACCCTTGGCGACTTTGCGCCATAGTAGCGGCGAGATTTCATAGCCCACGATGCGATCGAGGATACGCCGGGCCTGCTGGGCGTTGACGCGGTCCTGATCGATCTTTTTTGGCTGGGAAAAAGCCTTTTGAATTTCGCTTTTGGTGATGGCGTTGAAGATCACCCGGTGGGCCCGCTCATCGCTGACCTTGAGTGCTTCTTTCAAATGCCAGGCAATCGCTTCGCCTTCGCGGTCCAAGTCGGTCGCCAGATAAACCTGCTCGCTCTGCTTAGCCAGTTTGCGCAGTTCGCTGATGATCTTGCCGCGGCTTTCCAAAATCTCATATTCCGGCACAAAGGTTTTCAAATCCACGCCCATGCCCTTGCTGGGCAGATCGCGCACGTGCCCCATGGAGGCGCGAACGACGTAGTCGTCTCCCAGATACTTGTTGATCGTTTTGGCCTTGGCCGGGGACTCGACGATCACCAGATTTTTCGCATGGCCTTGGCTCATCACACTGCCTTTCATCCATTCCGGGCAAAAATTAACGCCCAAGGGGGGCGAATCACTAAAGCGGCTGGGTCGCAAAATGTCAAGCCGCATGAAAATGGCAAAAAGGCCAAATCAGGGCCCGAGCATTGGGCGATTATTACTCGCGCTGGCGCGTATCGGCTCCGCGGGGCGGGGGAGGAGGGCACATAATAGAGTTAAGCTGGCGGCGGGGGCCACAACCGTTCAGCGCCGTCGGCGGGGGGCGCTATTATTCAGCGGCGGCGGCGGATAGCAATTATTCAGCGGCTTGGGGGAGAGCCACGATTCTTCAGCGGCTGCGGATCAGGTGCGCATCGGAAATGCCGAGGGTTTGCCGCAGGGATTGGATGTCGTCCAGGAAGCGCCGGCCGTCGGTGTAGTAGCCGGCGGTGGGGGTCAAGTTGGGATTGTGGCTGAGCCAAAAGCGATTAAAGCGGGCCATCAGCGCTTCGCGCAGATATTTTGCCAGCATGGAAGCCAGCGCCACCGGCAAGGATTGCGATTCGGCTTTTTCAGTGAAAATAATGCGCGCCCGCCGCGGGCCGTCGCTGAGCCGGTAGTCGCACATGCTTTCCGATTCGCTCTGGATCGTCAGCGACCACTGGGGAAACATCAAACGCAAAAGCTGCCCGTAATGGCTTCGCCCGCCCTGGCGATCGCACACGATCAAACATGGCCGCGAGCCGGCGGCATTGAGCAATTGATCCAGTAGAATCGCCGCGATGGAAAAGAGGGCCGAGCCTTTATTGCGGGTCTTGTCAAACAGTTCATTGAGCGCCCGCTCCGGCAGCACGCGGGCCTGAAAATACTGGAGCTGGCAACGCGCCCTTTCCATCGGCTCGACCAGCGCTTGGGCATAGAGTTTCAAACTCAAGCCATCCTGCTCCAGCGGGAAACGCTGATCGTAGCGCACGTCATACCACCGGTGGCGGGCCAGATCATCCAGGCAATGGCCGGCGACATTTTGCAGTAATTGTTGCAACGACTCCGCCGGCCCGAAAAGCAGTTGACTGGCGCATAAGACGCCGCGCTCCAAGTCGCGCAGGCCGTGCGCGCCGGCATGGACGCGTTTGCTGTCGTCTATATAGAGTTTTTTGGCGGACTTGGCGCGGCCGCGGCTAACGGTCGTGGAAAGCCGCTGCCATAGGCATGGCGGGTTTTCCAGATCGCCATCGGGAATGTCAAACGCGCTGGCCGCGACCACCAGTGGTCCCAGCAGCGGCCCGTAGCCGGCTTCGTCAATTCCCGCAAGCAGCATAGGCGTTGTTACTCCGGCCGTTGGATGACAATTTCATCTTTCTGTTTACTACTCCTCGCCCATGAGTATGTGGGCAAGAGAGCAATAAGGAAGCCCTCACCTGGCCTCTCCCATGAGTACATGGGCGAGGGAGGAGTAAGGAAGCCCTCTGACGGAGTGCCAGGCCAGGGGATAATTCGCCACGCGCGATTGGCCCATGCTCTGTTTGATGCGGCGTCATCATGCAATCGGCTAATGGCGGTATTTTCCCGTCGCCGCCAAAACCTGCTCGGCTTCGTCCTGAGTGTGCGTATAGCACATAATGTACATGCCGCGGGTTCCGCAGGCGTCCAGCAGCGGCACCACTTCCTGGGGCGTGACGCCGATGGCCTGCACCGATTTTCCCGCCTCAAGAATTTTGCGATACATCGCATGCCAGCGCGGATGCCCGCCGCCCTCGATGCCCGATTGCGGGGTCCACTCGATGGCGTCCAGGGCGTCGATTTTCAGCAGGCTGTCCAAGTGATGCACCGCCTGCGTGCCGTCCAAGTGGTGCATGGAATAATCGAGCCATCGGCATTGTTCGGTCAGCGCCGGGACCACAAATTCATTGAACATGTCGGCGGAGATCATCGCTGAGGCATCGCATTGCACCTTGGCGGTTTTTCCCGGCCCCCAAATGTGAAAGGCGCTGAAGGCGTTGCCGCCGTATTCATCGCGCACCACATCATACAGATCGTTAAATGCTTCAAAGTACGCCTGGTTGATCTGGGAAATGCAGCGCTTGACCCAGCGCGGGCGCTCCAGCATGTCGATCAGCAGGGTTTGGCATTCGCGCAATGTGGCCAGGGTGTCGAAATTTTCGATCAGATCGGGGATGCCAACCAGGTAGCGCCCGTTGGCGTGCTTCATACCATCGCGGCACATGGCCATGTGCAACTGATACCAGTGATTGGACCGGTCCAAACGAATGTCGCGGGTGGCGTCGGCATCTTCAATGATGGGGTGATACCAAACCGTATCCTGGCTGAGCTGCACGCGCGAGCCGAGCATGGCGCCCAGCGTGCCGGGGCCGATCTGCGTGTCGTAGTATTCAAAGGCATCGGCACCGTAGTAGACATAGCCAAATTCATGCTCGGCGCGCAATCGGCGATACTCCAGATCGCACCAGGCCTCTTGCAAATTTTTCGGCGGCGGCGGCGGCGGGGGGGCAACGGGGTCGGGTGAGGATTTATTGCTAAGCACGGTCAACACCAGGCCGTCGTGCTTCCACCAATCAATCAAATGCTGACGAATCGGCTCGCGCTTTTCATTCCAAAAACCACTCATAGACTGATCCTTTCAATAAAGCGGCATTGTGCTGCAAGGGATAGTAAAAAACAACCGTCGCCTCTCGATGGTCAGGGCAACCGCATAGGGCGCTTTTTACTCACACTGGCGCGTACTGTCGGGGGAAGGCCGGGGTGGGGGCTTGCTTATTCCCTGTGCGCTGGCGGGATAAGGAAGCCCTCACCCTACCGTCTCCCATGAGTACATGGGCGAGGGGATTTTTGAGCTCTCCCACGCGCACGCAGGCAAGCTCTCCCATGAGTACATGGGCGAGGGGATTTTTTTGCTTCTCCCACGCGCACGCAGGCAGGCAGGCAAGCTTCTTTTTTACCCTCTGCCACGTACTGGTGGGGGGCTATTTTTATAAACGTCCAGTTCGGGGAAATCTCATTTTAATGCCCTCTCCTACGTACTCGTGGGGGAGGGTTGGGTGGGGGCTTCCTTATTTCGGCTTTTATTGCGACAACCGCCGCGGCAGCGGTGGACCCATAAATCTTCAAAGGCAATTGCCCTGTCTTGATGGTGTGATCGCCACCGCCAAGAGGAGGATTGCCGGCTAAGGCCGATTAAGGCTGGTTGCCCCAGGCGGCGCCGGAGGGGCCTTGGTTGTCTTGCACCGATTGGAGGCACTGCGTCGTGGCCGGGGGCTCGAGGCGCAGCAATTGCGCCGGCACTTTGAGATTGGGCGCTTCGTAGCGGTTATTCTCCACCACAATCCCCTTGGCCCGCCACTGTATACGCAAAAACCAGCCTTTTTCGGAGCGATTGGTCACGGTGTTGCCAATAATGCGAATGTCGGTGGCTTGCCGCTCGGCGGGCAAAGCCGCTTGTCCATCATCCAGGTGAATGGCTTCAAATTCATCGCGGCGGAAGGTATTGTCGGCGATCAGCACATCGCGGCAACCGGAGTAAATCTTCACGTTAAAATCGTTAATGCGGTTATTGAAAAAGCGCACGCCGATGAGCCTGCGGCCGAACTTGGCGGGGTCTTTGGCATCCTCGGCGTCATTGGGTCCAAAGGAGACCAGGCCGTCAAAACGGTTGTTGGTGATGCAGGAATCTTCGCCATTCATTAGCCACAGGGCGGCTTTCCACGTGCCATCGGGCAAAAACGGGGCGGACAAGTGATTGCGGGTTACCCAGATATTACTTCCATAGCCGCGAAAAACGTGTTGCTCGGTGGAGCCGGCGCACTCATTGGCGATAAACGCCAGTGGCCCGCGAAAGACAAACAGCGTGTAACCGGCAAGTTTGTCCGGGGCTTGGCAGCCTTGCACGATGACACTCTGGGCATCGCTGCCGACGCCGTCGTAAAGATTGTCAAAGCGGCAATTGCGGACGATCCAGCGCTGGCCGAAGCAGGAGACGCCGTTGGCCCGCACCGCGGGTGCCCCGCTGATCCACAAATCCTCCAGCCGCACATCGGCGCAGCGCGGATTGGGGCTGACGTCGCCTTGGAAAATGGTCCCGGCGAATTGGCCAAGCACATGCGGCCGCTCTCCTTGGCCCCACGCGCCGATGCGCACATCCTGGCCGCGAAGAAACTGCGTTTGCTTGATGGGGTAAGTTCCCCCGCGGGCCAGGAGGATTTCGATGCGGTCGGGCGCGCCATCCAGAATCGCGCGCACGCGGTCCATGGAAGCGATGGGGTGGGCGATGGAGCCGTCGGCCCGGTCATCGCCCTGGTTGCTGACATAGATGACCCGCCGCGCCGCCGGGGCAACCTTCATGGTCGCTTGCCAGCGAGTTTGACCGGCGCTGATGGAGACGATGTACTCGCCGGGCTGATCATAAATATGCATGGGATCGACGCGCCCGGTGGTAATATCCGCCGGCGAGCCGTCGCCCCAATCGATGGACAGGCGGCTGTCGCTGTCCAATCCGAGCTTGCGCACATCCGGGCGGCACAAAGCCGGGGCCGAGAGCGAACAGGCGGCCAGTTGCGCCGCCTGGGCGGGGGCGCTGGCGGCCTGGACCTGTTCGATGCGGCTGCGAAGGGCCTGGGTTTCGGTCTCCAGCAGTTGCACGCGGTCCTCCATTTGCCGCATGGCCTGGGCGAAAAGCTCGCTGGGGCGGGTGGACTGGGCACAAAGGCCGGTGGCCAACAGTGAAAAAATAAATAATGACGCGACAAAACGGTGGTAGGACATGGGCGGCTCCTTTTCTGACTGCCTAACATATCACAAACAAGAGGCCAAGTCAAGTCTTAGCCAATGGGGATGATAGCCTGGGAACAAAAAATTTCTTGAGAAATAAATAAAAGCTTGACTTTTTAGGATGGTCCTGATAAAAATAGTTGTGGTCTGTGCCCAGGGCCGATAAAAATTTCGGTATTGCCGCTAGAATCTTCCCCAGCGGGTAGAGCCGGGAAGGTTCTGGATGCGTTTGCGCTTGACTCTGGTTAGTTAATCGCTAACGTGTCGTGAAATTATAGTACCAGCCCGGAAGGCCGGGCTGAGTTGTTTTAATAATGTAATGACCCAGCAAACTGGACGGGACAGATTGTTTCCGTCCGGTTGTACAAGCCGCTTTTGTGCTGACAAGGCGGCTAATTTTGTCGGTTGAATGATCCGGCCGCCTGGCCCGGCGGCGTAAGGCCTGCCTTAACCCAAAGGATTAGCTGATGCAAGTCCATGAATTACGCGACTTTAGCAAACGCGGCGAAGCCATGCCGATCCCCAATCTGATCGATATTCAGATTGAGTCCTATAAGCGGTTTTTACAACAAGAAACTGCAGTTGACCACCGCAAAAATGAAGGACTGGAAGCGCTGTTGCGCGAAGTCTTCCCCATCGAAAGCTACGATGGCAATCTCAAGCTGGAATATATCAGCTACGATCTATCCGAGGCCCGCTACACCATCGACGAGTGCCGGGCGTTGCGCTTGACCTACGGCATGCCCTTCCGCATCCAGGTGCGTTTCAGCCGCAAAGACAAGGATGAAGTGGTCGAGGATTCGATCTACGTGGGTGAAATCCCCATCATGATCGGGGGCGGCGAATTTATCATCAATGGCGCTGAGCGCGTGATCGTCAACCAGCTTCACCGCTCGCCGGGCGTCGATTTCCTGGTCGAAACCCAGGAAGGCGACCGTCCGCTGCACGGCTTTCGCGTCATCCCCGAACGCGGTAGCTGGATCGAGTGCGCGGTAACCAAAAAAGACGCCTTGTCCGTGCGTATCGACCAGTCCAGCAAGATCCCCGCCACCACTTTCCTGCGGGCCTTGGACGAAAAATACGGCACCACCGAAGCGATAATCCGTGAATTTTACACCGTCGAGGCCGTCAAGCTCAAAGACCTGCTCAAGACGCATTACGCCGTCGGGCCGATCATCGACGCCGAAAGCGGCGAGGAGATGGTCAAGGCCGGCGCCCAGTTGGCCGAGGCCTTGGAAAAAATCCAGGCCGCGGACCTCAAAACCCTGGACGTGGTAACCAAGCCCGGCGATCCCTTGATTCTCAACACCATCGCCGAGGACAATTCCACCAGCTACGAAGATGCGCTGCTGCGTATTTACGCGCGGCTGCGTCCGGGCAACCCGCCGCAGTTGGACAAGGCCAAAACCCTGTTCAACGAAAAATTCTATGATGAAAATCGTTATCGCCTCGGCCGCGTGGGCCGCTTCCGCGTCAACCGCAAATTTGACCAAAACGTCAGCGAAGATGTGATGACCCTCCGCAGCGAGGACATGATCAATTCGCTGAAATACATGTTCAAATTGCGCAGTGGCGAAGGCTACACCGACGACATTGACAACCTGGGCAATCGCCGCCTGCGGACGATTGATGAACTGGCCGCCGACGAATTGCGCAAGGGTTTCCTCAAGCTCCGCCGCACCGTGCAGGAGCGCATGAGCCTCAAGGATCCTAACGAGCTGGGCAAAGTGGCCGAGCTGGTCAACTCCAAGAGCATCAGCAGCGCCATCGACTTTTTCTTCGGTCGCGGCGAGCTGTCGCAGGTGGTGGACCAGACCAATCCGCTGTCGCAGCTTACCCATGAGCGGCGTCTGTCGGCGTTAGGCCCCGGCGGTTTGAACCGCAAGCGCGCCGGCTTCGAGGTGCGCGACGTGCATATCTCGCACTACGGCCGCATCTGTCCGATTGAAACGCCGGAAGGAACCAACATCGGCTTGATCGCATCCTTGTCGATCTATGCCGACCTGGACGCCTACGGCTTTTTGACCACGCCTTATCGCGTGGTGGAAGATGGCAAGGTCAACGGCAAGATCAAGTATCTGCGGGCTGACGAGGAGCTTAAGAGCGTGCTGGCTCCGCCGGACGTGGTGGAAAAAGACGGCATGCTGCACAAGGGAAGCGTGCTGGCGCGGGTGGAGGGCGACCTGGCCACCATACCCAGCAAGGAAGTGCAATATGTGGATATCAGCCCGCGGCAGACGGTCAGCGTGTCGGCGGCGCTGATCCCGTTTTTGGAACATGACGACGCCAACCGCGCCTTGATGGGCAGCAACATGCAGCGTCAGGCGGTGCCTTTGTTGCGCACCGACCCGGCGGTGATTTGCACGGGCCTGGAGCGCCCGGTGGCGCAAAACAGCGGCATGGTGGTGCGCGCCGAGCGCGCCGGCGTGGTTACCTACGTCGATGCCATGCGCATTTTGATCGACAACGCCGATGAATACATTCTCCGCAAGTTTGTCGGGTTGAACGAGCGCACCTGCCAGAACCAGAAGCCGATCGTCAAGAAGGGCCAGCGCGTCAAGAAAGGCCAGATTATGGCCGACGGCGCCGCCACCCAGCAGGGCGAACTGGCCCTGGGACGCAACGTGCTGGTCGCGTTCCAAACCTTTGACGGCTACAACTTTGAAGACGCCATCGTCATCAACCAGCGGCTGGTCAAGGAAGACATATTCACCTCGATTCATATCGAGGAGTACGATGTGGAAATCCGCGAAACCAAGCTGGGCCGCGAAGAGTTCACCCGCGACATTCCCAATGTCAGCGAGCGGGCCTTGGCCAATCTGGATGAAAACGGCATCGTTCGCATCGGCACGCGCGTCGGCCCCAATGATCTTCTGGTCGGTAAAGTCGCGCCCAAGAGCAAGAGCGAACTGTCCCCGGAAGAGAAATTGCTTCATGCGATCTTCGGCCGGGCCGGCGAGGATGTGAAAAACGACTCGCTGGATATGCCGGCCGGCGAAGAGGGCGTGGTCATCGGAACCAAGCGCTTCAGCCGCCGCATGCACATGAGCGATGATCAGAAAAAGCAGTTGAAAAAAGAGATCGACGCCTACGAAAAGGAAATGGACAAGAAGGCGATCGAAATCTTCAAGCAGATGATCGCCGAGATCAATGATGTAACCGGCCAGCAACTGGTTGACCCCGGCACCCGCCAGAAGGTCGGCCAGAGCGAAATCGACGACGTCATCCTTGAACAGATCGAAACCTTCAGCATCGATTGGGTTAAGGGAACCAAGGAAGCCAAGGAACAGGCGGCCAACACCCACTCGCGCTTCTGGCCGCGCGTGCAGGCGGTCAAGAAGGAAAAGAACCGCCGCATGGAACATATGAAGCGCGGCGACGAGCTTCCCAGCGGCGTGTTAGAGATGGTCAAGGTGTATGTGGCCACCAAACGGCAATTGTCTGTCGGCGATAAAATGGCCGGCCGCCACGGTAACAAGGGCGTCATCGCCCGCATCGTGCCGGAAGAGAACATGCCGTTTTTGGCCGATGGAACCCCGGTTGACATTTTGCTCAATCCGCTGGGCGTGCCCAGTCGTATGAACGTCGGGCAGATTTTGGAAACGCATCTTGGCTGGGCGGCGGCGGTGCTGGGCTTCCAGGCCGTTACCCCGGTCTTTGACGGCGCTCAGGAAGAAGAGATTCACGACGCGGTGGAGGAAGCCAACAAGGCTGTTTTGGAACGCCGCAAGGAGCGTGAAAAGAGCAAAAAGCCGCTGACGCCGCGCGAACTGGATACGCTGATGCCCTGGGGCGGCAAGGCGCAACTGTACGACGGCCGCACCGGCGAGGCGTTCGAGCAGCGCACCACCGTGGGCTACATCTACATGATGAAGCTGCATCACCTGGTGGACGACAAGATTCACGCCCGCGCCACCGGCCCCTACAGCCTGATCACCCAGCAACCGCTGGGCGGCAAGGCCCGCACCGGCGGCCAGCGCTTCGGCGAAATGGAAGTCTGGGGCCTGGAGGCTTACGGCGCTTCTTACGTGTTGCAGGAACTGCTGACGGTCAAGAGCGACGACGTGGAAGGCCGCACCAAGATTTACGATTCGATGGTCAAGGGCTTCAACACCCTGGAAGCCGGCACTCCGGTCAGCTTCGACGTGCTGTGCAACGAAATCCGCGGCCTGGGTTTGAACATCCAACTGGAAAAGAGCAAAGGTGCCGCGGTGGAGCAGGATGAGGACATGATGTGATGCGCAGGTCTGTATGACCTAGGTTGATTGACGCGGATGGAATGTGGTGGCGACGATCTGAATTATTGCCATCGGCGGGCTGCTGGGGGCTTAGGCGAATGCGGTAATGTTGGCTCCGCTCAACGAGGTCGACCGCGTAGACTGGGAAGGAACATCCATTATGGCCGAGTCGGAAACGGGATTCTTGGAAATGATTCACGAACTGCGCGATCGGGATCCGTTTGATCCCTTCCGCATCGTGATGAGCAGTGGCGACAAATATCTCATCGAAGACCCTGTAAACCTGGTTTTCGGAAAGACACGGCTTTTTTACTGTTTCCCGCATTCGGACAAAGTGGTGTATATCAGGCTGAACCAGATCACCGCACTGGAACAATTTGAGGCAACGCAGCCCAGAGGTAGAAAAAAAACGGCATAGTTCCGCGGTAAGCTAAAGCGCCAATTGACGTGCAATGCGGAAAAAATATCCGCGCTAAAGAAGAAAGATCATTACCATGGCTGAAAACGTTTACGATCGCATTAACGACTACGGTTCGGTTCGCATTCAACTGGCCAGCCCCAACGACATCCGGTCCTGGAGTTTTGGCGAGGTTAAGAAGCCTGAAACGATCAATTATCGCACCTACCGGGCCGAGAAGGACGGTTTGTTCTGCGAGCGTATTTTTGGCCCGGAGCGCGATTGGGAATGCTCCTGCGGCAAATACAAAGGGACCAAGTACAAAGGGATCATCTGCGACCGCTGCCAGGTGAAAGTGACGCATAGCCGCGTGCGCCGCAAACGCATGGGGCATATCAACCTGGCCGCTCCGGTGGTTCACATCTGGTTCTTCAAGGCCCTGCCCAGCCGCCTGGGCGCGATGCTGGACATGAAGACCAGCGATATCGAAAAGATCGTTTATTTCCAGGATTACGTGGTAACCGATCCCGGCAAGACCGGGATGAAGCGCAAGCAGATTCTCACCGAAGAGGAATACCGCGAAGCCTTCGCCAAGCATGGCGCGGAGTTTGAGGCGGAGATGGGCGCTGAAGCCATCAAGAAGCTGCTGGGCATGCTGGATATGGATTCCGAGGCGATCAAAATCCGCGAGGCGATCGAAAAGACCAACAGCAAACAGAAAATCAAGGATCTGACCAAGCGGCTGAAGATGATCGAGGCCGTCCGCACCTCGCAAAAC
The DNA here is from genome assembly GCA_038317225.1 of Tepidisphaerales bacterium. Lineage (GTDB taxonomy): Bacteria > Planctomycetota > Phycisphaerae > Tepidisphaerales > Tepidisphaeraceae > JBBQBE01. The sequence goes on along the minus strand of JBBQBE010000008.1, from coordinate 10,009 downwards.
AAAAGCGAGTGGATGGTCATGGATGTGATCCCGGTGATCCCGCCGGACCTGCGCCCGCTGGTGTTGCTGGAGAGCGGCAATTTCGCCACCAGCGATCTTAACGACTTGTACCGCCGCATCATCAACCGCAACAACCGGCTGAAAAAGCTGGTGGACCTCAATGCGCCGGAAGTGATTATCCGCAACGAAAAGCGCATGTTGCAGCAGGCGGTCGATTCGCTGTTTGACAATAGCCGCTGCCGCCGCCCGGTGCTGGGAAGCTCCAACCGTCCGCTGAAGAGCTTGACGGACATGATCAAGGGCAAGCAGGGCCGCTTCCGCGAAAACCTGTTGGGCAAGCGCGTGGACTACTCGGCCCGCTCGGTAATCGTGGTGGGACCGGAATTGAAGCTGCATCAGTGCGGTCTGCCCAAGAAGATCGCGCTGGAATTGTTCCAGCCGTTCATCATCCGCAAGCTCAAGGAACACGGCCTGGCCGACACCATCAAGAGCGCCAAGAAGATGCTGGAGCGCCGCGAGCCGGAGGTATGGGACATTCTGGAAGAGGTGATCTACCAGCACCCGGTGATGCTCAACCGCGCCCCGACGCTCCATCGCATGGGCATCCAGGCCTTCGAGCCGGTGCTGGTGGAAGGCAACGCCATTAAGATCCATCCGCTGGTGTGCAAAGGATTCAATGCCGACTTTGACGGCGACCAGATGGCGGTGCATTTGCCGCTGTCGATCGAAGCCCAGGCCGAAGCCCATGTGCTGATGCTGGCGCCCAATAACATCTTTTCGCCGGCCAACGGCAGCCCGATCATCACGCCCAGCCAGGATATCGTGCTGGGTACGTTCTATATCACCAGCGACCGCGAAGGGGATAAGGGCGAGTTTTCCTTGTTCCACACGCCCGCCGAAGCCTTGATGGCTTACGAACTGGGCAAGATCGCCATGCACGCCCGCATCTTTGTGCGCTTGCCCAACCGCACGCACGTGGTGCCCGACGACAAGAGTGCGCCGGTCAGTATTCATGGTGTTTCCTGGAAACAGGCCGAGGAGCATCGCAAGCGCCTCAAGGCCACTCATGAAATCAAGCCCATGGCCGAGGGGTATAATGGCGTGGTGGTCTTGACCACCATCGGCCGGTGCATCTTCAACGATATTTTGCCCGCCGAGATGCCGTTTTATAACTACGCCCTGACCGGCAAGGGAACCAGCCGCGTGATCGCCGACACCTACGCCCGTCTGGGCCGCCCGGCGACCATCGACCTGCTGGACAACATGAAAGCGCTGGGCTTTAAGCGTTCGACGCTGGCCGGCTTGTCCTTCGGCATCACCGACATCCGTTCGCCCGATTCCAAGGCGGCGATTTTGGAAGACGGCCAGAAGAAGGCCGACCGCATCGAAAAGAGCTACCGCAATGGCGCCATCACCGAGCAGGAGCGCTACGGCCAGCTCATCGACGTGTGGGGCCACGCCCGTAACAAGGTTACCGAAGATTTGATGGAAGGCCTCAAGAGCGACTACCGCGACGAACAGGGCCGGCCCATCTCCAAAGAGCAGGCGCTGAGCAAAAAGATGCTGCGCTATCTCAACCCCATTGACATGATGGCAACCAGCGGTGCCCGCGGCAGCGTGGACCAGATTCGCCAGCTTGGCGGCATGCGCGGTCTGATGGCCAAGCCCAGCGGCGAGATCATCGAAACGCCCATCAAGGCCAACTTCCGCGAGGGCCTCAGCGTGCTGGAATATTTCAGCTCCACGCACGGTGCCCGCAAGGGTCTGGCCGATACGGCGCTCAAGACCGCCGATAGCGGATACCTGACGCGTAAACTGGCCGACGTGGCGCAAAACGTGATCGTCAGCGAGTTGGATTGCAAGACGCTCAACGGCATCACCAAGAGCACCATCTACAAAGGTGAGCAGGTGGAAGTGGAATTGAAGGATATGATCGTGGGCCGAACCGCCCGCGACACCATTCGCAATCCCATTACCGATGAAACCATCGTCAAAGAAAACCAGATCATCACTAACCAGATCGCCGACCAGATCAGGGAATTGAAACTGGAGTCGATCCGCGTGCGCAGTCCGCTGACGTGCGAAAGCGTCCGGGGCATCTGCGCCAGTTGCTACGGCATCGACATGAGCACCAATCGGCAGGTGGAAGAGGGCCTGGCGGTGGGGATCATCGCCGCCCAGTCGATCGGCGAGCCGGGCACGCAGTTGACCATGCGTACGTTCCACACCGGCGGCGTGGCCACCGGGGCCTTGAGCGACAGCGATATCAAGAGCAGCGTGGGCGGAACCGTCCAGCACCACGATATCAACCCCGTGGAAGTTACCGACGCCGAGGGCAACAAGCGCCTGGTGGCGCTGAAGCGCAACGGCGAAATGTCGGTGGTGGACGCCAAGGGCCGGGAAATCGAAAAGTTCAAGGTTCCCTATGGCTCGACCGTGCTGGTGAAAAACGACGAGAAGGTCAAGCCGCGCCAGCCTTTGGTGCAGTGGGATCCGCACATCACGCCGATCCTGGCCGAAAAGGGCGGCGTGGTGCAATACGAGGATATCGAGGAGGGCGAAACCGCCCGCATCGAAGAGGAAAAGAAGGGCGCCGGCGGCAAGCTGGTGGTGATCGAGCACAAAGGCGAGCGTCATCCGCGTATCACCATCGTGGGCGACGACGGCAAGATTCTGGACTTCCACTATCTGCCGGCCAAGGTGCGTATCGAAGTGAGCAACGGACAGCGCGTGGCGGCCGGCGAAATGATCGCCCGCCAGCCGCGCGAAGCCGGCGGCACGCTGGATATCACCGGCGGTCTGCCTCGGGTTACGGAAATCTTCGAGGCCCGCAAGCCCAAGGATCCGACGGTGCTGGCGGAAATCTCCGGCACCATCGAGTTGCGCGGCGATAAGCGCAAGGGCAAGATGACCATCCTCATCAAAAATGAAACGGGCATGGAAAAGGAACACCATGTGCCGCAGGACAAGGAATTGCAGGTGCACGCCGGCGACTATGTGGAAGCCGGCGATCCGCTGATCCGCGGAGCGCGCATTCCCCATGACATCCTCCGCATCAACGGCGAAGAAGTGTTGTATCAATACCTGTTGACGGAAGTGCAAAACGTTTACCGCGCCCAGGGCGTGAAGATCAACGACAAGCACATTGAGATCATCGTCAACCAGATGCTTCGCAAGGTGAAGGTGGATGACGCCGGGGACAGCCCGTTTTTGCCTGGCGAGGTGCTGGACCGTTTCCGCTTCCGTCGCGGCAACGACGAGGTGCTGACGGGCCTGAAGATCAGCGATGTCGGCGGCACGAATTTCAAAGAAGGCGATGTGGTCAGCCGCGAGCAGCTTAAGGAAGCCAACGAAGCGGCCGAGGCCGCGGGATTGTCGCCGGCCAAAGGCAAAAAGCCGCGTCCGGCGCGGGCCAAGCCGCTGCTGCTGGGCATCACCAAGGCGTCGCTGCAAACCGAGTCGTTCCTGTCGGCGGCCAGTTTCCAGGAGACCACCAAGGTGCTGACCGAGGCCTCGCTGCAAGGCGCGGTGGACAAACTGGTTGGATTGAAGGAAAACGTGATTCTCGGCCACTTGATCCCCGCGGGCACGGGCTTTAATCCGCACCTGCATCTGCGGATGCGCCAGCACGGCCAGGCCGAGGAGGCCGAGCAGAAGCCGCAAAGCCAAAAGCCGCAGCCCAGCCCTGCTGGGGTGTGAGCTGACGTATGGCGGCTTGAGGCCGCGCTTTGAAGCGGCAGGTTGACATTCATCGGGGTTCAAGAGCCTTTGGCTTTGGAACCCCGATGCTTTGTTTGATCGCCGGTGCGTCTTGAACAGCAGCGCCCAGCGCTACTTTGGGCAGCGCCCAGCACCCACTCGGCGCCAACTGCCTCCCAGCTTACGCGCCAGCCCAGCGGCTGCTCGGCGGCACCAGAAACCCAAGCCAACCTGTTTATTCTTTTACATGCAACACATGTTCGCTGGCCAGGCCGCCCAGAGGCTGGGCCAGGCGGTTGATGACGGTTTGCACGTGGCGATGCTGCGCGGAGCTAAGCCGCGCGTCGCTGTAGCGGATGCGATAAAACAGTTCGGTCAACCGGCCAATCGATTCGTACACATCGCTGGGCAGCCAGTCCAGGCCGCGGCTGAATTCGCGCGGGGTCAGGTGTTTGGCGCGGTGAATATGATGACGGGCCAGCAGGCGGGTCAGCTCATCGTAAAATCCAAGCTGGCGGGCCAGGCGCAATTGCTCGCTTTCGGGCAGGGATTCCAGCCCGATGCGCACGGCCCGGCGGCGTAAACGCCAGCGTTCCAAAATGAAGTAGCCCACCGCGACCAACGCCGCCAGGATAAATATTGCGATGAGCAGGCCGATCAGGCTGCTGGACAGAAGATAACCGCCGCCGTTACCCAGCCAATCGCCCAGGGCTTTGGCTTTGACGCTGGCGCTGGTGGCGGTGTTGGTGATTTTCGCATCCAGATTGTGAAGCAGATTTTCCTGGTTGTCATTGTCATAGCCCACCACGCCGCTGGCCCATTTTTGCTCCAGAAAATCAAACAGGTGCTTGACCTGCTGGAGCATGGAGGACTTGTCCAACCCGCTGGGCGCACCGCGGGTGCTGGTGGGATCAAAGCTGATCCATCCCTCTGGCGTCAGCACTTCCACCCAGGCGTGGGCGTGGGATTGGCGGACGATGTAGTAGCCGCCGATCTGGTTGAACTCATCGCATTTGAACCCGATGACCATGCGCGCTTGCATCCCCAAACTTTGACACATGAGCGTCATGGCCCCGGCGAAATATTCGCAGTGGCCGCGTTTGAGGTCGTATAAAAAACTGACCATGGGGTCTTTTTCCCCCAGCCGGCGGGCGTCGGTCAGGTCCAGCGTGTAGGAGAAATTGCGGCGAAAATACTGCTCGAAATTCGCTGCGATGCGGCGATCAAGCTCCTGGGGCGTTTCGTTTTTACCGCGCTGCGCGACCAGCGGGCCTTTGCTATCACTACCGCCGACTTCGGGCCGGCGAGCGAATTGTTCGATTTGCGGATCGATGCCGCTGACGGCCCGGCGGGTGTTGACGCCCTCCATCCCGCGCAGCATCCGCCGCCAGTTATTTTGCACTTGCTGGCGCGGAGCGGGCGGCTGCAACTGTCCGGTGGAGACCACTTCGTATTCCAAAGGCCCGGTGAGCGGCTGGCGCGTGCGCAGCACCTGGTCGCGCCGCGAATAGCGCAGTTCCAGCGTGCGCGGCGGCAGCAGGTTGGTGAAGGATATGGGGCCGGGGATGGAAAACAGCACGCTGGTGCCGGTGGGCTGAAGCAAAATATGCTGGCGAATATGCGGCAAATGATCGGCAACCGGGAAGGTGGCGGTTTCGCGGTCATCCAGTTGATAATTCACATCATCAAAAGTGGCCGAGCGGAACCACTGCCAGCTTCCCTGCCCGCTCTCGTCGGCACCGTCGTAGATATCCAGCACACTGCCGCGAAGCAGCAGCGGTTCGGTGCCGCCGGCCGGCCGCTCGTTTTTCCACATGTATACATGGGCAACAATCTGGTTGTTCTGGCCAATGCGGGCGATCTGCTGGAAGCTGACGGAATCGGAAAATCCGGTCAGGGCCTGGGAAGCGCGAAATTGTTGCATTTGCCCCAGCATTCCCGCGCCGCTGCCGCGTGGGAAAAACAGAAAGACGCCCACGGCCATCGCGATGGAGACCAGCGCCACCAGGGCCGTCAGTCGGCGCATTGAGCGATGGAGAAAGCGCTGCTCCTGGCGGAGCGTGGCGGGATTAAATTTTTCCGCCGGGGCGCTGGAGGCCAGACGCGCCGCCTCGGTTTCAACCTTTAAGTGAAACAGCAGGCAGCAGTACAACGAGATCAGCAAATACAGGATCAGCAATAATCCAAACCACAAACTGGCGGTGCTGATGGCGCTGGCGACCATGAGCAGCAGGCTGAGTACCAGCACTTGCGCGTAGTCGCGATTGCCGCGCTGTTCATAGAGTTTGACCAGTTGCAGCAGGACCAGGAAGTTGCCGATGGCCAAAATCGGGGTCTGGCCGGCTTGCCAGACCATGCGCAGCATGTACGCGGTGGCCAGGAGGGTCAGAACATTGGCGACCAGTCGCGGCAGCGGGCGGAATCGCCCCAAATGCAGCAGCCAGCCATTGAGCGCCAGCAGCGCGGTGGAAAGCAGCCAGAGTCCGGCGGCCTGCGTGGCCAGGGCAAAACCGCTGAACCCTAAAAAGGTCAGCAGGTAGAGCGTGGGAAAAAATTGCCGAAGATCGTACATGGCTTTTTACTTTGCTGTTTGCCGGTCCACCGGGGCGCAATGGTTAAAGTCCACCTGGTCATTAAAACGGAACCACCGCAACGACTGGGGTGAAAGGGCGGATAACACCAGCATCTCGCCGCGGGCCTGCTCGGCCAGGGAGCTTTCCGCCGCCCGCGGGGTCAGCAGCACCACACTGGTATGCGACTGTCGCAAAGCCCGGGCCTGTTCCAAGAGCGACGCGGCGTCTTGCGTGCGATTTTCCGCCAGCCGGGCCAGTGCCGTGAGAATATCGCGGCGCTGGCGTTTGCCGCGGTTGGGCGGCAGGGTGATCCACTTTCCCGACCAGGCGCACAATCCGACCACCAGCCCCTCGTCCAGGGCAAAGGCCGCCAGGGATGCGGCCATGGCGATGGTTTTTTCCACCGCGACGGCGTCCTTTTCATCGGTGATCTGGCTATCCACCGCCAGCAGCAAACGCGGCGGGGCAACCTGGGTCATCTCCTTGCTGACCAGCACGCCCGTGCGGGCGCTGCGTTTCCAGTAGATCAGCCGGGGGTTTTCGCCGGTGCGAAATTCCTTAAGTCCATAAAATTCGTCGCTGCCGTTGCGGCGCGGGCGCATGGAGGAGCCGCTTTTTTCCGCCGAGCGGCAGAGGCTCAATAACTTGGGGTTTACCTGCGCCAAAGCCGGGTAGACCAGCAAACGCTCGTTTTGGCGACGAATGACGGCGCGCTTGATAAATCCGAAGGGAAAGGCGGTGCCGATCTGGTAGCGATCCAGCGTATGCACGCCGCGGCGCTTGGGGATGACGGTCAGGGGGACTTGGGCGCTTTGGCCGGCGGCGGCATGGAGCATGTATGCGAAAGGCTGGACGAAAAACGCTTCGCAGCCGTCCAGTTCCCCAAGTGAAACCGACAAGCTGGGCCAAAAGCGTTTGTGGTTGGCAAATTGGTAAGTCAAAATCGACGGCTCGCCGACGACCATATGCTCCGGCGGCTTGCGGGTGATGCGCAGGCCGCGTAACACCAGGCGGCTGATGGTGCCGCTGACCAGCAGGATGCCGATCATCAATCCAAAAACCGCAAACAGCAAATTGGCCTGGCTGTTCACCGCCGCCAGGCCCATAAAAACCATGAGGCAGGCGTATATAAATCCGGTCATGGAAATATCGATGGCGGGGCGGCGGCGCACCGGGGTTTTGGCCGCGGCGGCGCGGGACGGGGGAGCAAATGTTTTTGCGGGCTTGGCTGCCATCGGTTTAGTGTCGGCACCGCCGGGGTTTTTTACGCCGGGGAGGGTAACTGGTCGAGGATGCGCTGCAGTATCCGGCCGGTCGCCTGGGCGTCACCATTGCTTAAATACGTTTTACTGATGATGCGGTGCGCGCAGACCGGCAAAACCATCTGTTTGACGTCATCGGGAATGACATAATCGCGTCCCTCCAATAGCGCCAAGGCCTGGCTGGCCTGGGTGAGCGCCAGCGATCCGCGCGGCGAGAGGCCCAGGTGCAGATCCTCATCGTGGCGCGAGGCATCGGCGATATCCAGAATGTAGCCGGTAATGGCCGCATCGAGCCGCACATTGGGAACCTGGTCTTGCAACTGCACGATTTCCGCCGCTTCCACCACCGGCTGCAACTTGGCAAGCGAGGTGCGGCCGGGCTGGGTGGTCAGGATGCGGGCCTCGGCGGCGCGATCGGGATATCCCACGGCCACCCGCAACAAAAAGCGGTCCAACTGGTTTTCTGGCAGGTAATACGTTCCCTCAAATTCAAAAGGATTTTGCGTGGCCACCACCATGAAAGGCCGCGCTAGTGGGAAAGTTTGATTTTCCCAGCTCACCTGCTCCTCGCTCATGGCCTCCAGCAGGGCCGACTGGGTACGAGGCGTGGTGCGGTTGATTTCATCGGCCAAAACAATATTGGCGAAGATGGGGCCGGGCTTGAAAACAAAATCCTGTGTGGTCTGGTTAAAAATACTGACCCCCAGCACATCGCTGGGCAGCAGGTCGGGGGTCAACTGGATGCGGGAGAATTTGCAGTTGAGGCTCAACGCCAAAGCGCGGGCCAGAACGGTTTTGCCAACGCCGGGCACATCCTCCACCAGCACATGACCGCGCGCCAGCAGGCCGACCAGTAACAGATCCACGGCCTTGGAATGGCCATAAAAAACTGTGCGGATATTGTTGCGGAGTCGTTCGATTACGGGTTGGGACACATTTCACCTTCTGTCAAAGGACCAGGGCGGATCGTATTGTACTGGCGATGGGAATCTTGTACACCGTTGGTTTGGCCGGAGTGTCCAATGGGCGATGATGCGCGGGCCGGGGTCGATGGGGCTAAAGCGCCCGTCGCCGCCAATCAGCCTCGCGACAGGCGATTTGCCGGCTGGCGCGGGCGCGCGCTGGAAGCGCTCTTTTACCTGTTAACCCTGGCGCTGCTGGCGGGGTTGCCGCTGATTGGCCGTGCCGGCGGGCCGGGCCAATTAGCCCAGCCGGCCTGGCAACTCCCTCCCGCGGATCGGCCGGCTGATCACTTGCGGGTGTTGTTCATCGGCAACAGTTTTACCAACTTTAACGGCGGCGTGGACCACTTGACCGCGGAATTGGCCCGGCGGGCCGGAGCGACCCCGCCGCCGTGGTTTGTGGCGCTGACCTCCAACGGCAGCGAATTGGAAGGGCACTGGCAACGCGGGCGGGCCACAGCGCTGATCGGCCAGGGGCAATGGGATTGGGTGGTGCTTCAGGAAAACAGCTTGCGGCCGATGGAGCGGCCAGCGCTGATGTACGAATACGCCTGGCGCTTTGACCAGTTGATCCGCGGCGTCGGGGCGCGGACGATGTTTTATGAAACCTGGGTGATGCGCGATGAGCCGTCGCTCCAGCCGTTGGTGAGTCGCGCGTATAGCAATATCGCGCAGGAACTCCAAGCGCCGGTCGCGCCGGTGGGCCAGGCGTGGCGGGCGGCATTGCGGCGGCGGCCGGGACTGGCGCTGTACGCCGCCGACGGCAAGCATCCCACCGCGGCCGGGTCGTACCTGGCGGCATGCGTGTTGTATGCCAAGTTATACCATCGAAGCCCGGTGGGCTTGCCGTATCTGCTGGAGAATGTGAAATATTTTAATCCGCGCAACCTCAGCCCCACCGATGCGCAGGTGCTTCAGGAAACCGCCTGGTCGATCGTCAACCAATGATTCGCACCTTTCACATCCGCTGCCTGGGTTGCAAGGTCAACCAGTATGAGGCCGAGCAATTGGCCCAATACCTGCAAAGCCGGGGGCTGTGCGCCGCGCCGCAGCCGCAGGCGGATTTGAAACTGCTGCACACCTGCAGCGTAACGGCCGACGCCGCCGCTAAAAGCCGCGCCGCGGCCCTGCGTTTGGCGCGGGGGCCGATGTCCGGTCGGCGGTTAATAATCGGCGGCTGCTGGGCGGCCGAGGCGGCGGGAATAATCGACGCCACGCTGTTGAGTCATCAAACCGATTGGAAGCGGGCGATTGACGCGATCATTGCGGAGATGGAGGGCACGACGTATACGCCGGTCGAGCAGAGCAATAAGGAGGCCCCCACCCTGGCCCTCCCCCGGAGTACCGGGAGAGGGAATTTGGAGCAGGGGGGTTGCGGCATGTTGGGGACGGCTGCGTATACGCCGGTTGAGCAGAGCAATGTCGAGGGGAGCAATAAGGATGCCCCCACCCTGGCCCTCCCCCGGAGTACCGGGAGAGGGAATTTGGAGCGGCGGGGTTGCGGCGCGTTGGG
>JBBQBE010000007.1:0-57485 GCA_038317225.1 Tepidisphaerales bacterium | reverse complement strand
GGCGCTCGATTTGCCGCCGTTATGGCTGGCATTGGCGGTCTAAATCTCTATACTGGGCCTTTAGCGTCGGCACAGAGCGTTTTTTCCAGCCATTGGGACTATGAAGCGATTATTCTGGGCTTGGATCGGCTGCGCGGTGTTGGTCTTGGGCGGGCATAGTGTTGCCGTCGCCCAGACGCCGCCGGCGGATGACAATTCGGCGTCGGCCCTTTTGCAAGAGGCCCTGCGCGAGATCACCTACTTGAGTTTCGAGCGGGCTGGGGAGTTGTACGACCAGGTTTTGGCCAAAGTGCCGGCCGGAAGCCCGCAATGGGAAGAGGCGCTTTTTGGCCGGGGCATGTGCGCCCAGCAGCATGTGCCTTTGTCGGCCGAGTCGATCGCTCTGGCCCAGCGGCTTTACCGTCAATTGCTCGATCAAAAGCCCGATTCGCGTTTTGCGCCGCGGGTTTTGATGAATCTGGGACGCATCGAGGAGATGGTGGACTATTACCCCGATCAGCCGCATCTGCCCGAAGCCCGCATCTGGTATGAAAAGGTGGCAACCGGCTGGCCCGATACGCCCATCGGCTCGGAGGCCGCCTTGCGCAGCGCCGCGTGTTTGATCCAAAGTTATCAACCGGCCAATGCCCGGGCGGGCGTGGAATATTTGCGCCTGTGGCTGGCGGCGCACGGGAAAAATGCCCTGGCCTCGGCCATGTGGCAGTACATGGGCGATACCTATTTTCAGCAATTTTCCGATTGGTCGGCGGCGGTGGACTGCTATATCAAAGCGGTGGAGGCCGGGCTGATCGAAAAGGGCCGCGAGGGGATGCTTTACTGGCGCATGGCGGTGGTGGCCGAGCGCGCCAAACGCCCCGAGGTGGCCATCACCTATTACACCAAGATCATCAAAGAAGCGCCCACCAGCGGCAAGGCCTATCAGTCGCAACTGGCTTTGGCGCGCTTGGGGGCCACGGTGCCGCGCATCGAACTGTTTGACACCATGGGCCAATCGGACGAACCCGCCGCATCGCCGGCCACCTCCCCCGCGCCCGCCACCCAGCCGGGAGGGACGCGATGAGCGAACGGCCGAAAAAATGGACCAAATGGTTCAACGTCAACATGCTAGGCCTGCTGCTGTTGGTGGGGGCCTTGGGCTTCAGCCTCCATCGCATCTACGCCGTGCGCCAGGAACTATTTGACCCGGATGTAACCATCTTACGCATCAGCCACTGGCAACTGGAGTTGGGCTACCGCGATTCGATGGACAAGATCATCAAGGAATATGAAGCGCTCTGGGCGGCCAAGGGCAAAAAGGTGCGCATCCTCCAGATGCCGGTTACCGAAACGGTTTATGGCCAGTGGCTCAATACGCACCTGATCAGCGGCGATGCGCCGGATCTGGCCGGCATGGGGATGACCAATATCGTCAACAACGACCAGTATGTCGTGCGCTATTTTGTGCCTTTGACCAGTCTGATCAACCAGCCCAATCCCTACAACAAGGGCACATCGCTGGAAAATGTGCCGTGGCGCGAGACGTTTATCGATGGCATGCGCGGGGCCTATCGCGACGGCTTGCAGGATTACTACAGCGTACCCACCGCCTTTTTCAACCTGCGGATGTTTTACAACAAAACGCTGGTGAAGCAGGCGACCGGGGAGGATCGTCCGCCGCAAACCTTCGGGCAGTTGATGGAGTTGTGCCGGGCGATTCGCCTCCTGCCGGCCCGAGGCGATGGGGTGAAAGTGATTCCCATCGCCGGCAGCAAGTACAGCGCCTGGATGTTCGGCGACAAGTATTTGACGGCCTTTACCGCCGGTTTTGAACCGATTCTCGATCTGGACCTCGACGGCTATATCAGTCCTAACGAAACCTACGTCGGGGTGCTGCGTCAGCAGGTGGGTCTTGATTTTCCCAAGATCAAGGCCGGTTATGAGCTGATGCACGATTTGAGTGCGCAGTTCAGCGACGGCTTTTACGGCAAGGACCGCCAGACCGCGGCCTTTGAATTTGTCCAGGGCCGGGCGGCGATGATCGCCACCGGCTCCTGGGATGCCGGCAGTCTGTTTGTGCAGGCCAAGGAAGCCGGCTTTGAGCTGGGCATCTTCGATTTTCCACTTCCCGGCCCCGGCGAAAAGTATGCCCAGTATGTTACCGGCCGGGCCAGCGAAGCGGCCAACAGCGCCGCGGGGTTATACGGCTTGTACAAATTCTCGCGCAACCAGGAGCAGGCTCTTGACTTTTTGCAGTTTTTGACCAGCCGCAAATACAACCAATTGATGATGGAAGGCCCCGAATGGCTGCCGGTGATCGTGGGCACGCGGCCGTCCAAGCGCATGGCGGCCTTCGCCATTGATCCCAGGGGCTACACCTGCAGCGTCCGCTTTGCCTATGGCTCGGATTCGACCAATGTGATGGAAGGGGAGATGCAAAGCTATTTGCAGGGCTACGAGTCTTACGCGGTATTTTCCAAGTCGCTGATGGCCGCTTTAATGAGTCCCACCAATGGCGGGGACCGGGCCTGGGTGCTGGAGTATGACAGCGTGCAAAAGCAGGCCCGCAACCAGGATCGCATTTTGGCCATGCAGGCCGCCCGGCAATTGATGGACCCCTCGGCCGATCAGGACGCTTCCGCTAAATACCGACAGGTGCTCGTCCAGCAGGTGCGTAACAACAACGGCCAGTGGCTCCGCTGGCGCTACGAGAAGGTCCGCAATGAACCGATGCCGGAGAAATAAGCCATGAGTACGATCAGCACCTCAGTCCCATTGCGCTCGCAACTGGAGCCGGTCGGTCCCGACCGGCCCAAAAGCTCGCGCTGGAAATCCAAGCTGGTCAACCACTCCAAGCTATACCTGGTCCTGTTTGCGCTGCTGGCCCCGACGCTGGTCGGGATGATCGTTTTCAACTACTACCCGAAATTTTCCGCGATCAAGTACAGCTTTTACGAATGGGACGGCCAGCTTACCGAGGACTGGGTGGGCTGGAAAAATTTCACCGACCTGCTCCAGGGCCGCGACGCCTTGTTCTGGCCGACGTTTCAACTGGTCGGCATCCTGCTGGTAACCAACCTGGTGAAGATGTGGCCCAGCATCTTCTGCGCCATCGTGCTGCACCGCGTGCGCTCCGAGCGCTGGCAATACCTGTATCGCGTGCTGTTTGTCGTGCCGATGGTGATCCCGTCGCTGGTGTGGCTGCTGATCTGGAAAGGTTTTTTTGATCCCAACGTCGGCATCTTCAACAAGATGCTCAACGCCACCGGTTTGATGGCGCTGCTCAACCGGCTCGATACGCTCATGCCGTGGTTGGCGCATAAATTGACACCCGCGGTTACCCACGGGGCCAATCCGCTGTTTGGCAGTGTGTGGGGAATGCTGGCGGCCGGCGCGATGGTTTTGACCATGCTGGCCGGGGCCCGTGGACTGATCAAAGCCTGGGTCTGGTGGATGATTTTGCTGCCGAGCAGTTGGCTGCTCTGGGGCGACCAGCGCACGTTTTTGCTGGTGCCGCTGATTATCGTCGTCGGCGCGCTGCTGGCCGCCCGCCCGGCGGGGCGCGCGGTCCTCAAATGGACCGGCGGGCTGCTGGTGGCCTTGGGCTGCGGCCTGGTGATCTTCACCATGATCTGGTACGTGCCCACCCGGCAATTCACTATGGGCAATCCCTCCTGGCTCAGCCATGAAAAACTGGTCATCCCCGCGCTGATTCTCTGGGGCTTTCCCTGGATCGGAACCATCGGCGTGCTGATCTACCTGGCGGGCTTGCAGTCCATCAGTCAGGACGTGTACGAAGCGGCGGAACTGGACGGGGTCAGCTCACTGGGGCGCATGTTCCGCATCGAGTTGCCGCTGATGATGACGCAGGTGCGCATCAACCTGATCTTCATGACCATCGGCACGCTCAGCGACTACGGCCTGATCCTGCTGCTGCTCGGCCCCAACGGCGGGCCTAAGAGTGTGGGCATGACGCCGGGCTTGTATATGTACAAAACCGCCTTTATCGACGCCCGCTTTGGCTTCGCCTGCGCCTTGGGCATGGTATTGTTCGTGCTGATCTTGGCCATCACGGTGATCTATCAGCGCTATGTGAAGGTGGATAAGTGATGGTCGGTAGTCAGTAGTCAGTAGTCCGTGGAACGGGCGGAGTACCGCCCTTTAGTCAGTAGTCGGTTGTCAGTTGTCCGTTGCAAAAGCATTTGCTACTGACCACTGACTACGGACCACTGACTAACATAGAAATCATGGCATATAAAGTCAACAAATCCCGTGAGGCTGTGAAGCATACGCTGCTGTGGCTGGTGCTATTAACCGCCTTTTTCCCCTTGTATGTGATGGTGGTGATCAGCTTCAAGGATAACACGCAGTTTGTGCGCAATCCCTGGTTCTTTGACGCCTTTGCCAACTGGCACTGGAGCAACTGGGCCGAAGGCTGGCAGCCGGTGCGTAACTATATCGCCAACAGCATCGTTACCAGCATGGGCGCGGTCATCCTCTGTCTACTGATGGCCATTACCACCAGTTATGTGCTGGCCCGCTACAAATTCCCCGGCAAGGGAATCTTCTACTATGGTTTAATCGCCTCGATGTTTTTGCCCGGCACGGCCGCCACGCTGGTTACCATGTTCACCCTGCTGGACTCGCTGCACCTGGTCAACAGCCTGTGGGCCTTGGTGATCTGCGGCGCCGTCGGCGGGCAGGTGGTCAGCATTTTTATTCTTAAGCAGTTTATCGAGGAGATTCCCAAGGAATTGTTTGAAAGCGCCCAGATCGACGGGGCCGGGCATCTGCAGCAGATCATGCACATCGTGCTGCCCATGAGCGGCTCGGTGCTGGCGACGCTGGCGATTTTGCAATTTCTGGGAAGCTGGAACGACTTGATGCTGCCGCTGATCATCCTGCGCGACGATCAGTTGCGCACCATTCCCGTGGGCCTGATGGCTTTGGACGGGGAGTATGTCAAGCAGTGGGGGCCGCTGATGGCCGGCTACGCCATCAGTTCCGTGCCTCTGGTGATTCTGTTCCTCTTTACCATGCGCCTGTTCGTCAAGGGGCTGGTGGCCGGAGCCGTCAAGGGTTAAATATATGTCGTCGGCCGATAATTCAAAATCCGACATCGTGCCGGCCCCCGCGGTCAAACGCATCAGTTTATATCTGCGGCAACTGGAGCAGTTGCAACGTCAAGACCGTCAAACCGTCTCCAGCCAGCAGCTTGGCGAAAGCCTGGGTTTGACCGATGCCCAGGTGCGCAAGGATTTCGCCTACTTCGGCCAGTTCGGCCACCCCGGCGTGGGCTATCGCGTCGAGCAACTCATCGCCCGACTGCGCCATATTCTCGGTACCGACAAAGTATGGGATGTGGTGCTGGTGGGGGCCGGCAACCTGGGCCGGGCTTTGATGTCTTACAAGGGTTTTTCTTCCAAGGGATTTCGTCTGGCGGCGGTCTTTGACAATGACCCGGCCAAGATCGGCAAGAAAATGGGCAGTTTTACCATTTTGAGCCTCGATCAACTGGATCAAACCTTGCGCGAAAAACAAATTCGCCTGGCGATTTTGGCTGTGCCGGCGGATTGGGCCCAGGCGGTGGCGCTGCGCCTGGTGGAAGCGGGCATCGGCGGGCTGCTGAATTTCGCGCCCATCTCCCTGAACCTGCCGGCGAAGGTGGCAATCAATTCCGTGGACCTGGCGGTGCAACTGGAGCAGTTGTCCTTCCAGGTCAATCTCTCCTCGCTGACGCCCGATACGCTTTAGCGCGATGTAACTCTATAAGCGATTTGTATAGGATTGGTAGATGTATCCATGTATTCGCCGTGGCAGGGGGAATGGGGTCATAAGCGAATGCCATTCACTTAACGCCAAAACAGGATTTTCCATCAGAAAAACGCTTAAATGATCACGATCTAGCGCTGTCTGACAATGACTGGTGCATGTCAGTCATGCAGAAACACCACGAATTCGAAAGAATCACGATTGGCGCGATCCCAGGCAAAAGTTCCATAAGTGGCGATAATTGCCGACTTTATGGCTTAAACGAATGGCATTCGCTTATGACCCCTTTTCCCGGCCGAGCATTGACCTTGGCCGTAACATACAGAACAATACCCCTAACCATAAGAAGGAGAACCTCATGCGGGAATTGAGCCTTATGCTGGGTCTGTCAGCCACCCTCGCCCTGTCAACCGCGGTTCTTGCCGAATCCACGTTCTCGCCGACACGTCCGCCGTCGAGCAATGGGAGCGTCCAAGGCTCGTCCACCGACGCAAGCTATCGGATTCTCGTTGGTGTTACACATCAGTTTGACGCGGATCTGGATAATTCAGGCGGCCAGTTCTCAATTACCCGATATGGAATTGGGGCACTCGTCCGCTACCCACTTAAGAATACCGATTTTACCCTCAGCCACGCACTAAGCTACGAGCACGATCAGTACCAATTCAGCGGAACGGGAATGGCCAACCCGTGGGGTGATGTGCAGGTGTTGAGCTACTCGCTCAATGCCAGTTACAAGGTGAATCAGGATTGGACGCTATTCGCCGGTCCCATCGCGGGGGTTGCGGCGGAAAATGGTGCCGACTGGGGTGACGCCTTGACCTTTGGTGCGATGGCCGGGGGCATGTATGCCATGACCCCGAATCTGACGGTTGGGATTGGTGCCATCGTAACCCGGCCAATTGAGGACAATTGGCAGGCGATTCCCTACCTTGCGCTGAACTGGAAGATCGCCGATGGGTTGCTGCTCCACAACGCCCGCCCGCAGCCGGGCATTAGAGGCGGCCCGGGGTTGGAACTTGTCTATACGATTAACTCCCAATGGGAACTCGCCGGCGGTTTCGCTTACGATGCCCGGCGGTTCCGGCTCGACAACGGCAACGTGGGCCAGAATACCTCGACACCGGTCTATGCGCGCCTGATCTACAGTGCGAGTGAGGATCTCTCGGTCAGCCTGATGGGCGGAGTGGTGCTGGGGGGCGAACTTCGGCTGGAGAACCGCAACGGCGACGATATCTCCTCAACCGATTATGATGCGGCCCCGTTTATCGGAGCCAGTGTTTCGTACCGCTTCTAAGCCTCTGCATCATCATCCGCTGGCAATGTCTCTTCTTCCGAACCGGTAAAGAACGCACGATTCTTTTTCGGCCTGCCACACACTGCTGGAGCGGCTCACCCGCGTTTAACCGAAGGAAGAAGGAGAAGTGTCATAAGCGAATGCCATTCGGTTAACGCCAAAACAGCATTTTCCTTCAGAAACATGCTTAAAAGATCACGATCTAGCGCAGTCTTACAACGACCGGTGCATTCCAGTCATGCGGAAACACCGCGAATTCAGAAGAATCACGATTGGCACGATTCTATACAAAAGTTCCATAAGTGGCGATAATTACGGACTTTATTGCTTAACCGAATGGCATTCGGGTCATAAGCGAATGCCATTCGGTTAACGCCAAAACAGGATTTCCCTTCAGAAAAAAGCTTAAAAGATCACGAACTTGCGCTGTCTGACAACGACCGGTGCATGTCAGTCATGCAGAAAAACCGAGAATTCGGAAAAATCACGATTGGCGCGATCTCATACAAAAATTCCATAAGTGGCGATAATCACGGATTTTATGGCCTAACCGAATGGCATTCGGGTCATATGCCATTTACGATCACTTGCCGCCTTGCCAAGCGTTTGGCAGGGCTCGCAAGCCGCTATTTGTTCCCGGCGGGCGGGCGTATCATGTCTTGAACCGCACTTGGGGTGAGATCGTTCTTTTTGAGGATGTAGCCGATTACGCCGCGCGCAATCCTTATTGGCGTTTATAGCAGATCAGTTCCACGGCATTTCCCGACGGATCGTGCAAGTAGATGCCGCGTGAGCCGTCGCGGTGAGGGGTTATTGCCACGCCGTGCGATTTGGCTTCGGCTTCCAGTCGCGCTTCATCCACCGCAAAGGCCACGTGCGGCGGATGCTGGCGGGGACTGACCAGCGCCAATTTTTCTTGGCCTACGCGCAGCATCGCCCACGATTCGTCCTGGTATTCCACCTGGGCGGAAAAATGCTGAACATACCATTGCACGCTTTGGGCGATATCGCCGCTGGTCAGGGCCACATGATCCAATTCCATAATGTTCTCCTGCGCAATCATAGGCGCTTTTAGACCCGGCGGGTTATCGGTGCTCTCATGTTTGTCCAGCGCATTGTCCGATAACCTGAAAATAGGGAGTTGTTTAACCCGGAGCCAAGATGCCTGTTACCGTTGATCGTCAAACGCTGGCCGTGGAACAAATGGGGCTGACCACGGTGGGGCATGTACTGTCGCATTTGCGCAAGGAAAACCGGCTGGTGGTCAATGTGCTGATCGACGGCCAGGCGCCAGATCTGGATCGTTTGGGGGAATTGCGGCAATCGGAATTGAATCAGGTTTCGCTCTATATCGAGACCGCCGATCCGCGGCAGTTGGCGACGGAGATTCTTGGCGAAGTGGAAAACCAGCTTTTGGAGGCCGACCCGTGCCGGGCGGCGGCGGCGGAGCTGCTGGGCCAAAATCAGCCGGTCAAAGCGCTGGAAAAATTGGGCGGATGCCTCACCACCTGGAACCACGCGCAGGAATCGGTTCGCCAGATCGCACGGCTTTTGAGCATCGACCTGCAAGCCATTCGCGTCGGGGCCGCGCCGCTGCAAACGCTCTTGGAGCAGTTTGCCCAGCAATTGCGCAGTATCCGCAAAGCCCTGGAGGACCGGGATTTTGTGCAACTGGCCGATATCCTCACTTACGAAACCACTCAGACCAATACCCAGTGGCGCGACGCCATCGAGGCCATGCGCCAGGCGATCCAGCGCCGCTGATTTTTTGCTTTTTAGGCTCTCCGCGAAAGACGCTGATGGATGCCAAGCTGCCAGGCTCGGACATGCGATATTTCGCCCAGAACGTGGTTTCTAGGACATGGCAGGTATGTTTACCAGCGTCTTTCGCGGAGAGCCGCTTTTTATTGAGAGCCGCCGGCGTTATCGCAAAATGATCTTCTCACATTGGGGCTCTATAGGCTACGCCAGCCGTGGGCTTGGGTTGCGCGGGCTTGGTTGTGGCAGCGCTGGCCGCATAGGCCGCCATCCGCTACCCATGCCGCCGCCGCTACGCGATTGCAATCAGTACGAGGTGTCGATTCATGGCCCCGGCGCGGTGGATCGATAAAACGCCCGCACATCGTCGGTCAGTAGCCGCCGCGCCGCCGGCACGTGGTACAGCATATGCCCGCCGGGATAGTCTTTCAGCGTGATCGCGGCCCGGCTTGCGGGCGAAAGATCGAGATGATCCAGTGTATAGCGCACGGTGGCCAGCGGCGTGGCCAGATCGTACCAGCCGCCGGCGACGAAAACTTTTAACCCCGGCACTTCCAGCAGCGCCTGGCGCAGATCATCGCCCAGATAAAGATATCCGCCGCCGGGCCGCGCAAAATCCCAGCCGCCCACCCGGTCCGAAAGTGTTTCGTAGGTCAGGTCGCTGGCAAAACCCAGATTGTCGCGCACATAATGATTCCACGCGCTGCTATAGGCTCCCAAATACCATTCCAAGCTCGCATCCAGCTCCGCCCGCGGCTGTAGCGGGGCGGGATTGTCGCTGATAATGCGCCCGTCAAAGCGGCCGATGAGTTGCCGCGGGGCCAGCAGCGCCGCTCGGAAAGTGCCGCTGTCCACGCGCAAATTACTTTTGAGCCAAAGCTCGGCGGGCAGACCGCTCAATTCGCCCAGTCGTCGCGCCAAAGCCTCTCTTTGCGTCTGGCTCAGCGCCTGACCCAAAGCCAAGGCCGGGGCATATTCTTTTTGGGCAAATTCGGCGCTTTGCGCCATTGCCGCCGCGGGATTTTGGTTCAGCGCCTCGGAGAGCTTGTGGTGATAGGCGGCGATGGCGCTATACGCCGGCAGATACAGCGGATAGGGCACATCATTGGGCGCGCTAAACGCCAGGGTTTGAAAATCCAGCACGGTGGAGATGAGGATCAAGCCGCTCAGGTCGATACCATAGCGCTGATGCAGATGCGTCGCTAGGCCCACGGCGCGGGTGGTGCCGTAGCTTTCCCCCGCCAGAAAAAGCGGACGATTAAAGCCGCCGTGGCGGCTGAGGTACAGGTGAATAAACTGGCCAACCGAGTTGATATCCTTTTGCACGCCGTAAAAATCCTGGGCCTTTTCCCCGGCGGCGGGGCGACTGAATCCCGTGCCGATGGGATCGATAAAAACCAGGTCGCTTTGGTCCAGCCAGGTGTCGGCGTTTTCCACCACACGATAAGGCGGGCCGATGGGCAAGCCCCGCTCATCCAACAGTAGTCGCCGCGGGCCTACCGTGCCCAGGTGAAGCCACACACTGGCGGCACCCGGGCCGCCGTTAAAGACAAACGTCAGCGGACGATTGAACACAGGTTGCGAGGCGGCGGCGACGGCGGTGGGGCCGTCCAGCCAATAAGCCGTGTAAAAAAATCGCGCTTTGGGTTTGCCCGATTCGTCGGCGACTTCCAAGGTGTCGGCTTGCGCTTGATAGCGCAAAACGGTTTGCGCGTCGAGGCGCACTTGTCCGCCGGCGGGTCCAGTGGCCGGCCGAGTAGCCTGCGCGCCCGCCGTCCAGCACATCAGCAGCAGCCCAATAAGAAACAGGGTCGTTCGGTACATGACGCAAGTGTACCAAATCTCCGCCGCCGTCATCAGGCGATTAGTTGGAATGATAACCCGATTACAGGTGCTTCAGTCGAGAGGCGATGCGTTCGAGGTAGCGATCGTATTCTTCGCGGTCGGACACGTATTGGTCCATTGTGCCCTGGGCGGTGATGGCGCGGTTCACCGCCGCCAGAACCGAGCGCAGTTCCTCGCCGCTAAGCTGCTGAATATTGGCCTTGGTGTAGCCTTTGGGGAAGGTTTCGGCGGCGATCTCGTCGGCTGTGTAGTAATGTAAAATCAGATAGCGGAACTGGTGGGCCGCCCGCTGGTAAAACTCTTTGGCCTTGGCCAATTCCCCAGCCCGGGCCGCCGCATCCAGCGACGTCGCCCGCAGGTAAGCGGCGTCGGCCTCCATCAATAATTCGATGCCGCGCATGTGGTCCAGGTGCGACTGGTAAATATCCACATTCATCGCGTAATCGGGATTGGTCAGATGACGATGATATTCGGCCGTCGCGTCTCGACAGAGCCGGGCGGACAATTCATAGCTGTACAACGCCCCGGCCAATAGCGGAC
Organism: Tepidisphaerales bacterium; assembly: GCA_038317225.1. GTDB lineage: Bacteria > Planctomycetota > Phycisphaerae > Tepidisphaerales > Tepidisphaeraceae > JBBQBE01. Next base: position 46,297 of record JBBQBE010000007.1, on the reverse strand, counting down.
TGGCGGCTTGCCGGGCATTTAATCCGTCGGGCGCCAAAGATGCGGTGGGCAATTCCATCGCCAAGCTGTCGCTCAATGGCGGCACGGATTGATCCAGCAGGCGCAGCTCAAAACCGCGGCCGCGGGTCATCTCATCCTCGGCCCAATTTTTCAGCGCCAGTGCCGGGCGGCTATCGATCACCAGCGGACTAAGCTGCGCGTGGCGCTGCTGGTAAACATTCTGTAACACCTGGCCGCGCTGGTAATAGTTATAGGCCAGGGCAAAGGGCGACAGGCCATAGGGAAAGGGCTGATACGGTTTAAGATATTGCAACTCCGAGCCGTCGTTCCATGGCCCATCGGCCGCGACGGACGCGGGCTTGCTCAAATGCGGGGCCAGATATTGCGGCAGAATGTTGCCCGACGCGTCCAGCAGCGAGTCCATATCCAGCCGCCGCCAGGCCGGATCATTGCGCTTGAGGCTTTGCCGCGAGCGGTGCGGCAAACTCTCGGCGCGTACGCGGTTGCGGTAGTAATCCTTTTCCTGACTGTTGCCCAGTTTATCAAAAAACACCTGGGCTTCGGCGATGAGGATATTGATGTTATCCGGCCGCTCCTGGTCCACGCTGCGGGCGTAATCCAAGGCGTCGAGGATGGTGGTGTATTTGTTGGCCAGCGAGGCCATTTGCACGCTGATGTTGTATGCCTTGTTCCAGATCTGGAAGATGTGGACGGTATCAAATTCCGGCTGCAGCAGGCGAATCCACTCGATGAGCGTATCGACGCCTTGCAGGTTCTTTTCGTTCTTTAAATTTTCACTTTGTGTCCACAGCACCATCACCAGCGGCCCGCGCAGTCCGCCCAGCAATAGCGCCAGCGAGAAGCTGCTCATGGAAGCCAGACTCGATCGGCTGCCGATGGCCGCTTGCGTCGTGGCCTGGCCCAGGCGCGACCGCAAGCCCAGTTGCCGCGTGCCGGCGGTCGCCAGCAGCGAGATAACCAGCATGGCGACAATCAGTCCTCGACCTTTTCTCATGGCGCCACCTCCTTGCGGCGCAGGAATACATACGCCAAACCGGTCAAGGGCACGCCGAACAGGCCCACCACTTTCAGCGCCTCCAGCAGCCGCGCCGGCTCGATGGCCACCCCGCGCTCAATGTCGTCGCTGACGGCAAAGCGCGATACATCCGGCAAAAACGCCGCCACCATTCGCAGCAGTTTGGTCAGATATTCCACGCCTTCGCTGACTACTTTCATTTCCGCGGCCCCCGCGCCACGGAACAGGTCCGTGGCCACCTGCCGCCCGATCCCCGCGCCGATGGTATCTCCCAACTGCAACACCCCCCAGTGCGCCAGCAAAATCACCAGCGTCAACACCACCGCGATCGGCCAGGAGACAAATGTCGAGCAGAAGATTGCCACCACGATCACCAGTACGCTAAAGAGCCACAAAATCAGCAGGCTTTTGACCAGGTTCCACGCAAAGCTCTGCTCGGCGGCCACCAGCAACACCGATCCCGGGCCAAATCCCGGCCAGTGCCCCGGCGTGAGGCATTGAATCACTAAATCAAAGGCCCCATCCGTAAAATAATTTGCGGGGATGGAAATATAGCTGAGCCGATTGGATTCCGGCTGCACCTGCAGCGGCTCGGAGAGTTTGCCGGTCTGCGAGTCGCGCACACGCAATACCAGCCGTGTGAAATCTTCGTTATCCGTCGCCGCGTCAGAGCCGCTGCGCTCGATGCCCAGACGCATCTCAAAGGGGACCGGGCCGGTTGGCTTTTCATCCAGCGCCGCAAAATGCAAGACGGCCACGGCCGCGGAATTTTCTCCGCCGCGCAACTGCTGGCCATGCGTGCCGCTGCGTCCGGCAAAAAGTGGAAAGCCCGGCTTGCCGCTTTGGTTGGCTAGCGCGGTAATCACCCGTCCCTGCCCCGGTTTGGTCGGCGGAACCAGCAGCGCCACCGCGTCGCGCCCCGCGCCATATTCGGCAAACTGGCTGTTGCCATCGATCTGCACATAAAACAAACCGCCCCGCAGCAGCGGCACCAGCGCCGCGGGGGGAATATACGCCTCGGCGGGCCGGTCGGCCGAAGCGAGGGGGATGACCAGCGAACTGCCGGAGCTAATCGCGGTGGGGCCGATAGCCGTGAAATGGTCGGCGTCGGTTATCTGGATGCTCACCGTCGGCGGGGGAATCCGCTTAGCACCACGCGTTGCGGCGGTGGCCGGCTTCAGTGGCACCGGACCCATGACCGAGTCCTCCATCGCCGGCGCTTCTTCGGGCAACTGCTCCAGTTCCTTTTGCGTCGGCTGACGCTCCTTGACTTTCAGGCGCGCCAAAATCACCAATCCGCTGGAACCGGGGGCCGCCGTCGGATCGTCCGGCGGAACCAATAGCTCCGGGCTGAGCATGAAAGGGATCTGCATCGCCTGCTCATGAGCGCCGTTGATCCAGCGCACATCATCATCCGGTTGCGGCAGATGCGCGAAAATCTGCAGCGACTGGGGCTGCTGGAATTTGCGCGCCGACAAAAGCCCCGCTTCGGCGTAATGCCGCAGCGTGGGCAAACTCGCCGGGTCCACCTCGCCGGCGGCCAGGCGTTTTTGAATGTCGCCGCGCATCGACCAGGCGCGCAAATTTAAGTAACCCAGGGAAAAAATCCCCATAATCAGCAGGATCAGCGCCGAGACGCGGGCAAACCCGATGACCTTGCCCAAAATAATTTCCAAGCGCGTCGGCGGCTTGGTAACGACGGTGTAGATCACGCGGTTATCGATCTCGCGCGGCAGATTGGTCGCCGCCAGGATGATAATCGCCATGGTAACCAGCAGCCCGGTGGCAAAGAGGCAGAATTTGGTGGTCTGGCGGATGGCGTCCTGGGCGTCAAAGGGGTGTTGCAGTTGCGACACCACAACCACGCCCAGCATCCCCAACGGCGTGATCCACAAAACGCGGCGGCGCATGGATTCGGTAAAGCAGACCGATGAAATCGCCCAAGTGCGGCGTCCGCTGAAGCGCAACAGATCGCGCAGGCCGTAAATCACCATCGCCAGAACGATCAGTCCCGCGATCAGCCAGCCGGAGGTTGGTAAGACGTCGTTTGGCAAAGGTATCGCACTCACTGCTAAAAGCTATCCCACTTTTTTCGGGGCGGTATTCTCACTGACCACGCGCATAAACAGGTCTTCCAGCGTCGTGGTCGGATGCGTCAGTTGCGCCCCGCTGATGCCCAGTTCGTCCATGGCGCGGCGCAGGCCCTCAATCTGCTGGGCCGACAGGCCGCGGGCCTGAATCTGCGTTACATCCTGAATCTCCAGCAGGTCTTTGACCTTGCCCAGCGTTTGCATCTTGCCGCCAAAGAGAATGGTGATCCGGTCGCACACGTCCTGCACGTCGGCCAACAGATGGCTGCACAATAAAACGGTCTTGCCCTGCTGTTTGAGCGACAGAATCAGGTCTTTCATCTCGCGCGTGCCGATCGGGTCCAGGCCGGTGGTCGGCTCATCGAGCAAGATCAATTCCGGATCGTTAATCAGCGCCTGGGCCAGGCCGATACGCCGGGCCATGCCCTTGGAATATTCGCGCAATTTTCGTTTGCGGGCCTTGGCGTCCAGGCCCACGATGTCCAGCAATTCCGGCACGCGGCGGTTGAGCGTGCGCCGATCCATGCGGAACAAACGCCCATAAAAACGCAGAATCTCCTCGCCGTTGAGAAAACGGTACAGGTAGGATTCCTCGGGCAAAAAGCCGATTTTTTCGTTGATGCGCGTGCTGCCGGCCGATTCGCCCAGCACCCGGGCCGTGCCGCTGGTGGGAAAAATCAGCCCTAGCAGCAGTTTGATCGTCGTGCTTTTGCCTGAACCGTTGGGACCCAGCAAGCCGAAAACCTCGCCGCGGTGAATAGTCAAATCCAGATGGTCCAAGGCGCGCACCTTGTCGCGGCCCCAGAAATCCTTGTAGACCTTGCTGAGCGATTGCGTGAATACGGCTGGTTGTTCGGTGGACATAGGATGGATGTAAAGGGTCTGTGCCATCTTCCCGCACGCGCCAGCGCGCTGGTGAACGACTCTAACACCAGCGCTACGGCTCCGACTAAGCCGAAGCCATGCTCGACGGCGTGCTTTTGCGTCGGCGACGGCGCTTTTCGCTAGGTTTTTCGTAGTATGCGATGCGCTTGATGTCTTTGGTCAGACCTTCTTTTTCGCACATCTTTTTGAAGCGCCGCAGCATCTGCTCGGCCGTTTCATTCCCACGCGACTTAACCTTAATCATGAAAATCCTTTCCAAACCACATTTTCGCAACCGGCGGGCAAAACAGACTTTGCCTTTTATTGCGACAGGTGGTAGTTTAGCGGCCCCGACGGATAGTTCAAGATGCCAAGCCAACAAACCATCGAATTACGCGTGCGCTACCCGGAAGTGGACGCCATGGGCTACCTGCACCACAGCCGTTATTTGCAATACTTTGAAATCGGCCGAGTCGAATTGTTGCGTCACCAGGGCCATACCTACGCCGATTTAGAACAAACAGGCGTTTTGTTTGTCGTCATCAAGGCCGAATGCCGCTACAAATCCCCGGCCCGCTACGACGAAATCTTGAATTTGACCACGCGCATCGCCCGCCAGACCGCCGCCCGCATTGACCATGAATATGTGCTGACCCGCGGGCAAGTGGTGCTCGCCGAGGCCAGCACCACCATCGCCTGCGTCGATCGCCAGGGCAAATTGCAGCCGATCCCAGAATTTTTGCAGGATCCCATGCTCGCCTGATAAACAGGATGGTTCAGGATGAACCGGCCCGATCGCCGATGAGAAACAGGTGGCCGGCCCGTCGCCGCCAGCTTATTCAAGGATGATGGCCTGTGAAAGATGAATCGCTTGACACCTGCTGCGCCCACCCCGCCCGGCCCCAGCCGCCGCGCATGGATGTGTATGTCTCGGCGGTTTTGGGACATCCGGCCGCGACGCTCTTGATGTATTGCCTTGATTGTGGCTCAAGATTGCAACTAAGCCACCAGGATCGCTGCCAATGCTGCGGACGCGAATTTGATGGGGAAGACGCCCGCACCTACGCCGCCCGCCTGCCGGGAAAATTCAGCCGGGTCTGGCGCTGGTTGCGCCATTCGGCGTAAACCCATTCCGCCGTGTAGCCCCCAGCCAATTTCAGGCTCTTTGCGAAAGACGCTGGTAAACATACCTGCCATGTCCTAGAAACCACGTTCTGGGCGAAATATCGCATGTCCGAGCTTGGCAGCTTGGCATCCATCAGCGGGTTCCGCGGAGAGCCCAATTTCTTCAATAGCCATCACGTTGCGCCATTGGGCGTAACCCCGCCCGCTGGGTTGTGGGATCGTACAACACCTGCCGACGCACAAGTGGAACCCCGCAGGGCTGGGGCAGGTCGCCAGCGGCCAATAAAAAAGACAATATGGTGTGTTTGGGTTCATTCCCTCTCCCGCGTACTCGCGGGGGAGGGCGAGGGAGGGGGCATTTTGCGAACATTGAGCTTGCACACCAATGCAAGGCCCGCCGTCCGGCCGAGGGCTTATTCTTGCTTCTTGTTTTCCATCGATTCCTCCACTCCCGCGGCCCGCCATTTGGCCAGGCGCTGGGCGATTTGCGCTTCGTAGCCCCGGTCGGTGGGGGTGTAATAGGTTTTTTCCACGCCCAGATAATCCTGCTGTACATGCCCGCCTGCAAAATCGTGGGCATATTTATACCCCTGGCCATGCTCAAAGCGTTTGGCCCCGGCGTAATGCGTATCGCGCAGATGCTTGGGAACCGGGAGGGTACGCCCGTTCTTCACATCGGACATCGCCGACCAGATCGCCAGCGCGCTGGCGTTGCTCTTGGGCGCGGTGGCCATGAAGATCGCCGCCTGCGCCAGCGTCAGTTGCGCTTCGGGCATGCCGATCCGCTCCACGATATCGTAGCAGGCGGCGGCCACGGTAATGGCCCGCGGGTCGGCGTTGCCGATATCTTCGCTGGCCAAAATGGCGATCCGCCGGGCGATAAAGCGCGGGTCTTCGCCGGCCTCCAGCATCCGCGCAATCCAGTAAACCGCCGCATCGGGATCCCCGCCGCGCATGGATTTGATCAGGGCGCTGGCCGCATCGTAATGCTCATCTCCGGTGGCGTCGTACACAATCGCTTTACGCTGAATCGACTGCTCGGCCACATCCAGCGTGATGACTATGGCTGCCGGCTGGTTGTGCTCTTTTAATTGCGACAGCACCGCCACTTCCAGCGCCATCAAAGCCCGTCGGGCGTCGCCATCGCAGAGCGTGGCCCATAGTTCCACCGCCGCCGGTTCCAGGGTGATGTCGTAGCGCCCAAAGCCGCGCTGCTCGTCGGCGGCGGCGCGGCCGATGAGCGTGCGAATATGCTCCGGGGACAAGGCCGCGAATTGAAATATCTGGCTGCGGCTGACCAGCGGGCTGTTGAGAGCAAAAAAGGGATTTTCCGTGGTGGCGCCGATCAGCAGCACTTGCCCCGACTCCACGTCCGGCAGCAAAATATCCTGCTGGGCGCGGTTAAAGCGATGAATCTCATCGAGAAACAAAACCGTTCGCCGGCCACTGTTTCCCAGTTGCTCGCGAGCGTTATCCAAAACCGTGCGTACCTCCTTGACTCCCGCGGCGGCCGCGTTGAGCCGCTGAAAATTGCTTTTGGTATAATGGGCGATCAGCTCCGCCAGGGTCGTTTTGCCCGTTCCGGGCGGGCCGTAAAAAACCACGCTGGTTAAGCGGTCGGCCTCCAGCATTCGCCGCAAGAGCTTTCCCGGTCCTAGAAAATGCTCCTGGCCGACAAATTCCTCCAAGGTGCGCGGGCGCATGCGCACGGCCAACGGCTGCACGCTTTGCAGGTTTTTTTGCCGTGATTCGTGAAATAAATCCATCCCGGGATTATAGCATGGCCGCCGCGGTGGCTGAGGATGGAGCGTCAAACAGTGCCCCCGGATGGGAATTATTGCAACTATTTGGAACCAAGATGGGTGCTTATTGGGCCGATAGCTCTTGGGAAGCCCGCGCTTGTCCGGGTGAATTATTTAATTGCTTCGTGGGTCTGCGGCGCTACAATAGGTCACCGCCGCGATGGGCAATTCCGCGGCGACAGGTGGATCGGGGAGCAATCTTTTCTAGAAATCGAAGGCTTATTCTATGTGTGGAATTGTCGCTTATATCGGACGTAAAATCGCCCAGCCGCTTTTGATCGAGGGTTTGAAGCGGCTGGAATATCGCGGCTACGACTCGGCGGGCATCGCCGTCATCGACGACCAGGGGAAAATGCACATTCGCCGCACCGTCGGTCGAATCAGCGTTTTGGAAAATCACCTTAATGATGGCGGGCGTCTTCCCCAAGCCCACCTGGGCATGGCCCACACGCGCTGGGCGACCCACGGCGCGCCCAACGAGATCAACGCCCACCCGCACACCGACGATACCGGCACCATCGCCATCGTCCACAACGGCATTATTGAAAACTACACCGCTCTGAAGCAGTTGCTCACCGAGAAGGGCCACACCTTTGTCAGCCAGACCGACACCGAAGCTCTGGCCATGCTCATCGGCGACCTGTACAGCGAACTCAAAGCCAAGAATCACCTGCCCGCCGGCGTGTCGCTGTTGCAACGGTCGGTGCAGGCGGCTTTGCATGAAGTGGAAGGAACCTATGGCATCGCGGTCATCTGTCGCGATGAGCCGGATACCTTGGTCGTGGCCCGCAAGGGCAGCCCGCTGATTATCGGCGTGGGCCAGCATGAATATATTATCGCCTCCGACGCCAGCGCCATCGTCGGCCACACCGCGCAGGTCATTTACCTGAATGACAATGAAATGGCGGTGCTGCATCCCGATCAATTCCGCACCTGCACCATTGATGATATCCAGATCAACCCGGTGATCAGCGAACTGGAAAGCCAGCTCGAAGAGTATGAACTTGGGGATTATCCCCATTACATGCTCAAGGAAATTTTTGAGCAGCCCAACGCCATCAGCAATTGCCTTCGCGGCCGCGCCGAAGCGCGCGAGGGACGCATCGTGCTGGGCGGCCTGGCGGCCCATAACCGCGAGTTGGTGCGGGCCAAACGCATGATCCTCACCGGCCAGGGCACGGCCTGGCACGCCGGCCTGGTGGGCGATTATCTGATCGAAGACCTGGCAAAAATTGTTACCGAAACCACTTACGCCAGTGAATTTCGCTATCGCAACCCCATCGTGGAGGAAAACACGGTGGTGGTGGCCATCAGCCAGTCGGGTGAAACCGCCGATACCTTGGCGGCCTTGCGCGAGGCCAAGGAAAAAGGCGCGTTGGCCCTGGGCGTGGTGAACGTGGTCGGCTCGACCATCGCCCGCGAAACCGATGCCGGCATCTACCTGCACGCCGGCCCGGAAATCGGCGTGGCCTCTACCAAGGCCTTCACCTGCCAGTGCGCGGTATTGACCATGCTGGGCATCTACCTTGGCCGCCGACGGATGATGAGCCAGACCTACTGCCAGGAATTGATCAGCGGACTGTGCGAGATTCCCGACAAACTCAAAGTGGTGCTGGAGCAAAGCCAGCAAATCCGTGATATCGCCCAAAAATTCTGCGACCGGGAAAACTGGCTGTTTTTAGGTCGAGGCTATCACTACCCGGTGGCCTTGGAAGGCGCCTTGAAACTCAAGGAAATCAGCTATATCCACGCCGAGGGGATGCCGGCGGCGGAAATGAAGCATGGGCCGATCGCCCTGATTAACGAAGGCATGCCGGTGGTCTTTCTGGCCACCCAGGGTGTGCAGTACGACAAGGTCATCAGCAATATCGAGGAAGTACGCGCCCGCGGCGGACATGTCATCGCCGTGGCCACCCAGGGCGATACGCAGATTCACCGCTACAGCGATCATGTGATCCGCATCCCCGAAGCCGCCGAGCCGCTCCAGCCGCTTTTGAGCGTCGTGCCCCTGCAACTGCTGGCGTATCACGCCGCGGTCCTGCGCGGCTGCAACGTGGACAAACCCCGAAATCTAGCCAAGAGCGTTACGGTGGAATGAGCGTGGAATGTCGAATGTTGAATGTTGAATGTTGAATATCGAATATCGAATATCGAATATCGAATATCGAATATCGAATATCGAATATCGAATTTATAACCCTTCTCCCTCTCCCATGTACTCATGGGGGAGGGCCAGGGTGGGGGCTTCCTTTTATCCCAGGAGCGTTGAATACGGAATTTGGTAAAGTCCGTAGTCCGTAGTCCGTAGTCCGTAGTCAGTAGCAAAAGGCTTTGCAACCGACAACGGACTACGAACTACTGACTTTATCCAGTTCTTACCCCGGCTGTGGCAATGAGCCGTCATCGAGGCCGGGGCGAACATGCGGCTGGGAATCGTCCGTTCCCGGCGCGATAACCGTTCCGCGCTTGTTCTGCTCTTTTTCCAGCAGGTCGCCGACGGTGGGGCGGGTAAGGGTTTCGCCTTTCATCAGCCGGTCGATGTCCTGGTTATCCAGCGTTTCGTAGCGGGTCAGGGCCTTGGCGATCGCTTCCACGCGGTCGCGGTTGGATTCCAGCAGTTGGCGGGTTTCATTGTACAACTGATCGATCAATTTTTTCACTTCCTCGTCGATCATCTTCGCCGTCTCTTCGGAGTATTCGCGCCCGCCGCCGAATTCTCCGAGCATATTGGGCTTGGTGTCATCTTCGCCGTAGAACACAAAACCCAGCCGGTCGTTCATGCCCCAGTCGCGGATCATCTTGCGTGCCAGCCCCGTCGCCTGGCGGATGTCGCCCATGGCACCTGTGTTCACATCCCCGCAGAACATCTCCTCGGCGATGCGCCCGCCAAAGGCGGTTTTCATGGTGGCCAGACACCATTTTCTGGAATAATTCTGCCGATCGCGTTCCGGCAGGCTCATGGTGGCCCCGCCATAGTTGCCGCGAGGAAGGATCGTCACCTTGTGCAGCGGGTCGGCGTCGCGCGTCAGATGTTGCACCACCGCATGGCCGGCTTCGTGATACGCGGTGGCCATTTTTTCTTTTTCGTCCAGTACCCGGCTTTTCCTGGCCCGGCCCCAGCGCACCTTGTCGCGCGCTTCCTCCAGGTCGTCCATCTCAATGGCCTCTTTGCCGGCCAGCGTCGCGCCCAAGGCCGATTCATTGATAATCGCCGCCAGGTCCGCGCCGCTGAAACCGGGCGTGGCCCGAGCCAGCCGCAGCATATCCACCGTGGGCGCGATCTTCACTTTGCGACTATGCACCTTGAGGATTTCCATGCGTCCCTTGACGTCCGGCAGAGGAACGTAAATCTGCCGATCAAAGCGCCCCGGCCGCGTCAGCGCCGGGTCCAGCACGTCCACGCGATTGGTGGCGGCGCAGACGATCACCTGGTCGTTGGTTTCAAACCCATCCATCTCCACCAAAATGGCATTGAGCGTTTGCTCACGCTCGTCGTGCCCGCCACTGCTAAATCCGCTGCCGCGGCGGCGGCCCACCGCGTCGATTTCGTCCAGGAAAATAATGCACGGCGAATTGTCCTTGGCCTGCTTAAACAGGTCGCGCACGCGGCTGGCGCCCACGCCCACGAACATTTCCACAAAGTCCGAACCGCTGATGGAAAAGAAGGGCACTTCGGCCTCGCCGGCGATGGCCTTGGCCAACAGTGTCTTGCCGGTTCCCGGTTCGCCCACCAGCAGCACGCCGCGGGGAATCCGCCCGCCCAGCCGCTGGAATTTCTTGGGATTCTTCAAAAACTCGACGATCTCCATTACCTCTTCCTTGGCCTCCTCGATCCCGGCCACATCCTCGAAGGTAATGTTGGTGTGTTCCTTGCTGGTGATCCGATGCCGCGAGCGGCCGAAATTACCCAACATGCCCGCGCCGCCGCCGGCGTTTCGCAGTTGCCGGAAAACAAAAAACCATATGAAGGCGAAGATCAAAAGCCAGGGAATAATCGGCACCAGAATATTGATTAAAAGATTCTGGCTGTCCTGCACCGTAACCACGGCGCTGCCGGCGTTGTCGGTGATGTATTTGATGGTCTCCCACGGCACCACCGAGTCGGTTGACAGCTTGGTGCGGAAATGCACCACGCCGCTGACAAGCTGGCCGGTGGAATCCTCGACGGTTTCCGGGCGCACAAAATCGCCACTGACCTCATTGCCCTCGATCAGCACATATTTGACCACGTCTTTTTTCAGCCGCGCGTCAAACGCCGATAAGGGAATCAGCGTGCTGGATTTATTGTGCTGGTTGAACATCACCACCAGCATGATTGCCAGGGCGACAAATAACACCCAGCCAAACAGGCCCCGGCCAAAACGCATCGGGCCGTTGGGGAAAGGGGGCTGGGGCGCTTTGCGATTGGGCTGCTGATTTTCCGGCTCTTGATCCGCCATATAAACGATCCTATCCGCGCGCGGGGGGTTGTGCCCGCCCACTGACCACTATTACGTAGCCAATCATCATAAGGTTGCGGGGAAGTTAAATCCAATCGAGTTTTTTAACGACCCCGTCCCGCGGTTACTCCACCGGCCCCTTGGCGGTCATGGCGTTGTTGGCCAGTTCGTCGGCCAGGGTGTTCAATTGGCGGCGGTTGTGGACAAATTCGATCTTTTCAAATCGCCCGGCCAGTTCCGTCGCCTGGGCATGCAGCGGCTTAAGCGCCGGGTGTCGCACCTTATATTTCCCGAGCATCTGGCGGATCACCAGTTCACTGTCGCCGCGAACTTCCAGTTTCGCGATGCCCATTTTATGAGCCTCTTGCAAGCCGCGGATGAGCGCCTGGTACTCGGCGACGTTGTTGGTGGCCCGGCCGATGTAGTCGCCTTGGGTTAAAATGGAGATGCCATCGGCGTACAGCACCACGCCGATCCCCGCCGGGCCGGGATTGCCGCGCGAGCCACCGTCAAACTGCATTATGAATTTTGAGCCGCTTTGCTTCATGATTTTTTCTGCAATATTTTGTGCAATATAGCGTTGCACCGCAATAGAGCGTTACACCGAATGTGGACAATTACAGTTTGTGCCCCAGCCGGGTTTTTTTGGTCTCCAAATAGCGGCGGTTGTGTTTGCCCGGTTCCGTAATCAGCGGCAACTGCTCGGTTACGGTTAATCCAAAACCCTCAATTCCCCAGGTTTTACGCGGATTGTTGGTCATGATGCGAATTTGCCGGATGCCCAGGTCGCGTAAAATCTGGCTGCCGATCCCGTAGTCGCGCAGGTCCGCCGCGAAGCCCAGGTGCAAATTCGCCTCCACCGTATCCAAGCCCTGCTCCTGGAGCCGATAGGCTTTGAGTTTGTTGACCAGCCCGATCCCCCGGCCCTCCTGGCGCATGTAGATCAGCACCCCGCGTTTTTCGGCGGCGATGCGCTGCATGGCGGTGGCCAGTTGCATGCCGCAGTCGCAGCGGGCCGAGTGGAAAATATCGCCGGTCAGGCATTCGCTATGCACGCGCACCAGCACCGGCTCATGCTGCTCGGGCGCGCTGCCGTCGGGGCCGATTTCGCCAATGCCGCCCATGCACAGCGCCAGGTGTGGTTCACGGTCCACAACGCTTTGGTAGGCATGGAGCCGAAAATCGCCCCACTCGGTGGGCAGATTGACGCTTTCAATGCGCTTGACGAACTGCTCGCGGTGCATGCGGTAGCTGATCAGGTCCGCCACGCTGCACATTTTCAATTGATGTTTCTGGCAGAAAGTTTCCAGGTCGGCTCGGCGGGCCATCTCGCCGTCGTCGCGCATAATTTCGCAAATGACCGCCGCCGGTTTGAGGCCCGCCAGGCGGCTAAGGTCCACACTTCCCTCGGTCTGACCCAGCCGCACCAGCACGCCGCCGTCGCGCGCCCGCAGGGGATTGATATGCCCCGGCCGCAGCAGATCGCTGGGCATCGCCTCATCGGCCACGGCCGCCTTAACCGTCGCCACCCGATCGCGCGCCGACACGCCGGTGCTGACGCCGAATTTCGGATGGGCGTCGATGGTTACGGTAAATGCCGTCTGCAAGGTGGCGGTGTTGTGCTGGACCTGGCTATGCAACTGCAACTGGTCGCATTTCTGGGCCGTCAAAGCCAGGCAGACTACGCCGCGCGCTTCCTTGAGCATGAAATTCATGCTCTGGGGCGTGATCTTTTCGGCCGCGATGACCAGGTCGCCTTCGTTTTCGCGGTTTTCATCGTCCACCAGCACAATCAATTTCCCCGCCTGCAATTCTTCCAGAATTTCGGGGATGCTAGCCAATGCCATTTGCGGTCTTGTCCTTTCCAAAGCACATGAAACTACCACCGGCGGGCGAGTCAGTCCATTTTAACGCCAAACCTGCGCCGCCACGGGATTAGCTTTCACCAACAATCGCCGTGCCCACTTCCCATGCCCCGGGGCTGGAGGAGAGGAAAATCTCCGGCTCCTGGCCACTTTGCCGCTGGTACTCTTGGGCGATCGCTTCCACGCGCTGGCGTGTGTCCGAATCATCTTTGAGCATCACCGCCACCGTTCCGCCTGAACCGCCGCCGGTGATCTTGGCCCCGTAGGTTCCCGGCTGCCCAATCGCCAGTTTTACCAGCAAGTCGCACTCGGCGGCGCCCAGGTGCGCGTTTTGGCCGTAGGATTGATGCGACTGGAGCATGAGCTGGCCGGCTTGCTCCAGCGACTTGGTATCACCGCTTTGCGCCGCCTGCTCAAGCAACTGGACAAAGCGTTGTACGCGGGCAGCTTCAAAAACATGGTGGTCCACCGCCGCGCGCACCTCGTAGCGCTGTTGCGCTTGCATCGGCGCCGCCGTGTCAATACTGCGCAACCCCGAAGCGATAAATTCCTGGCCGCTCATCTGCGCCGGCACTCGGTCGCGGTAGAGCTTGCGATAGTCATTTTCATCCAGATTGGCCAGATATCCGCCGGTGGGATCGGCGTCGGGCCTGGCCGCGCCGTCTTGGCGCATCAATTGGAGGATCAACGCGTGGCCCATGAACGCGGCGCAGCGGGTGATGCCGTAATGTCCGCCGCCCACGCTGTGTTTGACGGCGCTGTTGATTCCCACCACGCGCACGCCCTTGGGCAATTGCAGCGGCCCCAGGAGCTTGTGCGGCTGGCAGAGCATGCGCAATAGCGCCCCGGCCTGTCCGCAACAACTGCTCACCTGGTCCATGATTCCGCAGGGCGCTTTAACCACCAGGTTTTCCACGCGCTGGCACAGCGCCGCCAGCGCCAGCCCATCGAGTTTTGCGCCGGCGACGGCCTTATCGGCACGCAGAGAAAATTCGTCAGCCAGGTTCATCATCGTGGCCACTTCAATCGCCGCCGAGGAACTGACTCCTCCGCCCAGGGGCACAGTGGAATCCAGCGCCAAATTCATCCCGCCGACGGCCGGATCGCGCCAATCGACATACCCGCGCTCGGCCAGCATCCACAAACAACCGGCGATATACCCCGCCCAGCGCATGCCGGGCTGGGCGAATCCCGCCTGCAACTGTTCCAGTGTGGCCGCGGCCAGATCGTCAAGATTCATGCGCCACACAAACGGCTGCTGGGCGTCCAGGAGGTTCAGGGAGATGATTTGCAAAATCCGATCGTCGCGGCGTTGCATGACGACGGCAGCGGCGCGGTCCAGCGGGGTTTCGCACACCAGCGAGCCGGTGTAGTCGGCGATGCCGCCCATCACGTCCAATCTTCCGGGGGCGCGGCTCAGTCGCATCGGCCGCTCGGGCCGGAAATCAGCGGCCAATTCCTTGCGCACGCGGGTCAGCAATCGACCGGCCGGCTCAAGGGTGGGGAGCTCGACTGCTCGGCTGGCTGGCGACAGGGACGGGGAGGCTGGTTGGCTCACGTAATAACTCCTGGGTAGCCGGTGCGGTAGTCGGCGGGGCCTTGCGGACCGGCGGGGTCAACAGCTCCGGCAATTCCGCCGGGCGCGTTGCCGCCGTCGCGGGGTTGGCGCTGGGCGATTCACCGGCCTGCAACACCAGCCGATCAAAAAAACGTCCGCCCCCGGCCAGTTCAAACGTGGCGGTCAACACATACGATTGATGGTTACGCAGCGGCGGGCAGGCCAGATCAAACCCGTAGGTGCGGCTGGTGCGGTTCCAGTGGGCCTTTTGCTCTTCGAGCGTGGCCACCGACGCAATCCACGGATTGCACACCCGGTTGCCGCGCGGATCGGGCCAGCCGCGGCGAAACTCATACAACTCAAACAGCACGCGCCCCGCGGCCTTGGCCGGGTCGCCGAATGAATCCTGCAATTCCACCAATGCCTCGATGCCGTCGGGCTGGCCGTTGGCGGAATAATCCTTGATCTGCGTAAAGATGGGATGCAGCCGCATCGACACCGGGGCGAATAAATTATCGGTTGCCGCCGCCGCCGGCTGCGATTGCTCCGGGCCGGCGCAGCCGCCGCCCAGCAGGGCCAGCGCCGCCAGTGCCGTCGCCGTTAATAGCGCCTTATAGGTCCGATTCTTCGGCCGCATGGGGCAACTTTAGAGTCGCCGCCGCGGACTGTCAACGCAATGCCGGCTCGCTATGATGAGCCGATGAACCGGGATATTCAGCGTGTGGTAATCACCCATCGCCAGATTGCCAGGCGTGTGGATGAACTGGCCCGGCAAATCCTGGCCGATCATCGGCCGGCGACGGCGGCCCAGCCGGCGCCGATTACCATCATCCCCATTCTCACCGGCGCCATGATCTTTTGCGCCGACTTGATCCGTCGCATGCCCGTGGTTTTGCGCATCGAGCTATTGACCGTCAGCAGCTATCCCGGCGACAGTCAAAAATCCCAGGGCGCCAAGTTACTGGCGGCGCATGTGGGCGACCTCCAAGGCCGCCATGTGCTACTGGTGGATGACATCCTCGACAGCGGCGGCACATTGCGGCTGGTGGTGCCGAAATTGCGCGAGCTGGGCGCGGCCAGCGTGAAAACCTGTGTGCTTTTGCGCAAGGATCGGGCCTCGGCCAGGCAAACGCCGGTGGATTATGTGGGATTTGACATCCCCGATGAATTTGTGGTTGGCTACGGTCTGGATTACAACCATCTGTATCGCAATTTGCCCAGAATCGTTACGCTCAAAAGTCATGTGATGGGCGCTTGAGTTGAGTAGTGTGATGGCAACTGAACTGAGCAAAACGCCGCCTCCGGCCGACCAGCACTGGTCGGCCCAAAACGCCGCCGCCTTGGACGCTGACGCCGGTGCGCTGGCCATGCTGCTGATGCGCCATGTGTTGCGCGATGGGGAAGTGGTCATCCTGCTGCTCAAGCCTTCGCTGTGGTGGATTGTGTTGACCTGCATGCGCTTCGCGGCGGTGGTGTTGATTCTGATGCTGCTGGCGGCGCGGCTGGACCACCTGCTGCCCGGCCGCACGCCGGTGTATGTGGAGGTGGGGGTCTTTATCATCTCCGGACGGTTGATGTGGGCGGTGTGCCAGTGGATGGGCAAACTGTATGTGCTCACCGACCAGCGGTTGCTGGCGCTGTCGGGCATCTTTTCCGTGCGGGTGTACGATTGCCCATTACGCCAAATCGCCGAGGTGCGCGGAGTGAGCGGGTTTCGTGAAAAAGCCCTGCGGCTGGGGACGATCCTGATTTTCCCGCGCCAGGATTCCTGCCTGCTGGGCCAGTGGCAAACCGTCCGCCGCCCGCAATGGGTGCTGGAGCAAATTCTCTCGGCCATGGCCCGCATCCGCCGCAATGACAACCCCGGAAGCTAGCGGATTTACAGCCGCTGGCCGCATTTGACCCGGCTTGCCCGCGCCGCTAGATTGCCTCTGGTCTTCACGGGAGCCGCCAATGTCGATTCTCTCCGGTACGCTGCTGCAACCAATCACCCCCGATCAGTGCGCCATCACCCCCAACGCGATCGTGCGTATCGGCGAAGCCGGCCGTTTCGTGGAAGTCGGCCCATCCAAAACCCAGGCCAAGGATGTCATCGGCGGCGATGGCTGCTGGATTCTGCCCGGATTTATTGACGCCCACCTTCATCTGGCCCAGTGGGATCGCCGCGGCATCGATGGTTTGTCGCCGGCCGACTGGCAGGAGCAGATCGTTTTCCCCGCGGAAAACCGCTTGCGCGATCCGGGCTTTGCCCAGGCCCTGGCCGGCGATCTGGTCAGTGGTCTGGTGCGCCACGGCACCACCACCGCCGCCATTTTCGGCCCGCCGATGGCCGAGGCGTGCCAAACCGCTTTTGAGGTCTTTGCCCGCCGGGGGTTTCGCGCGGTCTTTGGCATGATGCTCAATGACGCCAATGTGCCGGCGGATTTATCGCAAAATCCCGATGAGGCGCTGGATCAATCCCGGGCGTTGGCCGCCAAGTGGAATCAAGCCCACGGCGGGCTTTTACGCTACGCCTTCAGCCCGCGGATGCCGGTGTGCTGTAGTGAAAAGATGATGCGCGGAGCCGCGGCTTTGGCGCAGATGCTCCGCTGCTACGTGCAAACCAATGTGGCCGAAAGCCTCTCGGAAGTCAGGGCCGTGCGCGACAGTTTCCCCGATCGCATGGATGATGTGGATGTGCTGGGGGAAATGGGATTGCTGACTCCGCGCACGCTCCTGGGCCACGGCGTATTTCTCACCCGCCACCAGCGCGATCAGGTCGCCAAGGCCCAAACCGCGCTGGTTCACTGTCCCACCGCCAATTTGTTTCTGCAAAGCGGCATGATGGATTATGTGGCCCATCGCTCCGCCGGCATTCGCATCGCCTTGGGCAGCAGTATCGCCAGCGGCCCGGATGTCTTTATGCCGCGCGTGGCCATCGAAGGTTTGCAGACCGCCAAAGCGCTCAAAGTTCACGCCATTCCCCGCCGCTCTTACCCGGTGCCCTTGCCGCAAGAAGCGTGGTACGCGCTGACGCGCGGCGGGGCCGATGCCCTGGGTATGGGCGATGATATCGGCTCGATCCAGGTGGGCTTCGAGGCCGATTGCCTGGTGGTTCGCCCCGAACCGTGGATCGCCCAGCTTCCGACCGAGCAGCAAGCCTCGGCCCTGCTGTACACGCTCAGCCCCCAGCAGATCGAACAGGTTTTCATCGCCGGTAAGCGCGTCTGGCCGCAATAATTATCGCCGCTGGTAAAGTCCTGGGAGTACCCGATGCCGCAATCGCCGCTGACTATCGCTGAATTTCAAAAGCACATTGCCGCCCGCTACGAGCAGACCGACCGGCAGCGCGGCACGCCCAAAACCTTCATGTGGTTCATCGAAGAAGTCGGCGAACTGGCCACCGCGCTCAATGGCGACGATCGGGAAAATCTTCAGGAGGAATTCGCCGATGTCATCGCCTGGCTCTGCACGCTGGCCAACATCAACGACATCGATCTGGCTGAGGCGATTGAAAAAAAATACCTGGGAAAATCCCCGCCCAGTGGAACCAAATAATGGCCCTGTGCGGTAAAATGGCCGCATGGCCGTCATCACGCTCATCAAGCCGCAAAAACGTGCGGCCAACCGTCGCAGCGTCTATCTGGATGGGCATTTCGCATTTGGATGCAATGTCAATGTGATTGCGCGGTTTCGCCTCCGTGAGGGAATGGCCTTAAGCGATGAGGATTTGCGGGGTATTGAGCAGGGGGAATTGCGCCAGGAGTGCTTTGATCGGGCCACCCGCGCCCTGGAGCATCGGTTGCATAGCCGCACGGAACTGAGTCGCAAATTGTCCCGGCTGGAGTATCCGCCGCATCTGATCGAGCAGGTATTGGATGATCTGGCGCGCATGGGTTATGTGGATGATGCCCGCTTCGCCGCGGCGCTGGCCCACGACGCAACTCAAGCCAAAAAACACGGCCCGCGGCGGATTAAACTGGAACTGGCCAAACGCGGCGTGGCCCCGGCAATCGTCCAGCAAACCCTCGAATCAGTCGGCCCGGAGGATTCTTTAAATATTGCCCTGAACCTGGCGCAAAAGCAGGCCGCCCGCTTAAGTAAACTCGATCCGCAAACAGCGCGGCGAAGGCTGACGGGAATGCTTTTGCGCCGCGGGTTTGATTACGAAGCAGTCAGCCAGGTGATCCGGACGGTGCTTCAGGGGTCTGCGGAGGATGAATCGTAACCTTTCCATTTCTTTGATGATGCGGCGGTGGGCAGCGCAATACGCGGAGGGAGAAAAATAAGGTTAATCGCATGTTAGTATTTTTATCCCCTCTCCTGCCTACTCGCGGGGGCGTGGGGATTTGGGTGCGGAATAAGGAAGCCCCCACCCAACCCTCCCCCGCGAGTACGCAGGAGAGGGCAAAGAAAAAGAAGCTCGCCTGCGGGCGCACGGGAGCGCAATAACCCCCTCTCCCATGAGTACATAGGAGAGCAATAATCCCCTCGCCCATGTACAGATGGGAGAGAAAAAAAATTCCCTATCCTATGTACTCATGGGAGGGCATTAAATAATCAATCCCCTCTCATATGTACTCATGGGAGAGGGTTAGGGAGAGGGCTTCCTTATTCCTTCCCCGCCAGCAGTTGGAGCATTCTCAAACCAAATGTGGCGTGAACCTGAGCAGTGAGCGGAGGGTGTTCCACGTGCGCCGCTCGCACCTCGCCGCGGCCCTTATCGCCGCGGCTTTTCCAGCAACTGCTGGCGGGCCATCTGCAAGCGCACGTCCAGCCCGCCGGGCCACACCTCCGCCGGCAACTGCTTGATTTGCTGATACAAGTCCACCGCCTTGCGGTAGTCCTGCTGCTGCTCGGCGTTAATCGCATCCCACCACAGCCGTCGGGCTTCGGGGGCGGGGTCCACCGGGGCAGCCTTGACCGGCGGCGCGGCCGGCTGTTCAACTTTGGGAGCCTCCAGCACCGGCGCCGGCTCCACATTGACTGGTTTAGCCGGGGGCGTCGGCGCGGGCTGAAAAACCGTTGGCTTGATCGGCAGGGCCGGCGGAAGAATCACCGGCGGGGCGCTATTCACCGGCGGGGCCAACTTGGGCGCGGCGACCGCCCAATCTTTGATCTGGCTGTATTGCTTATTCGCCCAGCGCAGCACTTGGCCGCGCATCTGCTCATCGAGGGCCAAAAAGGTGCCGCCGCCTAAAATCAAAAGTACCAGCACCACCCATATCACCCGCATGACGAAGCGCCAAACCGAACGCCGCCGGCGGGGGGGTGCCAGATCCAGATGAAACGCCGCGGCCAATTCCTTGGCGCTGAGGATTCCCTGATCCTCCGGTACGCCGGCCTGCATCGCCGACGGCGCGGTGATTTCGCGCCGCACCGGCAACCGCGGCGCTGCCGGCTCGCCGGCAGGTCGTGGCGTTTCGGCCGCTGTTTCCAGCAGCACATCGGGATTGATCGGCGGCTCCTGTAAACGCCGGCAATGCGGGCAGAGATTGTCGTTTTTCTCCACTTGGCCGCCGCAGCTATAGCACAAACCGAACTGCCGACTTAGTCCCTTGACCTGCCCGGCCAGTTTCCAGAATTGCCCGGTGGTCGGCCCGCGCACCACCGACTTGGCGGTAACCTGTCCGCGCTCGACCAGCGCCGCCAGTGTTGCGAATTTCATTCCCGGCGCTGAGGGGTTGCGCGTTTGCAGGACATACCAAGGCCCGATCCGCGCCGCCGTCGCCTGCCGCGTGGCCGGCGTGTCCTGCATGGTGCAGCGCGGGCAGGCCTGTGCATCTTCCTTAATCAGCCCGCAAAAGGGGCAGACGGTCTTCTGTGCGGCGGATTGTTCGGTCGCCGCCGTTGTGGTCGATTCGGGATTCATCGTGTCAATTGCGCTCATGGACGTTCACATATGTCCGCGACTCTCCAAGTCGCCCAGCACCTCATTATCGCCGCCCCAAGCCAACTGTCCATCATATTTTTGATTATTCTGGTTAGTGTTTGATAAATCCGTCCGACGATTTTGCCAATTGGCGGTTGGCGCGCTGGCCGTCGAGGCACTTTTTCCATTACAATCAAACGCATGAAACGCTTTGGCTGCATGTTGGCGTTGATCGGCGGTTGCGCTTTGAGCGCTGGCGCCCAGACCACCCAGACCTGGGAACTGCGCCAGGGGCAGGGCTGGGTCGCCGTTACCCCCGCCGCCGCGCCGCGTGAGGTTGATCCGGCGGTCAACCGCATCGCCGCGCTGCTGGAAAGCGGCCAGAGCCGCGCCGCCCGCAAACAGGGGATCACCTGGGTGAAAAATGCCGCCAAGGACGCCCCCGGCCGCGACCGCGTGCTGTGGGTGATCGCCCAGGCGTTTTACCAGGATGATAAACGGCTGGACTCATTTTTCTATTGCGATCAGTTGATGGACGAGCATCCCGACAGTCCCTATTTCGCCCCCGCGCTGCAATACCAGTATCGCATCGCCGACGAGTTTTTATCCGGCCACAGACGCGTCTTTATCTACTTCCCCATCCTCGCGGCCGAGGATGAGGGCGTGGACATGATGTATCGCGTGCAGCAGCGTTCCCCCGGCTCGCCGCTGGCGGAAAAAGCCCTGTTGCGCACCGCGGATTTCTACTACGCCGATTCCCAGTTCGATCTGGCCGCCGACGCTTACGGCATCTTTGCTAAAAGCTATCCGCGCAGCCCCTTTACCCCCCGGGCGCAACTGCGGCGGGCTTACTCCAATTTAGCGCAGTTTCGCGGGATGAAGTTTGATTCCACTCCGCTGTTGGATGCCCGGGCGCAACTCGTGGAGTTGGCCGCCACTTACCCGGACCTTGCCACCCAGGAAAACCTGTCAACCCTGGTCAAGCGCATCGACAACACCTTCGCCAATAAGCTCATCGTTACCGGCGATTTTTACCAGCGAACGGGCCAGAACCGGGCGGCGGCATATAACTATCAATACGTCTTAATGCATTATCCCCAGGCCCCCGAGGCCGCCCAAGCCCAAAAGCGCCTGGCGGACCTGCCCGCCGAGGCCCGACAAGCCGACCGGGAGGACCAATGATCCGCCCCCTGGCATGGTTAACCCTCCTGGCCGCGCTGGCGGCAAGCGGCTGCGGCTACCGCCAGGGCGGCGAGGAATCCTCCTCCGGCTATCGCTGGCGCTCGTTGTATCGACAGAATATCAAGACCGTTGCCGTGCCGATTTTCACCAGCAAGGATTTTCATCGCGGCGTCGAATTAACTCTCAGCAGCGCCGTGGCCCATCAACTCGAAGCCCAGACACCCTACAAAATCGTGCCCCGCCAGCGCGCGGACACCATCCTGGAAGGGGAGATCGTCAGCTCGCGGGTCATCACCCTCAGCAACGACCCGGCCACCGGCCAGCCCCAGGAGCAGCTCTTAACCCTCAGCATCAATTTCATCTGGAAGGATTTGCGCAGCGGACAGATTCTCGTGCAGCGCAAAAACTTTGATCAAAGCAACACTTATTTCCCCACCCTCGGCGAAGCAAGATTCGTCGGCGATCAGCAAACCGCCGAAAAACTGGCCCTGGCGATCGTGCGCGAACTGCAAGCCGATTGGTAATCGCCGCGGCCAAAGCGAGCCATTGCGTTCGATTTGCTCACACTCCCGAATGCATCGCCTGGCGATAGCGATTCATCAGCGCCCCGCGGCTGAGCAGACCGATCACCCGCTCGCTGCTGGGCAAACAGACCGGCAGTGCCCGCACGTCGTGGGCCGCGAAGGTCTCCAGTGCCGTGGCCAGATCCTCATCGCTGTCCAACGTGGGAATATTGAAGCGCATTACCTCGGCCACCAGCAGCAGCGGAATCGCCTCGCGTTGCAAGAGCGCCGTCTGCAAATCCTGGGCGCAGATCATGCCTTGGTAGTGGCCATGTTGATCCAGCACCACAAAATCGCTGATGCCCAGCCGGTCGGCCAGGTCCAGCGCCTCCTGCAAGGGCCGGCCGTGCTGGATGCTCACCACCGGCTCCAGCGGCACTTCCTCTACGCTCAGCCGGTGCAGTGCGGAGCCGCCGCTGCTGTTGCCAAATCGCAGCCCTCGGCGGCGCAGGCCCATGGTGTAGATCGAATCGGGATACAAAAGCCGCGCAACCGCCACCGCCAGTACCGCCGCCGGCATCGCCGGCAGCACCACCGCGCTGTCGCGCGTCAATTCCATCAAGATCAAAATCGACGCCAGCGGCGCATGCACCACCGCCGCCAGGGTCGCGCCCATGCCGATCAGGGAATACAACGAGGCGTCGATGCGGTTGGCCCCGATCATGTTTAATAGCACGCCCAAAAGTCCGCCCAGCCCGGCCCCGGCAAACAGCGAAGGGGCGATCACGCCGCCGCTGCCGCCGCTGCCCAGGGTCAGGCAGCAGCCGACAATTTTGGCGGCGGTGATAAAACCCAGCAGCAAAAGCAGCATGCCGGTCGAATGCGCGGTCAAAAATGTGTGGTAAAAATTCGGATCGAGCATCTGGCGAATGACGCCGTAGCCGTCGCCGAAAATCGCCGGCATCGAATAATGTTCAAAGCCGAAGGGTTTGCTGGTGCCCATCAGCATCCATCCGAAAAGCACCACGTAGCCCATCCCCATCAGCCCCAGGGCCAGTCCGCCACTGGCGGGCTTGAGCGC
Organism: Tepidisphaerales bacterium; assembly: GCA_038317225.1. Classification (GTDB taxonomy): domain Bacteria; phylum Planctomycetota; class Phycisphaerae; order Tepidisphaerales; family Tepidisphaeraceae; genus JBBQBE01. Next base: position 22,901 of record JBBQBE010000007.1, on the reverse strand, counting down.
CGCGGGAAACTTCCAATGGGAAAACCACTCTTCGCACCGGTCCATCAGCAAAATCAGCCCCACCGCCATCACGCCGCAGATCACCCCCAACAGCGCGAAGTTAGGCAACTGGTTCAGGTCCACCCACATCGGCCGCGCAGCCGCCTGGGCCGACGGAAAGGAAAAAATCGCTTCATAAGGCGTGTTGAGCCAGCGGAAAATCGCCTTGGTCCCCAGATTGGCCACCACGCTGGCCAGCACCAGCGGCGTGAAGCTGCGCACTGAAAAATCGCCCAGCAGCACTTCCAGGGTAAACAGCACCCCGCCGATCGGAGCGTTGAAGATCGCGCTGATTCCCGCGGCGCTGCCACAGCCGACCAGCAGCGGCATCTGCTGGCGCGAGATACGAAAAAGCGTGCCGATGCCCGAGGCGATCGCCGCCCCGATCTGCACAATCGGACCTTCCGCTCCCGCCGAGCCGCCCGAACCGATCGTCAGTCCGCTGGTGAGAATCTTTTCCATCGCCACCCGCGAGCGGATAAAACCGCGGCTGCGCTGCACCGATTCGATCACGTCCACCATGCCGTGGCTCTGGCGGGTCATCCACCGTCCCATCACGCCCACCGCCAGCCCGCCGGCCGCCGGCAGCAGCACCACCAGCCAGATGCCCCGCCCATGATATAAACTCGGCCCGGCCCCTTCGTATAATAAATCGCGCACGTAACCGACGGTTTCGTGAAACGCCACCGCCGCCGCCGCGCTGATCAATCCGATGATGATCGCCAGCAGCACCAATACCGCGTCATCGCCCAAGCCCAGGCGCTTGAGCAGTATGGTTACCCGTTTGTGAATCGCTGAAGTTGGCCCGCTGATTTGACTAAGCATTGCGAATTTCACCCGGCCGCGCGCGCCAGTTCCCCGCAAAATTCACCCGCCACGGCGGCGGCGGCCGCGGGATCGTCCTTATGATCCGCCAGTTTTTGCACCAGGGCGCTGCCGACAATCGCTCCATCGGCTACGGCCTTGAGTTGCCGCACGTGCTCCGGGCGGCTGACGCCGAATCCCACGCACAAGGGCTTGTCGGTCAATTTTCGCAGTTGCCGCAGGTTCTCCACCAGGTCCGCCGGCAAGTCGGCCCGCGCCCCGGTGGTGCCGGCGACGGACAAATAATAGACAAACCCGCTGGAAAGGTCGGCGATTTGCTTTCGCCGATCCGGCGGCGTGCTGGGGGCCGCCAGCAAAACCGTATCCAGTCCCGCCCGCCGGATCACTTGGCAAACCGCCTGGGCCTCCGGCGGGGGCAGGTCCGGCAAAATCAATCCATCAACCCCCGCGCTCTTGGCCGCCTGGACAAACCGCTCGGTTCCATATCGAAAGACAATGCTGTAACTCACCATCGCCAGTAGCGGCAGGCCCACGCGGCCGCGCACCTGCCGGATCATCCCCAGCACATCATCCACCCGCTGCTTTTTGGCCAGCGCATGGGTAAAAGCCGCCTGGATGATCGGCCCATCGGCCACCGGATCGGAAAAGGGAAAGCCGATCTCGATCATCGCAGCGCCGTTTTCGGCCAGCGCGCCAATCACCTTCGCCGTGGCCTCCAGATCGGGAAACCCCGCAGGTACAAACGGCATCAAAGCAATGGCATTGGCTTGTTTGCGTCGCTCAAAAACTTGTGCAATCGAATCACGCGGCACGTCCATCGGCTCCGATCATACGATCCGCACACCATAGGGCAAGCGAAATCGAATCTGGCCGCGGCGGCGGCGGGCTATGCGCAGGTGTTATCAATAGTTCGCTGCCCCGGCGGGATGCGCTTGAGGTTCGCCGCATCCCGCACCGGGACCGCCGAGCCATTGCTCGGCATTGGGATGCCTGGACCGCACAGTACCTGCCGGGTAATCCGCCAACGCTGCGCGCCATGTCCCAGGCCGCGGATTGCCCGCCGTTCTACATCCGCTCCTCATGCTGGATCAAGTGGTACTCATAGGCGTCCACCAGCGCTTGCCAACTGGCGTCGATGATATTTTCGCTGACCCCGATGGTGCCGAAAACTTCCCGGCCGCCGGCGGTTTTGTCGCGCCGCGACTCGATGACCACCCGCACGCCCGCCGCCGTCTCCCGGCCGCTGTTGATGACCCGCACCTTGTAATCCGTCAAATGCACCTGCTCGATCTGCGGATAATATTTTTTCAGCGCTTTGCGCAAAGCCGCGTCCAGCGCGTTGACCGGGCCATCGCCCTCGGCCACGCGATGTTCCAGCGCCTCGCCGACCCGCAATTTCACCGTCGCCTCGGCGATGGGGGTGGCGCTGTCGGTTTTGAGCACCACGATGCGGTAATGATCCAGCGAGAAAAACGGGTGATAACGCCCGATCTCTTTGCGCACCAGCAATTCAAAGCTGCCGTCGGCCACTTCAAACTGATATCCGGCGTTTTCCAAATCCTGCACCTTCTGCAATACCTTCTTGAGCAGTTGCCGGTCGTGCTCGATGTTGAATTTCTTGCCCGCTTTGGCCGCGATGTTGCTTTGGCCGCTCATTTCGCTGATCAGAATCTTGCGCGAGTTGCCCACGGTTTCGGGGCTGACGTGTTCATAGGTGCTGACGTCTTTTTGTACCGCGTGTACATGCATCCCGCCCTTATGGGCAAATGCGCTGGTCCCCACATACGGCTGGCCGCTGACCGGGTTCAGATTGGCCTGCTCGTATACAAAGCGGCTGGTCTCCGTCAGCTTTTTCAGCCCGCCGGGTTTCAGGCAGTCCAGTTGATATTTGACCTGGAGATTGGCCGCCAGCGTGGTCAGGTCCATGTTGCCGCAGCGCTCGCCAACGCCGTTGATGGTGCCCTGGGCCTGGTTGGCCCCGGCCCGCACCGCCGCCAGGGCATTGGCCAGTGCCAGCCCCGCGTCATTATGGGTATGGATCGCCAGCTTCGCGCCCAGCTTTTTCATCACCAGCTCAACGGTCTGGTAGATAAACTCCGGCACGCTGCCGCCGTTGGTGTCGCATAAACACAACGTCCCGGCCCCGGCTTCCAGCGCCGCCCGCAGCGTTTGCAGCGCATACTCGCCGTTGGCTTTATACGCGTCAAAAAAATGTTCCGCGTCGTAAATCACTTCCCGCCCGGCGCTGACCATCAGCTTCACCGAGTCGCCGATCATCGCCAGATTCTCCTCGGCGCTGACGCCCAAAACCGCCTTGGCCTGCCAATCGCTGCTTTTGCCCACCAGCGTTACCGCCGGGGTATTGGCCGCCAAAAGCGCTTTCATGCCGGGGTCAGCCTCAGCCGCCGCGCCGCGGCGGCGGGTCATGCCGAAAGCCGAAACTTTGGCATTTTTCAGCCCCATTTGCCCGATCTGGGCAAAAAACGCCTCATCCTTGGGATTGGATAATGGGAAGCCGCCTTCAATGTAATCCATACCCAGCTCATCGAGCTTGACGGCAATGGCCAGCTTGTCTTGCAGGGATAGATTAAACCCCTCGCCCTGCGTGCCGTCGCGAAGCGTGGTGTCATACAACTCGATACGTCGTGTCTGGCTCATCATGATTTCCGCCGGCCCATGGCCGGTCATAAAAAAAAGCCCCGCCGCATGGGCAGGGCTGGTTACGTCATTTCACTTGCTGCGACGCGGCGGCCCTACCCTCGAAGTTCGCGGGCAATAATAATCAGGGCGCTGGCAATTCGCGACGTTTGCATATGGCCTATCATAGCGGCCGCGAGGCGCTGGTCAACTGCCAACGCTCAGCCGGCTTCATGATTGCTCTGAGGAGTGCTCGTTTTAGCAATAGGTGTAGAAGAAAAATAGTGCGTCGGTTGCAATTGCAGCCTTAGGTTCCGGGCACCCATTCATAGATCCCTTCATTCACCCGCGCGTAGTTCGCATCCAAGCCGGGGTGCAGCAGCAGCAGTGCCGACAGCCGCCGTGCCGTGGCTTGCACATGGCGGGCCTCTTCCATGGTGATGGCCCGGCCTAAAAGCGCCTTCTCCCGGTAGCTCAGCCACTTCTTGATGACCTGATACCCGCCGATGACAAACCCATACACGTTCTCGGGAATGTTACACCAATACACGCTGCCGTTGAGATAGACATCGCAGGTCTGATGACCCAGCAGGTTGATCGCCTGTTCCAGCGTGAGGCCGAGTTTGGCCGCCCCATTGCGGATGACTTTCTTTTCCTCCGCTTCATAGTCGCGGCGAATGACGCGGCCGCCGCCGGGCATGGTAACGCCGCCTTTGCCCGCATGGCCCCAGCCGGCGGTTATATCCAGATCGCTTTTGGCGGGGTTGATGGCGCCGCCGGTCGCGCCGGCGGGGGCGGCGTTTTTCCGCAATGAGCCGATCAGGCGTAACTCGTCGCGCATGGGCGAAACCGTTACACCCTTAACCGGCGACTCGCTATCCAGCAGCGCCGCCACCTGTTGACCCAACTCCGCCGATGTTCTGAGTTGCTTGGCGGTAGCCGGTAGGGGAATGCGCGGCCAGTCGCCGCGAATACCTTCGGCATTTTCATCCAGATAGGCCGGAGAATATCCCACCGCCAGCGCGTGATACCAGATGGCCCGCGCGGTGTCGGCATTTTGATCCGGGTTGGGCAACTTCAGCGTCGCAAGATACCGGCGAGCCGGCTCGGAGAGATTGGCGAAGGGTTGTTCCGCTTGAGGTTTACCTCCGATCAGCGAGAAGAGCGATTCCTCCGCTTGTTTTTCCAGGCGTTGGCCATTCATCAGTTGCAGCGGAAAGTAATAAGCGTGGCCCCGCAGCAAGTCATTATCGCCCAACATGCCGGTAAAATACAACGGACCGCCTTCAGGCGATGCAACGGCCGCGGGACGACACAGCAGGAAGCGGTTGCCCTTCCAGCATTGGGCGTAATAGGAGGGGCGGGCGCGATTCCAGATTGGGTTCACCTGCGTGTAATAGCACCACCGCAGATCAAAAGGGCGAACCGTGAAGCGGACGACATTTGAACCAGCGAAAGATTCGGCGGCGAGAATCTTCGCTCTGGCCGCTTTGGGAGCAAATCCCGCCTGCTTCCGCGTCAAATCCCGCTGCATCAGCCGATACTCATCCCAGTCCAGCTTTGGATCAAGATAAATCTGCATCCTTTTTGCCAGTTGCTCCGGATCGCTGTCAATCAGCGCACCGCCGCGCTTTTCCATCAGCCCGTTGAAGGGTGGCAGGGCACACAAGTCCGTCAGCTTCGGCCAGGCGGAATAAACCTTGTTCACCTTTGACGGACGAAATGTATATCGATTCTGGGCCGCGGGTTTGGCTTTGAGGTATTGGCGATCAAATGATTTTCGCCTTAACGATTTCAGCAATTCATCCCGCTTGGCGCTGCCCCAGAATTCTCGAAACATCACCGTGGGCTGCTTGGCGCGAGTACCGCGTCTGACCATCAACCCAATGGACGTTCCTACGCGAATGCCCGCCGTGTTGTACTCGGTCGAAAAGACGCTGGGATCGGGCTTGCCATCGGGGGTGAGCTTGCCGGTTTCCCGGCTGTCGCCATTCATCGAATCGAACCACATCGCATCAAACTCGCGGCAGTATTTCTCCCGCATCACCACAAACGACGGATCGCTCAAATAGGATGCGTTGGAAATAAAACAGACCACCCCTTGTCCGCTCTGGTGCGCAATCCGCTTTTCGGCAATGCGAAAAAACCGCACATACAGATCATCAAGATTGAACTTTTTGATTCCCCAGCCACCTTTGGCCACCGGCAAATTCAGCTTGTCTTTGTACGGCTCGACCAATCCCGCCTCTTCCTCCGGGCTGATGCCCGCGAAGGCGTTGTAGGGGGGATTGCCAATGATCACCAGAATCGGCTGCTTCTGTTTCACCACATCGGCCGCGTCCCGCTCCTGCTCCATTTCCGGGTAGATCAAATGCTGCTTGGGGCCTTTGGGCGGTTCCCAGCCGGTCAGGGAATTGGTGAGATAAACCCCGGCGCGCTCGCTGGTCTCATGCGAAAGCGGCACACCCAAATTCTGAAGCAATAGCCCCAATTGCAAATGCGCCACCACAAACGGCGCGGGCAGAATCTCGAATCCAAAAACCCGCTGCGTTACCGCCTTCTTCAATTCATCAGCGCTTCCGGCGTCCCAATTCCCCTTGGCCTTCATGGTTTCGGCGATCTTCTCAATCACCTCCACCAGATAAGCCCCGGTGCCGCAACAGGGGTCGAGAATCACCACATCTTTGTCCGCCAGACCGTCCGGGCGGTCCAGTTCCTCGCGCAACACCGTATCCACCCGGTTCACCATGTACTTCACAATCTCAGGCGGTGTGTACCAGACCCCCAACTCTTTACGCAATTCCGGGTCGAAATGCTCCAGGAATGGTTCGTAAAAATATTGAACCGCCAAGCCGCGGTCGAAGCTGGAAAAGAAAACCCCGCGATGCACGCGATTGAGCGCTGCCGCCGCCCATTCCAAAGGCTCGACCAACCCGGTTGATGCCAGCTTGGCCGGATCTGCCAACTGGTAAAACAACGTGCGGATGATCGGCACCTGCAACTGATACGCCGCCTGCTTCCACTCGAAGCGGTCTTTACGACCGGGCTTTTCGGTATGCCAAAGCACCCACGCGGAAAAGACGCCGTAAAACAGCGTCTGTACCAGCGTGGAGCGGAAAAAGTGCTCCCACTTTTGGGCTTCCTGGGGATTGCGCCCTTCAAACTTCAGCCCCAGCGATTCTTCCAGCGCCACCCGCAGGGCATCCAGGGCGGGAAGTTTGCGGCCTTCAATTCGGCCCAGGGCGTCGCGGGCATAGGAGGCCAGAAACCACGCCAAATCTTGCGGGCGTTCCAGGGCGGCATTGTGCAGCATGACCCGCTGAAGGAAATCGGTAAATCGGGACTCCTGCCCCGTAACCGCATCACCCGCCGGGTGACTTGCTATGCGCCAGAACGCCGCTTCATCGGCCGCCAGTCGAAAAGTCTCCAGTTGCAGCGGATTGCCGTTGTCATCTTTTCCCACCAGCACAAAATCGCGATAGTTGGTGACCAGTACCAGCCCGTAATGCTTCCAATACTTGGTGACCTGCTGACCTTGGGCGGTGACGAAACTATCATCATCGCTGCCCTTGACCTCAATCACCCCCCGCGACGGCACCGCCCCGGCCACCGGCTTGCCTCCGCCTTTTTGTAATTGATCAGCGGTAAAAAGTCCGCCATCGGGAATCCCCGCCCCACGATTGGCCAGATTGATAACGCAACTCACCTTGGGTTTGAGCGACTTACCGACAGCATTGAACAGGTTGGCCAGCGCCCCATAATACGAAGTCTCCGGCACCGCCGCCCCGGTGGAGCGGATGCTTTGAAGTTCGGTGAGATAGGTTTGCAGTGGCGTCATGGGCAAATCCATCGGCAATGGCACACATCATACCCGCGGCGGCGAAATCGCTGAAGGCAATGATATTGTGGCCAAGAGCATGGAGTTTACCAACCAGCGGACACACGATTACTTTGGCCAAAGCAAAAATCTTCCCCCGCTAGCGCTTCGCTAACAATCCCTTAATATTTCCCGCCTACGCTTTGTTCAGTGAAAGAGTGCTCTTTCCAAAACCCCTACTTCAAGGAGAAGGACTATGTTCAAAGGTTTCAAACGGGCGGCTGTTGCCGCGGGACTGCTTCTGACCGCTCCCATGCTCATGGCGGAAACCCGCCTGCAGGGCGCTGGAGCCACTTTCCCAGAACCGATGTATCAACGCTGGGTCAGTGAATACCAGAAGATGCACCCCGATGCCAAGATCGACTACAAGGGCATCGGCTCCGGCGGCGGCATCAAGGGTATCACCGACAAGACCGTCGATTTCGCCGGCTCCGACGCGCCCATGAGCAAAAAGGAATTGGCCAAGGCCGATGGCGAACTGCTCCACCTGCCCACCGTCGCCGGCGCTGTGGTCCTGGCTTACAATCTGCCTGAAGTCAAAGGCGATCTGAAGCTCACCGGCCCCATCGTCGCCGACATCTTCCAGGGCAAAATCGCCAAGTGGAACGATCCCAAAATCGCCGCCATCAATGACGGCCTGAATCTGCCCGACAAACCCATCACGGCCGTTCACCGCACCGACGGCAGCGGAACCACCTACGTCTTTACCCACTACCTGACCACCCAAAGCGACAACTTCAAAGGTGAGATCGGTGCCGGCAAAGACGTCAAGTGGCCCGGCGGCCAGGGCGGCAAGGGCAACCAAGGCGTAACCCAGGGCGTGCAGACCACCGATGGCTCCATCGGCTACATCGAACTGGCCTTCGCCAATCAAAACAAAATCCCCTTTGCCTTGTTGCAAAACAAGGACGGCAAATTCGTCAAGGCTTCGCCCGAAACCGTCTCGGCCGCTGGCGAAGGCGCTTTGAAGGAAATGGATAACGGCCTGGCCGTCAATATCTGGAATCAGAGCGGCGAAAACGCCTACCCCATCGCCTCCTTCACCTATATCATCGTTTACAAGAACCTGGAATATCTGAAGGATGAGCAAAAGGCCAAGGTGTTGGTTGACTTCCTCACCTGGGCTTGCGGCGCTGAAGGTGAAGCGATGGCCGCTTCGCTGGATTATGCCCCCTTGAGCCAAGGCGTGCAAAAGAAAGTCGCCGAGGCTATCAGCCAGTTGAACTGGGGCGGCAAAAGCGTCAAATAACTGTGCGACGATGCACGAACAGGCGGGATGGTCTCCAAAGGGCCGTCTCGTCTTTTTCCCTTGACCGAGCATGGAAACCGCAATGAGCCAATTGGCCGATCCACCAGTCGCCTCGACCCAGACGTTGCTTCGCCAACGCGGCCGCCGGCTGGATGCCGACCGGATCATGCGCTTCACCGCACTCGGCGGCGCCATCAGTGTTTTGCTTATGCTCGGCTCGCTGCTGGTGGTCCTCGGCTGGTCCAGCATCCCCAGCATCAAAGCCTATGGGCTACATTTTTTGAGTAGTACCGAGTGGCGTCCCAACGAGCTGGAACAGCCCCTCCGCGACGCCCAAGGCAAAATTGTCATGGAAGACGGCGAGATGGTTACCAAAACCATCCCCCCGGAATTTGGCGCCCTGCCCATGATCTATGGCACCGCCGTCAGCAGCGCCTTGGCACTGATCGTCGCCGTCCCCCTGAGCCTGGGGGCGGCGCTTTTTCTGGTTCGTGTCGCGCCCCTTTGGCTGCGCGAGCCGGTCTCCTTCCTTATCGAATTTCTCGCCGCCATTCCCTCTATCGCCTATGGCATCTGGGGACTTTTTGTGCTGGCCCCCTTTCTCCAAGGCGGACAAAAAGTGCCCGCTATGCTCGCCTGGATGAACGCCGTGCCGCCGCTGAACTGGATGTTTGACCTGGGCGGATCGGATCACACGACCGTCGTTTTTCGCGGCATCGAGCCATTGCTCAAACTCACCTTAGGCGCCCTGCCTGGTTTTGGCTGGATGTTCGTCAACAGCAATGGCCGGGAATATGCTTTGGTTGGCAAGGATATGTTCTGCGGCGGGTTGATTTTAGGGATCATGGTCATACCCATTATCACCGCCATCAGCCGTGATGTGCTCAAAGCGGTGCCGCGCATCCAGATCGAAGGCTCCATCGCCCTGGGCGCCACCTGGTGGCAAAGCTGCTGGGAGATGATTCGCTACAGCCGCAGCGGCCTTTTCGGCGGGGTGATGCTCGGACTGGCCAGGGCCGCCGGGGAGACTATGGCCGTTACCATGGTTATCGGCAATGCCAATGAAATTGTCGCCTCCCCCTTCGCCGCGGCCCAGACCATGAGCAGTTTGCTGGCCAACCAGTTTGCCGAGGCCAGCGGCGAACTCCATCGCTCCGCCTTGGTGCAGGTGGCGCTGATCCTGCTGGTGATGTCACTGCTGTTTAACATTGTGGCCCGCAGGCTGGTGGTGGGCAAAAACGCCCGCACCGCCGCCGCCCATTAGGAGATTGCTTTCCGATGAGCCAGGCCATTACCGCCCCAACCCACTGGTCCACCGGCCAGCTTAGCTGGCATGACCGACTTTCGCGCTTCAAAAGCAAGTTGGCTTACGGGGCCTGCATCGGCTTTACCATCGTCATTTTGGCGCTGCTGGCGCTGGTTACCGGCTACCTGGTGGTCATTGGCTTTAGTTCGCTCAACTGGGCCTTTTTCTCCCAGCTTCCCGCGGCCCCCGGCACCGACGGCTATCCCGGCGGGATGCTCAATGGCCTGGTCGGCACGCCTATTTTGATCGGTGCCGCCAGCCTGGTCGGCATCCCCCTGGGATTACTTGCCGGCATTTACCTCTCGGAATATTCCAGTCGCTCGCGCATCGCCGGGCCAGTGCGCTTTATCAGTGATGTGCTGGCCGGCGTGCCCAGCATCGTCGTGGGCATCCTCGGCTATGAACTATTGGTGGTCCCCTTACAGAGCTACAACGGCTGGGCCGGCTCGATGGCCCTGGCTTTTTTAATGGTGCCGATCATTGCCCGCACCACCGAGGAAATGCTTCGGTTGGTCCCCAATAGCTACCGCGAGGCATCCATCGCCCTTGGCGCCAGCAAAGCCCGCACGATTTTGCGGGTGGTATTACCCGCCGCCACCGGCAGCGTCATCACCGGGATCATGCTCTCCATCGCCCGTGTGGCCGGCGAAACCGCGCCGCTTTTATTTACCGCCATGGGCGCACGGTTTTTGCCTTTATTCTTCGCCGGATCGGTGCCTGTGGGCGTGAGAATGAACGAGCCGTTTCCCTCCCTGACCGAACAGATATTCTCCTACGCCACCAGCCCCTACAAAGAGCAAAACAGCATGGCTTGGGCGGGGATTTTGGTATTGATCTGCCTGATTTTCGTATTGAACCTGGCCATTCGTCTGACCACGCGGCGGGCGGCGAAAATGCGCCAGGGTTGACGGAGAAAAAACCATGCGTATTGTCCATTTGCCTGATTCAGCCTCCGGCGCCCCAGCGCCCGTGCAGCGCCAGGTGCATCCGGCCTATCCGCCGCAGCGCACGGCGGCGCCAACCGCTCCGGGAGCCAAAACGCCTGTGGAAAAAACCGTCCATCCTCCCATCTCCGGCCAGCCGATTCACGAGGAATTGGCCGCCGAGCGACATTTGCTGCAAGTGGAGGATTTCAAGCTGTACTACGGTGCCAACCGCGCCCTGCACGGCATCAACATGCAAATCCCCGAAGGAAAAGTAACCGCCTTGATCGGCCCCAGCGGCTGCGGCAAAAGCACGCTTCTGCGCAGCATGAACCGCCTGAACGACCTGGTGGACGGCATCCGCATCGAAGGCAAAATCGCCTATCAGGGCCAGAATATTTACGACCGCAACGTCGATGTCATCCAGTTGCGCAAGCGCATGGGCATGGTCTTTCAAAAGTCCAATCCCTTCCCCATGTCCATTTTTGAAAACGTGATTTACGCCTTGCGCATCGGCGGGGAAAAACGCAAATCCGTCCTGGCCGAAGCCTGCGAAAAAGCCCTCAAAGCGGCGGCTTTGTGGGAGGAGGTCAAAGACCGCCTGCACACCAGCGGCCTGGGCCTCTCCGGCGGCCAGCAGCAACGTCTGTGCATCGCCCGCGCCATCGCCGCCGAACCCCAGGTGCTCCTGATGGATGAACCCTGCTCCGCCCTGGACCCCATCGCCACCGGCAAAATCGAAGAACTGATCTACCAATTGCGCGGCGACTACACCGTCTTGATCGTTACCCACAACATGCAACAAGCCGCCCGCGTCAGCGACTTTACCGCCTTCATGTACCTGGGCCGTTTAATCGAATACGGCCCCACCCTCAGCATCTTCGAAAACCCCCGCCTCAAACAGACCGAAGACTACGTAACCGGCCGATTTGGTTAAGCCTCTTCAATAAAGGGGACACTAGACATTAATTTGCTTTAACAAAGGGGACCCTAGACATTATTTTTCACCGCCGGCGTAACTGTTTACCGCCCCCCGGCGGGCTTACGATGAATCGGTCGGCGTGCCGGTCAGCAGGCCCGGAGCTTTGTTCGCCCAGGCGTTCATTAGCAAACGCTTGATGGTCTGGCTTCAATAAAGGGGACACTCAATAAAGGGGACACTACACATTATTATTTCCCCCCCGTCGTTTTGCCACGTTTTTTCGTCGGCCGGCCGGGTTCGCGCAGGCTGGATTGCAGTCCCAGGCGTTTGGCCATGGCGCCGGTCCAGCGGTCGGAGCCGTAGGGGCGGCCGCGCTGAATGCTGGTATGCAGACGTAGTATTTCCTCCGGGCCGATGGACTCATTGACCTGCCCGGCCCAGTCGGCCGGCCGAATCACCAGCCCCTGATCCAGTTGCACGCGGCATTCGGGTGGCCGCTCGCCTGCCCACAGACTGCTAAACGGCCAGTCCTGGGCCTGGCGCACCAGCCCGGCGCGCACCGGGTTGGCTTCAACATATTGCATCACCTTCAGCAGATGCTCGTCGCGCTGGATGGGAAAGCTCTTGAAGCGGCCCTGATAGAGGTGGCCCTCGCCGTTGCTATGGCGGTGCATGCGCCAGCGGCGCACGTGGGTGGTGCAGACCCAGCGGAAAAAGTTCGACAAGTCGGCCGCCCGTCGGGGATAGAGGATCATATGCCAGTGATTGGGCATCAGACACCAGGCCACGATTCGCATGTCGGTTCGCTGGCGACCCTCTTCCATCAGTTTGCTGAAGGCCAGATAGTCCTGCTCCTTCTCGAAGATGGGCATGCGGCAATTGCCGCGATTGAGGGCATGAAACACCATGCCGCCTTGGGCGCTGCGAGGTCGTCTGGGCATGACAAAATCATAGCGCGCGGCCGAGATAATGTCTAGTGTCCCCTTTTGCTTTCTCGGAACTCGGCGACGCAGGCCTCGGCCTTGAAGTAGGCTCCGCAGATGAAGTGCCGCCTGCGGCCGAGCCACCGGCCGTGGTATGACTCGTGTCCACGAATAGGAAATTCACTTCGATCTCACCTGCTCCCCAAAAATACCGTTCATCTTCACAACAAAATCAGCCAATTCCTCGATATCCTTGAAGCAAACTTCCTTTCCTCCATCATTCTTTGACCTGAAAATAATCTTCGATGACGAATCGTCAAATTCCACATTTGGCTTTCGCTGCTCCGCATCTACAAACTCGCCTGCATGGGCCAGAGCGTTTCGCATGACAGCAATCCGATCCGCTATATCCTTATCAACGATGTGGGATTGTTTCGCCCACATGAGCGTGGGCAGCAAATGAGTCAAAGCAACTTCTTTGCCGTAAACCGTGTAACAAGTATTTAGCCCGAGCTGTTTGCGAAGCTTATCAAGAAGCCCTCGACTTTTTGGATCCGCGAGTGTTGCAAGAATGGCATCCGCATGTCTCACTTGTGCAACGAAGCGATCAAAGTTGAAACTCATTATCGTGTTCCAATAGTCGGTTAATTCGCAAATACCTAGAGGCACAAAAAAGCGTAACGCCTGTGGGGCGGGTGGCAATGGAAAATATCGGAAAAAATGCAAGAGGGGATACGACAATTGGCGTTGAGGTCAGGAGTCTTTGATTGGCTCGTGGCCATAGCAGGGGTCGATGACGATCTTGCCCGCGCCACCCGCGGCTTGGCGGGTAGTTTGCTAACATCGCTTGGAAAACCGAATTGCTTGCAGTGGCCGGCGTAGAGTGCATCAAGGATCGGATGCGTGTCGAAGTTACACGCTTTTTGCGCGGCCGCTTATCTCCACGGGCCGATAACGTAGCGCCAGGCGGACATTTGAACTTTGGAGAACTACTGGACATTTCTACTTTGGTTAAACTTCGTATAAATCCCATTATGAATGCCATTCATTTTCTCTGATTGTATTCTTGAATCCCCCCTGCGTTCATGCTAGTATAAGCTAATCATGGCGGAAAACGCTACTTTTAAAGATAAAATGCGTGCCGTCGCCGCCAGTGCGATGTTGGATGCCGCGGAGGCAGCGTTGTTGGAGTTGGGTCAGGAGGGGGCGACCATCCAGCATGTCGCCGAGCGTGTGGGGTGCGCCCCGGCCACGTTGTATTTGTACTTCAAAAACAAAGAGGATTTGTTCAATGCCCTGGTGCAGCGGCATACCATGCAAATGCTGGACAGTGCCCAGGAGGAATTGGAGCGCGACGGCCTTCCGCTGGAGCGGATTCGCCGGGCCATCGCCCGGTTTTTGACTTATACTTTGCAAAATCGCGCCTTCTTCCAGTATTTTTTCACCGCCGTGCCCATGCGGCATAGCGTGATCTGTCAATCCTTGGCCGCCGAGACGCGCGACCGCCAGGAAACCTACGGCGTCAAGGAGCTGGCGCTGTTGCGCCAGGCCCAGCAAGACGGGCAAATCCGCCCGGACATCGACCCGGCCATTCTTCAGGATTTTATGGTCTCGGTTTGCCTGAGCTTTTGCGAGCGGACCATTTTGAACGCCGTGCCGGTGGACAACGTGGTGGCCATGGAGCTGTTGTGGGGTTTACTGTACGGGGGGATCGGCAATCACACGCGGGATCGAGCATGAAACCAGTCGGCTGCAAACGTTGGTTTATCGGCATGGCGCTGCTGACGGGGCTGCTGGCGACCGGCTGCCGCAACGCGCCCCAAGTGCGTCGCAATGATGAGGTGGAGCGCTTCAAAAACTACCTGCAAAGCCAGCGGCAAGATATCCAGGAGCAATCGGCCGGAACGTGGAGCGTGGCCCGCTGCGAATGGCTGGCGCTGAGCAATAGCCTGGACCTGCGTGTTCGGCGTTTAACGCTCGATTTGCAGGATGAGCAGGTGAAATTGGCCTTGAGCCAGGGTTTGCCCAAAGCCTCGGCCGGCTACAGCGCCCAGGAGCGATCCAATGACGCTTTGATCGGGACGGGCAACGGCCAGCCGCAAACCACCGAGGATCGCCGCACGCAATATGCTTCCGTCAGCGGTATGGTTCCGGTTTTGGATTGGGGGGCGACGTATTATTCGTGGCAGATCGCCCGCGACCGGCGCACGCAGGAGCGGCTGGCGCTGCGGCGGACGGTGCAAGTGCTGATTCGCGATGTGCGCGTGGCCTATGTGCGCCATGCCGGGGCGATGCGTCAGCAGGTGCTGGCCCAGCAGGCCTATCAAGCCGCCGAGCAGGTATTGCGGGTGGCCCGGAGTTTGGAAAAAGCGCAGTTGACCGTCAAGGCCGACACCGCTTTGGTGGAAGCGGCGCTGGCCCAGGCCAAATTGGAACTGACCTTGTCGGCCCAGCGCATCCGTCAAACTCATTTGGATTTGGCGCAACTGATGGCGCTGCCGCCGGGCGTGGAATTTGCCATCAGCATGGCCCTACCCGCCTTGCCGGTTTCGCCGACCCCGCAAGCCGTGCGCTTCTGGGAGCAAAGCGCCCTGGAAAATCGCCCGGAACTATGGTCGCAGGATTTACAGCGGCATATCTCGGCCAACAACGTCAAGCGCGAAGCGGCGGCCTTTTTCCCGCGGCTGGACCTGGTGGGCAGTTACAACTGGAGCAGCAATTCGCAAGTGGTCAACAAAAGCTATTTGGTGGGCGGCATCCAGGTGAGCCATTCGCTTCTGGACGGCGGGGCGACGCTATGGCGCTATTCGCAGGCGAAAAAAACCCTCAGCGTTGAGGAGCAGCGCACCTTGCTGTTGTCGCTGGGCGTGCTGTACGAAGTGCAGCTTCGGGCTTTGCGTTTGCAGCAGGCCTTGGAGACGGTGGATGCGTCGGCGGCGCTGGAGTCGGCCCGGCGGCGGGGGATGGAAAGGGTGATCAGTTTGTATAAGGAAGGTCTGGAGGATGAGGCCGGGGCCGCACGCTCTTTGGCGGATTTGACGATTCAATCGACCGCGCTGGATCAGGCGCAAACCGAAACCCTGGTCGTGTGGCATGAACTGGAGGCCGCGGCCTTGCCGCCTTGGCCCCCGGCCACACAACCGGCCACCGCGTCCGCCGCGCAGGTGGCAGTGCAGCCGCAGCCGGTGGCTTTCCCGGCGACCCTGCCAACTCGATAACCACGGTAAAAAAAAACTTTACAGGCGACGATTATGAAATTCATCAGCAATCTGGCGGTTTGTTCCCTGGCCTTGGCCTTGGGCGCTTGGAGCGCCCAGGCCCAGCAATCTCCTGCCGCTCCGCGCACCGCCACGGCCCAGCCGTTGCTTGAGGCGAATTTGACCCTCAGCGGGCGGGCGGTGGCCTCGTATTCGGCCCGCATCAGTCCGCGCATCAGCGGACATTTGACCAAACTGGGCACCGACGATCAGGGTCGTCCGCTGGATGCGGGCATGGCCATTACCAAGGGCCAGACGCTCTTTGTGCTGGAACCCAACAGCTTTGAAAACAACCTGGCCCTGGCCAAGGCGCAACTGGCGGCGGCGCAGGCGAATCTGGACAACCTCACCGCCAAAACCCGCCCGGAAAAGCTGGAACAACTTCGCCAGGGCATCGCTGAATTCAAGGCCCGCGTGGAGGATAAGAAACGGGAAGTGGTGCGCTATCGCCGACTGGTCGAGCAGGAGCAAACGCTTCCGCCGCGGCGGCTGGAGGAATCGCAAACCGATCTGGCGGCCCAGACGGCGCAGTTGCAGGCCGCCGAGTCGCGGCTGACCGAAGCGGACAACGGCCCGACGCCCAGCGAAATCGCCGTGGCCCAGGCCCGTGTCAATGAAGCGCAAGTGGGGGTGAAGATCGCCCAGACCGATTTAAGCGACGCCACCGTAACCAGCCCCTTTGACGGGGTGATTATCAAGCGTTTTAAGAGCCTGGGTGATTACATCGCCGCCAATCCGCCCACGGACGTGTTTGAAATCCAAGCCGTCGGGTCGTTGGAAGCGGCGCTGCAAGCGCCCGAAACCTATCTGCCGCAAATCGCGGCGGGCAAAACTTCCATCACGCTGCTCTCGCCGCTGTTGGAGCAGCCGCTGGACTTGAAGGTCGATCGCATCGTGCCTTCCATCGACAGTGCCCGCGGCACGGTGGAATTGCGCGTGGGCATTCCCGCCGAGCGGCGCGGCAAACTCGTGCCCGGCGCGTTTTTAACCGCCCGGCTTGCGGCCGACCCGAAAGACGGCGCCCGCACCATCATTCCCCAGTCGGCCCTGATTCGCCAAGGTGCACAGGATGTGGTTTACATCCAACAAGCGGGCAAACCGACCACCGCGCCGGTGCATGTGGTGGAACTGCTGACCGAAGGAGCGGTGGTGCGCGGCCTGGCGGCCGGGCAAACTGTTTACCTGGACAAGCCCGCGGAGACGACCCCAGCGCGCTAACGCAACCGGGCCGCCGCGCCGGCCAAGTGAGTTATTATGCTGATATCCAACATTGCCATTCGCCGGCCGATGTTCACCTCCATGGTGATTTTGGCCATGATCGTTTTCGGGATCGTGTCGCTCAAGGGCCTGGGGGTGGACCTGTTTCCCAAGATCGATTTTCCGGTTATCTCCGTGGTAACCACCCTGCGCGGGGCCGACCCGGAAACCATGGAGTCGCGCGTCAGCGACGTATTGGAGCAGGCGGTGAACACCATCGCCGGCATCAAAACCCTCCGCAGCACCAGCGCCGAGGGCTATTCGCTGGTGATGGTGGAATTTCAACTGGAAAAGAATATCGACGTGGCCTACCAGGAGGTACAGTCGAAGATCAACAGCGTGCGGGTCCAGTTGCCCACCGACGCCGATGATCCGATCATCGAAAAATTTGATCCCGACTCGGCCCCGATCATGACTCTGGTAGTCAGCGGCCAGTTGGACGATCGGCAGATGTATCACTTGGCCGATCAGCGCATCAAGGAACGGCTGCAGCGTGTGCCCAATGTGGGCAACGTCAAAATCGTCGGCGGGCGCGACCGCAAATTCTGGCTATGGCTCGACGGCCAGCGGCTTCAGCAACATCACCTGACGGTGCGCGATGTCTCCAATGCCCTGCTGGCTCAGCATGTGGAAATGCCCGGCGGGCGCATCGAAACGGGCTCGTTGGAATTGGTTACCCGCACCAAGGCCGAGTTCCACAGCGCCGCCGAGATGGAAGGTTTGATCATCGCCCAAAGCGCCAACGGCGGCACCGTTTACCTGCGCGATGTCGGCACGGTGGAAGACGGTTTGGAGGAACTGCGCAGCTATTCCCAGCGCGACGACAAGCCGTCGTTGGCCTTGCAGATTCGCCGCCAGAGCGGCACCAACACGGTGCAGGTTAGCAACGACTTAAAATCGGAAATCGCCAAACTGGAGCGCGATTTGAAAAGCGAGGGGATCACGCTGGACATCGCTATGGACAGCGGGGTGTACATCCAGCAATCGATCAACGAGGTGTATCACCACCTGGTGGTCGGCGGACTGCTGGCAGTTTTTACGGTGCTGATCTTCCTGCTCAACTTCCGTTCCACCTTCATCAGCGCCATGGTCTTGCCCACCAGCATCCTGGCGACATTTATGATGATGAGCGTCATGGGCTTCACGCTCAACTTCATGACCCTCATGGCCTTGACGCTGGCCATCGGCCTGTTGATTGACGACGCCATCGTGGTGCAGGAGAACATCATGCGCCACGTGCAGGAGGGCAAGCCGGCGCGTTTCGCCGCGGCCTTTGCCACCAATGAAATCGGCCTGGCGGTGT
This sequence comes from Tepidisphaerales bacterium, assembly GCA_038317225.1. Taxonomy (GTDB): domain Bacteria; phylum Planctomycetota; class Phycisphaerae; order Tepidisphaerales; family Tepidisphaeraceae; genus JBBQBE01. Next base: position 4,383 of record JBBQBE010000007.1, on the reverse strand, counting down.
TGGCGACCACGCTCTCGGTGGTGGCGGTGTTTATGCCCACGGCCTACACCAAAGGGATCGTCGGCCGCTTCTTTTTCCCCTTCGGCATGACCATCAGTTTCGCGGTGTTAATCAGCATGTTCGTCAGCTTCACGCTGGACCCCATGCTCTCCAGCCGCATGCTTAAAAAGCAGACCCACGCCAACGTCATCTTCCGCTTTTTGGAACAGAGCTTTTTAGCTTTGGAAAGACTCTACGAGCGCGTGCTGCGATTTTGCATTCATCATCGCGTGCTGGTGGTGATCGGCGCGGTACTCTTCTTCGTCGGCTCTCTGGGACTGCTGCGCTTTGTCAAGGCCGATTTTCTGCCCAAGGAGGACCGCTCGGAATTTGAAGTGAGCCTGCGGGCCCCGCTGGGCAGCAGTCTCAGCGCCACGCGCCAGTACATGGAGAAGGTGCGGGCACAGATCAAAACCATTCCCGAGTTGAACTACACCTTTTACACCATCGGCGGCGGCGACCAGGGCAAAGTCAACGAAGGCTCGTTTTACGTTCGCCTGTTTGACAAGGCCCAGCGGCAAAGCAAAAAGCTGCGCGGGCAATTCGAGGTGATGGACCAGGTGCGCCGGCAGGTCAAGGCGATTGACAATGTGAAAGTAACCGTCCAGCCAGTCAACCCCATGGGCGGAGCGGGCATGAAGACCGCCGAAATCCAGTATGAACTGTTGGGGCCGGATTTAAATACGCTGGACCATTTCGCCCAGGGCATGATGGGCCAGATGCGCCAGTGGGGCGGGTATACCGACGTGGACAGCACCTATGAAACTGGTCGCCCCGAATCGTCCATTTTAGTTAATCGGCAGCGTGCCGCCGAACTGGGCGTTTCGCCGATGATGATCGCCGACACGATCCGCACCGCCATTGGCGGGGTGGATGTGGCCAAATTCCGCAGCGGCAAGGACCGCTACGATATCGCGGTGCGCTTCCTGGAATCGGGCCGTAATTCGCCGGAGAAATTGCTGGATTTGTGGGTTCCCACCAGTGGCGGCGCCAGCGTCCAGCTCAGCAACGTGGCCTCGGTGCAAAACACCTTCATCCCGGTAGAGATCAACCGCTTTAACCGCCAGCGGCAGATCACCCTGCTGGCCAACCTGGACAGCAACACCAAGAGCCTTTCGGATGCCATTACCCAGATGGAGGCGTACACCGCGCAAAACAAGCTCTCCAGCGATTACAGCTTCGCCTGGACCGGCAACGCCCAGGATATGCGCGAATCCTTCGCCAATCTGGGTTTCACCATGCTTTTAAGCGTGATCGTTACCTATATGGTGCTGGCGGCGCAGTTTGAAAGCCCGATTCATCCTTTGACGATCATGCTGTCGTTGCCTTTGGCGTTCGTCGGTGCCATTGGCGCACTTTTGTTAACCGGCCAATCCCTGAGCATTTTTGCCATGATGGCCTTCATCTTCCTGTTAGGACTGGTTACCAAAAATGCGATTTTGCTGATCGACTATGCCAACACCCTGCGCCAGCGCGACGGCATGGAGCGCGACGCGGCGATGTGCCGGGCCGGACCGGTGCGACTGCGCCCGATCTTGATGACCACCTTCGCCATGATTTTCGGTATGCTCCCCAGCGCCCTGGGCACCGGGGAAGGCGCTGAAAGCCGCCGGCCCATGGCCGTGGCCATTCTCGGAGGACTCATCAGCAGCACGGTTTTGACCCTGTTGATTGTGCCGGTGGTTTACTCCCTGCTGGACCCAATCAGCGAATTTTTCAGCCGCAAGGTACTCAAGAATCCGCCGCGCTCGCAAACTGCCGCCGAGGAGGCCCAGGCCAGCGAGGAAGAGATTCTGGTTTAAGTGGGATACCACAACATCGCCGCGCCGCATCGTGCGCCGCGGCGCTATTGGCGCGGAGCAGTAGCGCAGCAGGCGGCGCTGTAGCGCGGCATGGCACCGGACGCGGCGCAGTAGCGCGACATACCGCGGGTTGCGGCGCAGTAGCGCGACATACCGCGGGATGCGGCACTGTAGCGCAACATACCGCGGGATGCGGCGCTGTAGCGCGACATAGCGCGGGACGAGGCGTTGTAGCGCGACATAGCGCGGGATGCGGCGCAATCGTGGGGTTCGTCGCGATGCGCCATGAAGTGATCCGCCGCGTGGGATTCGAGCAACGCTTTGGCTTGCGCGGCAGAGTAAAAATTACCGCGCGGGCTGGTAGCGGCTGCCGATGATTCGCACCCGCCGATTGGTCGGCGGGGGGGCCGGCAACAGCACGCTGATGCCCATCGACGCCAGCACCACCAGCACATTGGTCGCCAGCAGCACCGCCGCCAAGCGCCCGCCGATGCGGAAGTAGGCCCGCTGGCTTAAGTCCCCAAAGTAATAAATCACCGTGGCCGTCGCCATCATCAACCCCAGGCTCATCGGGATCAGCCCGCGCCAGGCCAGCATCATCAATTGGTCAAAGCGAAATCGCGGCAGAGTCCAGCGCACCCACATGAACACGAAGATCAGCACCATCACCTTGGCGAAGTAGCACCCCGCCCGCAACACCGCCACCGCCAGCGAGCCGGTCAGCGAGGGATTGGACGCATCGATGTAACCACCGATGGCCGGGATTTTGTCCAGCCAGGGGATATGCCAGCCGCCAAAAAACAGCGCCACGCAAAGCGCGCTGGTGGTTACCATCCCCACGTATTCGCCCATCAGCAAAAAGCCCAGGCGCATGGAGGTGTACTCGGTGTGATATCCGCCGACCAATTCCTGCTCGGCTTCGGCCAGATCGAAAGGGGCGCGGTTGGCCTCGGCGTGCAGGCAGACCAAAAAGAGCAAAAACGCCGCCGGCTGGGCAAACACGTTCCACGCCGGAACCCATCCGCCCCAGTAGTGCACCTGTTTTTCGACGATCACCGACAAATCCAGCGTGCCGAACATCAGCACAATCGTCAGCAGCGACAACCCCAGCGGGATTTCATAGCTGACCATCTGTGCCGTGGCCCGCAGCCCGCCCATGAAGGAAAATTTGTTGTTGGACGAATAGCCCGCCAGCACCACGCCGTAAACGGCCAGCGACAACACAGCCAGGATGTACAACGCCCCGATATTCAAATTGGCGATCTGCACCGGCCAGCGATAGGTGATCTGTTGACCGGCCGCGCCCACTTCGGTGGCGCCGACGATCACCGCGTTTACCGGAATCGGTGGCGGGGCGTTGGCGGAGGTAATGGTTTTCTGCACCCATCCGCCCCAGGGGATCACCGCGATACTGATCAGCACCAGGCAGATCATCAGGATCGGCGCCAGCGTGAACAAAATCGGATCGGTCTGCGAGGAGCGGTAGTCCTCCTTGGTGAACATCTTCAAACCGTCGGCCATCGGCTGCAACAAACCCTTCGGCCCGGCGCGGTTGGGCCCGATGCGGTCCTGTACCCAGGAAGCCACCTTGCGCTCCAGCAAAATCAAATACGCCACCACGCCCAGCACCACGTTCAGGACGATCAAGGCGATCCACAGCCAGGTGGGCAAGCGGAAGATAAACGCTAAGAGGGTATCGATCATGGCTTTGTTGTAAGTTGAGATTGAGTGCTGGGGGCCGTGGCCGAAGGCTGCGTTGCCGCCATCATACGCTGTCGCGCCGCCCGCATCGCCTCGGCGACCAGTTCCTTGCCGTCTACACGGGCGTCGGTGGCCAATTTATATTTTCCTTGCTCGATGCGCTGTGCCAGCAGACGGTAGGCCGAGGCCTGGGCACGCGTGCGCATAATTCGCTGCGGCAGCGAGCGGGCATAGGTGCGCCCCACGTCGATCACCCAATGGCCGTCGCGCAAAACCATCACCACCGGCGCTGAGCCGAGCCAGATATGCACGGTGAGCGGGTCCACCACTTTGACCTTGGCGTGTTGCAGCGCCGCCACATCCTTTTCCATCAATTCCGAAAAGCCCACGGCAGAAAACCCGTCGGGTCCAAACGCCTTGGTCGCCGCTAGACGCACCTGTAATGTCGCCTCCGTCAACTCTCCCGAAGCCTGCACATATTGCTGTTCCAACGGCGCTGGGGCGCTGAATCCCGCGGCGGCGCGCAATACATTCCCCTGCGCGATATCCAAAGCGTGGCGCACCAGAGCTTCCATCGCTTGGCGCTCCAGCGGCATGGTGGTCGGATGCGTCGCGGCCGCCAGGCTAGAGGGCGGCGCAACCGCGTCGGCGGGGGCACTCGACGGCGCGGCGACGGCGGCCGCGGCGCTGGCGGCCATTTGGGCGCTGCCGGCGCTGGCCGCAACGCAGCAGGCCAGAACGAAGTTAAGCGTTTGACGTCGCATCATCCCTGCAAATTCCCTTCCCCGCCATACCTTACCAAGTACATAACCCGCGCCCCGCCCAACCCAAACCAAACCAA